>JBDVMU010000001.1:0-6883 GCA_039969995.1 Rhizobiaceae bacterium
GCCATTGAGAGCATTTTGCAAGCTGGTGATATCCGAAGCCGAAGCCTTTCCTGCCAATGCGGTCGTCATCGTCGTGGCAAAATTCGGATCATCGCCCAAAGCAGCTGCCAGCTCATTGAGCGTATCAAGCGTAGACGGCGGAGCATTGAGAACACTTTCGATCCCCGCATCGATATCGGCTTGCGTGACTGCACCAGAGGCCGCCGCTGCAATTTCCTGCAAGGCATCCTGGACGTTATTTGCCGCCAGTCCCGCAATCGCTGTGATTGCGAAGTACTCAGCCCTGGCCGTGACCGCTTTGAACTTGCCGGCAAGGTACTGCAGCACCATGCCTTCGCTCAGGCCCGCCGCATCGACATCCGAAAGACCGGAAAGAGCGTGATTATGCTCACTTATGCTTGCGGTGATCTCGGCAAGTTGGGCGGGCAAGCCTGACACAGCCTCAAGATCGTGGATATGCCCGGCATCGGACTTTCCAGCAATCGCATCTGCATTTGCCTTTAGATAGGCATCGATCTTGTCGAGCGCCGTGATCAACCTGGCGAGATCTTCCGCCACCGTGTTGTCAATGTGCGGTTTCTCGATATTGAACTCGCTGGTGCGGGCGTCCGTTGCCATTGGTCTTCCCTCTTAATAGCTGTAAGCGCGCAAGCGTGCGATGGACGGACGGGCGGCCGGCGTACCGGTCAACGTCAGCTTCACCCGTCCGCCATTAGGTGCCGCGAAATCAAGTTGATGCTTGGGTTCAATCCAGCCACCGGACAGTGATCGATTGGAGACGACTGGAACCGCATTCCAGTTGCCGTCTGCAGCATCCACATCAACGGAAACAGTCGCACCGGCCGGAAGCTGCCGGTCATAAAGCGTCCGGAAAAAGTTATCCCCTTCGATCGGGAACACCTTGGAGACGTACTCCGCAACCGCCTGCAGTTGCCCACCAACAAGGGTCGTGCCCGGATAAAGCATGGGCGACATCCACTGCGTCCCTGACAAAATCGCATGAAGTTTTATGGTCTCCGAAACATACTCGGAGAACTCGAGAGATTGGCCCGGCGCAAGTGGAATGCGCTGACCATCTTCCCGCTCCAGTTCATAGTGGAACCCGACCTCCGTGGTCTGTAGTTCAACGGCGCCACGGACGATCAGATCCGTGATTGCCTGAACGCTGCCCTCAAACAGCACGACTGACTTTTCAGTTTGCGTGAACTTGGCCGCGACCACTTCGATCTTGGGGTCGCTATCAGGATGCGCGACCCAAGTGGTCCGGTTTGATCCAGAAAACAGATCGCCAGCCGTATAGGGCTGCGACGCAACCCGTTGCTGGGTCTCAGGCACCACCTCTCCCAAGGTGGCTATCTTGATCGCATGGTCTGCATCATCGGTCATGATGACGACGCAGTATTTAAGCGACGCAGACGTGAACACAGGCGCATCCCAACGTGCCTGGATCGTATCGCCAGGCGCCACCCCAATCATCGAGACGTAGCAATCGGCCAGCACTTCGTTCGTCGGATAACCATTCAAGGTCGTGGCCAGCTGAACCCGCAGTCCATTGGATTGCTCGCCGACAACAGCAATTTCAAAGTTGATGCCGCAGTTAAAGCCGTCTTGTGGTGGAACAAACGTCCAGGCAAGTGGATCGCTGCTTGGGCCACTGCCCTGGCTACCATTCCCTTCGCCTGCGTTTGAGTTTTGTGTCACCACCGTATTGGTGACATTCGTGACATTTGTCACGTTCGTCACATTCACGATCGTCACCGGATCCGGGGCGGTGACGGTGACCAGGGTCACCCGGCGCATGACTTCCGTGGTGATTTCGCCCTCGCCAACAAAGGTCGCGCGAGCGAAGCTGCCAGCAGCACCAAGCGCATCAACTGTGTGGCTACCGGTCGGCACGTCGGCCGGGATTGTAATCGTTCCAGAAATCTGGCCGTTTGCGTCTGCGACCAGCGCTGGTGCCGGTGTGACGTCGCTGCCTGCGAAAATCAGGCTTTCCAACTCTTCATTCACGCCAAAGCCGGACAAAGCGAAATCAACATCCAATTGCCGCAAGAACGCTGCTTCTTGCGTTGATTGGCTCACTTCTTCCGTAATCGTGGTGCTTTCCGGAGACTGGTCTGGCGCGGCCGTAAACTCGCGAGTGATTGGCGAGGTCCATGCCGTCTGCGTTTCAGTCCAAAAGTCCGCATTCGGATTGAGTTTCAAATCCCCCGGCATGGGGTTGTAGTTGGCATAAGGGTTGACCTTCATTTCACTCGTCGCCAGTGGCTGGCTGATGATCACCTCTTCGACGTAATCGAGCATTTCGAAGCCGCCGAACTGCTCCACAAACACTTGGACAACCGGCAACTGCAAAGTCCCTTGAATGATTGCCGCACTTTGGGCAACGCCATCGTCGCGGTAGCTGTCATCAAGAAAGCTATCGGTAAACCAACCATCAGCTGAAACAGCGGCTGCATCGGGCACTGATTGCTGCAAGGCGGTCCTGTTGGATTGATCTGCAACCTTCAGCAACAAGGCGAACATGTC
Organism: Rhizobiaceae bacterium; assembly: GCA_039969995.1. Classification (GTDB taxonomy): domain Bacteria; phylum Pseudomonadota; class Alphaproteobacteria; order Rhizobiales; family Rhizobiaceae; genus Pseudahrensia. The sequence continues at coordinate 2,530 of JBDVMU010000001.1, forward strand.
GCTGATGTAGTCATAGGTCAGAACGCGAACGCCATTGTTTACGATCGAAGGCGCACCGAACCAATCATGATGCACCTCCGCCAGTTTCAGGTGGCCGCTAGGCTCGGGTGGTGGCGGCGCCCCCTTGCGTGCAGACACCCCCTCGACAATCTGGGGAACACCATTTGCGTCCAGACACAGGATATCCTTTCGAGGAATGCGCGACTGATATGTCGCCAGGACCGCCTCGCCGTCTTCCCCGCCCGTTAGCGTGATTGTACTGTTGTCGAATGCAATGGAATCGGCCGGCGCAAAATAGGTGTAGGTGAGCGAATAGGTCGAACCATCATCTGGCTCAGCGCCGCCGGCAGCCCACGAAATATTGTCGCCGGACTTCTCATAGGTCGCAGGATCAAAAGTGGTCGCACCCTGCGTAACACTTTCAATCGCAATGACCGACGCATGCTGGAGTTCGTCCATTCCGTTGGGAACGGACCCACGCACCACGTTTTCGGTGACGCGTTTTGTAACGACAGCAGAAATAACCGCATCAATCGGAGGCCTTGTGACCGTTACAACAGCAGACCCACCATCACTCGAATATGTGTGCACTTCTGCAGAAACAAGCTCCAGTTCAGGGTTCTGAGACTGGCGGAACGTGAATGCAGTTTCACGGGTTTTGCGAAAGCCGAGCACATTGGCTGAGCCAGCTGCAATGGAATAGACTTGGTTGCCATCGCCATCCTCGCCAAGCGCTGAGACTTGGCTTCCGGCGACAATATAGTTGCCGCGAGAGCGATCATAGAGCGACAGCGTTTCGAGGATGCCTTCAAGCGCTGGCGGCGGGGTCTGATCAACAACGGTTCCGTTGCTGACCTGGTAAACCTGGCTGAATTCACCACTGCCGCCATCATTCAAAATGGCCCAGGCGAGTTTTTCCTCTGTACGTACCGCGCCGGGCTCCAATTCCGAAGCTGCCCCAGCGTGCAGACCAAGCAAAGTCTCATCCGCATCTGAATCGATGTAGTCGATCACCTTACGCACGCCGACAATCACATCGCCAGCAATCGACACCAGATCGAATTGAGCAGGCTCAACGGCAAGAACATTACCGCCGACATAAATCTGCCCAGCAGCCAAAATGATACTTGCCGTCGTAGGAGAGACCTCTGGACTATCGGCATCAATGTCGAGCGCAACGGTGATTTCCGCGCCCGAAATACGGTTTCCGTTTGCCGCGACCATGTTGCCAAGGGCAGCTGTTTTGCGCCCAAACAAACCCTGCAATTCATTGAGATCAGCCCCTTGAAGAAAACGGCCTTCGGCAAACAACATGCCAGTGCGGTTCTCTGGTGCGCTTGGCGTCCGATCGTAGATCGCAGGCAGGCCGGATAGATGTTCAAAGGCCATTCTAGAACCTCATTAGAAACTGGACGTGCTCACGAATTGTCTCGCCGAACACAATTGAAATTGGATAGCTGGCGACTTCTGTGCCGCCAGAGAGGCCGGCCGGATCTAACCAGAGCGCCCCTGGCCGCGATGGGTCTGCAACATCCGCTCCGAAAATAACTGAGACACTTGACGCCTCTTGGCCGAAACCATCACCCCAACCTGTTCGGGCAAAGACATGAACCCCAATCGGGCTGGTCAGGCTGGGCGTATAAAAGTCAGAACCAAATCCATAGCCATTCAGCCCAACCGCCACGCCCCGGCAAGCTGCGAGGCGGTAGCCGATGGTTGCACCCTCGCTATCGGCAAAACGGAGCCAGCACGTCATTTCCGCAAGCGCAGCCCCGAAGGAAACCCGCCGCGCCAATTCAACATCTTCGCTCCACTTGAGGTCAGCCGTGCTCCATGGAAAATCCATGTCCACCCATTGCTCGCTCGCAACGTCAGGTATCCAGATACCAAGTGCGCTTAAGTCAGCTTCGGTTAGCGTGTGCTCAACCTGATAGTTTCGTCCAAACGACCATTTGAGCGCACCTTGCTTGAGATGCACCCCGCTATCATCACCCACAATGCAGTCGCCAAGGCGCGTGTATCCAGTCTCGGCCGCAGCAAAATCATAACCGTGAACCCCGCGCCGAAAGGTGGAACGCACTGGAACACTTAGACCCACAAGGCCAGAAATCCGATCGAGATCAGCAGCAACATCTCGCACACGATCCAGAAGGATTTGGAATTCTGCCCAAGCAAGACGCCGCGCCGGCGGATCGACCAGGAGACCTGAATAGCCCGCCATAGCGAGGCCCTGATCCACCGCATCATGCGTGCCCCGGGCGCGGGACCATGGCAGGCCCTGGTTCAAAATATCGGACAGATTGTCCAAGTACGGCAGCAGGATATCCAAGCCGTATTCATGAACAAGAAACGGCAGCAGATCCGGCGGCCTGAGGGAGTGCTTCCAGCCCGAGATCACCGCAATCCCGGGCGTCACCCGGCTGGTCGGATCACATGCTGCCTCGACCGCCGTTTCCAATGAAGTGGCATTGGTCGGCAAAAGCTGATCGGTCATCGGCCACGTCCGCCGTCCAGAATTGTCACGTTACCGATCGCGACGGCCTCATTTGAACCGGCGACTTCATCCGCTGCAGGAAAAACAACAGTCACGTTGGTGACACCCGACACCATGGCCGTTTTCGAAAGCCAAGCGCGCGTCAGGTCGAGCCCGAGCAAGTTTTCCTGTTCCCGTGCTTCAACGATATGGCCTGCGAGTTCGGCCAGCAGGCTCGATGACGCCGTTGGCGAGATCCGGATTTCAAGCGTAACGTCGACGGTCCTGCGCACCGCTGACGTCACTTCATAATGGTCGGACACCAACCGCACGGAGGAAGCCTCAAGGGCTTCAGTGACAGTCGCCAGCAAAGGCGCATCCGCTGCCCCGCCAATGTCAGTGGAAAGCACACCAACATGTATCGTTGGATCTCTGCCCTCTGTCCAAATGGCGACATCACGAACTACTAGAGACGCGCCAAGGCAAATGCCTCGAAAGCGGTCTTCAGTCCCTCCAGGGGAGCGCCCGACAATTGCCAGCTGAATCCGCTCCTGAAACCTGGTGTCGTCTTCGTCCTGGATCCGGCTTAAGCCATAAAAGCTGCCCAGATGATCCAGGCCATTGCCAGATGCAAAGGCAAGGATCTGGTCTCGAGCAACAACGTTGATCCGATTGCGTAGCAGCAATTCGCGATAGGCCGCAGTTTCCAGAAGGATCACCGCAGGGTCCGTCTCTAGACCATCAACATCCCAATTAATATCAAGTGCTTGTAGTCTTATCTTCAGATCCGACTTTAGATCAGACACAATGGTCTCGTAATCCAGAGTTTCGATTACCTCCGGATTCGGTAACTGACTGAGATCGATCACAGACATCTCCTAGAGAACCGCAGCACCGCCGGTTGTGAAGTTGTAGGAAAACGACAGAACCCGCTCGACCGTCAGGTCACCGAGATGCCCCTTCGGCCGATAGTCCGCCTCAAACACGAAACCGGCCTTCCCGGCCCGCACTTCATCAATTGTTCCGCTGAGAGAAATGCGGCGCACATTCAGGCGCGGCTCCCACAAGTCAATCGCCACACCCACCAACTGAACAAACGCTGTCAGCAACGCCGGCGTGATCGCACGGCCCAACAGCTCCACGGTGCCTCCACCGAACTCACGGCGCATGACTCTTGAGGCAATCCGGGTAGAGAGGATCACTTCCACGCTTTGAAGCGTTGAGGTCAGATTATCTATGACCTTGAACGTGGTTCGATCGATGCCGGCCAAGCCTCAAATCTCCGGCTCTTCGCCGTCAGGCTCGGGGTTCTTTGGCGCGCGCTTGCGCTCCAAAGGCCGAATTCGGCCAAGGCCTAGATCAAACATGGCCTCGCCATTGGTTAGCTTGACCCGCCGATTTTGCGGGACTGGCATACCGTTGACAACATCAAAGCCCGGCTCGACCAAATAGGTTTTCTTATCCATGGGAAGCTCCCTAGTGCGGTTCTTTGGTATCGGCAGCGCCTGGGACAACACCGCTATGGACATGGGTGTCACCGACATTCGTGCCGTTGTGCAGGAGATGTCCGGCCTCAAAGTCGACATTTCCGACCAGGCGGACGTTGCCCTTCACCTCGAAGTCGCCTTCAAGCGTGACTTTCCCGTCTTTCATGGTGAGGGTGATGCCGAAGGCCTTCAAAATATTAGCGGCGAGATCCACGCTTGGCGGTTGCGCCTGCCCTGAAAACCCGGCCCGGAACATCACGCCCTGACGCTGATCGCCATGGGGATGCATAACCCCGACCACCTGCCCTTTGGTCAGGGGAACCCATGATCTGGTCTGCCCACCCGATTCTGGATGCGGATACCAAGGTGACAAGACCGGACCGTCGTCGCCTTC
>JBDVMU010000002.1:0-27577 GCA_039969995.1 Rhizobiaceae bacterium
TCTGGCATTAATACGAACGATAGCACTGGCTCTGTCGTTCATCCTGTCCAGCCTTGCTGCTGCCGTCTTTGTCAGTTTCGCATTGTTTTTGGGTGGGGACACAGAATGGTTGCGACATGACCCTCAAGTGGCCGTTGGCACAATTGGATTTGCTCTCGCCGTTTGGTTTGAAATCGCCCGAGCGCTGTTTGTGCCATTTATTCTTTTTGTGCTGGTGGCCGAACCAGCCAGATTGAGCGGACTGATTGCCAATTTGCTGATCGGAGGCAGCTTCGCACTGGTCTATATGGTGATGACCGGACCTGCGATCGATATGCCCTATACTCACCAGGAAGTCTGGATTGCTGCCCTTGCCGCAGGGTTTGTCGGTGGCCTTGCCCATTGGCTGCTGGCCGGTCACCGCGCTGGCCGCTGGATGGGACCGGCAAAATCAGCCGATCCCGTCTCTCAATAGTTGCCTCTTATTTACGATCGCGGGCCGCCAGAGTTCGCAGACGCAGGGCGTTCAGTTGAATGAAGCCGTGCGCATCTTCCTGATCATAAGCACCAGCATCATCTTCAAATGTCACCAACTCCTCTGAATAAAGCGATTTGGGGCTGGAACGTCCGGTCACTATCACATTGCCCTTGTAGAGTTTGAGATTGACCTCGCCCTCAACATGTTGCTGCGAATGATCAATCGCAGCCTGCAGCATATGCCGCTCCGGCGAGAACCAAAAGCCGTTGTAAATCAGCTCCGCATAGCGCGGCATCAATTCGTCTTTCAGATGGGCTGCGCCACGGTCCAGGGTAATTGACTCAATCGCCCGGTGAGCAGTCAGCAGGATCGTACCTCCCGGAGTTTCATAAACACCGCGAGATTTCATGCCGACAAAACGATTTTCCACCAGATCAAGGCGGCCAATGCCGTTATCATGGCCAAGTTTGTTGAGTTTGGTGAACAAGTCGGCTGCACCCATGCGCTCTCCATCGATCGAAACGGGGTCGCCCTGCTCAAAACCAATAACAATATCAGTGGCCTGATCGGGTGCGTTCTGCGGATCAATCGTACGCATATAGACATATTCGGGGGACTCAACCGCCGGGTCTTCCAGGACCTTACCCTCAGAAGAGGAATGCAACAGATTGGCATCAACCGAAAACGGTGCTTCGCCCTGTTTGTCCTTCGATACAAAGATCTGGTTCGCTTCAGCGAAATTGATCAGGTCAGTACGTGAGCTGAATTCCCATTCCCGCCACGGCGCAATCACCTTGATATCCGGGTCCAGCGCGTATGCAGCAAGCTCGAAACGCACCTGGTCATTGCCTTTACCTGTGGCGCCATGGGCAATTGCATCAGCACCAGTTTCGCGGGCAATTTCAACCAAACGCTTGGAGATGAGCGGACGGGCAATCGATGTGCCGAGCAAATAGACACCTTCATAGGTCGCATTGGCTCGAAACATTGGGAAAACATAATCGCGGATAAATTCTTCGCGTACATCCTCAATGAAAATTTCTTGGATTCCGAGATTTTCAGCCTTGCGGCGTGCCTCTTCCAATTCGGCACCATCGGCAATTTCGCTCTGCCCGAGATCAGCGGTGAAGGTTACCACTTCCGCATCATATTCGGTCTGCAGCCATTTCAGGATAATTGAGGTATCAAGGCCACCGGAATAGGCCAGCACAACCTTTTTCACATCGCCCTTTTTTATTTTTGACATTTGCACTGATTCCACTTTGTGAGGTTTTGGCAGCACCGCATTGCGCCATTTGCGGCGCACTTTAGTGGCACTGCCTGAAGGCACAAGCACCAAATAGACCGGCTTGTGTCAATTTCTCAATTTATGGCGCCCAAAAGCATAGGTGTTGGAGAATTTCAACATCGCGGCCAGACAACGCCTTACAATAGGGGTTTGCAAAAGCCACACCGCAAAGGCGATCAGAAAAATAGAGATCAGTCCGGCTGTCACTACGTCAGAAATGTAGTGGCGGCCAAAGATTACTCTTAAAAACGATATTGCTGCTGCCAGAACGGTGGCAACAATCAAAAAGCGCTTACGGTTTCGACCTGCAAAATAGAACATCAAAGCCAGCATCCAGAATGCCGCCGCAGCTTCTCCTGAAACAAATGAGCAGTTGGATTGGCAAAAGTTGCTGATATCGCCGGGCACAATATACGGGTTGTCCCCGCCAAAGAACAAAGTCTGCACCGGCCGCGGGCGGCCCCAATACTCTTTCAACATCAAGTTAACCACGAGAAGCGGCCCCACCAATCCGGTGATGATCGCAACCAGGGGAGGATATATGTCAGCTAAAGTCTTGTTGGGGTTGAACATCATCAACCAAGTCATGTGCAGACAGACTGCACCCATCAAATAGAGAGGGATTTCATGCCCAATCCAGCGAATTAGGATCAACGTTGTATCGTGTTGCCAAACAAAATCGCCGCACCGAACACCTTCCGCTACAATTGAGCAGTCGATTGGCGTAAAGAAGAGGTTGCTGAAGAATATGTCGATTTGCGCTGATGACCTAAAAATCAGCAATGCGACCACAATTGCGCCCAACCAAAATAACGCAAGTGTGCCAGCATTTGGCCACAGGACCGTTTGAGATTTGTCTTTGGTGGAAACTGTCTGCACTTAATCTGCTCGGCCATTTGCCTGAACGGGCGAAAATATCAACACGCCCTTACACCGAACAGCACAATTCCGCAAAGGGTAGCGAGCCAAAGGGGCGACGCGGCGACACGGCATCACGCCGACAAATAGCCGCCCCCGATTGCTCGATCTAGCCTTTACGATTTTGCCGGTTGGCAATCAGATCATCCACCACCGCTGGATCAGCAAGGGTCGAAGTATCTCCCAGAGAACCAAAATCGTCTTCAGCAATCTTTCGCAAAATGCGGCGCATGATCTTGCCCGAACGGGTTTTAGGCAGGCCAGGAGAAAACTGAATCTTGTCGGGCGAAGCAATCGGTCCGATTTCAGAGCGCACCTGCTTTACAAGCGTCTTGCGCAGCTCATCGTCGCCTTCAACACCAGCCATCAAGGTGACATAGCAATAGATGCCCTGGCCCTTGATGTCGTGCGGATAACCGACAACCGCCGCCTCTGACACGGTGTCATGGGCCACCAGTGCCGATTCAACTTCAGCTGTTCCCATGCGGTGGCCGGAAATGTTGATCACATCATCCACGCGACCGGTGATCCAGTAATATCCGTCTTCATCACGGCGACAGCCGTCACCGGTGAAATAGCGACCCTTATAGGTGGAGAAATAGGTCTGCACAAAGCGCTCGTGATCGCCATAAACGGTGCGCATCTGACCCGGCCAAGAATGGGTAATACACAGATTGCCCTCAACAGCGCCGTCCAGCGGGCTACCATCATTGTCCACCAAAAGCGGCTGAACACCGGGCAGCGGCTTGGTTGCAGAACCGGGTTTGAGGTCCGTTGCGCCGGGCAGGGGTGAAATCAAGATGCCGCCGGTTTCGGTCTGCCACCAGGTATCGACAATCGGGCAACGACCGTCACCAACCACATTATGATACCATTCCCAGGCCTCTGGATTGATCGGCTCACCAACCGATCCGAGCAGGCGCAAGCTCGAACGAGATGTCTTTTTGACCAGCTCTTCGCCAGTCTGCATCAGAGCGCGGATCGCAGTTGGCGCGGTGTAGAAGATATTGACCTGGTGTTTATCGCAGACCTGCCAGAAGCGTGAATTGTCCGGATAGGAAGGAATGCCTTCAAACATCAGCGTGGTAGCGCCATTGGCCAGTGGGCCATAGACAATATAAGAATGGCCTGTGACCCAGCCGACATCAGCCGTGCACCAATAGATGTCTCCATCGTGATAATCGAAAACATTCTGGTGGGTAAATGACGCCCAGACCAGATAACCACCAGTGGTGTGCAGGACGCCTTTTGGTGTGCCGGTTGATCCCGACGTATAGAGAATAAACAGCGGATCTTCCGCATTCATTTCTTCGGGCGGACAGTCATCAGAAACATCCGCCACCGCTTCATGATACCAGATGTCGCGTCCCGCGACCCAATTAACATCAGCCTTGGTCCGGGCCACCACCAATACAGATTTGACCGACATGCCTTTGGATTCAGCGATCTCAACGGCGCTGTCGACATTGGCCTTCAATGGGACTGGCTTGGCACCACGCAAACCTTCATCGGCCGTGATGACAAAGTCAGACTGACAGTCGACAATTCGGCCTGCCAGGGCATCTGGCGAGAATCCGCCAAAGACGATGGAGTGCACCGCACCAATTCGCGTACAGGCCAGCATGGCATAGGCAGCTTCGGGAATCATCGGCATGTAAAGCGTGACCCGATCGCCCTTTTTCACGCCATTGGCCTTCATTGCATTGGCTAGACGGCAAACATGACCATGAAGTTCCTTATAGGTAACTTTCATGTCTTCGTTAGGGTCGTCACCTTCCCAGATAATCGCGACCTGATCACCGCGAGTTGCCAAATGACGATCAATACAATTGGCGGAAACGTTTAGTGTGCCGTCTTCGAACCATTTGATCGATACGTCAGGATATTCATATGTCCAGTTGCCGGCCTTGGTATAAGGCTTGATCCAGTCAATGCGTTTACCTTCTTCCATCCAGAAAGCGTCGGGGTCCGCGACACTGCTGGCATACATGGAATCATAAGCAGCCTTGTCGATATGCGCGTGCTTTGCGGCCTCTGCCGAGACAGGATAGGTTTTATCGTCCATTTGAATCTCCGAAATCTAACTGCAGCGCGATGGCGCACCCCGCCATTGGCCACTTTGTGCGATCTGTCTTAGCCCGGGTAAGAGGCGTCGTCCATTAGACTTGAGGTGGCCATGACCGCATCCTGGCCTACCAGCAATTTGTTGTGCCCTACCCGTTTTTGGCGATTTTTTAAAAGCCAAACCAACTCAGTATTAGCCCCTGTGCCAACAGAACCGCCAGATAATGGCCAGAATCGATGATGGTCAGCGACCAGGGTTTGAATTGGAACCGATGGTTGACCGTCATTGTTGTCAAAACAAATCCGATCCAGATCAAAATGGCTGTCAGCAGACCATCGCTCAGGTTTATTTCCGCACCTGCGACGTGAAACAGCACACCGCTGAGAATGATCGCCATAACCAGATGGCAGGTGGCGGCAATCACATAGATAATCGGCGTGTCATTGGCTTCAACAGACCTGATCTGCTCTTCCGTAAAGCCGCAGGCTTCGATCCATTGCTTAGCAAGAGCCGAATACCAGGCCGCGCCAATTGCCATCGATGCAATTGTCGCGACCGCAACGCCAATCCAATTTATCTGCTCAAACATAGTTTCCTCCCCGCAGTTTCAATCAGTGTTTGTCAGTAATAGGCCAGTTAACCAAGTTTCATCACCAATTTTAAGCATTCTTTTTTCAAACTGTTTACCGTGTTTAACAATCTGGTGTGACAGATCGTGTCTCGTAGTCTTCGCCAAATCGCCATTTTATTGGCCCTATCCCTGACGTTGACAGCCTGTTCCAGCCTGCCTGGCCTGTATCGGATAGGCGGTAAGGGTGAAGTCAAATACTCCAAGGCGTCGTGGTGCGTGCCCTGGAAACTGAAGCGTGTTCTGCGCCGTGTCGCTTATCGCTATGGTGATGTGCATGTGTTTTCCACCTGGCGCAGCCCTTGGCACAATTGGCGCGTTGGTGGGGCAAGTCGCTCCTATCACAAGACCTGTCGCGCTGTTGATTTCAAAGTACGTGGCGCCAATATGTCAGCTGTATACCGCTACGTGAAAAGACAAAGAGAGGTTGGCGGACACAAGCTCTATTCGGCCCGACGTGGTGGTCATATTCACATCGATACCGGTCCGCGCCGCTCCTGGAAATAGTACTTAGCTCTTCAGCGCTCCATCTAACCAGACGACCTTTTTAACACCCCCCAAGCGCGCTTGACGAATCAGTTCCGATTGCAACCTGTCAGCACGGGCATTGCTCATCTTTACTCGTGGTTCCAGCCAGAGGGATTTGATCTCCAGGATGTCTTCCTTGCGCTTGGCCCGCATATCGATGCGGCCGATGATTTTATCGCCCTCAAGCAGAGGGAAAACATAATACCCCCAACGGCGCTTTTCCTCTGGCACGTAAATTTCGATGCGGTATTTAAATCCGAACAGCCATTCCAACCGGTTGCGGTTGCGAATGACCGGATCAAAAGGGGAAAGGGCGCGCATCCGAGGGGGACTATCCGGCAAATCTTGCAACAGTTCGTTTATGTCGGCACGGGCATACAACTCCTTGTGGTCCTTTTGTCTGCCTTCAACCCGAACAGTCCGGACTGGCTTATTGCCGCCGCCATCGCCGCCGATTTGGCGCTCTAGCCATTCGCGTGTTTCGGCAATGGACACCAAATCCCAATAGCGGGATATTTCTGCAGCTGCGCCAAAGCCAAGTCGCTGCAGTGCTGAATGGCAAGCCCAATCAACGAACTCTTCATGGCTGACTTCACAATTAAAATGCTCGGCAGGTATGCCCCGTTCGGCAAGATCATAGACCTTCTGAAACCCTTCTCGTTGCTTGATGCAAAGTTGGCCGGTGCGCCACAGATACTCCAGAGCTGCTTTGCCATCATGCCATTGCCACATCTCCTGTGGGCCTGATTCTGGCCTGTCGAGGTCACGTGAGCGTAGCCCGCCGTTTTGACTGATTGTCGACATCAGGTCGTCACAATGACTGAGATAGCCGCCACCTTGCCAATTGGTGAACTTAGCATCGAGCTTTGCTTTGTGGCGGACAAATTTGTGACGCCAATAGGGATAGAAACACGAGGGGATCACCGCCGCATCATGGGTCCAGTTTTCAAACAGGAAACGTTCTTTTTCAATCAAGCTGGTCAGGTGTTTTGGACGATAGGCCTGGCTGCGTGCATGCAAAATCATATGCTGCGCCCGTTCCACCCACTGGATGGAGTCAAGCTGGACGTAGCCTAGCTGCATGATCAACTCACCCAATTCGCCGGGTCCAAAGGCCTTGTGAGGCGGGCGGGTCAACCCTTGCAAATGCAATATGAGGCGACGCGCTTGTTGATTTGTGATGGTCATGGACATGACTGAATCCTGCCCGATCCAACATCATAACTGCAAGCAGGAATCGGGTGGCAACGCGACCCGTATTTGTGGCCTTGTGTTTTCATTGATCAGCAGTTTGCCAGGAGAAACCAGATGCCAAAATTCACCGGAATGAGCACCCAGGAAGCAATCCATCTTCGCAATGGCGGCAAAGATGCCCATGGCAACTTGCCCGAACACGCCATTTCTGATGGTCAGGGCAACCCGTGTCGCCATTGTCTGCAAATGATTGCGAAGGGTGAAGAGTTTCTTATCTTTTCCCATCGTCCCTTCGACAGTTGCCAGCCTTACGCCGAGCAGGGACCTGTTTTTCTGCATGCCAATTCCTGCCAGGCCTATGAAGCTTTGGATGCAGAGGCGGATTCCCTGCCGCCAGTTCTGGAGGATAGCCCGCGCTATCTTTTGCGCGGCTACGATGCAAATGAGCGCATTGTCTACGGTTCGGGCACCTTGACCGAAACCAATCAGATTGTGGAAACGGCAAATCACCTGCTGACCCGCAAGGAAATCAGTTTTGTCCATGTTCGCTCAGCAACCAATAATTGCTGGCAAGCACGGATCGACTTGGCCAAAACCGATTAGGCCACATCAATTCCGAAATTCCAACGATCAATGAAGGGAATTTGATTGGCTGTGATGGGCAAGTTTTGGCATGCAGGCACAATGCGTATCTTATCCTGTTTCATCCTTATTGCTGCAAGTTTGCTGGTTCAATCCCTCACCTTATCTTTAGCAAAAGCCGCTTCTTCCAACGACGCCGATTGTCAATTGGCGGTTCCGTGTCCGTTAGGAAATCGGTCTTTCCACGCCCGTTTGCCGGACAACTGGAATGGCAAAACGCCGCTACCAGTTCTGTTGCACTTTCATGGCTGGGGACGGCAGGGACCATTGATCATGAAACATGGCCGAATTGCCGGCGCTACCCGCAAGCTGGGCGTGCTGCTGCTGGCTCCAAATGGTCTGGGACGGACCTGGGACTTCTGGAGTGCCGACACCGAGGATGTAGATTTTGCGCTAAAGGTTATTGAGGAAGCCGCGAAACGCTGGCCCATTGATCGCTCAAAAATCTTCGTATCCGGCTATTCATACGGCAGTGCCATGGCTTGGCGCTTTGCTTGCGCTGCTGGCAGCAAGGTGAATACGCTATTGGCGGTTTCCGGCTCGATCCCAGATCAAAGCGAAGATTGCGAAGCACCGGTCAATATCCGTCACGTTCACGGAACCCGCGACAATGTCATGGATTATCCATTCGGCCCCAACGGCGAAGTTGAAGGAGCGGTTTCTTTATGGCGGCAGCACAATGGATGCGGACCAAAAGCCGACCGTCTGCGCGATTGGCAAGCTGTTAAAATTCTCAAGTTTCAGCGCCATATCTGGGAAAATTGCCAAAGCGGGAAGTCGATCCGGCTGGATGTCCACAAACGTGGCCATTTCATCCCTCGCTTCTGGTTTGAGCGAAATTTGCGGGAACTGCTGTCATCACAGAATGGTTGAGGTTTGATCTGACCAACCAGATCTAAGCTTGTCAGCTTCAGAATTAGACCCCATAATTTGATTCGTGTTCAACGCAATGAAAGGAGGTGATCCAATGTCGAGTAGTTTCACTAGTTCGGTAGGGTCTTTGTTTAATGGTGCAGTTGGGGAGCAGTCTCTCCGGTGAACCAGCAAACCGGACTGTTGATATCACGCGTTGACGATTCGTCAGCCTGATGGACCCTCCGGACAAAGAAATTGCGATGGGCCGCTTCAATAATCTTGGAGCGGCCCTTTTTGTTGGAATGGATTGAAGGCGGAGCCTCAAAAATCGCTGGCTATGCCCTTGTTTTCCCAATCACCATAGCGTGCCGGATCCGGTCCTTTGCGGCCGTTGACTTCAGCCTCTTGCGGCAATTCCTGTTCAATTTTTTCCTGCGCCGCCCGCCGCTCAGCGGCTTCCTTCAACGCCTGTTTGGCAATTGCCGGATCAGGTTTTTTTACTGAATTGGTCACCAGAAACTCCCAAATTCCCTAAATGGTTGACTCAAAGCGGCAGGAATCCCATTTGAATAGGGCGTCCGCCACTGTCGTATACTCTTTCGGAGACACAATAGATGAATGTTGTGAAAACAACCATGCTGCTAACTGTCATGACCATGTTGTTCATGCTGGTTGGTTTTCTATTGGCTGGACAAACCGGCATGTTGATCGCACTTGTGGTTGCGGCGGGTATGAACGTGTTTTCCTGGTGGAACTCCGGCAACATGGTCTTGCGCATGCACAATGCCACCGAAGTGACCCACGACACAGCTCCTGTTTTAGTTTCGATGGTGGAACAACTGGCGGCCAATGCCGATTTGCCGATGCCACGGGTCTATGTTCTGGAAACCGATCAGCCCAATGCCTTTGCCACAGGCCGCAGTCCCGAACATGCAGCCGTCGCCGCCAGTACCGGTCTTTTGGATCGTCTGAGCGAAGAAGAAGTAGCCGCAGTAATGGCGCACGAGCTGGCGCATATCAAAAACCGCGACACATTGACCATGACGATCACCGCGACTCTTGCTGGTGCAATCGGCATGTTGGCCAATTTTGCTTTCTTTTTTCGCGGTGACCGAAATAATCCACTCGGCTTTATCGGGGTTCTTGCGACGATGTTTCTGGCACCGATGGCCGCCGGCATCGTGCAAATGGCTATCAGCCGGACGCGGGAATATGAAGCCGATCGCGATGGTGCCGAAATCTGCGGCAATCCACTTTGGTTGGCATCAGCGCTTCAAAAAATCGAACATTATGCCCGTGGCATCATGAACGAACCAGCCGAGCAGTCACAATCAACAGCGCATCTGTTTATCATCAATCCCCTGAATGGCCGTTCCATGGACAATTTGTTCTCCACCCATCCGAATACACAAAACCGTATCGCAGCATTGCAGCAATTGGCCGATCAGTGGAGTGGTCAACATCCCGATGCGCAGGACAACCGTGAAGTACAACGCGCCCCATCGCCACCACCCTCGTCACCTTCGCCGCCGCCGTCGTCGCCGCCGGCACCACAACGGCAAGCACAGAAGGAAGTGTTTGGGCGAAATGCCGGAAAAATGCGTGAGCCACGGTCTACCCGGGTCAATATCGGACCATGGGGTAAGTCTGACAAGGACAATGCCGCCAAAGGACCCTGGGAATGAGCAAACCGGGTCTGGCGACCCGGACAACCGCCGCAATCCTCCTTACCCGTGTCATTGATGATGGTCGCAGCCTTGATGGCTTGTTGGACACACGTCATGGTCCACGTCAGTTTTCCGAACTTTCGCAGGCTGACAAGGGATTGGCCCGGGCGATTGTGACAGTTGCCTTGCGGCGGCGTGGTGAAATAGATTACGCGCTCGGCAAGCTACTGGATCGTAAACTGCCATCCAAAGCGCGCCATCTGGTCCACACGCTGCATGTAGCTGCAGCGCAAATCCTGTTCCTGGACATCCCCGACAGTGCAGCCGTTGATTTGGCGGTCACAGCATTACGAAATGACAAGCGCTCGACCCGCTTTTCGGGCCTCGCCAATGCCATCTTGCGGCGGCTATCTCGGGAAAAGGCAGAATTGTTTGCCAACAGAGTAGAAAAAGACCTGGCCATGCTCAACATGGCTCCCTGGTTGAGCAAACGGGTCAAGAAGGATTACGGGCGCGATCGCATGGCGGAGATTGCCAAAGCTCATATGATCGAGCCCCTGATTGATATTACCGTCAAAGACAACGCCGAAGAGTGGGCCACAAAACTAGAGGGCCAACATTTGTTCGGTAATTCCATCCGTATCTCTCGAGATGGCAATATTGAAACCTGGCCTGAATTTGAATCGGGAGAATGGTGGGTCCAGGACGCTGCTGCGAGCCTGCCAGCCCAATTATTTGGCGATGTAAAGGGCAAGACTGTACTTGATCTTTGTGCCGCTCCAGGGGGCAAGACCGCGCAATTGGCCGCCCAAGGAGCTCGGGTCACAGCTTTGGAAGCTTCCGAACCCAGGCTAAAGCGACTCCAAGAAAATCTTGATCGCCTGCAACTTTCTGTGACCTGCCATCTTGGCGATATGATGGAATGGCAATCGGACAACCAGTTCGATCTGGTATTGCTTGATGCGCCCTGTTCCTCGACAGGCACAATTCGACGTCATCCCGATGTTCAGTGGAACAAGTCACCGCAAATCATAGCCGAATTGGCACAACTGCAATTCGACATGATCGTCCGGGCAGCCGGCTTCGTGAAACCAGGTGGCACACTTATCTTTTCCAACTGCTCACTCGACCGTGCCGAAGGCGAAGATGTCTATGCGCAAGTGTTAAAAGCTGATTTGGGGCTGGTACCCAATCCGATTTCTGCAGATGAGTGTTTTGATCTAGATGAAATCGTTAATCGCCAGGGCGCGATTCGCACGCTGCCCAGTCATCTACAATCTGTGGGCGCTGAAACCGGTAGCGCGAGGCTGTCCGGTCTGGACGGCTTTTTCTGCGCACGTTTCACCCGCAGCACATAATTCATCTCTTCAATTTCGTCTTTTGCTGGTGACGGCATGTTCCCGCAAGCAAAACCGTTCTATTTTTACGAATCACTGCAAAACAGATAAAACCGGGCAATGCGGGTACCTGATTCTCTTTTGATTCCAGCGCTGATTGGCAGCGAATTGTGGCGTCGCTTTGCGCGCAGAGTGCGTTCCGGTCCGCTTTACCGTTGGCGCTTTGCTGGCACCACACCAAGCGGCCTGGCCATGGCACCTCAAAGCCTGCACCCTGCTGATCCTCAACGTGCCATCGAGTTTTATTCCGGACATTACGGGTTTGGCGAAGAATCTGTTTCAACAGGGGGGGAAACACCATTTGCTGCATCAGCGCCAAGTGATGACTGGTTTGCCCGTTTGCATGGTTTTCGCTGGTTACGCCATCATCAAGCCGTCGACACTGATCTGGCCCGCGCCAATGCCAATGCGTTGATGACTGACTGGATAGAGATTTGGGGACATCAGTTGAGTAGCCCGGCCTGGCGTTCCGATATCGTCGCCGCGCGCATGATCGCCTGGTTCAGCCATGCACCGCTCTTGATCAAGGATGCCAGCCCTTCCAATTACCGCCTGATGCTGCGTTCGCTTGCTCGGCAATCTCGTTACCTGCACCATAATGTGCCACATACACGCGATGGTCATCCACGCCTGTTGGCAACGATTGCCCTGGCCTATGCCTCCATCTGCCTTGCTGGCCGTGAGAAAACCGTGCGATCAGCCGCCCGCGAACTTGATCGCGAATTGCAGCGGCAAATTTTGCCCGATGGCGGGCATATTTCACGTAACCCGGTCGTATTGGTCCATCTTCTGGCAGACCTTCTTCCCCTGAAGCAAGCTTACGACAAACATGGACAAGCTCCCTCCAAGACTCTGAATTCAGCCGTTGATCGAATGATGAGCGCTTTGCGTTTTTTCCGACACAGCAATGGAGATCTTGCCCAGTTCAACGGAACCGGCTTCACACCAACAGCGCTTATGGCAAATGTTCTGCGCTACGATACCACCAACGGAGCACCACAAAAATCGGCCCCTCAATCTGGCTTTGAGCGCATTAGCGCAGGCAAGACTGTGATATTGATGGATACTGGCAAACCAGGCAACCGAACTGCTGCCAGACAGGCGATGGCAGGAACGCTATCATTTGAAATGTCGAGCGGCGCAACACGCTTCATCGCCAATTGCGGTGTACCGGACATTTCCCATGATCTTTATGCACCGTTTGCCCGTGCAACAGCAGCGCATTCAACCGCCACGGTGGACGATACCTCATCCAGCCGATTTGCAACTGATTCTGCTTTTAACAGCCTGTTACCCACGCCTTTGATTCGATCGCCTGGCCAGGTCACATCAAGTCGTGGCGAAGCAGGCAACAATGCAGCCCCCGTTGAAGCAACCCATGACGGCTATCGTCACAAATACGCTCTGATACATCGACGCCAGATCAGCCTTCGTGAAGATGGCAAGCTGTTAACTGGCTGCGATTCGTTTGAGCCTGAAGGTAAGGTTACAGATGACCTAGTCGCGGCCTTGCGTTTTCACCTGCCAGCAACAATCACTGTCAGCATGCTTACTTCTGGCCATTCGATCCTGATTGCAGCGCCAAACAAAGACGCCTGGATCTTTACATGTCTGGAAGGAAACGTGGTCCTGGAAGAGAGCATCCAGTTTTCCGGGCCGGGACAACCCCGCAAGAGCGAACAGATCGTCGCCTATGTCTATCCCGCAAAGCAACAACAAATCCGTTGGTCGCTGGAGCAACGATCGAAGAACTCAAGCGGTCAGACACGCAAGAAAAATACGGAAGAGATCAACCCCACGCCGGACCTGTTGGATGTATTGTCCGATAATCCAGATGGAACCCGATAACCGTGCATGTCCTCATAACCCGACCCCGACACCAGACCGAAGCCACCGCGGCAGCACTGGCCGAACTTGGGCACACCTGCTCAATCGAACCACTTCTTGAAATCCGTGAACTTCAAACTGCCTTTCCAAACGGCTCATTCGATGGCCTGATATTGACCAGTTCAAATGCTCTACCAGCAATGCAAAATTTGATCGCTCAACGAAAGTTTGACCCGCTTCCAGTACTGACCACCGGCAAGGCCAGTGCAGAGGCTGCCGAGCAATTTGGATTCAAGCAAGTAGATTATGTTGTAGGTTCGGCGCTTGATCTGGTTAAGCAGTTGCCCGAATGGATGGCTCAACACGGCTTGAATGGCCCGCTGGTTTATCCCTGCGCCGAGTCGACCGCTCATGATTTAGGCGCGCTGCTTTCTGCAAAGGATATTTCCTGCACCCATTGGCCGGTCTATTGCTCCTCACCCACCAGCCAATTTACCGAAACAACCAAAAAGGCGCTTAAGGCCAAAAAATTCGATGGTGTGCTCTTATATTCAAAGCGCACTGCCCATACATTTGTCCAATTGATGCAACAGGATGATATCTCCATGGTGGATTTGCACGTCTATCTCATGAGTTACGACATCTTCAATGCCTTGCCTAAGGAACTGCAAGCCAATGCACATTACCCTGACAAGCCAACAGAGGCCGGTCTTCTAAATCTAATTGGGCTTTAAAAGCACATTTGTTTTGCCCGCGCCGCGCCGCTGCCTTAAGTTGATCAACAAGACATCAAAGCGGATTTCACCTCACCGCTGACCCCACGCTGACAAGCGTATCCGGAAATTTCGCTTATGAAAAAGTCGACCAAATCCACGACATCAAACAAGGCCCAGTCGCCTCGCAATCAACGCCGTGCATCGAGCAAATCGAAACCGGTCACCATCGACCTGCAGGCTGAAAAGGTTACTCCTTCCAAACCTGAACCGAAAGTCAAAGCAGCGGCTGCATCCAGTGCTCGCACTGCAACACCCAAAGTGAAGAAATCATCTTCGCCACTGTCATCGGCAGATAGCGCACCGGTAATTGATGCCAAAACATCTGAAAAAGCCGAGGGTTTAAATTTTGGCAGGAACGCCAAGTCTGGTGACCAAGGTGGAGCCAAACCCGCAGCACCACCAAAGCCAGAACCAACGAAAAAACACAAAACCTCCAGTGGCCGTATGGGTCGCTTTGCAGCCGCGTTGATAGGTGGCGGCGTAGCACTTGGCGGCGCTGGCCTGTTGCAATTTGCAGGGCTGCTGCCAACACCGGGTCAGTCCAACCAGGCTGATCCAGCAAGCATTCAAGAATTAGTCGCCTCTCAAACAAATACGCTGCGCACTGAATTGACAGATCTTTCCAACCGTTTGGACTCGCTAAATTCATCAAGCGGAAACGGCAATATTGACTCTGATTTGAGCAGCCAGATCGATTCGGTGGTTTCCAAACGTCTATCTGAACTGGCGCCCAATTCTGCCGACGCCGAGCTGGACACGGTGATTACCCAGGTCAATGAAACCACGATACGGGTTGAGAAGCTGCTGACCGATCAACAGGCCAATGCCCAGACAATATCTGAATTGCAGTCGGCTGTCAGTTCCGGTGCAGCGGGTGGTGGAGCTGCAGTTTCAGCCCTATCCCTACAGGTGGAGAACCTCACCGAGCGTTCATCGAAACTGGCGCAAGATCTGGCTCAGCTAAACGCAGGCGTTGATAAGCTTTCTGTTGAGGCCAGTACTCGATCCACCTCTGTCAATGAGGATCTGGTTGACCGGTTGGCTAAACTTGAACAGCAGGCTCAGAACCTGCCCACTCTGGCAAACGCTTTGAATGAAGCTCAATCGACGATTGCCGCGAACAGCCAATCGCTTCAACAACAAAGTGAAAATGTTGATCGCCTAACAGCAAGCCTCAACAAACCAAACTCGGCTGAAAAACTAGCCGCACGAGCGGTTGCTGCAGCAGCATTGAAAAATGACATAGATCGCGGACTTCCATTCGAGTCTTCGCTGACAATTCTGCAAAACCTGTCAGGTGGTGACGCGCAGCTTGAGCAGCTGGCTGCATTTGCACAAGCGGGCGTTCCCACCCCTGCCCAGTTGACGAATTCGTTCTCGACCATCAGCGACACCATTTTGGCAGCGACTGAACCAGCACCCGGCGAAGATCTATCCTCTCGTCTGCTCGCCGGTGTGAAGTCCTTTGTCAAAGTCAAACCGCGCAAGGAACTTGAAGGCACGACCCCGATTGCGATTGTCTCGCAGATTTCCCAATCACTACGGGATGGCGAATTGAATGCCGCGTCACAACTATGGGCAACATTGCCCGAAGCTGGTCAAAACGCCTCTATGCAATGGCATGACCAACTGCAATCAAGAATCACCGCCAATGGCTTGATATCGAGTTCGGTTCAGTCATTTCTCAACTCAACAGCAACGCAATAGATAGGTTGGCCAATCACCGCACAACGCGTTGATCCACCATCTCCAAGTGTCCTCCGGGAGCCATTTATGTTTCGCATCGCCGTTTTCATCCTGTTGCTGTTTGCACTAGCCTTTGGCTTCGCCTGGCTTGCTGACAATCCGGGCACCGTCACAGTCCAATGGGACTGGCTCAATCAAGGACAGGCTTATGAATTTGATCTGATCACCTTGATCTTTGTCCTCGCAGTCCTCTTTCTAACTGCAGTTTTCCTGTGGTGGTGCTTTTTCGCCATTATCAATTCACCAAAGGCATTTGGGCGTTGGCGGGCTGGTCGGCGTCGCGATAAGGGCTACGTGGCACTATCGAAGGGTCTGGTTGCAGCAGGTGCCGGCAATGTTCCGCTGGCCAAGCAATTGGCGAAAGAATCCGGCAAGCTGCTGGATAGTGAGCCCCTGGTCGCCATGTTGGAGGCCCAAACAGCCCTGCTTGAAGATGACCGCCCCGCCGCACGTCAGCAATTCAACACCATGCTGGAGAACAATGAAACGCGCCTGCTCGGATTGCGCGGTCTTTATCTGGAAGCCGAAAAAGAAGGTGCCCACGAGGCCGCAGCCCATTTCGCGAAGGAAGCCAATGACATGGCTCCGGGAACTCCTTGGGCAGCCAACGCCGTATTGAAAATTCAGATCATTACCGGTCAATGGGAAGCGGCACTGAAAACCCTCGATCAAAACCGATCAACCGGTATTTTCAACAAACCCGAATTCAACCGCAAAAAAGCTGTCGTTCTGACAGCATTGGCGCTTCAGCTCGAAGACGGAGAACCGGAAAAGGCCCGTATTCATGCCTTGGCTGCAAGCAAGCTAGCCAAGGACTTGGCTCCAGCAGCCACCGTTGCTGCGCGCCTGCTGGTTCGACTCGATGATCAGCGTAAAGCTGGCAAGATTCTAGAAGCTGCATGGCAGGCGGCCCCACATCCTGAAATTGCTGATGCCTATGGCAATCTTGTCACCGGTGACACCGTCAAACAACGCCTTGCCCGAATGGAAAAACTGATCGGCAAAAAGCCAGATAGCCGCGAAGGTAAAATTGCGCTTGCGCAGGCTGCTGCTGATGCCGGTGATTTCAAACGCGCCAGGGACAACATGGAAGAAGTTCTGCGCGATTCCGTCACCGAAGGGGCCTGCCTGTTGATGGCCGATATTGAGGAAGCTGAATATGGCGATCGCGGGCGCGTTCGCGAATGGTTATCACGGGCGGTTTCAGCCGCCAAGGATCCGGCCTGGATGGCCGATGGTGTAATCAGTGAGGACTGGCTACCCTGCTCTCCAACGACGGGTCACTTGGACGCCTTTGAATGGAAAGCCCCAATTCAGCAGTTGACCAGTCAGCTCGACGCAAACGATGTAAGCCTGTTGGTCAAACAACCGCTTGAAGAACTTCCAACTCCCACAGAAGAACCTTCTGCGTCAGTTGTTGCCCCCACAAACGATGACCTGGTGGTGGACGCCGAAATTGTTGAGGAAAATGAGCCTGCCAAGAAAACCCAGCCGAAAAAGTCTGATAAAGCCGCAGAACCGGCTGCAGCAAACACCAAAAAGGCAACGGCCAAGCCCGAAAATGACAATGTAAGTACCGAAAAGCCAGAGCAGCAAAAGTCAGAATCAACGACCAAGTCCAAATCTGCAAAAACTGAAACGGACCCTGAGACCGATAAGTTGACCAAGACAGAACAACTAAAAAGCGACAAGAAATCTGACGAGCCTACGGCTGCAGTAACTGCTGCAGGGACTGACGAAAACGCCTCTCCCTACACCCAGGCTGATCTCGATCCAGATCAGGACGGTGTCATTGATCATCGTCCAGATGATCCAGGCATCAGCGAAGATGGAGATGCGGACGGAATAGAGAACCCGCAAAAAAAGGGTTGGCTGTTTTAAATTCGAATACGGCCAAGTTCAAAAAAAGGCCTGGGGGGGTTCAAATCTCCAGGCCTTTTTTGTTTTAGGCTGCGCGGCTCTGCTGAAGCAGGCCGCGATTGAGCAGCAGTTCAGCAATCTGCACTGTGTTCAGGGCAGCACCTTTGCGTAGGTTGTCAGAGACCACCCACAAGTTCAGACCGTTATCTATGGTTGAGTCCTCGCGGATACGCGAAATGTAAGTGGCGTCTTCACCGGCCGCTTCATAAGGGGTGACATAACCCCCATCTTCTCGCTTATCGACAACCAAACATCCGGGAGACTGACGCAAAATTTCGCGTGCTTCGTCTGCGGAAATCTCGTTTTCAAACTCGATATTCACCGCTTCGGAGTGAGACACAAACACCGGGACGCGAACCGCTGTTGCTGTAACCTTGATTTTCGGATCGAGCATTTTTTTGGTTTCAGCAGTGATCTTCCACTCTTCCTTGGTTTCACCTGAATCCAAGAAAACATCGATATGAGGGATGCAGTTAAAGGCGATCCGCTTTGTGAATTTTTGTGCTTCGATCGGATCCGCGACAAAAACAGCACGGGTTTGGTTGAACAATTCTTCCATTGCCTCTTTACCGGCACCAGACACCGACTGATAGGTGGAGATAACAACGCGCTTGATGCCTGCTTTGTCATGGAGCGGTTTCAAGGCCACAACCAGCTGAGCTGTGGAGCAATTGGGATTTGCAATAATGTTCTTTTTCGAGAAACCGGTGATATCGTCTGCGTTCACCTCCGGCACAATCAACGGCACGTCTGGATCGTAGCGGAATGCTGAAGAGTTATCGATTACGATACATCCCGCAGCACCAATTTTAGGCGCCCACTCGGTGGACAGCGAACCACCAGCCGACATGATTGCAATGTCGGTATTAGCGAAGTCATAATTGTCGAGCGCCTTGACCTTCAGCGTTTTGTCGCCAAATGACACTTCAGTGCCCTGGCTGCGGCGAGATGCCAGGGCGACAACTTCGTCGGCCGGGAAATCACGCTCTGCCAGAATGTTGAGTACTTCGCGGCCCACATTGCCTGTGGCACCAACAACTGCAATTCTGTAACCCATGATGACTTTGCTCCTACCTCTCCAAATGCGCACTGCGCTAGCACCTCTCCTTCCCGGGAGAGTGCGGGAGGGAGCGGCTAAACGGTGGTCTTCGTTTTGAGTGCCTTGATCAACATGCGGCACCTTTTAGCGGCAAAGTGGAAAATGTCAAACATTGGTTTGCTGGCCGTACTTCTGGTGCTGCTAACAAGTACTCCGCCGGTATCAGCACAGCACTCCCTGATCCCACTCACCCAGTCCCAGATACGCAGTGACATGTTTGGACGGATGTTCACCGGTGAGTATTCAAATGGTGGCCGCTGGGCCGAGCGTCTCAATCCCAACATGACCAGCATCTATGTGGAAGACGGAAAGTCCATTCATGGCCACATGGAATTTCGTGGTTCCCTTTTGTGTTTCGAATATCCCCATAGGCCCGACTTGGATGGCGGCTGCTTTGAAGTTTGGAAGCGAGGAAACAACTGTTTTGATTTCTACAGCACCCGCAGTAATGCCAATCTTGAACAGCGGCGTTGGGGCAAAGCCTGGATAGCCCGCGCCTGGGATGCCGATCAACCCAGCTCCTGCAAAAGCGATCTGATTGGTTAGCTGCGAGTGCCAAAAATAGCGCTGCCAACCCGCACACTGGTGGATCCAAACTCAATTGCAGTCTGATAGTCTGCTGACATACCCATTGAAAGTTCTTCAGCCTTCGCCTCACTGGCAAGCTTGCGCAGCAAAGCAAAGTGGGGACCAGGATTCTCATCAAATGGCGGAATGCACATCAACCCGGAAATGGTCAGTCCGTGCACTGAACGGCAGCGCTCGACAAATGCAACGGCTTGATGAGGGTCAATTCCAGCTTTTTGCTCTTCTCGGCCGGTATTGACCTGCACATAGAGTTTCGGTGTCCGCGCCTGCTTGGTCATTTCTTTGGCAAGAGCAGCAGCAATTTTTTCTCGATCGACGGTGTGAATGACGTTGAAAAGGGCAACGGCTTCAGAAGTCTTATTGGACTGCAATGGTCCAATCAGGTGCAATTCTGTATCGGGAAATCCCAGTCTCAGTTGTGGCCATTTGCCTTGACTCTCCTGCACGCGGTTTTCGCCAAAAACCCGCTGGCCAGCTTCCAAAACTGGTAGAATCTGATCGGCATCGAATGTCTTGGATACCGCAATCAACTGAACACAGCCTTCTGGCCGCTTGGCTTGCTTCTCGGCCTCTGCGATTTCGTTTAGCACGGTTTGCAATCGTTCTTTTTGCTCCAACAAGCGCATCTTCCTTCAATTAGCATCTTCGCCTGGTGACTAAGTGTTGACCTGCATACGCATTTCTGGTCACTAGCACCCCAAACAACTCCCTTTTTGATGATGAGCCGCAAAATGGCAAGTGAGCGCTACAACGCACGAAGCGTCGAACAGAAATGGCAACAACGTTGGGATGAAGATAACATCTTCCAAACCAGCACCCTGCCCGATAGTGACAAAGAAACATATTACGTCTTGGAAATGTTTCCCTATCCCTCCGGGCGCATTCATATGGGCCATGTACGCAATTATGCGATGGGCGATGTAATCGCTCGCTACAAACGCGCCAAAGGGTTTGAAGTTCTGCATCCCATGGGCTGGGACGCGTTTGGCATGCCGGCGGAAAATGCCGCCATGCAGAACAAGACCCACCCAAAAGGCTGGACCTATCACAACATTGCCTCCATGCGAACTCAGTTGAAGTCGATGGGACTGTCTCTGGACTGGTCACGGGAGTTCGCAACCTGCGATCCAGACTATTACGCTCAGCAGCAAAAACTGTTCCTCGATTTTCTTGCCGCCGACCTGGTCTACCGAAAAAACGCTAAGGTAAACTGGGACCCGGTCGACATGACTGTGTTGGCCAACGAACAGGTGATCGACGGCCGTGGTTGGCGTTCAGGCGCGGAAGTTGAACAGCGTGAACTGACCCAGTGGTTCTTCAAGATCTCCGATTTCTCCGAAGATCTGCTCGACAGCTTGGATGGGTTGGATCAATGGCCGGCCAAAGTGAAGTTGATGCAGGCCAATTGGATCGGCAAATCGACTGGCGCACGGGTTCGCTTTGCATTGACTGAAAACTCCAAGACCTCTGCCAGCGAGATTGAAGTTTTCACCACCCGTCCTGACACCATGTATGGCGCTGGTTTTATGGCATTGGCCGCCGAACATCCTTTGTCACTGGAACTGGCTCAGACCGATTCAGAGTTGTCCGCTTTTATGGATGAATGCCGCAAGATCGGCACTTCCGTCGCTGCTATCGAGACGGCCGAAAAAATGGGCTTCAATACCGGGTTGACGGTTGCCCACCCGTTTATCGAAGGAAGAGTCCTGCCGGTTTACGTCGCCAACTTCGTACTTATGGGCTATGGCACTGGCGCTATCTTTGGTTGTGCCGCCCACGACCAGCGCGACCTCGACTTTGCCCGAAAATACGATCTTGACGTCATCCCAGTTATTGCTGATGCGTCATCTCCCGATCAAGCTATTGAAGTAGGTGACACTGCCTATCTCGGTGACGGGGTGATGGTAAATTCCGGATTTCTCGACGGTCTCGCCAAGGACGACGCTATCGAGGCTGCGATTAACAAACTACAGGAGCAGAGCCTCGACAATTCCCCACAGGGTGTCGGGGAGATCAACTATAAGTTGCGGGACTGGGGTGTTTCCCGTCAGCGCTACTGGGGATGCCCGATTCCCGTCGTGCACTGTGACGATTGTGGAGTTGTTCCGGAAAAGGAAGAAAACCTTCCTATCGCCTTACCCGAAGACGTCACATTCGACACACCGGGCAATCCGCTGGATCGGCACCCGACATGGCGCGATGTACCCTGCCCATCTTGTGGCAAACCAGCCAAGCGCGAAACCGACACAATGGATACCTTTGTCGATTCGTCCTGGTATTTTGCCCGCTTCACTGATCCCAAAAGCAGCACGCCAACCAATGTATCGGCTGCGAATCGATGGTTACCGGTTGATCAATATATCGGGGGCATCGAGCATGCGATCTTGCATCTGCTCTATTCCCGCTTCTTTGCCCGCGCCATGTCAATCACCGGTCACATGGATATTCAAGAACCGTTTAAGGGTCTTTTTACCCAGGGCATGGTGGTTCACGAAACATACAAGTCAAAAGAAGGCGACTGGCTTCAGCCAAGCGAGATTGACATTATTGATGACGGCAGCAACCGCTCCGCGCGCCACTCGGCAACTGGCGATCCGGTTGTCATCGGCGGCATCGAAAAAATGTCAAAGTCGAAACGCAATACGGTCGATCCAGATGACATCATTTCCAGTTTTGGTGCTGATACTGCGCGTTGGTTCGTTTTGTCTGATTCCCCGCCAGACCGCGATGTGATCTGGACCGAAGCCGGCGTCGAAGGCGCTCACCGCTTCGTTCAACGGATCTGGCGGCTTGTCAATTCCGTCGCCAGTCGCGACAATCAATCTGGAAACGATGATGCAGATCTGAAGCTGCGCAAAGCAGCTCATAAAACACTTGCACGGGTGGACGAAATGATCCCCGGCCTGCGCTATAATTCTGCCGTCGCTCAGATCTATACTTTGGTTAGTGAATTGGAGCAGTCTGCAAAATCTCAATCTGTGTCGACCAAGGTTTTGACTGATGCGATGGGTATGACCATTCAAATGATTGCACCAATGATGCCGCATCTCGCCGAAGAATGTTGGACTGTAATTGGTCGCGCGGGAATGGTTTCGGCGACCGCATGGCCAGAACTGGATCCGGAGATGCTCGTTGAATCAGCTATTACCCTGCCAGTGCAGATCAATGGTAAGAAGCGGGGCGAAATTTCAGTCCCCGTCGACCTTGATAAACAAGGTGTTGAAGAAGCTGTATTGTCTGAACACTTTGTTCAATCGGCCCTTTCTGGTAAGGAACCTAGAAAGGTCGTTGTTGTGCCCGGGAGAATCGTCAATGTGGTCATCTGACGTGAGACAGATCCAGCGTCTCGCCGGGACGGTAAGCTTGTTGTTTTTCATCGCTTCCTGCACCGTTCAACCGCTAAATTCAACCACAACCAACCAGCTTAGCTTAGATGGCACTTCATCGTCTGTGCGTGGTGTCATGAAAACCATCAGCGTTAAGCCAGTCAAAACAAGAGTGGCTCAACAGGTTCGGAATAATTTGCTGTTCGATCTGAATGGCGGCCAGCAAGAGCCTGGCGGTCAATACGTGGTCAGTCTGCAAATATCCTCAGCCAGTCAGTCTCTGGCGGTAGAAGGCGACTCGCTTTCGTCGACGTCCACTCAGGTTGCTGTTACAGCAGTCTACACACTTCTGGATACAAGCACCGGCAAACCTGTATCAACCGGTAAGAGACGGGCAGTCGCTAGTTTTGACCAGACCCCGCAGAAATTCGCCAATGAACGGGCCCAACGCGATGCCGAAAATCGGGCCGCCAAGGTTGTTGCGCAGCAACTCCGGCTGGCCATTGGTCAGGCATTGACACAAGCAAACAGTTAATCGATTGGCCCAGGTCAAAAACCACGAAGTCGATTCCTATCTGAAGCAGCCCAAACCTGCCCACCGGATTGTCTTGCTTTACGGCCCGGATGCCGGGCTGGTCTCTGAACGCGCTGAACTGCTGGCCAAAAACAGCGGTTCGGACTTAAACGATCCATTTTCAACTATCGTGCTGGATGCGGACGATGCAGCAGCAGATCCGCAGCGTTTGGCCGACGAAGCCCATACAGTTTCAATGTTTGGTGGACAGCGACTCGTCCGCATCAAGGGGTCTACCCAGAAAAACCTCGCCAATGCGGTGCAGCCGGTTCTCGATCAACCACCTGTTGACGCATTGATAATCATCGAGGCAGGCGATCTTAAAAAATCTTCGCCATTACGGTCGCGAATCGAAAAAGCTGGATCTGCCGTCGCCCTTCCCTGTTACCAAGATCAGGCCAGGGCACTGCAAACCGTGGTTGACCAGGAACTCGATGCTTCGGGGCTGACAATTGAGCCTCCTGCCCGCAAGGCGTTAATTGACCTCCTTGGCGACAACCGAATGGCCTCTCGCGGTGAAGTTCAAAAACTGTGTCTTTATGTCGGGGATCGCGGTCAAATTACCCTTGATGACATCCATAAAATCGTAGGTGACGCCTCCAGCCTGGCTCTCGACACGGTGGTCGATGCAGCAAGCACTGGTGACATTGCCAATATGGAACATACTTTTAAGCGGCTGATGGCGCGGGGGACGGCAGTATTCCTGGTCGTCAACGCTGTGCAACGGCATTTTCAGGCCCTACATCTGATGCGGTCACAGATGGAGTCCGGCAACCAACCAGCATCCGCGCTTGTAAACTCCATGCGACCGCCAGTGAATTTTCAACGCAAGGACAGGGTTATTCAAGCCGTCAACCTATGGCGTCAGTCGGCACTGGAACGCGTTTTAAGTCGTTTGGAAGCTCTGTCCCTTGATACACGCACGCAAAGCTCTCTGGCCGTCGCATTGACCTCCACGGCCCTGTTGGCGATAGCAATAGAGGCCCGCCAAGCCCGTCGATAGGCGCCTGGTTAGGCTCGTCCATAAACCTGTCCATAATAAATGGCGTTTGGCCCAAACTCTTTCAGGTTTAGTTGGTCAATTTGCCTTCCAGAAGGTCCAATTGATCAAGCGATTTGTAGTCAATGGTTACGCGACCCTTGCCATTGGTCTTGTGGTTGATCGCAACCTTCAAACCCAATGCATCGCTCAAACGACGTTCAAGCGCCTCGGTGTCTGCATCCTTGGCGGCTTTCGGGGTGCTCACCAAGCCAGCCTTTGCTGGTCGGTTTTCTTGTCCGGCGAGCTGCTCCACCTGACGCACCGACAAACCTTCATCAATAATGCGTTTGGCCAGTGCCTCCGGTGCATCCATCGGGATCAAAGCACGGGCATGGCCGGAAGACAGCGCCCCGGATGACAACATGGCTTGAACCGATTGCGGCAGATTGAGCAGGCGCAATGTGTTGGCGACATGGCTGCGGCTCTTGCCAATTACCTTGCCCAGATCCGCTTGCTTATACTCATGCTCATCCATCAACTGACGATAACCCAGGGCTTCTTCCACCGGGTTGAGGTCGGCACGCTGAACGTTCTCAATAATGGCCAGCTCCAAAGCCTGACGATCATCAACTTCTCGCAGCAGAATTGGAACCGAATGAACTCCAGCTCGTTGAGCAGCGCGCCAGCGACGTTCACCAGCGATAATCTCATAGTCATAAACGACTTCCGCATTTTCTACCGGTCGCGCCGAGCGGACCAGAATTGGCTGGATCAAACCATGTTCTGCAATCGATTGAGACAGATCTTCAAGTTCGGATTCGGTAAACTGACGACGCGGGTTATTCGGATTGGCCCGAATCGACTCAATCGGCACAACACGATCTGTTGCAATTGCCGAGTTTTCGGCTGACGCACTGCTATCATTATTGGACGGTGTGGCAGCCACCGGCTTGTCCATTTCGCCAATCAGCGCGGCCAGGCCGCGGCCCAGGCGTTGTTTTGAATTTTCTTCAGCCATGCTGTGTGTGCCTCATTTCGTCTTGTTCCGCATTACTCATCCGAATTGGCCTGCAAAGATTTCTCCCGCTGAATCAATTCCGAGGCCAGTTGCAAATAGGCCTGGCTTCCGGCGCATTTAATATCATACAGCAAAACCGGTTTGCCAAATGATGGTGCCTCTGAAATACGCACATTTCGGGGAATAGTCGTTTCATAGACCAGATCACCGAGGGTTTCCCGCACATCGTCCTGCACCTGTCCGGCCAGATTATTGCGCTTATCGACCATCGTCAAAACAATGCCCTGGATGCTTAACCGTTTGTTAATCGTACCCCGAACTTGTTCAACCGTCTGCAGCAATTGGCTGAGCCCTTCAAGGGCGAAAAATTCGGCCTGAAGTGGGACCAGAATGGAATCGGCGGCAGCCAGGGAATTCAAGGTCAGCAGGTTCAAAGAAGGCGGACAATCGATCAGAATATAGGTGAAGTCGGGGTTTCGGCCCAAATGTCCAGCGATCGCCTTCTTCAACCTAAATGGGCGATCAGGCTGATCGGCAATTTCCATCTCGACACCCAGCAGGTCCAGAGTTGCAGGCGCAATGCTGAGGCGCGGTACCGCGGTCTTCTGGACGACCTCAATCAAGCTCATGGATCCAGTCAGCAAATCGTAGGTCGACGCCTCGCGTTCGTCCCGCTCAATTCCCAGACCGGTGCTGGCATTGCCTTGAGGGTCCAGGTCAATAAGCAGCACTTCCTCGCCAATCGCAGCCAGCGCTGTGGCCAGATTGATTGCCGTGGTTGTTTTGCCGACGCCACCCTTTTGGTTGGCCAAGGCGATTGTTCTGGGTCGAATATCTGGGTTTATGCTCATCAAATAGTCTGCATTCCAGCGGGTATTTGCTTGCTGTCAGTCCTAAAGACTGAGGTAAAAAATGATAGTCTCAACACGGTTTTAATGCAGAAATTTTTAGCACTACCGATCCATCTTGCAGCTGACTTTGCTGCTCCGCCAAATCAAAACTCCAATGACGACGCGCCTCGGCAATTTCCAATTCGTGGCCCCGTCCCTTAGGGAATACACCAAGCGTACCAGATTGCAGGTAGGGCTGCGTCAGGCTTAACAAATCGTTAAGCGAAGCAAGTGCCCGCGCGCAGACAACTTGCGGTGGTTCAATTTTGGGCAGCGCCTTTTCGATGCGGTCATTGACCACCTTTATGTCGAGTCCACAATCCTTCAACCCAATTTGACGGATGGCCGTGTTGAGAAAAGCACATTTCTTACCATTGCTTTCCACCAGATGAACGCGTCCTTTGCCCCTTTCCGCCATTATTATGGCGATGATCAGGCCTGGAAATCCCGCTCCGCTGCCAATATCAACGATGTCGTCAGCTCCCTCTAGCGCCTGATATATCTGAACACTATCAAGGATATGGCGGCTCCAGATCTGACCGACAGTTGATGGGGCAATCAGATTGATTCGCGCTTGCCACTGAACCAATAAATCATGAAAAACTGTGAGTCGTTGCTCTGTTTCACGTGAAACATGCTTGACCTGTTTCAATATTTCCGGGCTCTCCGATACATTCTCCAGACCGCTCACGCTGCACCCTTCTTATCGCCATTCAGCCTTTTCAGATGGGCCAGAATGAGAGTCAGCCCTGCGGGCGTAATACCATCTATTCGACCGGCCTGGCCCAAAGACGTTGGCCGAACTGATTGCAGCTTGTGTTTCAGCTCGTTTGATAGTCCAGAAAGAGCGGAATAATCAAAGTCTGAAGGAATCGCACGGGCTTCATCTCGCGCAATTACATCGATATCCTGCTGTTGGCGTGCCATGTAAACTGCATAACCTGCATCGATCTCTATTTGTTTTGCATCCGAATCGTTGATCTCGGCCAATTCTGGCCAGACATTAGCAACATCGGAAAATCCAATTTCGGAATAACTCATCAACTCAAATGCGGATCGACGCACGCCATCCTGCGTGATCGCAAATCCATGCTTCCTTGCCTCATTGGGCGTCATAGAAACCAATTCACACGCACGTCGGGCCTTTGCCAAACGTTCGGCCTTGTACAGGAAGGCCATGCTCCGCTTGGTA
>JBDVMU010000003.1:0-12884 GCA_039969995.1 Rhizobiaceae bacterium
GACCAGCTATTGATCGTCGCCTTGGTGAGCCATTACCTCACCAACTAGCTAATCAAACGCGGGCTCATCTATCTCCGATAAATCTTTCCCCCGAAGGGCGTATGCGGTATTAGCACACATTTCTATGTGTTGTTCCGCAGAGATAGGTAGATTCCCACGTGTTACTCACCCGTCTGCCACTCCCTCCGAAAAGGGCGTTCGACTTGCATGTGTTAAGCCTGCCGCCAGCGTTCGTTCTGAGCCAGGATCAAACTCTCAGGTTTGATCTGAGATTTGTTCCGGCTATTTTCAGTTCACCGCGAACCTCTTACGAGGCACTCAATGCGGTGACTGGGTCACGCTTTTCCTGTCAATTAAGACAGAGAAAAATTGCGATGGTCTGGGTAGACCATCACGAATTGACGAGAACATTATTTTAAACACACCTGAGATGACCGAAGTCATCTCGGTATTTGTAACATTCTCGAAAAACGTGTCCGCCGAAGTCTCGTATCGGATGCGCTTGGTAAAAGGAAAATACCAAACCATCCAGCAGAACTCCGCCGCCCACGTTTCTCTTTCTTCATATTCAATTGTCAAAGAACAGAAACGCTCAAAGCATTTCGTCGAACCAGCTCAAAGTTGCCAAAGCAAACCGCTTACCAGTTCAAGGTAGGTTTTCGCTAATGCGACGCCTTTCCGGGGTGACCGTTTCAGCAGCAGGGTTTCGCTCGAGGCGTCCAGTGCGTCGTCGGTGGGCGGTTTATAGTCTCGGGATTTCTGATCGTCAACACCGTTTTTGAAGTTTTTTCGCTTTTTTTAAAAAAACTTTTGCTGACGAAAAATCCGTCGA
This sequence comes from Rhizobiaceae bacterium, assembly GCA_039969995.1. Taxonomy (GTDB): domain Bacteria; phylum Pseudomonadota; class Alphaproteobacteria; order Rhizobiales; family Rhizobiaceae; genus Pseudahrensia. The sequence continues at coordinate 833 of JBDVMU010000003.1, forward strand.
TTTTCCTAGGCCGCCGCCCAAAAAAGGCCTGCCTTTTTCCATTATATGGAATAAATGCTCGGCCTGGCAAGGGGCACATCAATTTGATTGCTTTTAGCGGGTATAATGCGGTTTATAGGGGCCAGAATTTTTGTCAGACAAGCGTGCCAAACCAAGCAGCCAGATGAGCAAGAGCCCGGAAAAGCGCAAATCAGGATCGGCAGGGCTGAAAAGCCGTGCTGAATCCCAGTTGATTGACAAGTCCCGTGTCCAGATGTCCCTGGGTGAGGAACAACCCCTTATAAGTGGCAATGGTCGCCGGGCCCCCGACAAGCGTCGGGTCAGCATGCGCTGGATGTCCGGATCCATTTTGACAGGTGTATCTTCTCTCTTACTAATGGGTGGCGCTTTATACGCTGCTCTGGATGGTCGCCAGCAATTGGCTAAGCCGGCCAACTTTCTTGATAAGCTGACAGCTCAATCCGGTGCTTCCGGCGATGCCGAAGTGGTTAAGGGCGACCGCCCCATTGCCGTTCTGGCACTGAAGCCTGCTAAAGAGCGAATTTTCCAGGTGCCAACCGTTACCCGGGTTGGCGAAAATGACGTGATCCGGAAAAGGCCCTTTGCCTTTGTCTCGGCTCCACTGGCTGTCGCCCCACAAAAGAAAGTAGATTATCCGCGGTTTAATCCTCTGACGGTTTTTCGCGCCTCCGGTGCTGATAAGACGGTTGCCTCAAGCAATGTGATTTATGGTGCCGATATTGAAAGCGAAGTGCGCATCAAACAGGTACCATTTCCACTGAACACCGCCAATTTCGATGAATCGACCCAGATTTCCGAATTGGAAGCCGAAGCGATTGTCCGGGAAGTCCAGGAATCTCTGGCCGACGGTGAATTGCAAGTTGGCGCCCTGCCCTATCTCGATACGTCGCGCTTTGCTTTGAAAGCGGAGGAAGTCGCACTGACCACGGGACTCGACATCCGTATCGTCGCAGAGAATGTATCAACCATCCCCAAACTCGATGAAACCGTCGATTCTGGGCGCACGTTTCTGGAAGACGTCGTTGATGTGCCCGAAGGCCAGACCCTCGATGAGGCAATCGCCGGCCTGCAGCTGGAAACCAATCCGCTCGACGACATGTTGAAAGCCCTGAAAGGGGAGCTTGGCGCAGATGCCCTGCCGTCGGGCACCAAATTGCGCGTCGCGGTTGAGCAATTGGAAGAGGTAGAAGCGAATGTGCGCCGCCGCGAGGCACGTCGCATCAGTGTCTATCGTTCTGGCGATCATATCCGATCAGTGGCGGTCAATGACAGTGGGCGGGTCGTGTGGGCGACCACTCCGGCCCCCATTCCGGCTGTGCAGGAAGAAGACCAGATCGACGAAGAACCGGAAATCGCCCGCGTTACAACTGCTAATCTTCCCAATACATATGACGGCCTTTATCGCGCTGCCCTTTCACAGGGCATGTCGGTTTCCCAGGCCAGGCGGATCGTGCGCACCGTCGCCTTCGACGTGGATTTTCGCAAAGTCATCAAGCCAGACGATTCGCTGGAAATGTTCTTTTCAATGGAAGAGGGATTGGAAGAAGCAAGCGAGCAGTCCGAGATCCTCTATATTGGCCTGACCCAATCCAGCAAAAAGCGTCGTTATTACCGTTTCCGTTCAGGCAAGGACGGCGAAGTCGACTATTATGATGAGACCGGCAAGAGCGCCAAAAAGTTCCTGCTGCGCAAACCGGTGCCCAACGGCAAGTTTCGCTCGGCCTTCGGTCCCCGCCGCCATCCAATTTCGCGGGTGGTGAAAATGCACCAGGGCGTCGACTTCTCAGCCCCACGCGGCACACCGATTGTCGCCGCCGGCAATGGTGTTGTTGAACAGGCTAAATGGAATTCCGGCTATGGTCGCCAGACCATTATCCGTCACGCCAATGGATACAAAACATCCTATAGCCACCAGCATCGCTTTTCGAAGGGCATCCGCCCCGGCGCGCGGGTCCGTCAGGGTCAGATTATCGGCCAGGTCGGTTCGACAGGTTACTCGACTGGCCCGCATTTGCATTACGAAGTGGTTGTGAACGGCCGCAAGGTCAATCCGATGAAAATCCGTTTGCCGAAGGGGCGGGTGCTTTCCGGCTCTACGCTGGTTGAGTTCAAGAAAGAACGGGACCGCATTGATGCTCTGGTCAACAAGGGCCGTGGCGGCAGTGAGCAACAGAAAGTGGCGGCACTTAACTAAGCCAGCCGATGGGCACTTCACTGTTTCGGTTGGCTGAACCATCCAATCACAGCGGCAACCAAACACATGACGCTCATTACAACACACAGACCAATCATCGCATGGTTCATGGCGACCGCCTGTAATGTTTCGGTGCTGATTTGGTAAAGCGGTCCGGTCAGTCTTTCGCCAAATCCGGCCTTGACCATAAGTTGCGCAATATCTGGATGTAATTCGCCACCCAGAACCACCGCATTATATATATAGGCAATGATCGCCCCCAGACCGGCAACCCCGAACATGCCGGACATGCGCGCCACCATATTGTTGATGCCAGATGCAACACCCGACTCGTTACTCTCCACCGCATTCATTATGGCCGTTGAAATCGGTGACGCGGTCAGGCCCATACCGATGCCAGTCAGCGTTGTGGCGGGAATGATGCCAAGCCAATAGGCCTGTTTTGCAACGGCCCATCCCAAGGCAAGCAACGACAGCCCGACAACCACAGATCCAATTGTCAAAAAGAGACGCGCGCCAAAACGGTCCGCCATCCGCCCCGAAAAGGGCGATAGAAGCGCAATCATCACGCTAAACGGCAAAAACACCCCTGCCGCATAGGTGGGAGGTAGTTTCCAGGCAACAATAAGCAACATCGGCAGAAAAAACGTGTTGGCGCCAACACAGGCCCAAACCAGGAAGGTCAGCGCATTACCTCCGGCAAATGCCGAATTGCCAAACAGCCGCAAATTGACCATCGGATCGCGATGCCGCAATTCCCAGAAAACGGCAATCGACGCAACAACCAAACCTGCCAACAAAAGCGCGACGGCAGATTGACCACCATCCAACTCACTTAAGAAGGTCAGTCCACCAGCCATCATCGCCAGCGCTGCCGTCAGTAAAAAGGCCCCGGCCCAGTCAATGCTTGCAAGACCTCCGCTGTGGACAGGTTTGTCGGCCGGCACCAAACGCCACAGGATGGCCAGAGCCACAATTCCAAACGGCAAATTGATGGCAAAGATCCAGCGCCACGCCTGCTCATCGCCATATGTCAGTAAAAGACTGCCCAACAGAGGACCAAGCGAGGTGGTAATCGCTGATGCAGACACCCAGATGCCCAACGCCTTCCCCCTTTCTGTCCGCGGTGTGTTGATCGAAATCAGCGCCATACTACCGGGGATCATCACAGCAGCGCCCATCCCCTGGATCGCACGAAAGACAATCAAGCTCTCTACATTCCAGGCGATTGCGCACGCCAACGAGGCCAGCGTGAACAGGCCAATGCCAATGGCAAACACATATTTCAGTCCGAACCGGTCACCCAATGCTCCCCCCAACAGAATCAAAGCCGACAGGAACAGCATGTAAGCGTTGGAAATCCACTGGGCCTCTGCAAAGTCTGCCCCCAGAACTTCCCTGATCTGCGGCAGAGCCACTGCAATGATCGAGAAATCGATGAACCCCATGGCGCTCGCCAAAATTGCAACGATCAGCACAAATTTGCGACGCTCAGGCGGACAGTGGTGTTGCTGATTTTGCATGGAGAAGGCGGGAACCCGTTGGAAACGTTATCCCCCTTACGTGCGACAGACCCGCCCGGCAATGATGAATCCAAGCTCGCGGTCAATTCCGGCGTGGCTTAAGAAGCCAGTAACTTCACTCGACGAACTGAACTGTAACACCTTCACGGACCAACGATGCCAGTTCCTGGGCATCCCAATTGGTCAACCGGATGCAGCCATTGGAGTTGGTCTTTCCGATCTTCGACGGATCTGGAGTGCCGTGAATGCCATAGGTGGGTTTCGATAAGGCGATCCAAACCGAACCGACTGGTCCGTTGGGACCCGGGGGAATGCGCAAGATCTTGGTGTTGTTACCCTGCTGAAAGTTCTTCTTTGGGTTGTAGGTATATTCGGGGTTCAGCGCGATGCGCTTAATCGAATGAGTTCCAGTGGGCGATGGTGTCGAAACCGATCCAATGGTCGCCGGATAACTGGCCACGATCCCGCCATTTCGGTCAAACGCCTGAACCTGTTTGCGGCGTTTGTCGGCGACAATGTAGTGCACCTTCCTAGTCACCGGCTGGCCAGGCGCAATGACGGTGATCTTGGTTCCTGCCCGGTCAAACCGTTTGCCCGGATTGAGCTTGCGCAAATAGGCCTCACTCATATGAAAACGCTCCGCCAACATTTCTGCAGCCGATGTATAAGACAGCGCTGCCAGCCGAGCCTTCTTGGCATAGTCAATTGGCACCGAAGCAACGAACGGCCCAGAAACATCTGCACTGGTGATGCGATAGCTGGTGAACACGCTCTGGCGACTTTTCTCAACGATCGTTTCAAGGCTGGCCAGTTGGGTCAGATCCTTCGCCTTCGGATTGGCCTTTTTATAGGCGACCAATGCACGCGCAAGATTGCTGCCCCAAAGCCCATCGATCACCCCTGGAGAGAATCCTTCACGGTCCAGAACAACCTGCAGACTGGCAATCTGCTCGGCATTGATTTTTGGTTTGGCGATCCCTTCGATTGGAACACTGCGCTGAACCGGGGCACGCCCCACTGGCAGACTGGCCAGTTGATTGTTGTTTTCATCCAATGGCTGGCGAAAATCACGGCCCACGCGGCGGGTGCGTTGCTTGCCCTGATCCGACGTCACCTCGTCATATCGCCGCGTGCTGCCAACAATGATGTTGTCGTCATTATCAAACTCGTCCAGAAAACGCCCCCGGTTGCCGTTACGACGACGCACGGTTTCGCGCAGTTCATCCCGGTCGGCTTGGTGAAGGCGCCGTTGACGGCGATTGTCGCGTTGCTTCAGGTTGAAGAAATCGTCCTCGACATAAAAATCATCTTCGCGATCCCAGTTGGACAGTCGATGGTTACGACGAAATTCGCGCTGCGCCCGACGCTTGTCCCGATGGGTAAAACGAGCATTGCGATTGGCCCGGCCAACAACTTCACCGCTGTCCGGGTCAACCAGAAAACGACGTCCCTGACTGTCGACGAAAAGCTCAAGGTAACTGTCAAATCCACGATTGCTGTTCCAATTCTGCGCCGAGGCGGATTGAAAGGCAGAAGTGACCAGCAATGTGGCGGCGGACAGCAGGACAACGGTGGAAAGGCGCGGCATAAGAGACCTCAAAACACAAAGGTGAAACTCAATGTGTGTGAGAATATTGGCTGCAACATGAACACAACCTGAAGACAACGGCGGCGAGGGCGGCGGCGAGGGCGGCGGCGAGATCAGCTCTCACCGCCGCCGCAGCGCATGCTTTCAAATGGTCTTTTTTAGGCAGCATCCTGACCGGGATCATCAGACGATTCTGAAATCGCTTCAAATGTACCGTCCACGGGCCGCAACTTGCTGCCCTTGACCCGGAACTGCAGCCGATCAGCGCCAGACGTGATGCCAACGGTCGCACCGTCAGAAATCTCTCCCGCCAGCAACATTTCGGCTAACGGATCCTGAACGTAAGTCTGGATCACGCGCTTCAAAGGCCGGGCACCGTAAGCTGGATCATAGCCTTTGTCGGCGAGCCAATCCAAAGCCTCACCATCCAGCTCAAGCGCAATCTTGCGCTCTTCCAGCAATTGCTCCAACCGCTCCAGCTGAATGGAAACAATTGCTGCCATATTCGACCGCTGAAGACGGTGGAATAAAATAGTCTCATCCACACGGTTCAGGAATTCGGGGCGGAACGACGCCTTTACCACATCCATCACCAGATCACGGACACTGCCGACGTCTTCGTCATCTTTCAGATTGACGAGGAATTCAGCGCCCAGATTGGAAGTCATGATAATCAGCGTATTGCGGAAGTCTACAGTACGCCCCTGACCATCGGTCAAACGGCCGTCATCGAGAACCTGCAACAGGACATTGAACACGTCTGGATGAGCCTTTTCGATCTCATCAAACAGAACCACCTGATAAGGCCTGCGGCGCACCGCTTCGGTCAACACACCACCTTCATCATAACCGACATATCCCGGAGGCGCACCGATCAGGCGGGAGACGGAATGCTTCTCCATGAATTCCGACATATCCATGCGGACCATGGCACTGTCATCATCAAACAGGTAATCCGCCAGTGCCTTGGTCAGTTCGGTCTTACCCACACCAGTCGGTCCCAGGAAGATGAACGAACCCATTGGACGGTTCGGATCTTGCAAGCCTGCTCGGCTGCGGCGCACAGCTTTTGAAACCGCCGCGACGGCTTCTCCCTGACCAACAACCCTATTGGCCAATACATCTTCCATGGCCAACAGTTTTTCGCGTTCGCCTTCCAGCATTTTGTCAACCGGAATTCCGGTCCAGCGCGAAACCACGTGCGCGATATGAGGGGGCGTAACCGCTTCTTCGACCATCACGGATTGGGTTGCGCCGTCTACACCGTTCTCGGCTCCTTCGGCATCTTCAATCCGTTTGACCAGATCCGGAATGACTCCATAGGAAAGCTCACCGGCTTTGGCCAGATCACCATCACGCTGGGCAATTTCCAATTCCGAACGGGCCTGATCCAACTGCTCTTTCAACTCGCGCGTACCCGAGAGGCGGTCCTTCTCTGCCAACCAACGAGCAGACAGAGCCTGAGCCTTTTCTTCCAGATCACTGAGATCGACTTCGAGTTTTTCCAGCCGATCCTGGGAAGCCTTGTCGGTTTCTTTCTTCAAAGCTTCGCGTTCAATTTTGAGCTGAATAATGCGGCGATCGAGCTCGTCGAGTTCTTCCGGCTTTGAATCGACCTGCATGCGTAACCGCGACCCCGCCTCGTCCATTAAATCGATGGCCTTGTCGGGTAGAAAACGGTCGGTGATGTAGCGGTTCGACAGAGTAGCGGCAGAAACCAACGCGCTGTCGGCAATGCGCACCCCGTGATGCAGCTCATATTTTTCCTTGATGCCGCGCAGGATCGAGATCGTATCTTCGACAGTTGGCTCGGCCACAAAAAGGGGTTGGAAGCGGCGGGCGAGGGCTGCGTCCTTCTCCACATGTTTGCGATATTCATCAAGCGTGGTGGCACCAACACAGTGCAATTCCCCCCGCGCCAGGGCAGGCTTCAACAGGTTCGAAGCGTCCATCGCCCCATCGGATTTACCCGCACCCACCAGCGTGTGCATCTCATCAATAAACAGAATGATTGCACCGGCAGCAGATGTGACTTCCGACAGAACCGCCTTCAACCGTTCTTCAAATTCACCACGGTATTTTGCACCGGCAATCAACGCGCCCATATCGAGGGAAAGCAATTGTTTGTCACGCAGGCTTTCCGGCACATCACCATTGACGATGCGAAGCGCCAAGCCTTCGGCGATGGCGGTCTTACCAACGCCGGGTTCACCGATCAACACGGGATTGTTCTTGGTACGGCGGGACAGAACCTGAACCGCGCGGCGGATTTCATCGTCGCGGCCAATCACCGGGTCGAGGCGACCTTCACGCGCATCGGCCGTCAGGTCGCGGGCATATTTTTTCAAAGCGTCATAACCATCTTCAGCCGAAGCGCTGTCAGCGGTGCGGCCCTTACGAATGGTCTCAATGGCCTCATTCAACGAAGCAGCAGTAACACCAGCCTTCTTGAGAATGTCGCTGGTACCTGCGGATTTCTCGATGGCCAACGCCAACAAGAACCGCTCGACGGTGACATAGGAATCACCGGCCTTTTTGGCAACTGCATCAGCCTGTTCGAAGACCTTGGCCAGCGGCTGGGACAGATAGACCCCGTTGCCACCGGAAACTTTTGGCAATTTGCTGAGATTGGCTTCCGTCGCCAACAGGGCGTTTTTGGCATTGCCGCCTGCGCGGTCAATCAGGGAAGCTGCCATGCCCTGCTCATCATCAAGCAGAACCTTCAATAGATGTTCGGGAGTGAATTGCTGATGGCCGTCGGCCAGAGCCTTTGATTGCGCAGCCTGGATAAACCCGCGCATACGTTCGGTATAATTTTCCAAATTCATAATCGTTATCCTTCACGGCGCCGATAACCCGAAGCGAAATCAGCTTACAAAGAAATGGGTTCCCAATAGGCAAACCCGCTACAACAATTATTTAGGGTGATTTTTCGCAATTTTAAGGGCTGAAACAGCACTTGTGCCAAAAATTGCTTCCAATGGAGGCCGGAAAATCAAGACCCGCCGATCAAAATGGTCGACGGGTCTGGCAAACTATCACTCGGTGCCGGTGACAAACGCTGGCAATCCACCAGCGTCTTCCGACGCCGCCGCAGCCGCTTCTTCTTTAGGCTTGCGGGAGCGTCTTGGCTTGCTGGGTTTGGCCTTTGCTTCAGCCTTTTCCACAGTCGCTTCGGCGGCCCCTTCATCAGCGACACCAGCAGCAGCGCTGTCGCTGCCCTGCTCGTTCTCGCCGCCAGGCTTTTCGGTCAGAACGACTTCAGCGGGAGCGTCAGCAATATCTGGCTGTGGGCCTTCACCGTTTACGGTCTCAGATGCCTGAGCGTCTTGATCGGCATTGTCAGCCTGGGCGTTGCGGTTGTTGCGGCCCCGGCCGCGGCCACGGCCGCGATCTTCCTGATTGTTGGAATCCCCATCATTGCCGTCTTTACGGCCTTCGCCGCGTGCTTCGCGGGCCGCCTGCTGTTCTTCGCGGGCCTGCTGCTGGGCTGCCTGGGCGGCAGCAACCAGACGGTTGTAATGTTCGGCGAACTGCCAATAGCTCTGAGCGCCTACGGTATCGCCAGCGGTTTGAGCGTCATTAGCCAGTTGAGAATATTTTTCGGCAATATGGGCTGCCGTGCCACGAATGCGAACGTCCGGTCCATTGGACTCCATCGAACGGTTTAGCTGATTGCGGTTGTTTGCATTGCGATTGTTATTGCCGCGGCCGCGCGAACGCTGCCTGTTTTGCGGTTGACCTTGTCTCATTCAACACTTCTTCTTTGAATACCTGATTGCAATTTGTGCAATGAATTGCTCAGTCCCAATCTGGTTTGACATGCCCTCAATTCGGGCTCTTGCTAAAGGGGCCATGCCCCCGGTTAAAGGCGGAATTCCGCCCGAGTTAAAGCGGTTTCCCGCTAAACTGATTTGCCAATGCTCCTAGACTTTTTAGCACTGTTGATCTGTTAGAAAGCTCATATTCTCGCGTGCCACACAGATATTTCCGGGCTCAAGCGATAAAGGTGATTTCCAGTCAGATCGGCGGTAGCCCTCTTTCAGCACCGCATTTCAATTTTCCAGTTCCCTTAAGTTTCAAGTCACTACTAGCGACAATGAAAATACTAAATTGTGGGAGCAAATAAGCGCCGCGCGCTTTCTGCCTATAGACCTAGCCCGTGGAGCAGAAAAAGCAAGTCCTTTTTTGAAACACCCGATGACATCGCAAACAAGCCAATGTCATCGCAAGCATAGAGCACGGTCACAACCAGCCAAGTCGCGTGCAGTTTGTGTGACTTTCCAACCGTTTGCTGACGCCAACTGCGATACGCAATGGCGTTGATCATGGCCGATTTCCAGCGCCAAAATGCCCTCTTCGACCAAATAATCGCGCCCATTGGCGAGAATTTGCCGATAGGCATCCAATCCATCGGCTCCACCATCAAGTGCAAGTGCGGGATCGAATCGCACCACTTCGGGCTCGAGTAGCGGCAATACATCAGTTGCGATGTAAGGCGGGTTTGAGACAATGAGGTCATATCTCCCCGTGACATGCTCGAACCAATCGCTCTGCAGCGTTGAGAAGCGATCCGCCAGATCATTCTTTTTCGCATTACTGATTGCCATCTGCAAGGCGCTTGGCTCCAGGTCCGTAGCTGTCGCAGTCGCTTGAGGCAATTCGCGAAGCAGCGCCAGCGCTACGGCGCCGGTTCCTGTTCCAAGGTCGAGCACACGAAGTGGCGCGTTGCGATCTGGCAATTGAGCAAGGACCAGCTCGACCAGACATTCGGTGTCGTCTCGCGGCTCCAGCGTTGCCGCGTTGAGGTCTAATTCAAGGCTGTGAAACTCGCGCCGGCCCAAAATACGGTGTACCGGCTCGCGTTGGACACGACGCTTTACATAGGTGAGGAAGGACTCGCGCACCTCATCGCGGACCGTTTGGTAAGCGTTGCTGATCAAACCTGCCTTGTCCAACCCGGTGGCCGCCATCAGCAGAAGTTTCACTTCATGGTCACTTGATGCAACGCCGGCATTGCGCAATTCATCGCCAGCCCAGGCCTGGAGTTGTGCGAGGGTCATTTGTTGGTCATTCACGATGCGCTTAACCCGCGTCTTCTTCCCCGAGGGCGGCCAGCTGGCTCGCCTGAAAATCGGCAATCAATGCGTCGAATAATTCATCAAGCCCCTCGCCCTGAATCATTTTGTCGAGCTTATACAGGGTCAGATTGATACGATGATCGCTGACCCTGCCCTGGGGGAAATTATAGGTCCGAATGCGTTCGGAACGATCACCTGAGCCAACCTGGCCTTTGCGTGAATCGGCCCGTTCCTGATCGATCTTCTGACGTTCCATGTCATAGAGCCTGGTGCGCAATTCCTTCATCGCATTGGCGCGGTTCTGGTGTTGGCTTTTTTCAGAAGACATGACCACAACACCGGTGGGCATATGTGTGATGCGCACCGCAGAGTCGGTGGTGTTGACGTGCTGCCCACCAGCACCAGACGAGCGCATGGTGTCGATACGAATATCTTCGTTACGGATCTCCACATCAACATCTTCGGCCTCCGGCAGAACTGCAACCGTTGCTGCTGATGTATGGACCCGACCACCCGACTCTGTCTCTGGCACACGCTGGACACGGTGCACACCGGATTCAAACTTCAAACGGGCAAATACGCCCTTGCCATTAATCGAGGCGACAATCTCTTTATAACCACCAACTTCGCCGGCACTTTCAGACAGCACTTCCACTTTCCAGCCGTGGGTTTCCGCATGGCGCTGATACATGCGGAACAGATCGCCGGCAAACAGAGCCGCTTCGGAACCGCCAGTACCGGCGCGGACTTCGAGAATGGCGTTTTTGTCATCGGCGGCATCCTTCGGCAGAAGCAGCAGCTGCAACTGGTCGGAAAACTTCTCGATTACAACCTTCAGCGGTTGTGCCTCTTCCTCTGCCATCTCCTTCATCTCGGCATCTGTATCACCGTCGGCCAACAATTCTTCGAGACCAGACAGTTCCTCTTTAGCCATTTCCAATTCGCGGATCTTCTCAACCACAGGACCAAGATCGGAAAACTCCTTAGCCAGTTTGACGAAGGTTTCCTGATCCGGATTGGTGCTCATCTGGGTTTCGATTTCATGATGGCGGCTGAGGATCTGGTCGATTTTTTCTTGAGAGAGCATTTTTTTCTTTTGCATTGGTTGGTGCGCGACAGGTCGGGCGATGGCAATTAATGTGGCGACGGCGGCGACGGCGGTGGGAGCGGAGGAGGCGACGGTCGTCCGGAAGTCCGCCCGCCCTGCCTTTCTAGTGGTCCGACATGGCTATAAGGGAATACCGTGCTGGTCGGCGAAGTCAGTCAGCATTTCAGTAATCGTCTGCCCCCCAATGGGTTCGTCCAAGGCTGTTTCAACGGCCTGGTTGATCGAAGCAAGCTCCACCGAACGCACCATTTCTTTGACTGGGCCGATCGATGCTGGCGGCATCGAAATGGCGGTGTAGCCAATTCCCAGTAACGCCAGTGCGGAAAGCGGGTCGCCCGCCAGTTCGCCACACAATTGCAATGGCGTTTGGTGGCGGTCGGCAGCACGCACGATTTCCCGCAACGCCCTTAAAAACGGGCGCGAAAGCGGGTTGTAACGATTCGCCATGTAAGAGTTTGTCCGATCGCTGGCCGCGATGAATTGGAACAGATCATTTGATCCGACGGAGACGAAATCTACCCGCTGCTTCAGTTCATC
>JBDVMU010000004.1:0-70300 GCA_039969995.1 Rhizobiaceae bacterium
CCGCCATGCGGGGTGAAGATGGACGCAAATCCATGCCGACCCAGACCGACATGCCCGGTTTCAAACCTTGGCTGACCTTCAGGTGTGTTAAAAAGGCTGATGTATAGGCAAAACAGGTGGCATCATCGAGATCTTCAACCAAGCCCCGCACACCAGAAGTGCCAAACTGAGCAGCGGAATTTGCGATGATTTCGGCGCAGCTTGTCATTCGTCTTTATCCACGCCCAACAAATGGCATCGAATTGGACATGACCGTCATAAACAGAATGTTCGCGTCTAACGGCAGGTCTGCCATGTGAAGCACCGCATCGCCGACATGCTGAACGTCCATGGTTGGCTCCGGCTTCATCGTGCCATCAGCCTGCGGCACCCCTCCGCTCATCCGCGCTGTCATGTCGGACGCAGCATTGCCAATATCAATCTGGCCACAGGCAATTTGGTGCTCCCGCCCATCAAGTGAAATGGACCGGGTGAGGCCGGTGATTGCATGTTTTGAGGATGAATAGGGAGCTGAGCCGGGTCGTGGTACGTGAGCTGAAATGGAACCATTATTGATGATTCGTCCACCTTGGGGCGATTGATCCCGCATCATTTGATAGGCCCGATTGGCGATCAAAAAGGCACCATTGAGATTGACGTCAATTACCGTGTTCCAGTCTTCCAGGGTCAAATCGCCAAAATTTATCGTGCCAACATTATTGCCCGCATTGTTGAACACTACGTCGAGGCGGCCATGCCGCTCTTTGATGGCTGCAAACAGGGCATCAACGGAATCGGCATCCGTAACGTCCGCGGCAATCGGATCCACGTTGCCAACTGCCTGATCAGCAGTCTCCTGAAGCGCATCCTGCCGTCGCCCTGTTATAACAACGGTATAACCAGCTTTGGCCAGGGTAATCGCGGCATTACGCCCAATACCGGAGCTGCCGCCGGTAACCAATGCAATCTTGCTCATCTAGTAACTCCTCAATTTCCAACCGATTCCTACACGTTTCCAGCCCGAAGGCATAGGGAGCGACACAAGCAATGTCGCATTTTGGTACTCGCAATTCCTGCAATCAGTGGTAACGATTACCCATGGCTCATTCTTCACTCATCATCGACAATCTCCAATACGCCAATTGGTCGGAAAAGATCTTCCACCAGATGCAAGAAGGAGGTGTTTCCGCCGTCCATGTGACAATCGCCTATCATGAACAATTTCGCGAAACGGTACTGAACATAGAGGCCTGGAATCGCTGGTTTGAGCAATATCCGGAGCTGATTTTTCAGGGTTTTAACGCCGCCGACGTACTACGCGCCCAAAATGAGGGCCGAACAGCGATTTTCTTTGGGTTTCAGAACCCATCACCTATGGAAGACGATATCGGGCTGATCGAAGTTCTTCACCGGTTGGGCGGGCGGTTCATGCAACTCTCCTACAACAACCAATCCCTGCTGGCGACCGGATGTTATGAGGCAGAAGATCCAGGAATAACCCGCTTTGGCAAGCAGGCGATTGCCGAGATGAACCGCGTTGGCATGGTCATCGACATGAGCCACTCGGCAGAACGCTCCACGTTGGAAGCAATCGAAATATCCAGCCGCCCTATCGCGATCACTCACGCCAACCCTGATGTCTGGCACCCTGCACTGCGCAATAAGTCGCACGCCGTTATCAGCGCCCTGACCAAGGCCGGTGGCATGTTGGGCTTTTCACTTTATCCTCATCACCTCAAAGACGGCACAAATTGCACACTGAAGAGCTTTTGTCAGGCCATGGCCGACGCAGCTGAAGCCTATGGTGCTGAGCATTTGGGCATTGGTTCAGATCTTTGCCAGGATCATCCTGACAGCGTCGTGGAGTGGATGCGCAACGGGCGCTGGAGCAAAGTATTGGATTATGGCGAAGGGTCGGCAGCAAATGCCGGTTTCCCGCCACAGCCGGATTGGTTCACCGATAACCGGGACTTTGGCAATATCAGTGAAGGTTTGAGCCAGGTCGGCTTCGACACTGGAGAAATTGATGGCATAATGGGAGGCAATTGGCTCCGTTTCTATGAGCATGCGTTTAAACCCCGGGAGGTCTGAACCAATGGTACAAAGTTCATCCATGCCCTTGCAGAAATTTGAACAGGTCGAATTGCGACCACCTTCCCAAGTAATGCGGCTTGAACGGGCTGGCAGCTTCTTTCCAACGCGGCTGAGTTTCCTGCGTTCATTGCTTCGCAAGCTTGCCCGCGACGGCATGCAATTGGCCCGCACTTCCTTTGAGCTCGACGATCAGGGATACGGCCATGCCGTTTATGATGTTGTCCTGGACCACCAGCATTACGCATTGATTTGCTATTCTCAGGCACTGGCCCCGGAAAACCGAACCGACAGGGTTATTGCAGAAGCATGGGATGCCTGTTTCCTCCTGTTTGATGGCCAGCCAAATGCCACCGATATTGATCAGTTGCGAGCCCACGCGACCGTACAAGAGGCTGGGGAATATGACGAACGTGTTCTGGTTCTTTCCAGGGCCAACAAAAGCGTGCGCCTGTTTGATCATGTCGCCAACCGCCTCTCCAAGGGTGAACAGCCTGACGCCGAGATGATTGGCAATATTGGATATTTGATGCGTACGACTGCAGTCTACGGCAATGGCAAATTCGGCATGGCTGACCGGGCCGACTTTATCGACCGCCCTTCCCTTTCCCAACCATTTCGCCTGGAAATGCTGACCGTCTATTTGATCCGCGAATTTACACTAGATCTGATCAATCACGTGGCCAAATGCGCTGGCGGTGATCGCTTCGTCGAGCTTGGTGACCGGTTCCGGCGTCAGCTGGGTATCGGCAACTCCACTGGCCTGGGCATGGCACCCTTCCTCGTCGGGCATCCTGTCTTGATCAATAATTGGATGTTGGTGCGCGAAACCGCGCTGGCCCGGGTCCGGGCGATTAATGCAGCGGACAACAATTGCCAGGCACATTTTCGGCATCTGTTAGATCAGACCCACCAACATTTGCAAGAATGGCGGGTCGATGACGAATATGAGATGGGGCGAATTGAACAATTACGGCGTGAATTCAGCAAATTGCGCCCGAAATTTGAGAAATTGATTCAGCAGGGGCACCCCTATGATCGTCTCATAGAGGCAACCCAAGGCCAATCAAGCAGCCTCCAGGAATTGATGGTCTCGCTGGTTCTGGAACCTAACGGCAATATCGTCGACGGCCTGTGCGAATGCATGGAAGATACATTTGGGCCAAGATTGGATCCGCTGATGTCGGTGGGGGAACTTCAGAGGCTATTGACCAAGCACTACGACTGGGCAATGCAGATCGATCTTAGCCAGGAACGCGAAAATGCCATGGTCTGGTATGTTTCAGAAGAAAAGCTTGAGCCCCGCATGGGCGCGCGCAGCCCAGATCACCAAGAACGCCGTGAAATGCCCCACGCCATTCCACGCAAGGTCCAGGCCCTTACGGCAGACCTGGCAAATTATTCGACTGACGCGCTGATTGCCGAAGTGTTGATGGCCTGCCCTCAGCACCGCGATATCGTTCGCCGGGCACAGACAATAGCACGGCACCCTTTTGGCGAATTCCAGGACAATTTGGTCGCTGCCGAAATTCGTCCAATTGACCTGCTTCGCTGCAAGTTGTCGTTTTTTGGGGCTTCAAAGTTTGACCCACGTTCAGATCGCTGGACCCGCATCACGCTTTATCAAGGTGCACCTACCGCCCGGGAACTATCGCCAGACAACTGCGCCGATGTCTTCCTGCCAGCCTTTGGTACAAGCTGATGAGCACCAATCTGCACGTCTCAGCCAATCAGTGGCGGATGTCCATTCTAAAGGCTTGTATTGGTGCTCATGTTGCGCGCGGTGTGGCCGAGGACATTGCAGATGCAGGCCTCGCACTGCTCGCGCTTCAGCACGATCCGCTGCCTTCGGTTTTGGCTTGCTTGAACAATCATCAGTCTCACACGTCAACTGTTACCTGGCCAAATGGGTCTGACAAAGTTGAGTTTGGCCAGATGCATGTTTTGCATCACGGCCCTTCCGTAATTGATTTGGCCCAGTCCGGTACCACGATATCTTGTCAAATAGATGCACCCGACCTTCTGCTTGGCCTGGCGCAAGCGCGTCTGCACAGCCATGGTGTCACCCTGCATTGCAACTTCGACGACGATGACTGGCGCACCCCGACGATTGCGCTGCAGCAGATCAATGCTGCTACGTCCTCGCGACCCTTCAGTCTGCGGCTTTCCCAGACGGATGAACCTGTCGCAATGAATATGACCCAACTGCCCCAGCCTTCCCGGGAAAACTGGTGCGAATTACAGGACTTCACTGCCGAAATATTGGTACCCGCTGATGCCACAAGCCGCGAAGACGCTGGTGTCGGTGACGGACAAACAGACAACGACTAATTCAAATCAGGACTTACAATGCCTCACTCTATCATGACTCTTGACGAAATTCGGCAGCTTGCCACCGACGCTCTGATTGGCGCCGGTGCCAGCAAAACAAACGCTGCATCCGTGGCCCAATCGACCTGGCGCGCCGAGCGCGACGGTGTGCGCAGCCATGGTCTGCTTTATGTGCCGATTTATGCCGAGCACGTCCAATGCGGCAAGGTTGACGGTCAGGCCGTCCCCGGCATCGAACAACCCAAGCCTGCGGCAATCCGGGTTGACGCAAAGTCGGGCTTTGCCCATCCAGCAATTGATGCTGGTTTTGACGCCATGACGGAAGCGGCACGAAATCAGGGCGTCGGCGTCATGACCATCTACAATTCATACAATTGCGGTGTACTCGGCCACCATGCTGAACGCATTGCAGAAGCTGGACTACTGGGCCTTTGCTTCACGAATGCACCGGCTTCGATCGCCCCAACAGGTGGCAAAAAGCCGGTCATTGGCACCAATCCATTCGCTCTCGGCGTGCCGGGCGGCGAAAATGACAGCGTGGCCTTTGTAATCGACCAATCGGCAAGCGCAATTGCCAAAAGCGAAATCATGCTGCGCAACCGCGAGGGCGATGCCATTGAAGAAGGCTGGGCATTGGATGCCGATGGCAATCCAACCACCGATGCAGCCGCAGCATTAATGGGATCAATGGTCCCCAGCGGAGGCGCCAAGGGTTTTGGTGCAGGTTTGATGGTCGAGATTTTCGCAGCCGCACTGTCCGGCGCCGTCTTGGGCAAAGATGCCAGCCCGTTTTCCGGCACAGTCGGCGGTCCGCCAAATACTGGCCAGTGCTTTATCGCGCTTGACCCGGACACACTTTCCGGCGGCATGTTCGGAGAACGCATGGCCAGTCTGGTTGCTGCCTTGACCGATCAGGAAGGTACCCGTCTACCCGGTTCCCGCAGAGCTGGTGCGCGCGAACGCACCGCTCAAGGTGTCGAGGTTGACGATACCCTGATCCAACGGATCAGGGCATTCTGCGCCTAGTTTTTTTGCGGGTTTATTGCTGTTTGGCCTCGATTGATGCGGTGGTGATTTCTGGCGCATCAATTTCGTTCGCCTTCTGGGCCATCAACTTGCGCTGATAGCGGCCCTGGACGATGTCGACCAACACCATGACCGCAATCACAAAGTAGAACGTGCTTTTGGCCATTGGCTCCACGGGATAGCCAAACATCTTGAGATGGGCGAGATGGCCACCCTCCGAAATCAACATGACACCGACAATGAACAGTACGAAGAGACCCAGTACTTCGTACATGCGGTTGGCCGACAGAAAGTCTGCGACACGATCTGCCAACACCACCATCATCACACCTGATATGATGATCGCCGCCGCCATCACCAGGAACACTTCGGTGAGAGCCAGAGCTGAAAGGATTGAGTCAAATGAGAAGATCAGGTTCATCAGCACGATCCAGAATACCGCATTCGCCACCGACTTCTGAGCCCGTTCCTGGTGCACATCGGGATCATAGACAGCAAGCATGTGCATGATTTCCTTCATCGCCGTGTAAAGGATGAATGCACCACCAAACAGGACGATGATCGAATGGCCGTTGACCACACCTTCCAGCACACCCTTGAAAGGCAGCGTGAACAACGGATCCTGAAAATAGGCAATGGCTTGCACCACCACGAAAAGCAGCACGATACGCAGCACAATGGCCAATACAATGCCCAAACGACGGACTTTCGCCTGACTTTCCGGCGCGACCCGTTTCGACTCGATGGAGATGTAGAGCAGGTTGTCGAAACCAAGCACGGCTTGCAGCAGCACCAGCATCAGCAACGTGAACAGGTTTTCCAGGGTGAATAGGTCGAGCATTGTTAGTCTCCGGCGATTGAAGCTGTTGGACGAGGGTAACGGCTGTGATCAAATTGAATCGTGTTGAAACCTTATCCGGCGTTTAGCGTAAATATATCAACAAGGAAATCTGGAAGCTCACAATGAACAGCCAATCGCAATCACAGGATTCATCCAACTCGCCGCATTCGCCGCCGTGGAAACATGTTTGGATCACGGGCGCCAGTTCCGGGCTTGGTGAATACACCGCACGTCTGCTGGCCGATCAGGGTTGCATCGTCTCGATTTCGGCCCGCCGAATTGAGCAATTGGAAACCATCGCCAAGGATTCTCCCAATATTTTTGCCTATCCCGTTGATGTAACAGATGCAGAAGCCGTTAAAACGGTAGCAGCTCAGGCAGAAACCGACCACGGGCCAATCGATCTGGCAATGTTCAGCGCGGGTGCCTGGTTTCCCGGCTCCATACAAGACATGAGGGTGGAAAATTTTGCCAAGACACTGAATGTCAACGTGCTTGGCGTTGCGCATGGGATGGACGCCGTCTTGCCCCAAATGCTGGAGCGCAGCAGCGGTCATATTTCCTGGATTTCCTCTGTGGCCGGATATGTCGGCTTGCCCAACTCCGCCGCCTATAGTGCATCAAAGTCAGCGCTGATCAGTCTGGCGGAGTCAGTCCATGGCGAATTGCAGCAAAAAGGAATAGCCGTGAGCGTGATCAATCCCGGCTTTGTCCGCACTCAGCTCACTGACAAGAACAAGTTCCCAATGCCGTTTCTGATGGAACCAGAGCCCGCTGCAGAGAAGATTGTAGCCGGATTGAAGCGCAAAAAATTCGAAATCGCGTTTCCCTGGCAAATGGTCCTGATCCTCAAGACGCTGCGTATTCTGCCTTACTGGCTGTCACTGGCGTTGATGAAGCGGATGGTCTGACGTCAACGGCTTGGCCACTGCCGTCACCGTACAATATTCTCGCCTGTGGGGCCGGCGGACGGGTTTTAAGACGCAGTCCCTTTTTCCAGAGCTTCAGAGCCTCCCAGTGAATGGCTGCAACGACCTTTAACGTCATCAACGGATAGGCGAAAAACATCTTAACCAAGGCCAGATCGGTGAGCGCCTTGCGTCGCCCTCTAAAGTGCGTTCGCAACAAGGGCGCATTGTCTGTTTTCAGCGCTACTCCCACGGTAAGCTCTGCGTCCGGCTTGATCACATGGAAGCTATAGCGCCCATCGACATCATTGAAGGGAGACACATAGAAACTCTTGTCGATGGCATGGCTATATGTGCCTTGCTGAGCGGCACCGGCGGGCAGGACATAGGTCAGATCCTCACCGAAAGTATTGCGCACTTCATAGATCATCAGCGCAGGTGTGCCAGTTGCATCGAGACAGTAGTAGACAGTCAGAGGATTGAAGGCGAAACCGAAAATGCGCGGATAGAACAGCACCATGATGCGTTCAATTTGGTCTTTCATTCCAGCCTTGCGAACCTGTTGCCAAGCAAAGGCCGACAGGCTGGAACCATCCCGGTGGCCATGTTGATTCTGATTAATCGAGAACAGGTTGAAGCGGTTGAGAGAAAACAGTTTTAGCCGCTTCGCCTCTGCTTCCAGTTGGTCAACATCCATGGCGAGAGAAAATACCCGGTAGTGCAGTTTGTGCTCCACCGGGCGCACACGCTTGTGCACCACTTCGCCACGATAGATGGACCCATTCGGCAACATCACTCAGCCGCCTCCAGTTCTTTAACTGCGTCTTGCAGATAGATGCGACCAGATTCATTTTCAACCTGCCAGGGGCGGCGCACATTGCCCAATTGCTCGGCAACCGCAAGACCTGCCTGCAGTCCGTCCTCATGGAAGCCAGAGCCGAAATGGGCACCGCAGTACCAGGTTCGATTAACACCCTGCAACGACCACAGATCTCTTTGCGCACCCATTGCAGGGCCATCAAAGATTGGATGCATATAATCAAAACTTGCAGTCACATCTTGAATCTGCGCCCACTCGGGCGGGTTCAGAGTGACAAACACGTCCTTCTTGGTTGGCAGATTTTGCAGCGAGTTCATCCAATAAGTCAGACAAAGATCCGGATCAGCGGTGCTGCCCGGCTGCTGGCTCAGCTCCATGTAATTCCAGCTGGCCCAGGTCAGTTTGCGGCGGGGCATGAAACGGCGATCGCGATGCAGCACCGCCGTGTTCCGCGAATATTGGAATGTTCCCAACAGGCCACGTTCTTCGGAACTGGCGTCGCCCAACATAGCCAACGCCTGGTCAGCATGGCTCGCGATCACAACCTGGTCAAACCGTTCCAAACCATGACTTGTCTCGATCTCAACCCATTGGGGATGGCGTTTGACACTGCAGATAGGCTCACCTGTACGGACCGTCACTGAAGTATCGGACAGCATTTTGTCGATATAGCTGCTGGCGCCGCCACTTACGGTTCCCCAACGCGGGCGGCTGGAAACTTGCAGCAATCCATGATTTTGGAAAAACCGAATGAATGCCTTTGCCGGATAGTCGAGCATGTCGTTCAAGCGGCTTGACCAGATTGCTGCCGCCATTGGCAGAAGATGAAATTTAGCAAAGTCGGCCGAATAGCCTTCGCGATTTAGATACGAACTCAGGCTCTCATCATCGCAAAGGCTTTCCAGCGATACAGGCGCTTCCTTGAAAAACCGCAAGATGTCGCGGATCATACGCCAATGTTGGCGACTGAGCAGGTTGGACGGCTGACCAAAAAGGCCCAGATATGTGCCTCCAGAATACTCATAGGCGCCATTCGCCATCGAAGCCGCAAAACTCATATTGGTGTCGTGCACGGGAATATCGAGGTGCTCGAACAATGCAATCAGATTGGGATAGGTCGCTGAGTTGAAGCAGATGAATCCGGTATCAACTGGCACGTTCTTACCATCTACATTCATGTTTACTGTGTTGGTATGCCCACCCAGGCGGTCGGCCGATTCAAACAGCGTAACACGATGTTTTTTGCCCAAAAGCCAGGCCGCGGAGAGACCGGAAATGCCGGAACCGACAACCGCAATATTCAATGATTGCATTTTTCTGCTTTTCTAGAAATCTGTTTACAGCTCTAGTTACGGTGTGCGGGCAAGCTTGGATTTGGGCAAGGCAAATAAAACCAATTGACCGGGGCATATGGTCTCACCGGGAGACAATATGTCTCACCCCTAAATCAGTTAAGCGACAGCATCCAGTTGAGTTCCTGACGCCAGTCAACCATCCGAATTGGCGTGCCGTGGGCACCGGTTTCAAACAGCACGAAACGAATGGGATATTTGCGGTTCTTCGCCAGGATCTTTTTATAAAAGTCCTTTTGCACCGATGGCTGGAACACCGGATCTTCGCTGCCATGACCGATATAGATCGGAATGTTGGGGGTCGACTTTTTCAGCGTTGGTGATTTCAGAAAATCATCGTGCCAGTGACTACCCAACAGAAACAGACCATTTATGTTGGCTGCAGTTGCCGGGTTTTTCGCCAACCGCCAACAAACACCACCACCCATCGAGCCACAGGCGATCATAATGCGTGCACCCGGTGAGTTGCGGCGGGCCACTTCAACCAGTGCGGCAATATCCTGGGTGCCGCGATCCTTGAAACCGCTGAAATCCGGCGTGTACAGCGCCCCGTTGTTGCGGTCGGCCAAATTCTGCAAACGATTGAAGTTGCCGCCAAAGGTCCAGTCGTTGACACCCTGGCGACGGTTACCGCCTTTGCCGTGGACGTAGATAACGGCAAATTTCGTATTGCGATTTGGCTTGCCGACAACAAAATACTTGAATGTGCCATTGGGGGATTTGTAGCTGCGCACCTTGCGAGACCAGCGCACGGACTGGTCAACATAACGGTAGTGCGCCTTCCAGCGCAGCACCCGGTCGCGGCCTACCAGGTCACGGTCGCGATTATACTCCACCCGGATAAATGAGCCGTCTTTTGAACGCTCCAATATCTTGGGATAGGCGAAGAGATCATCCTTGAACGGTGCGATGAACCCATCACGCGCCTCTGCTGAGGCGGCGAACAGGAACAGTGCAAAAAGACCAGCCAACAAGCGCATGGTGCTATTGAAGCTTAGCTGCCGAGGCTGGCGGTGTGATGTTTGACTTCGCCAATTTGTTTTCGCGATGAGAAATGAATGTTGCCGCTGCCACAATAACCGTACCTCCAAGAATAACAAAGGGGTCTATCGCTTCTCCAAAAACCAAAATTCCCAACAAGGACGCCCAAACCAACTGAAGGAACGTAATCGGTTGGGTCACCGATATCGGAGCCGCTGCAAGCGCCCTGGTCATGGCATAATGGCCAAATGTGGCACAAACAGCGGTCATAAACAGCCAGAGCAGTTCATTCATAGTGGGCGTCTGCCAATCCAGCAAAGCCAGGGGGAACAAGAACAAGGTGCAGAAAAAGGTCAGCAAGGCCACGATGGTTTGAGAGTCGGTTTTGCCCGTCATCGATTTGGTCATCAGATAGGACGTGGCAAACAATGGTGCTGTTGCCAATTGCGCAAGTTGGCCGATGGATATTTCATTGAAACCCGGGCGCAAAATGATCAATGCACCAAACAAGCCCGCTAAAACCCCCATGATCCGCCTCGCGCGCAGCGTTTCGCCAAGAAAGATTGCAGCACCAATGGTGATAAAAATCGGGGTGACATAGCCGATGGCAGTCACTTCAGCGATTGGAATCCGCGCCATCGCAAAGAACCAGAGCGCCACTCCGAATGAATGGGCAAAACCACGAATTGCACCATTTCGCAGCACTTCTTTTGAAGGCATGTTTTTGGCCATGCGCAGGAAAATTGGCAGCAGAATTATAAAACCCATCGCATAGCGGATGAAGGCAGCTTCGGCGGCGGGCAGCCCGGATCCAAGATAACGCACGATGCCGGTAACGGCGACGAACATAAGCGTCGACACGACCATCCAGAGGATACCCTGCAGCGGCAGATTAGCTATTTTGGGCGATTCGGTGGGGGCAGAACTCATTACCGCCTTTTGGACCCAATTTCCCTATTGGTAAAGCGCTGCAACCTTGCTGGAGGCTTTTGACATATTGGGGGACGGCAATTGCCAGGGTGGGAGGGAGGCCGCGAGGCATCCACGGTTCAGATCACGCCAAAACGGGTTGTTCTGAGCCATCACGCATTTGGCCTCATAAGAGCGACCGTCGACCGTCAAACAGATGATATCGCCAATTTCATGGCGCTTACCGTAACGATCAGTGCAAAAACATTCGGGCCACTTGGTTTGGGCCGACATGCCATCTGCAGCGACACTTTCCAGCGGCAGGCTGGTCAACCCGATGACCACGCCAGTCGCAAAAGCAGCAATTTGAAACAGCTGTCTCATGGGCAAAGGATAACAACAAGTGGCGACTTTGACCAGCCTAGACGCCGTTTGGGGCGCAACTTCAGACAATCCTGCAAATTTATAAGTCAGGAACATGCTGACCTTCGACTGTCCGCGAAAAGCCGCGAAATTCGGCGACAGTTTCACCTTTTTGGTTGACCACAGTGACATCATAGATGCCCGATCGCTTGCTGCGATTACGCTCAACTGCTGTCGCTGTCAGTTGATCATCAAGAAACACCGGAGCCAGAAAGCTGACGTTGCAGTGTTGAGCAACCGTAAACTGGTTATAGGTGTTGCATGCAAAGGCAAAGGCAGAATCCGCCAGCGTAAAGATACCGCCACCATGGGCAATGCTTTGACCATTGAGCATATCTTCGCGAATGGTCATCGACAATTGTGCATAGCCGGGTTCGACTTTATCGATCTGCATGCCCAGTCTCTGCGAGGCGCGGTCTTGGGCCCACATGGAATCGGCGCAAGCTCTTGCCAGTTTTTCTGCATCCATATTCATAAAAACACCGTATCGAATTTGTTTTGCGCAAATTTGCATGACGCGCTAGGCAGTTCAATTCATAGTGTTGTTTTGCAAGGATTTTGATGATGAGTGGACCACTGACCGGCCTGCGCGTGGTGGATATGTCGCGCATTCTTGCTGGGCCCAGCATGACCCAATTATTTGCTGATCTGGGTGCAGAAATTATCAAGATCGAACGCCCGGGTCGCGGTGATGATACCCGTACATGGGGGCCGCCTTGGTTGAAAGATACGCAGTGCAACGACACCCGTGAGGCTGGATATTACCTGTCTGCAAACCGCGGCAAACACTCGATTACGGTAGATGTTTCCCAACCTGACGGTGTTGAACTTATCCGAGATCTGGTTCGGGAAGCGGACTTCTTTGTTGAGAATTTCAAAGTTGGTGGGCTGGCCAAACTGGGCCTGGACTATGAGAACCTGAAACAAATCAACCCGCAGCTAATCTATTTGTCGATAACTGGCTTTGGACAATCCGGGCCCGACGCTCCCCTGCCCGGTTACGATTATCTCATCCAAGCCCGTTCCGGTTTAATGAGTATTACCGGGCCGGAAGATGGTGCACCTGGGGCTGGTCCGGTGCGTGCCGGAGTGGCCACCAGCGACCTGCAAACCGGCCTGATGGGTGCCATTGGCCTGCTTTCTGCGCTGCATCACCGTCACCAGACCGGCGAAGGACAATATATCGACCTTGCCTTGCTGGATACTCAAATTGCCGGTTTGGCCAACCAGGGCTTCAACCATTTGATGAGCGGTAAAGTTCCGGTACGAACCGGATCCTGGCATCCATCGCTGGCACCCTATCAGCCGTTTGACACCGCCGATGACCAGATCATCATTGCGGTTGGCAATGACACACAATTCGCCGACATGTGTAAGTTCATTGGAGCGCCGGAAATGTCCGGCGACGAGCGTTTTTCAACCAACCCAGCGCGCAACAAGAACCGCGCCATTATGGCTGAATTGATCAACGCCCGTACAAAGCTTCAACCGGCCAGCCATTGGCTTGAGGGTTTTACTGCCAACAACGTCCCTGCATCGCCAATCAACAACATCAAGCAGGCGTTTGAAGACCCCCAGGTCCAGGCGCGCAATATGCAGATAGAAGTTGACCATCCAGTGGCCGGAACCATGCCGGGCATGGCAACACCGCTAAAATTCTCAAAAACGCAGATCGAGTACAACAAATCCGCGCCGATGCTGGGCGAAGATACCGATGATGTGTTGTCGCGCCTGCTCGGCAAGTCGCAGGACGAGATTTCTAGACTGAAGCGCCAGGGGATTGTGTAAGTCCATCGAGGCGGTCTTCGTCCAATATCCGGTGTCGCCAAACTTTATTTTCTGGCGTCACATGTAACGGCAATGCATTGGGCATGGGGCGCAGACCTGGTTCAATGCGCACAAACTCATGTGCCGCTGTCCATAACCCCCCATGGGCAACAATCAGCGTGTTTGGCCCCATATCCACGGCTCTGCGCATCGCAGACCAGACGCGGGCACTGAACTGACCAAACGTCTCGCCATTGGGCGGGTCGAAATTACCCATCCAGTAGTCAACCAGCCAGGGGCCGTTCGGCTGGCATTCCATATCGCCCAGGTGGCATTCCATGAGACCATCATCAAAGATGATCTCAACATCATGGTGCTTGGCAACAGCTTCGGCCGTATGGCGGGCGCGCGACAACGGGCTGGCGACAATGCGATCTATTTTTTCTGAGGCATAGACCTCCCCGGCCCGTTCAGCCTGGGCGCGTCCAAGATCGCTCAGCGGGCTGTCCTGTTGTCCCTGAGTCTTGCGCATGGCGTTCCAGGTTGTTTCACCATGGCGCAGAAAATAAAAAGGATGGGGAAAGGCCATCGTGTCATTGCTCCTACTTCAAATCAGTCTGTCAGTGCGGCATGCACCAATGCCTTCAGTTCAGCCCGGTTTGGGTAGGAACTGGAGGGAATGAGTTGGGTGAAGTACACCACCGTCAATTGCTTTTCGGGGTCAGTCCAGAAATAGGTGCTCGCCAATCCACCCCAACCAAAATCGCCGACCGACCCGGGCATGCGACAGCGGGCTGGATCCAGTACAACCGCACCGCCCAATCCAAATCCCATACCGTCCATCGGCATTTCCGCAAATGAACTTGGTCCCATAGAAGAAATTTCGCCCTTCAGATGGTTTCGGCGCATAAACGCGAATGTGCTGGGCGACAAAAGGTTACCGTCATCAAAGCGCCCATGCCGGCGCACCATTTCACCAAACTTGAAATAATCATCCAGTGTCGAGACCAGCCCGCCTCCACCGGAAAAGGTGCGAGGCCCACTGGCCAGATAGGGGCTATCAACGACCTTGTCGAAATCGGCAAGCGGATTGTCTGGCATTTTGACAAAACAGTCTGCAAAACGCTCGACCTTGTTGAGGGGAACTTCGAAGTCCGTATCGACCATGCCCAGCGGTTCAAAAATTTCTTGCCACAGATATTGATCCAGCGGTCGCCCATCGATCACTTCGATTACATGGCCCAGCACATCAATCCCGATAGAATATTCCCAGCTTGACCCTGGCCGGAATGCCAACGGCTGCTCAGCTACCCGTCGACAAACGGCAGCGGTTCCACCAGTTGCAGGCCCAAAATCCAGATCAATATCTGCATAATGTTGGGCCAGCACCCCAGGGTTAAAGCCATAGGTCATGCCGCTGGTGTGAGTGAGCAGATGATGCAGAGTTGGGCAATCAACCGACTCCACCTGATCAGCGCGCCCTGCCCCCGCAACCAGTGCATGACAGTTTTCAAAGCCCGGCAAGATTGCAGACAGCGGCGCATCAAGATGGATCAATCCCCGCTCCACCAGCATCATGAACCCAACAGTTGTCACCATTTTGGTCATCGATTTGATGCGGGCAATTGTGTTGCGGGCATAGGGCAAGTCCCGCTCTGGAGAACTCAATCCCGCACAGGAAACATGCGCAATCTCACCGTTTCGAGCGATCAGGACCGACGAACCGGTATAGCGACCATTTTCAATGCAGCGTTGCATCCAGTCATCGACCCGTTTGAGCCGTTCCTGGTCAAACCCCAGTTTTGCAGCATTCCCGGCCATCAGACCTCCAACCATTCGCGGCGTATATCCGGGTTGTTTTCTAATTCCATTGGCGTGCCTTCAAAAACGATCTGTCCATGACCCATCACATAAACCCGTGAAGACACTTTCATGGCAATCGCCAGTTTTTGCTCCACCAACAGAATCGATACGCCACGGCTGGCAATATGCTCCAGCAATTCGCCAACCTGGTGCACAATTTTAGGAGCCAGACCTTCGGTTGGCTCATCAATCATAATGATCTTGGGGTCACCCATCAGCGTCCGACACATGGTCAGCATCTGTTTTTCCCCGCCAGACAAAACAGATGCATCCACATCAGCGCGTTCTCGTAGATTGGAAAACATGTCAAACATGTCATCCATCGACCAACGTCCCGATCCTTTACCGCCTTCTTTCTGCCCTGGCTTGAGACCAAGCAGCAGGTTCTGGCGGGTCGTCAGGCCAGGAAAGATATCGCGGTTTTCCGGCACATAACCAATGCCAGCCTGAGCAATTTCATAGGGTTTGCGGCCGACCATGTTCTGGCCGTGAAAGTCAATTGTGCCCTGCGGTTCTATTTCGCCAATAATCGCCTTGCAGGTTGTCGAGCGACCAACCCCGTTACGACCGAGCAGCGAAACGATTTCACCCTCGCCCACATTGAAATCAACACCCTGAAGAATGTGGGATTTGCCATACCAAGCGTGGAGATCTTTGACATTCAGCATCAGTCAATCTCCTCCAATGCTGAGCCGAGGTAGGCTTCCTGAACCGCCTGGCTTTCCCGCACGGCCTGCGGGGTATCGGTTGCAATGATCTCGCCATAGACCAGCACAGAAATTCTGTCAGCCAGGTCGAAGACCACACCCATGTCGTGCTCAACAACGATCAACGTCTTGTCCTTGGTCACTTTACGGATCAGATCGACCATATAGGTGGTTTCAGACGCACTCATTCCAGCAGTGGGTTCGTCCAGCATGATGATATCGGCGCCCCCGGCAATGGTGATGCCAATTTCCAGCGCCCTCTGTTCCGCATAGGTCAAAACGCCTGCTAACTCATCACGCCGCGCCGCCATGTTGATGCTTTCCAGGATCTCCTCCGCCCGCTCATTGACGGCGCGCTGGCGGTTGATCAGATGCCAGAAGGAATACTTGTATCCCATGGTCCACAACAGCCCACAGCGGATATTCTCAAACACTGTCATCTTCGCAAAGATATTGGTGATCTGGAACGAACGCGACAGACCCATGCGGTTGATCTGATAAGGTTTGAGCCCGGTTACATCCCCCCCATGCAAGAATACATTCCCCGAGGTCGGCACATATTTCCCGGTAATCAGATTGAACAAGGTGGACTTGCCGCCCCCATTTGGTCCGATGATCGCGTGGCGTTCCCCTTTTTTAACGGCCAGGTCAACACCCTGAATGATCCGGGCGAGGCCAAAGCTTTTCTCCAACTGGCGCAACTCAATAGCGTTCGGCATGGTATTGGGGGCAGAAGTCTTCATCGACGCCCCTCCTCGTGGTTGGCCACGTCCCAGGCCTCTTTCACTTCAGGCGCCAATCGGTGCACGAGCAAAAACGCGCCCAGTCCGATCATCACGACAACAATCGTCGGCAACCAGTTCTGCGAGTTGAACACAATGCCAAATAACTGCATTTCCTCTTCCCCCAAGGAGGCATGACGCGCATGAAACAGAATTTCCAACAAAGCCGTGCAGGACCCGATAAACAACAAGGCGGGAAGAAACATCTTGGCATAGGGGTTGGAAAGCAATCTGAGCTTGCCCAGCTTCCAGGGCCGGATATGCATAGCGATGAGGCCGGTAAGACCAGCTGGGAAAAACATCACCGTCAGCACGAACAAAATACCCAAATAGAGCTGCCAGATTTCCGTATAGAGACTGAGCACCGTCTGAAGCATTGTGAAAACGACAGCGCCGATGACCGGGCCAATAAAGAATCCAACCCCCCCCAGGAAAGTTATCAGCAGGATTGAACCCGAGGTCGCCAGGTTGAGATTTTCTTCGGTCAGAATTTCGAAGTTAATAGCAAACAAAGCACCGGCAATGCCGCAGAAAAAACCGGAAGCACAAAACGACATCCAGCGCACATTGCGTTGGGAATAACCAAGGAACTCAGCTCGTTCTTCATTGTCCCGCACCGCATTGGCAATGCGCCCTATCGGAGTTCGCGAGAAAAGATACATGCCGAGTGCCGCCAGGATCAGCCAGATTGCGGTAAGGTAGTAGACTTCCTGTTGGCTGGCGAAGTCAAAACCAAACACTTCCGGCCCCATGGTACGGTCGCCACTGACACCCTCTTCCCCCCCGAAAAACACAACGATAATAATCGAACAGGCGGCAATCAATTCGCCGACACCAAGTGAAATCATCGCAAACACGGTACCAGCCCGGCGGGTGGAAAAACTACCTATAAGAAAGGCAAAAAACAGCCCGAACAGGCCGCCAAAAACCGGCAGCAGAGGCAATGGCAGGTAAAGCTCGTTATACTCCACCTGATTGAGCAGGTGCATGCAGAAGAACCCGCCAAGCCCCATATAGACGGCGTGGCCAAAAGACAGCATGCCTGCCTGGCCCAGCAACATGTTGTAGGCCAATGCAAAAATGATGGTGATCGCCATCTGATTCATAATGGTCAACGCTGAACCGGACGGAAAGACCAGCGGCAAAAGCAGCAAGAACGCGCTGGCGATCAACCAGGGCAAAACGCTGGTCAAAGAAACAAGCGGCTGTGCCTGGTGAACTGGTTTTGTGGTCAGCTGGTTCTCGCTGCTCATGTTTCACGCTTCCCAAACAAGCCTTGCGGGCGCATGGCGAGGACAATGATCATCAACAGATAAGGCAGAATCGGCCCAACCTGCGGCAGTGTCAACGTCCACAGGTCGCTCAACATGCTTTCCGCCATATCAACCGGTTCGGTCAGTCCAATGGCTGTCAACAGATCCGCCATGCGCAGATTATAGGCGGCAGCGAATGTCTGCAGCCAGCCGATCAGCAGGGAGGCCACCAATGCACCCCAGAGCGACCCCAGGCCACCGATGACAATGGTGACAAAAACGATCGATCCCAGCAAAACGGCCATGCCCGGGAAAGTGCCTAGCACGGGACCGGCAATCACGCCGGCAATCGCCGCCATAGCGGTGCCAACGCCAAACACACCCATGAAAATCATCGGTACATTATGGCCAAGATTCTGCACCGTTTCCGGGTAAGAAAGTGCCGCCTGGATAATCATGCCAACGCGGGTTTTGGTCAGGATATAGAGCAGCACCAGGAACACACCCATGGCGACAAAAATCATAAAGACCTTGTAGGCAGGAAAAGCATTGCCGGCGATCGAGAACGCAGCAAACTTCAACACTTGCGGTGCTTCAAAAGCCATCTGGCTTTTGCCCCAGAAATACTGAACCACTTCTTCGATCAGCAAGGCCAGACCGAAGGTGAAAATCAGTTCCGGCACATGACCAAACTTATGCACCCTTCGCAGGCCGTAGCGCTCAATCGCCGCCCCGATCAGACCAACTATTATTGGCGCCAGGATAAGCCCGGGCCAGAACCCGACATAGGTGCTGATCTGATAACCAAAATAGGCACCCAGCATGTAGAAGCTGGCATGGGCAAAGTTGAGCACACCCATCATCGAAAAGATCAGGGTCAGCCCGCTGCACAGCATGAACAGCAAAAGGCCCGTGACCAGTCCATCAAGAATATTGACTATGAAAAGTGACACTGCTTCCCGCCTGCAGGTTCAGCTCAAAAGTTCAGCCGGACCAAACCAGTTTGGTTTCGGTCCGACCGCTTAATCGATTGCGCCTTTATGGACGCTTCATCTTACAAGTTGTTTCGCTGTTTGCAGATGCCATCTTCACCGTGCTTTCGGCTCTCAGACCAAAGCCAGAATTGTCAAAGTCGAAGGTCACGTCCTTAGCGGTATGCGCGAGAATATGCACATCCTGAATGGCTTGATGGTCTTGCGCCCGCATGACAACCTTGGTGCCCCAGATGGAGTCATGTTCCATGCCTTCCAGAGCATAAGCGACCTTCACCATGTCGGTGGCAGAACCCGCTTTCCCAATTGCTCGAGCCAGCATTTCGACGACGTTGGCAATACGTGGCTGACCAATATCATAATCTGGAAACTGCTTCTCAAACTTGGCCGTATAGGCAGCGGCACGGTCGGAAACAGGCGGATTCAACTGACCTTCCATCACGAGTTTCAGTTTGCCTTCGCCTGCTTCACCGAAGGTTTTTGTTATGCCGTCAGACGCTGCGTAATAGGTGTAGATCGGATTATCAAAGCCCGCCTCGATAACGGCTTTGCCAAGGCCAACCATGTCAGATCCCCAGTTGCCGGTGATCATCGCATCAGCCCCGGAGGAGACGATCTTGCGCGCGTATGGCGTGAAATCCTTCACTTTGCCGATGGGATGTAATTCATTGCCAACGATTTCGACATCAGGACGTTTGGCCTTCAGAAACCTGACAGCAGCTGCCGCAACCGCCTTGCCGAAGGAATAGTCCTGGCCGATCAGGTAAACTTTCTTGATGTCCTGATTGGAAGCCATCACATCGGTCAGCGCATCCATTTTAATGTCCGCGTTGGCGTCGAAGCGGAAATGCCAGAAGTTGCATTTGGCGTTGGTCAGCGCCGGGTCAACGGCGGAATAGTTCAAAAACAAGACCTGTTGGTCCGGGTTACGACGGTTGTGCTTCTTGACCGCATCAGTGATGGCGTTTGCCACACCGGACGAATTGCCCTGCGCGATGAAACGAATGCCCTGGTCAATGGCGACTTTCAGCTGGATCAAGGATTCCTTGGCGGAGATCTTGTTATCGAAGGCAACGATCTCAAACTTCTTGCCGCCCAGAACACCACCCTTGCTGTTGACCAGTTCGTCAGCTGCAAATTTGTAGTGCGACAGCCCCTGGTTGCCAGTCGAAGCAAAGGGGCCGGAAAGCGGATCAATAAAGGCAATCTTGATCGTGTCTTCCGCATATGCGACGGCCAATGAGCCAATCACAGCAGCTGATGCGAATGCGGCGCCCAACAGGGATTTGGTGAAGCGGTTCATAAGT
Source organism: Rhizobiaceae bacterium (assembly GCA_039969995.1). Classification (GTDB taxonomy): domain Bacteria; phylum Pseudomonadota; class Alphaproteobacteria; order Rhizobiales; family Rhizobiaceae; genus Pseudahrensia. The sequence goes on from JBDVMU010000004.1 coordinate 20,333, forward strand.
TCCTCCGGTTTGGCATCCGCCATTGCAGTCGGCGTCGATGCAGATTGAATGCAGTATTGATCGGGCGGACTGCCCGAGAAATTGTACCTGAACAGTAAGATACCCGTTATGGCGAAAACAAGTCCGCCTGGTGTTCTATACCGATAAATCCCGGGTATTTTCTTCCAGCGCGTGAACCGCAAATCCACTCGCAGCCTTCAATTGACGGTATTGCGCCAAAGCCTTTTCACGATCAATGCGAGCATCGCGTTTGCCCGCCAGCATGACGTTTTTCAACGTATGCTCCAACGGGGTGAATTCCAAAAATTTAACTGCGTAGCCAAAGCTCTGCAGCAGCAGTGCGCGCGATACATCGGTTATGATATCGGCCTCACGTCGGCGCATTAAAGGAAACTGTGTGATCAGATCAAAGTCATTGTCCGAAGTCGGTGCGCGTTCTGCGATTTGCGCTGCAATTTGAGCCTGACAACACGGCGCACAGAAAAAATACTCCATGTTCGAGCGCAGGCCCAGCGCGAGCGCATCATCAGTGGCCGTATCACAGGCATGAAGCGCAATCAAAATGTCGATATCACGCGGTTTGTCCGGTTCGATGCGGGCATTTTGGAATTCCAGCCCGTCAAATCCAAGGTCGTCCGAAATCCGGTTGCACAGATCGATTACATTGGTCTTGATATCGATCCCCGCCGCATTCGGTTCATGCCGCGCACGGGAACGCAGATAATCATAAGCAGCGAAGGTCAAATAGCCTTTGCCGCATCCCAGATCGAGCATCGAAATGGGTCTGTCTGCCTCACTGACAAAGCTCCCAATATCCCTGTCGATGATCTCGACGAAATTGGCGATCTGGCGAAATTTTCCATAATGCTTCTTGATCACCTCGCCTTTATCGCTGGTGACACCCAGCCCCTTTAGATAGGGCCGACGCTTGTCGAGCACATAGTTTTTTGGCCGGTTGTGGTCCTGCACCACGTCTTTCATTGTCGCCTTAGATCGATAGACCCGTGGCTCGCCCTTGCGGTTTTCGGCATAATGAAAATCGCTTTGTGCGGTGTGCAATACGGCGGTTTGAAACGGGAAAATCGGCGACCGTGTCATTTGGTCTATCAAATGGTCAACATCGAGTTCGGACCGCTGTTTTTCGCCATCGCCGATTGCGGCATCGACAAACTTTTTCTTGCCACCCAGCACCAAATCAAAAGTCGCCCGAAACTTCCCGTCACCGTTCTTGCTGCCCGCCTTTCCAGGCCCTTTGCGCCCCAGAACCACGCGCTTGAACAGCCCGTTCTCCAGGGCATCGCGGCAGGCATCCAGAAATTCTTGCTGTTCGACTTTGGTCATTTTAGGTGTGCTGTTTGGATAATTGTCGCCTGCATTGGCCACTATACCATGTCTGTCAATGAATATTGCAAAATTGGTGTTTGCCAGCAATCGCTGGGCATGGAATGTTTCGCACGAGTTTTGTTGCAGAATTGCTGGAGTGACATTTGTCTGAACCTGTCCTTCTTCTGGAAAAAGATGGCCCCGTGGCCAGCGTCACCCTTAACCGACCCAAACAATTCAACGCCCTTGACGAAAGCTTGCGCAAAGAACTGCGGGAAGTTGTTGGCAAGGTCGACGCAGACGACACGATCCGGATTGTTATTTTGAAAGGCTCTGGTCGCGGCTTTTGTGCCGGGGCAGACCTGTCCGGTGGGCTGGACCATCCGGTCAACGCTCATATCGAGCGCGAATACAAACCAGCTCTGGTCGCAATCGCCGAGAGCCCAAAAATTTGGATCGCCCAGGTGCATGGTACGGCTGCCGGAATTGGTGCGGCCTTTGCGATGAATTGTGATTTCGTCACGATGGCGGACACAGCAACGGTCTATATGGCATTTGCGGCAATTTCATTGGTTCCTGATGGCGGCAATACCCATTTGCTGCTGCAGAATATGGGATACCATCGCGCCCTACAGACAGTGTTGGAGGGTCGAAAAGTGCCCGCTCAGGAATGCCTGGACTGTGGCATTGCCAACAAGCTGTTCAGCGATGAAGAACTTGATGCCAAGACACGCGAGTGGGCCCAATCGCTTGCAACAGGTGCGCCATTGGCAATGTCATCGGCAAAAAGACTGCTGCGCTCAGTTGGTTCCATGAGCTACGGGGACGCCATATCGGCTGAAGCCGAAGCACAATCTCCTCTGGCTCATAGTGAGGATTTCAAAGAAGGAGTGCAGGCCTTTTTCGATAAACGAAAGCCCGCCTTCAAAGGCAAATAGGCAGCAATGCCACCGCTACAGCGATGCCGTGATGCCACCATCCACATACAGCGTGTGGCCGTTAACGAAGCTCGATCCAGCAGATGACAGGAAGATACAGGCACCAACCAATTCTTCGACATTACCCCAGCGTCCGGCCGGTGTGCGCTTTTCCAGCCAGGCGCTGAACTCAGGATCATTGACCAAGGCTTCATTCAGCGGCGTATCGAAATATCCCGGTGCAATGGCGTTCACCTGCAGGCCATGTTGAGCCCAGTCGGTTGCCATGCCCTTGGTCAAATTGCCAACCGCCCCCTTGGTTGCGGTGTAGGGGGCAATGCCGGGACGCGCCAGGGCTGTTTGAACTGACGCAATGTTGATGATCTTGCCTGCTCCGCGCTTGATCATGTGATTTGCAACGGCCTGCCCGACATTGAAAACGGTTGAGATATTGGTCTCCAACAGTTTGGCCCACATATCGGCGGGATAGTCTTCCAGCGGCGTGCGGAACTGCATGCCTGCATTGTTGACAAGAATGTCGATCGAACCGGTTTGCGATTCAAAACCATCAACTGCAGTCTTCACGGCTGCGTGGTCGGTCGCATCAAAAGCCAGAGTGTGAACTTTGCCGTCTGCACCATTGATTGAGGCTGCACCGGCGGCCAGCTTTTTGGTATCGCGCCCATTGAGGACAACCTCCGCGCCAGCATCCAGCAGGCCCTGCGCCAGAGCATAGCCAATGCCCTGGGAAGACCCGGTCACCAAGGCGCGTTTTCCAGTAAGGTCAAACAAATTCAAACCTGTGGTCATGGCATTTCTCCGCTGCGGCAGTTTTCAATTAAAGCTTGGGTATAGGCGAACGCAGATGGACACAACACCAATTGGCGAATATCCATATGGGATTGAACATTTGCAAACCCGGGCAAACCAAACATGAGCGACGCAGGCAAACCTTCCTATGGACTGATCGGACTTGGCACTATGGGATCCAACCTGGCGCTTAATATAGCGGAAAAAGGCAACGCGATTGCCGTTTTCAACCGCACCACTTCCCGCGCTGGTGAATTCCATGAGGAAGCTGGTGATCTGGCTTCCATGGTGGTCCCAACCACGTCGCTTGAAGAATTCGTTGAAGCCATCGAACGGCCCCGCAACATTATCTTGATGGTACCTGCAGGGTCACCTGTCGATCAGCAGATGGACGCCTTACGCCCGTTGCTGGAAAAAGACGACCTCATTATTGATGCCGGTAATGCCCATTTTGAAGACACCAACCGCCGTGCCGAACAAGCTGCAGCGGCGGGTGAATTATTCCTGGGTATCGGCGTTTCCGGTGGCGAAGAAGGTGCGCGACACGGTCCTTCCATCATGGGTGGCGGTGCCCAATCTGCATGGCAACGGGTCGAACCTGTATTGCAGGCCATTTCTGCCAAATATGAGAGCCAGCCCTGCGCCACCTGGATGGGCGAAGGCGGTGCCGGCCATTTTGTCAAAATGGTTCACAACGGCATTGAATATGCCGACATGCAAATGATTGCCGAAGTCTATGGCCTGATGCGCGATGGTCTTGGCATGTCAGCTGGCGATATTGCACCTGTGTTTGCCAAATGGAATAAAGGGCCGCTGAAGTCCTACCTTATCGAAATCTCGGGCCACGTCGCCGCTGCCACAGACGAAAAAACCGGCAAGTCGGTGCTCGACATCATTCTCGATTCTGCAGGCCAAAAAGGCACCGGTCGCTGGACCGCAATTGAAGCCTTGAAGCTGGCCTCCCCGGTATCTGTCATCGACGCGGCGGTTGCCGCCCGTAATCTGTCATCTCGGCTTGACGAACGCAAAGCAGGTGAAGGCCTGTTCGGCGCGGCGCCAAAGGCCATTGCAACGGACGCTCTGCCTGAAGAACTGATGGAAGACGCGCTGCTGGCCGGCAAGGTCGCCTGCTACGCTCAGGGTTTTGCCATGCTGTCGGCGGCTTCAGCTGATTACGACTGGAACCTTCCAATGCCCCAGATTGCAGAAGTGTGGCGCGAGGGCTGCATCATCCGCTCGACCATGCTCAACGACATGACCAGCGCGCTGACTGACGACGCCGAGCTCAATCTGATGCAGGCCCCCTATTTTGCCGACATTATGAAAAATACCCATGACAGTTTGCGCCAACTCGTGGCTGTCGCCATCTCCGCCGGTCACGCTGTTCCGGCGTTGGCCACCGCGGTTGCCTATTTCGACACAATGCGGACCTCCCGAGGTACTGCCAACATGATCCAGGGACAGCGCGATTTCTTTGGCGCACACTCGTTTGGTCGATTGGACGTCGATGGTGCCCATCACGGCCCTTGGGGCATGGGCTGAAGCTGAACTGCCACTAAACAAGATCAACCAAAAGGCCAGACATGTTTCTTGGATGTATAGGCGATGATTTTACTGGTTCCAGCGACCTAGCCAATACGCTGGCCAAACAGGGCATGCGCACGGTGCAGTATACTGGCATCCCCGATGCACCTGCCGACACGTTTGTGGAAGCTGGAGTTGTTGCTCTCAAATCACGATCCATTCCAATCGACGAGGCCGTACGGCTGTCACTGGCAGCACTGGAATGGTTGAAGGCTCAGGGTTGCCAGCAATTTTTGTTCAAATACTGCTCGACCTTCGATTCCACCCCAGAAGGCAATATCGGCCCGGTCTGCGATGCCCTTGCCGAAGCTTTAGGGGCGCACAAAGTGATTGTCTGTCCTGCCTTTCCCGGCACCGGCCGCTCGATCTATCAGGGTCATCTGTTCGTCAACGATGTATTGCTGAATGAAAGCGGCATGGAAAACCATCCCCTGACGCCGATGACCGATCCCGATATTCGCCGCTGGCTTGGACCGCAGACAAAATTTGACGTTGGTCATGTGGCAGCCAGCGACGTCTGGCAGGGACCGGAAGAGATCAAATCCGCCCTGCAGAAACAACATGATGCGGGCAAGCGATTGATTGTGGTTGATGCAACGCGGGACGCTGACCTGATGGATATCGGCGCCGCAGCCGCTGACTTGCCGTTACTTAGCGGTGGATCCGGGATTGCCGTTGGTTTGCCGGAAAACTTCCGCCACAAAGGATTGATCTCCAGCCAGTCGGCCAGTTGGACAGGAGAAAGCGGAAAGTGCGCCATTCTTTCTGGGTCCTGTTCCAACGCAACACGGCAGCAAGTAACGCTGCACCGCGAAAACAACCCGGCCTTTGAAATCGAAGCCAGTGCCGTCATTGAAGGCAAGCTCACTCCCCAGTCACTAACCCAATGGTTGTTGGAACAAGACGGCCTGCCCCTGGCTTACAGTTCCGCCGACCCGCACGTGGTTCGCGCCGTTCAAGAAAAGTATGGGCGCGAAGGCGCGGCAGAAAAACTGGAAGGCTTCTTTGCTGAGGTGGCCCGGCAACTGGTCGCTGCCGGAATTGGTCGCTTGATCACAGCTGGTGGGGAAACCTCTGGCGCAGTGGTTGAAGGCCTGGCCCTCAACACATTGCAAATTGGCCCTGAAATCGCTCCGGGCGTTCCTGCTTTGCGCGCCAGCGAAAATTTGGTCATTGCGCTGAAATCGGGCAATTTTGGCGGACCACAGTTCTTCGCTGAAGCAGCCGAAATCCTGGCAGGAACCAGCGGAACCGGGAGCTGAATTGATGAGCGACGAGGCCAAACTGCGTGAACAAATCTGCTTACTCGCAAAGTCACTTTTCGACCGTGGTCTGACCGGCGGCAGCACTGGCAACATCTCTGCACGCACCGCCGATGGCGGCCTGCTTGTTTCCCCAACCGGCACCAGCTTTGGTCGTCTTGATCCCGGTCGCCTGAGCCGGTTTGACGCTGAGTTCAATCTGATTGACGGTGATCAGCCCACCAAGGAAATGTCTCTTCATTCAGCCTTTTACGATACCAGAAGCACGGCTGGCGCTGTGGTCCATCTACATTCATGCCACTCAGTCGCCTGGTCGCTGATGCCGGACGTGGACGAAGACAATTTTCTGCCGCCACTGACCCCCTATGCCATCATGAAACTGGGCCAGGTGAAACTCCTCCCTTATTTTCGCCCGGGCGATCCCGCTATGGGCGACGCGGTGCGCGGACTGGCTGGAAAACGATCAGCAGTCATGCTTGCCAACCACGGCCCAGTCGTCGCTGGAAAGGATGTGGAAGCCGCCTGCAATGCTATTGAAGAACTGGAAGACACAGCCCGCCTTGCCATGCTGATGCGGGGATTTGAGGCCCGGCAATTGACACAATTGCAGGTAAGCGAATTGATCACACATTTTGACGTGGAGTGGGATAGTTGACCAAATTTTCCGCCAATCTTGGCTTTCTGTGGAACGACCGCAGCCTGCCAGACGCCATCATCTGCGCCAAAGCGGCAGGGTTTGATGCCGTTGAATGCCATTGGCCCTATGCAACACCAATTGCAGCGGTCAAACAGGCACTGAACGTCACTGACCTCGCCATGCTGGGACTGAACACCAGCCGTGGCGACACCTCAGTCGGCGAAAACGGCTTGAGCGCCTTGCCTGACAGGATCGATGATGCGCGTACCGCAATCGACCAAGCCCTCGACTATGCCGTTCAGATTGGCACTCCTAATATTCACGTCATGGCGGGCTTTGCCATAGGTGTCGACGCGCACGAAACTTTCGTCCGCAATCTGGCCTATGCCTGCGAGAAAGCCAGCAAGAATGGCCAGAGCATCCTGATTGAACCACTCAACAAATACGATGCGTCCGGCTACTTTCTGCAAACCACAGATCAGGCCAAGGCCATTATCGAAGAGGTTGGCGCATCAAATCTGAAACTGATGTTCGACTGCTATCATGTGCAATTGATGGAAGGCGACCTGACCCACAAGATCGAGAGCCTGATGCCCTTAATTGGCCATCTGCAGTTTGCTTCCGTTCCAGAACGTGCCTCCCCCGACCGGGGCGAAGTCAACTATAGCCATATCTTCGCCCACCTTGAAAAGCTCGGCTATGACGCTCCGCTGGGCGCGGAATACAAACCCCAAGGCACAACTGACGAAAGCCTCGGCTGGCTCGCCACGCTCCGCTAGCGACAACTGGTTAAGCGGCACCTGCTGCGGCGGCGACGGCTAGGTGCTGCTTAGCGTGCCGCGATAATGTCGCGGACGGCTTCAAGAAAGCGCGCTACTTCTGCTTCAGAATTATAGTGGCACATGGAAACCCGCACACAGGATGGCAGGCCAAGCGGATTGAGAATATTGCCGGAATAGTGGTCTGCCTTGCGGATATGCACCCGGATTCCGCGCTTATTCAGTGCTTCGACCAGTTCCCCGGCATCCATGTCGGCGATGTTCATTGCCACCAGGCCTTCACGCCGCGGATTGTTGACTCCACCAATAATGCTGACCTCATCAAAGTCAGCGAGCCCCTTCAAATTTCCAGTTCCGTGCAGCATGGCGTCGGTCAACGACTGCTCGTGTGCATGGATCGCCTTGCCCGCAGCAACAATCTTTTCGCGACGGTCGTCAGACTTCGTAAAATTGGAACCGACCCATTCAAAGTAATCCACGACAGCTGAAAAGGTTGCATAAGAGCCCGTATCGCGGGTGCCCAATTCCCAATTGCCTTCCGGGCCATCGATCAGACAGTCGTGTGGCAGCATGGTCAGTCGATCAGAAATCCAGGCAATGCCGTAGCCGTGACGCGAGAACATTTTATACGGTGAAATCGCATAACCATCGATATCGTATTGATCGACATCCAGCCCGCCATGGGCGGCATGCTGAATGCCGTCAACAATGATGTAGCAGTCGGGTGACACCGTACGGATGGTTTTGACGATAGCAGCAACATCAACACCCATGCCGGTGACGGGCGACGTATGAATGATTGTCGCCACCCGCGTTTCCGGCGTGACCAGTGCTGCATAGGCTTCCGCTGAGACCGAACCTGTCTCGTCATCATGCGGTACAGCAATATAGTTCTTGCCAGCAACTTTGGCCCAACGTTGGGCGGCGCTACGGGAGGCAGGATGCTCCAATGTGCTGCCGATCACATCACCGGCCGGAGTTTCCAGAACCGCGTTGCTGATCATGCGAAACAACAATTCCGTGCCACTCTCACCAACAAATACCTGGCCCGAAGACGCATTGAGGAACAGCATCGCATCTGCCTTGGCCTTGGCAATGGCGCTGACAAGTGCACGCGAACCGTCATTGTCACGCCCTTGGTTGTCCGGGATCGCGGCGTAGTGGGCCGAAATATCAACAACTGACTTCAGCGTCAGCGCTCCGCCTGCATTTTCAAAGAAAATACGCTCACCCTGTTCTGGGCAAGTGTCGACATAGGCAAACCTGTCACGGATCTGGTCCATGAGACCGTCTTGGGATTGAATCATTTTTGAAATTCTCTGAAAAACTGCAGCGGAATGACGTTCCGCGCACTTTATCCAGATGGGTATGAAGCGCAAGCGTGTTTGTAGCTTCGCAATCCAGAGAGGCCGGCCAAAGGATTGGCGGTTGATTTTCCGGGCGCATGCGGCTTGATTACCGCCTTACGCAGAAGGAAATTTTACGTGCCTGAAAACTACCTGCCAATGCTGCTCGATGGATTGCAGGAAGCGGTCTTCATTCTCGATCGTGATCGCATCGTGCTATCGGCAAATCCTGCAGCTGAGCAGATCTTCGGCCCGGGCCGTGTTGGGCAGGACTTTGTGAAAGTCTCCCGCCATCCCGATTGCATCAGCGCCATTGGCCAAGTTCTGAGCGGCGCTCAAAAATCTTGGCAGGTCACCTTTTTCGACAACAGTTCCAAATCCAATTTGCAATTCAACGTAACTGGTCTGGGAGATGACAATCGCGATGGTGCGCGCATTCTGGTCTGCGTTCAGGATGTGTCTGAAATGCACGAGGCCGAACAAATGCGGTCAGATTTCGTCGCAAATGTCAGTCACGAACTGCGCTCTCCGCTAACCGCCCTGTCGGGCTTCATTGAAACGATTGGCATGTTGGAAGACCATGATAGCAAGGACCGCAATCGCTTCCTTGGCTTAATGGACATGGAAGCCCAGCGGATGATTCGGCTAATTTCGGATTTGCTATCACTTTCAAAGGTTGAGTCGCGGCAACGCCAACGCCCCGAGGGCAGTGCCAACATTATTTCAATAATCGAACGGGTGCAAAACACGTTGGTCGACCTAGCAGCGCAGGAAGAAAAAAACTTTGAACTCAGCTTTGACGATAGACTGCTTGAAATACCCGGCAGCGAAGACGAGCTCACACAGGTCTTTCAAAACCTGATTGAAAATGCTGTCAAATATGGCCGCCGCAATTCCCATGTGCGCATCAATGTATCAACAAAAAGCAAGGTAACCGGCCTGACAGGTGAGGCTGTTGTCGTTGAAATTCAGGACGAAGGCGAAGGTATCGCCCAACATCACATCCCCCGACTGACCGAGAGATTCTACCGCGTTGACACCCATCGATCGCGTAATAAAGGCGGCACAGGTCTGGGGCTGGCAATCGTCAAACACATTATCAACAGGCATCGGGGAAAATTCTCCATCGACAGTCAGGAAGGCGTTGGCAGCCGATTTATTGTATCCCTGCCAATGACTTACCCAATCTCCAGATAATCATTTCTTGGCATCGGATCAGCCTGTCACAAAACTGTAATATAACTGTCATACGGCATTCACAGACGGAGTTCAGTTCCTTGGGCGTCCACTCATTGGAACAATGATCAAACAGGAGATTCTGAAATGTCGTTCAGAACATCAATTCTCACTTTGGCCGCAACCGTTGCGGCCGCTTCCTTCGCCACCTCCGCTGCTCACGCACGGGATCAGATCAACATCGTCGGTTCTTCGACCGTATTTCCGTTCGCCACCACTGTTGCCGAACGTTTCGGCAAGAACACCGACTTTAAAACCCCAGTAGTTGAATCAACCGGTTCTGGCGGTGGTCTTAAGCTATTCTGCGCTGGCGTCGGCGAAAACACCCCAGACATCACCAACGCATCGCGCCGCATCAAGTCCAGCGAAGTTGAGCTTTGCGGCAAAAACGGCATTAAAGAAATCGTCGAAGTCAAAGTCGGTTACGGCGGTATCGTTCTGGCCAACTCACGCGCATCAGACATCATGAAATTGTCCCGCAAGGACATCTTCACGGCCCTGGCCAAAGACGTTCCTGTTGATGGCAAACTGGTTGCTAATCCCTACACAAACTGGAACGAGGTCAATCCTAAACTTCCAGCCGTCAAAATTGAAGTTCTCGGCCCTCCTCCAACATCCGGCACACGTGACGCCTTTGTCGAATTGGCCATGGAAGGTGGATGCAAGAAGTACGACCTGATTGCTGCCATGAAGAAGTCTGACAGCAAAGGCTTTAAAGCCGTTTGTCACTCGATCCGCGAAGATGGTGCATTTGTTGAAGCGGGTGAAAATGACAACCTGATCGTGCAAAAGCTTGAAGCCAATCCTTCTGCATTCGGCATTTTCGGCTACAGCTTCCTCGACCAGAACTCGGACAAGGTTCAAGGTTCTGAAATCGAAGGCAACCTGCCAACTTTCGAACTGATCGCGGAAGGGGATTACCCGGTCTCCCGTTCGCTCTACTTCTACGTCAAGAAGGCGCATGTGGGGGTCATTCCCGGCATTGAGGATTTCCTGTCTGAATTCACCAGCGAGGATGCTGCAGGCGAAGACGGCTATCTTGCCGAAAAGGGGTTGATCCCATTGACCGAAGACGAAGCAGAAGCGGTCAATGATGCGGTCGCCAATCTGACACCTTTGTCTATGTAAGCCACTTTGGCGAAAACTTCGGCCCGGCGCATCTAACAGCGCCGGGTTATCCCAAAATACGAGTGATGCCTTTGTCTGACGCCACCTCAATATCAATCATTCGCCGCGGCAATCGGGGACGAAATGTCGATCTCATCGTCCGCTCGGTATTGATCATTTGTGCCCTCGTGGCCGTCGCCACGACCATTGGCATCGTGGCATCACTTTTGACAGAATCGTTCCGCTTCTTCCAAAAAATTTCAATCTTCGACTTCCTGTTCGGCCTCGAATGGAGCCCTCAAACAGCGCTTCGGGCAGACCAGGTCGGTGCATCAGGTGCCTTTGGCGCCATTCCATTGATTGTTGGCACACTATTGATCAGCGCAATTGCCATGATCATTGCGACCCCCCTTGGTCTGATGTCAGCCATTTATCTTGCAGAATACGCCAGCGAGACAAGCCGCGGCATCATCAAACCCCTTTTGGAGCTGTTGGCTGGTATTCCAACGGTTGTTTACGGGTTTTTTGCCGCCCTCATCGTTGCCCCCATGCTGCGCAATGGCGGTGAAGAGCTCGGGTTTGCCATTTCCTCAGAAAGCGCCCTTGCCGCAGGCGCCACTATGGGCGTGATGATCATTCCCCTGGTATCTTCCTTGTCTGATGACGTCATCAACGCCGTTCCCCAATCCTTGCGCGACGCGTCCTATGGCCTTGGTGCCACTCAGGCCGAAACCATCAAGCAGGTCATCCTGCCCGCCGCCATTCCTGGCATCGCCGGCAGCCTGCTTTTGGCAACCTCGCGCGCCATTGGCGAAACCATGATTGTCGTGATGGCCGCTGGACTGGCAGCCAAACTGACGCTCAATCCTTTAGAGGCAGTCACAACCGTGACCGTTCAAATCGTAACTCTGCTGACGGGTGACCAGGAATTTGATAGCGCCAAGACCCTGTCGGCTTTCGCTCTTGGCCTGCTGCTGTTCGTCATCACGCTCATATTGAACGTCTTCGCACTGCGCATCGTCGATAAATACAAGGAACAATATGACTGATACCGTCAATATCCTTGCCACCGCAGGTTCCTCGCGGCACAGCGCAGAACGCCGTTTCCGCATTTACGGAACAATTGCCATCGCAATCTCACTTGGCTTTCTGGCCGTCATGGTGGCTTCCATTGCAATGCGTGGCACCGGCGCGTTCCAACAATCGTTCGTCGATATCGCAATTGAGTTGCCCGCCAACAAGATCGATCCAAAGGGAACCGGCGACCCGACAGTTATCAAGAAGTCGCGTTTTGGCAGCCTGTTGAAAAAAGCCCTTCGCGAACGCTTTCCAGAAGCCAAGTCCCGCAAGGAAAAGAAGCAACTCTACAAACTGATCAGTTCGACGGCCGAATATTCGGTGCGCGACGCAGTTGTCGCCAATCCGTCGCTGGTGGGGACAACAGCAACTTTTTCGGTTCGCGCATCCAGTGACGTCGACATGTTCCTGAAAGGCAATATCGACGCGACACTTGATGAAAGCCAGCGCCGCGTCAGCGATTTGCAGTTGGGCTGGATCGAAGATTTGCAGTCAAAAGGACAGATTGAAAAGCGCTTCAACTCTCAGTTTTTCTCTGGAGGCGATTCCCGCGAACCTGAACAAGCAGGTATTCTTGGAGCGGTCATGGGCTCAGCGCTTTCCCTGTTGGTTTGCTTTCTTCTGTCCTTCCCAATCGGCGTCCTGGCCGCCGTCTATCTGGAAGAGTTTGCCCACAAAGGACGCGTAAACCGACTGATCGAAGTGAACATCAACAATCTGGCTGCAGTTCCGTCCATCGTATTCGGACTGCTCGGCCTGGCCATTTTTCTCAACGTCTTCGGCCTCCCCCGTTCAACTCCTTTGGTTGGCGGCATGGTTTTGGCGTTGATGACATTGCCCACCATCATTATTGCCTCACGGGCTTCTTTGCGCGCTGTACCACCTTCCATCCGCGAAGCCGCATTCGGCCTCGGTGCGAGTAAGGTTCAGGCCACATTCCATCATGTCGTTCCCCTGGCCATGCCTGGCATGCTGACGGGTTCAATCATCGGCATGGCGCAAGCCCTGGGTGAAACTGCTCCGCTTTTGATGATTGGCATGGTCGCCTTTATCGTCGACATTCCAGGCGGGGTGACAGAAGCCGCGACCGCCCTACCCGTGCAAATCTTTCTCTGGGCCGACAGTCCGGAACGCGGCTTCCTGGAGAAGACTTCTGCAGCGATTATGGTACTGTTGGGCTTCCTCATTGCCATGAACCTGATCGCCATCATCTTGAGGCGCAAGCTGGAAGTTCGCTGGTAAAAGAGTGGGTAAGAGAGTTGGCAAAATGAACATTCATCCAAACATTGAAGGCAGCCAGGCTGTGACCAATCCTACCGAAAACGGTCCGATCATCGAAGTTAATCAGGCTCAGGTTTATTACGGCGACAAGCAGGCCATCATCGATGTCGACGTTGATATCGAACAAAACGCTGTCACTGCATTTATCGGTCCTTCGGGATGCGGCAAATCCACTTTGCTGCGCTGCCTTAACCGGATGAATGACGTGATCCCGATCTGCCGGATCGAGGGTTCGATCAAACTAGCCGGACAGGACATTTACGCGCCCGAAGTCGATGTTGTGTCATTGCGCCAGAAAGTCGGCATGGTGTTCCAAAAGCCAAACCCATTTCCCAAATCGATCTTCGAAAACATTGCTTATGGTCCAAAAATTCACAACCTGGTCAACAACAAGACTGATTTGGAAGAGATCGTTGAAACAAGCCTGCGCCGCGCCGGCCTTTGGGATGAAGTAAAAGATCGCCTGAACCAACCCGGAACCGGCCTTTCTGGGGGTCAACAACAGCGTTTGTGCATCGCCCGTGCGATCGCCGTTCAGCCCAAAGTCATTTTGATGGATGAGCCTTGCTCCGCCCTCGACCCGATTGCCACGGCAACGGTTGAAACGCTGATTGATGAATTGCGCGAAAAATACACCATCGTTATCGTCACTCATTCAATGCAACAGGCAGCCCGTGTCTCTCAGAAGACTGCGTTTTTCCATCTCGGCGAACTGGTGGAATTTGGCACGACCGAACAGATTTTTGCCGCTCCTAAACAGGAACGCACACAAAACTATATCACCGGCCGAATTGGCTGATTGGAGGTCCAATCATGGACAACGCTCATATTGTAAAAAGTTTTGACCACGACCTGACCCAGGTCGAATCTCTTATTCTCGAAATGGGTGGCATGGTTGAAAACCAGATCATGCTATCTATCAAAGCGCTGATTTCACGCGACGAAGAATTGGCCAAGTCGGTTCGTACTTCCGACAAGGCAATCGACGCGATTGAAGCCCAGGTGGATGAACTCGCGCTGCGCATTCTGGCCTTGCGCCAGCCCATGGCCAGCGACTTGCGTGCTGTTGTTTGCGCTATGAAAGTTGCTTCCAATTTGGAGCGGATTGGCGACTATGCCAAGAACATTGCCAAGCGTACCGTTACACTAAAAGACGCCACATCCGTTGGCTCCTCCGAAAAAACGTTGAAGCGCATGGGCCAACTGGTGCAGCAGATGGTCAACGACGCGCTCAATGCTTATGTCGCCAAAGATCTGGCGATGGTGGATGAGTTGATCATTCGGGACGAAGAGGTCGATCATCTGCACAACACGCTGTTTCGCGAATTGTTGACCTACATGATGGAAGACCCACGGCACATCACTGCCTGCATGCACCTTTTGTTTATCGCGAAAAACATTGAACGTATGGGGGACCATACGACCGCAGTTGCCGAGCAAATCCACTATGTTGTGACCGGAGAATTACCGGAAGACGACCGTCCAAAAAGTGATATGACAAGTCAGATGGTGGTCGAAGTGGACTCGAGCGGTAAATAATCATGTCTGCCCTCGCCCAACCTACGGTGCTTATTGTTGAAGACGAAAGTTCGCAGGTCGAACTGCTGAAATTCAACTTCGAAAAAGCCGGATATGCCACACGAGTGGCGATGGACGGTGAGGAAGGCCTGCTGCAGGCTGAAGAGCACAATCCTGACCTGATCATTCTCGATTGGATGTTGCCGGAATTGTCGGGCATTGAAGTTTGCCGTCAATTGAAGCGCAATCAAGCCACGCGGGCAATTCCCATTTTGATGTTGACGGCAAGGGGCGAGGAGAGCGATCGCGTTCGCGGCCTGGACACAGGTGCTGACGACTTTGTGGTCAAACCCTATTCCGTCAAAGAATTGCTGGCTCGCGCGCGCGCCATGATGCGGCGCAGCAATCCAATTTCTTCCGGCGAAGTGGTCACCTATGGCGACATCAAGATAGATTCTGAACAGCGTAAGGTTTTCCGGGGTGAAACGCTATTAAAGCTTGGGCCAACCGAGTATCGCCTGCTCAGCGTTTTTATCAGCCGACCTGGACGTGTTTGGAGCCGCGACCAATTGCTGGAACGCGTCTGGCCTCACGATCTCGATATCGATTTACGCACTGTTGACGTACATGTTGGGCGCTTGCGCAAGGCTATCCGCATTGCAGGTAAAACAGACCCGATCCGCACCGTTCGGGCTGCTGGCTATTCCCTCGACCTGGAACCTTAATCCGATTGGGCAAGTGCGACAGCGTACGGTTCTGAAAAAGTAAATTCTTCCAGATTGTTACCTTCTCCGATGCGATCGACCACAAGGAAATCGCTTGCCTCAACCAGGGGCGTCAACACCCCGTGCCAGATGCCACGATTAAGGCTGATGCCCTGATCGGCGGCGGCGAGAAAGGCTTTTGGAGAGACCGGCCTTCCTGCGTCATCATCGCAGACAATCACCAGCCATTGCTGTTGGCCGAGCGGATAAAAGGCCTGACTGCCCAGAGGGTGTCGCTCAACCAGTGAAAGCTGGAGCGGCAACGCATAAGGCTGGCCTGCAAAAATGCTGATCCCGACCTGGGCACCTTCCCCGGTTACGTCGGCCAATGACAACGCATGGTGACGTCGGCAATTGCCATTGTTGATTAGAAAACTCTCAGCGCCCTGTTTTTCAATAACCTGCCCAAAGGGCGCAAACAGCTCCTTCGTCAGGGGGCGGGCAATCAGATCTCGGCTCATGTCAAAATCCTAAAATGGCAATCCGACATAATTCTCGGCGACCGATGTCTGTGCTGCAACAGACTTTGACAAATAATCCAGATCCGATTCCTGGATTTTCTGATCAAACTCCGTTGTGGTCGGAAAACGATGCATGCATGTGGTGAACCACCAGGAAAAACGGACCGCTTTCCAGACACGTGACAGGGCCTTTTGCGAATAGGCATCGATGCCGGCTGTCGAATTGTCAGCATAGAACTCATGCAATCCCTCGAAGAGATAGTGAACATCGCTGACCGCAAGGTTTAGCCCCTTAGCACCGGTGGGCGGCACGATATGTGCAGCATCACCAACCAGGAACAGTTTGCCGAACCGCATCGGTTCGGCAACGAAAGAACGCAAAGGAGCAATCGACTTTTCAAAGCTCGGGCCGGTGATGACGTCATCGGCAACGTCAGGCGGCAATCGCCGACGCAATTCATCCCAAAATGCGTCGTCGCTCCAGTTGTCGACGTGATCGTCGAGACCGCACTGAATATAGTAGCGTGACCGGGTTGTTGAACGCATGGAGCACATGCCAAAGCCGCGCGCATGATTGGCGTAGATGATTTCGTGGCGAACGGGTGGAACATCAGCCAGAACCCCCAACCAACCGAAAGGATATTCCTTTTCGAAAGTTTGGATTGCCGTTCCAGGCACAGCTTGCCGGCTGGGACCATGATAGCCATCACATCCGGCGATGAAGTCACAATCGATGCGATGCCCGACGCCGTCTTTGGTGAAAGTCACGTAGGGTTTATCGCCATCGAAGTCGACAGGATTTGCTTCATCCACTTCATAGATTGTCTGAACGCCAGATGCTTCACGCGCCTCCATCAAATCCTGGGTCACTTCCGTCTGGCCATAGACCATTACATTCTTGCCAATCAGGCTGCGCATGTCGACGCGCTCAACACGCCCTGAAAAGGCATAGGTGAACCCCCCGTGCAGCATGCCTTCTTCGTGGATGCGCGGACCAATGTTGCCCTTATCGAGCATTTCCACACTGCCCTCTTCAAGAACACCCGCACGTACCCTCGACAGGATATAGTCCTTGCTCACCCGATCGATGATGATGTTTTCGATGCCAGCCAGTGTCAGCAACTGGCCCAGCAACAAGCCCGAAGGTCCAGAACCAATAATTGCAACCTGGGTTCTATACTTGGTCATTTTCCTATCCTAAAGATCAACTTCAATGACACCGTTCGGCTTAGCGGCGCGCGATTGGCAAAGGATGACGGCATCTTGGCGCTGGGCGTTGGAGAGCACGAAATCACGATGCTCCACCTCACCGGAGATCAACCCGCATTTACACACCCCGCAAATGCCGTCAGAGCATTTGACATCCACATGGATACCATTTTCGGCCAATACGTCAGTTGGGATCCGGTCTGCCGGAACGTGAACTTCCTTACCCGATTTCGCCAACTTGATGGTGAAATCATGGTTTTCATATTCAGGCATTTCCGGAACCGAGAAATACTCCAGATGACGGTACTCTTCTGGCACACCGGCCCGCTCTGCAGCGTCCATCACCGACTGCATGTAAACATCTGGCCCACAGGTATAGACATGAGCACCTTCCATGGCCTTGACCATGATCGCATCAAGGTCGGCGCGGGTCTTTTCATCTGATACATGAATATGAACCTTGTCAGCCCACGGCACCGTTTCAAGCATATCAAGATATCCCGCAGTTTTGCGGGACTTCACCGAATAATGCATGACAAAATCCAACCCGGCAGCATGGGCCTCGTGGGCCATGGCAATCATCGGAGTGATGCCAATACCACCGCCCATCAAATAGGACTTGCTGGCGCTGTGTTCCAACGGGAAGTGATTGATTGGCTTCGAAATGAAAATCTTGCGCCCCTTGGAGAAAATCCGGTGCAACAATGCGGATCCACCTCTACCTTCGTCCTCACGCAACACCCCAATCTGGTACTTGCTGCGGTCAGCTGGATCTCCCGACATGGAATATTGCCGCAGAAACTCAGGAGCGACCACAATGTCGAGATGAGCACCAGCCGTCCATTCCGGCAAAGGCTCCCCATCAAGTGACGCAAATTCATACAACGTCACGTCATCAGTCATCTTGTCGACAGTGACCAGTTCCACCCGCACAACCGGAGCATCGCCGGCAATCTTGTATTCATGGACCTTGGATGAATCGCCCTTCTCCAGGCGCGCCTTGTATTCCTGCGCCGTGACCATCGCCTGATAGGCTTCAATGCCCTTCTCGCGATCCATTGGAAACGGGAACGGCCAGGGATGTGGTGCCAGAGGGGCCGGATAGACGGCCAAGGTCTGGTCTTCATATTTGAGATCGAGATCCTTTTGCAGATCGCGTTCATTCAACGGATGCTCGGTTGGCTTGTAGCTGCCATCCGGGTTCAGCTCGAGGTCCCACCACCACTTTTTGGTGAGGTTCAACCCGCCATTACCAACCACATCATCTAACTTGGCCAGCATGGGAGCTGTTGCTGGCATGTTCATCGCGACCCACCGGAACGGGCGTTCGGCAAACAGGCCTTCAAGGTTCCAAGGGCAGGTTTTCATACAACGTCCACACATCGCACCGCCTTTGGTGCCAATGCGATAGGTGGCGCATTTCTGGCTGTCAGATTTCCAGATTTCATAGCCGTTGAACATCAACTTCGGACCAGCCGTAATTGCGCCTGAAGGGCATTCGCGGGCGCATTTGTTGCAGCTTTCGCAGAATTTCTGCAGACCAAAATCAATCGGCTTGTCATGGGCCAGTGGCAAGTCCGTTGTCACGACACCCGACTTGAGACGGGGTCCCAGATAGGGATTGAGAATGACCTCACCAATACGGCTCACTTCACCAAGCCCCGAAAGCAGCAGCAGCGGCGGCTGCAAAACATCGCCATCCATCACGGAGTGAGCCTTCGCCTTATAGCCAAGATTGCGGATCTGCTTGCTGATCACACCGCCCAGCAGCGAGAAACGCAGATAGGCACGCATTGATTGAGCAACCGAGATCCAGTCATCCCCCGAAGCACCTTCCATGGTCTCGTAGCCTTGGTCGATAATCATCGAAATCGCCTGGTCATGCGGCGGATTGATCTCCTGCCCCAGTGCATTGTGGGAATACCATGTCCAATCCGGGCAACGTGAAATGCCAACCGCATCAACCCCAAGGAAATAACTTGTCGCCTTGATCAACTGGGCATGCAACTCAGGTTGCGGCGCGGCTTTTTCCTCAGCCGGGGCGCCTGTTTGAAGCAGTACAAGCGCGCCCAGCATACGGCGCTGGGCCATGGAGGGAGCCGCTTTGCGGGCGTAATAGCCTCCCGTGGCATTTGTCTGATTGGCCTTCCCCATATCGCCAAACTGGGCCCTGGCGAACATATCAGCCCGCTTTGGAACACGCGCAACACGCGGCTCATCAATATATGTGGTGGGGTCGTCCACTCGTTTCAGAGATTCAAAAGGATGAGCACCATCAACGAATCGACGTTTGGCAAATGGTTCGCGGTTGAACGCGTTCTTGGCAAATCCCTTGCCAAGTTTCCAGGCCAGGCCATGGGTATGAGAGCGGGGTTGATCGGCAAGCGCCACCAGAGGTTTGTCTGTTGCAATCTCCATTGTCGTGGTGACCACAGCCACACCAAACCGATCACCCAAATAGGGGTTGACCAAAACACCATCTTCAATCGTCGCCAAGCCACAGGCGACGGCCAGTTGATTAAGATCGACTTCGCTGGTGGTTCCGGTATGGGCGCGCGCATCATGCCCCAAAAGGCGAATATAGTTTGCCAGGACAACAGCCGTTTCGGCGGCTCGCAAACAGGCGCGTGCCTCCTGTGCATCCTGGATCCAATCGCATCCTTCTTCGTCCGCACCGGGGTCCCGCGGATATTCATACAAGTACATAAGCGCATGGGTATGATGGTCCATGCTGCTTGGCGGCGCATCCATGCTTTCCTTCAGATCCGCCATGATCATGTCAATTCCAGCGGTCAATGTGGTGGTCTGCTTGGTACGCAGGTCTTCTGCGAGGCGTTCAATATCCGGATTCTTATATGGCTCGGAAAGAAAGGCAGAAGGCGGAATCCGACAGGCCGCAACCATTGAGGCATCATTGAAATAACCAAAGCCCTTCAGATGATTGCTGCGCTCTTGCGTATCGTCGGGAATTCCGGCCTTGGCTTTGTTGACCAGACCGTCGCGAATGGCATCCATCATCGCCTGATATTCACCCATCGCATTGATAATGCTCTCAGGTGCATCTGGGCGGCGGAAACTCAGTTGTTGGAAAGTTGGAACGTCTTCAAGATCGACAATGTCACGGCGCGACAGTCGCTCCAGGGGATAGGGACCCAGATGAACAGGCCGGTCTTTGTCTGTGAAAAATCGCATGGTTTCTAAAACACCTGATCCGCCGGTAGCGCCCTATTAATAACCCGGCTCAAGCTGCATCCAGACGAAGTTGCATGCAACCCATCTCGGCAGAATTCCGATATCAGGTTCCACAAAATGTATAGGGCACAACTTCCTTGGCCTGTGGCGGCGTCATCAGATCGGCCGCATCGTCCTGCTCGTCAAAGGGGTTTTGCAGGACCCGGGTCAGGCGGTGGAACGGTTCAAAATCATCCTCGATTGCGGCGCGAATAGCCTGCTCGATGCGGTGATTGCGTGGAATGAAAACTGGATTATGATCGCGCATTAATTGGCGTTGATCAGCTTGCGAACTGTTTTCCTCAGCACCGCGTGCCTCCCATCGCCCAAGCCAGTCCTCGACTGCCGGGTGGTCAACAAACAACTCGACAAATGCGTCAGTTTTTTCACCACCAAGATTATGGAAGGCGAGCGTGAAATCGACCTTATTTTCGGCCATCATCGCAAGCAGGTCATTACCCAGTTTGGTGTCGCCTTCCTGGACTTTCGCAAGCCCCAATTTGGCATTGAACCCGAGTTGATAGGCAAGTTCATAACGACCGGGAAAGGCATTTATCGACACCTGCGCCTGCTCAACCGCCAGTTTTTCGTCCTCTCCCAAGAGCGGCAATACCGCCTGGGCAAATTGCACCAAATTCCAGTGACAAATCCGCGGCTGGTTGGAATAGGCGTAGCGGCCGTGTTGGTCGATTGAACTGAACACCCGGTCGGGATGGAACTCGTCCATGAACGCGCAGGGGCCATAGTCAATGGTTTCACCGGCAATCGAAACATTGTCTGTGTTCATGACGCCATGAATAAAGCCGACATTCATCCACTTGGCGACCAGTTCAGCCTGGGCGACAATCACTGCATCCAACAGGCCGAGATAGCGATCTTCGGTGTCCTTCAGCTCTGGATAGAGGCGGTCGATGACATAATCTGCCAATTGACGCAGTCCCTCTTCATCGCGGCGCGCTGCAAAATATTGAAACGTGCCGACGCGAATATGAGCGCGAGAAACACGCGTCAAAATGGCTCCGGGCAGCACTTCCTCGCGCACAACCTGCTCACCCGTTGCAACGGCAGCCAAGGCTCGGGTTGTTGGCACACCTAGCGCTTGCATGGCCTCGCTTACAATGTATTCGCGAAGCACAGGACCCAGCCAGGCTCGGCCATCGCCCATCCGCGAAAACGGTGTTGGGCCCGATCCCTTCAACTGAATATCCCGGCGAATGCCATCTTTATCAACGACCTCGCCCAAAAGCAGCGCTCGGCCATCCCCCAATTGCGGCACCCAATTACCAAACTGTTGGCCAGCATAGGCCATGGCCAGCGGATCGGAACCTTCAAAGCGTTGATTGCCCGCTAGTGCGGCAACGCCAGACTCGGATTTCAAAAGTCCAATATCAAGCTGCAGATGGGCTGCAAGTTCCTCATTCAGCTTGATCAGCTTGGGCTGCGGCACAGGTTTGGGGTTGAGGCGTGCAAAAAACCGTTCCGGCAATCGCCCATAGCTATTGTCAAAATCAATGGTGGGTTGCACCCGGTTCAATCCTTTTTGCGGTTATCAATCACCCGCACCGCTTTACCTTCGCTGCGGGCAACGTCACCAACATCGCGCACCTGAATGTCGGCAGTAACCCCTACCACATCCTTGATGCGCTTGACCAAATCTGCCGCTGCGGCTTTTTTGCCATCAGCATCCATCGTTCGAGCGGCCTCAACATGAACCGTCATCGCGTCCATCCGGCCAGCATTCTTGAGTTCGATCTGGAAATGCGGTGCCAGCGACGAGATCTTCATCAACTGCTCTTCGATCTGGGTTGGGAAGACGTTGACGCCGCGCAGTATGATCATGTCATCGCTACGGCCGGTGATCTTTTCCATCCGCCTCATTGACCGTGCGGTACCCGGCAACAATCGCGACAAATCTCGGGTGCGATAGCGAATGATCGGGAACGCTTCCTTGGTCAGCGAGGTGAATACCAACTCACCCATTTCGCCATCCTCAACGGGCTCACCGGTCTCAGGGTTAATAATTTCGGGGTAGAAATGGTCTTCCCAGATGGTCGGTCCATCCTTGGTCTCCACACACTCATTGGCAACACCTGGGCCGATGATTTCCGAGAGACCATAAATATCCACCGCATGCATGTCGAAAGCCTGCTCAATTTCCTCACGCATCGCGTTGGTCCAGGGTTCCGCTCCAAAAACACCCACCTGCAACGACGTTTCGCGCGGATCAATCCCCTGTTCACGACAGGCGTCCAGGATCGACAAGGCATAGGACGGTGTCACCATGATCGTGGTTGGTTTGAAGTCGTTGATCAGGGTCACCTGCCGAGCCGTCATGCCACCAGACACTGGCACAACCGTACAGCCCAGCTTTTCCGCACCGTAATGGGCCCCCAATCCGCCGGTAAACAGGCCGTAGCCATAGGCGACATGCACCATATCGCCGGGTTTTGTGCCTGAAGCGCGCATTGAACGAGCCACCAGCCCAGCCCACATGTCCACATCCGCCGCCGTATAGCCGACGACTGTGGGCTTGCCGGTGGTGCCGGATGAGGCATGAATACGGGCCAGCTTTTCCCGTGGAACCGCAAACATGCCAAACGGATAGTTGTCGCGTAGATCCTGTTTCACCGTGAAGGGAAACTTGCTCAGGTCCGACAGCGACTTCAAATCGTCAGGATGCACGCCCGCGGCATCGAAACTGGCCTTGTAGAATGGAACGTTTTCATAGGCATGATTCAGCGACCACCGCATGCGCTGTAATTGAAGAGCCGTGATTTCGTCCCGCGAAGCAATTTCAATTGGGTCCAAAGAGGCCCGATCTGGCGTTAAATCAAGCATGTTGTGTTACAAGGATTTCCTTTTTTAGCTTCTCGTGTAACGCTTACACGGGATTGCGGCTCGGTCAATCCGAGCCAGACCGAGGAGGAAAAGTTATGGGTGCCGATCTGATCAATATTCACTCCTATTGTGCTGGCAGATGGCAAGCGTCCGCCGGCCCATCAGCAGGTGCACGCCCAATCTACAGCGCAGTGACCGGGTCACAGATAGCCTTCGCGGGAGGCGGCAATTGGACAACAGAGACAATGCTGGACCATGCCCGACAAGTCGGAGGGCCAACCCTGCGCGAGCTTACTTTTCACGACCGGGCCCGGGCGTTAAAGGCTCTTGCGACCTATCTCAATGAGCATAAGGAAGGTCTATACGCGCTGAGTACAATGGCCGGGTGTACGCGAGGCGATTCTTGGATTGATATTGACGGTGGGATAATGACCCTCTTCGCCTATGCGTCCAGGGGACGCCGCGAATTGCCCGATTCCACCGTTTACCTCGATGGTGACGTAGAGCAGTTGTCGCGCCATGGCACATTTGTCGGTCAGCATATCTGCACGCCAAAGCTGGGTGTTGGCGTCCATATTAATGCGTTCAACTTCCCTGTCTGGGGCATGTTGGAAAAACTCGCTGTTTCCCTGCTCGCTGGTGTTCCAGCCATCGTCAAGCCAGCAACAGACACCTGTTACGTCACTGAAGCCTGTTTCCGCCTGATGATCGATTCCGGCGCATTTCCCGAGGGCTCCTTTCAGTTGATCGCGGGCGGCACAGGAGATTTGCTGGGCCGGCTAACAGCGCAGGATCTGGTGAGCTTCACCGGCTCTGCTCAAACCGCGCTGATGTTGCGCTCCAACCCTCATCTGTTGGCCAATTCCATCCGGTTTATCAGCGAACAGGACAGCCTGAATGCCACGATACTGGGTCCCGACATTACACCTGAGGCGCCGGAATTCGATATTTTCGCCAACGAAGTCGTCCGAGAAATGACCACCAAAGCCGGGCAGAAATGCACTGCCATTCGCCGCATTATTGTGCCCGAGCAACAGATCGACGCCTGTATTGAGGCTCTCACCGAAAGGTTAAAAGGCGTCAAGATTGGCGATCCCGCACTCAAGGAAACTGATATGGGGCCGCTGGTCTCTGCTTCCCAGCGCATGGAAGTCTTAAAGATCAACCGCCGTATTGGTCATCAATCCAGGGAAGTTACGCCCATTGGAGAGCTCGAAGTTGAGGGTGCTGATCGGGATGCGGGCGCTTTCGTTGCCCCAACCCTGTTCCACTGTTTAGACCCTGACGCAGCAGAAGCCGTTCATTCGTTGGAATCTTTCGGTCCAACAGCGACCATCATGGCGAGTCGCGATCTTGATCATGCCTGCCAGCTGCTCAACCGCGGTGGCGGCAGTTTGGTGGCATCATTGTTTACGCACGATCCATCAGTTGCCGCGCAGGTCGCCAGCCGGTCAGCCGCATGGCATGGTCGCATATATATATCCGACCGAACCTCCGCAAAAGAAAGCACCGGGCACGGATCCCCTCTACCCCATATGACCCACGGCGGCCCCGGGCATGCGGGGGGCGGCGAGGAACTGGGCGGCATTCGCAGCGTCATGCATTACATGCAGCGCACCGCAATTCAGGGGTCTCCCGACATGATCTGCGCTGTTGGCAAAACCTGGATCCCCAATGCAAAAACCCAAAGTTTGGTTGTCCACCCATTCACGCGCACTTTCACCGAGTTGCAGTTGGGTGAGACACTCAAAACAGCTTCGCGGGAAATCAGCCTCGACGACATCGAGCATTTTGCCCACTTTACCGGCGATACTTTCTACGCTCACATGGATGACGAAGCGGCCAAGGCCAACCCGTTCTTTCCGGGTCGTGTGGCCCATGGCTATCTTTTGCTCTCCTTTGCCGCTGGCCTGTTCGTCCAACCAGACCCCGGCCCTGTGCTGGCAAATACTGGCCTCACCGACCTTGCCTTTCAAAAGCCTGTTGCCGCCGGAGACAGCATTCGTGTCGAACTGACAGTTAAACGCAAAACCAAACGCAATGAGGAATATGGCGAAGTGCGCTGGCATGTTGCCCTGTTTAATCAGGACGATGAACCCGTCGCCACCTACACGTTGCATACCATGAATGCCTACTGAAATGGATCCAATTGCAGACCTTGTCAAACGGTTGAACGGCACCAAAAAGCTGCGCGTCTGGTCAGTGATTATCACCTTTTTTGGGGATGCCATCGTGCCGCGAGGCGGCTCGGTGTCTGCTCGCACGGTTCAACTGTTATTGGCACGTATGGGCATCGAAGCGGGCGCAGTTCGCACCGCTTTTTCGCGACTGACAAGCGACGGCTGGGTGGTCCGTGAAAAGGTCGGGCGTTCGAGTTTCTTTCAGTTGTCTCCTGCTGGACTTGCTCCCTTCGAAGAGGCCACTGATCGGATCTACGCGCCACTGCCCACGACCAACCCGGAAGGCAAAGGATGGCGGTTGCTCATTCGCGAAGACAGCTATCCAGAACCGGTCATCCTGCCATCGGCAAGTATTGACCAGGATGATGATTGTTTTGTGCTTGAAGGTCAGATCACCCGGATCCCTGCCTGGATGAAAGAACTGCGATGTCACCCCGATCACAAGCACAGTTTTAACGCATTGATGCAATCCTTTGCACCGCTCGACAGACTGGAACTGGCCCCTCTGGATGCCCTCGCCGCCCGTTGTCTGTTGATCCACGAATGGCGGCGGATCCTGTTTCAATTCGAAGACGTTGCCCCCGAATTCTGGGCCGACGACTGGCCACAGGCCGAATGCCATCGCTTTGTCTGCGGCCTTTATCATGACTGGTTACAAGCCTCAGAAACTTGGATGAATGAGGAAGCCAGCGGGTTGGAAGGCAGTCTCGCGCTTCCAAAATCAAATCTGGAAGGCAGATTCAATTAATGCGTTACAAAAATGAATTGAATTTCGAAATTTTGTAACGTATTATTATTTCACGGAGGTTGAGCCATGTATTCTCAGGGACTGATCGGAGCTGACACAACAACGGAAGAAACCGAAGAGTTTCTAGCCGCGTTTCAGGCTCGCATTGACCGCGAAGAAAAAATCGAACCCAATGATCCAATGCCGGCGGCATATCGCAAGACATTGATCCGGCAAATTGGCCAGCATGCGCATTCGGAGATTGTTGGCATGTTGCCAGAGGGCAATTGGATCACGCGAGCCCCTTCTCTACGGCGCAAATTGGCGCTTTTGGCGAAGGTGCAGGATGAAGGCGGCCATGGGCTGTATCTCTATTCCGCGGCCGAAACGCTTGGTGTCTCCCGCGAACAGATGACTGAAGAACTGCTCTGCGGAAAAGCCAAGTATTCATCCATCTTCAATTATCCAACACCAACCTGGGCCGATATCGGCGCTATTGGCTGGCTGGTCGATGGCGCAGCCATCATGAACCAGGTGCCGCTTTGTCGCTGCTCTTTCGGCCCCTATGCCCGCGCCATGGTGCGCATTTGCAAGGAAGAAAGTTTCCATCAGCGCCAGGGCTATGAACTGATGATGGCGCTGGCAAAGGGCACACCGGAGCAAAAGGAAATGGCCCAGGATGCGCTGAACCGCTGGTGGTGGCCATCGCTGATGATGTTCGGGCCTTCCGACTCCGATTCATCGCACAGTGACCAGTCAATGAAGTGGAAGATCAAACGCTTTTCCAACGACGAGCTGCGTCAAAAATTTGTTGACGCCACCGTCCCACAAGCCGAGTTGATTGGGCTCACCATGCCGGATCCCGATCTGAAATGGAACGCCCAGAAGAATAACGGACAGGGTGGTTACGATTTCGGTGAAATCGACTGGAGTGAGTTCTGGCGGGTCGTTAAGGGTGGCGGTCCGATGAATAAAGACCGCATTTCCGCCAGGCAAAAAGCCTGGGACGATGGTGCATGGGTGCGGGAAGCGGCACTCGCACATGCTGAAAAACGGCGGACCAGGGCGCAAGCTGCAACTTTGGAGGCGGCGGAATAATGAGCACACAACACATGCCCCTTTGGGAAGTTTTCATTCGTCCGCGCACAGGTCTTCACCACAAACATGTGGGCTCGATCCATGCCTCCGACGCCGAAATGGCCCTGCAGGCAGCACGCGATGTTTACACAAGACGTGAAGAAGGCAATTCAATTTGGGTGGTGCCATCGAAAGACATCATCGCTTCAGACCCCGACAAAGCAGCAGAGAACTTCGATCCGGCTGGCGATAAAGTCTATCGCCATCCGAGCTTCTACGACATTCCAGATGAAGTTGGACATATGTGATGGGTCAGGCACTTGCCAACTCGCTGATCGCATTGGGTGATGATCACCTGATCCTGGGCCATCGATTGTCCCAATGGTGTGGCCATGCGCCTATGCTGGAAGAAGACCTCTCCATGCCAAATATGGCTCTCGACTTGCTCGGCCAGGCCCGCAACCTCTTCACCTATGCAGGTGAGCTTGAGGGCAAGGGGCGCACTGAGGACGACCTGGCCTATTTGCGCAGCGATCGCGACTACAAGAATATTCTCCTCGTCGAACGCCCCAATGGTGACTTTGCCCATACCATGCTGCGGCAACTCTATTTTGCAGCTTATATGCAGCCCTTCTGGCAAGCGGCATGTCAAAGCACCGACTCAACAATTGCCGGCTTTGCCGAAAAGGCAGTGAAAGAAATCGCCTATCATATTCGCCACGCAGGTGAATGGGTAATCCGGCTTGGCGACGGCACCGAAGAAAGCGCACGACGCATGGCGGATGCCGTGGAAGCACTGCATATCTACACCGACGAACTGTTTACAGTGACGGACGATATGGCCACCTGCATTGACAAAGGCCATCTGCCGGACCCGCAAAGCCTTCGCCCAAGCTGGCAACGCACCATTACGCAGATATTTGATGAAGCCCTGCTGGAAATTCCCGAAGTGGCCTTTCCGCAGGAAGGTGGCCGTGACGGCCGCCACACAGAGGATTTCGGTCATCTATTGAGCGAGTTGCAGTATATGCAACGTGCTTATCCGGGCATGGCATGGTAGCGACAGCAAAATTGTCAAAACTGGCGAGCGCGGCCACCACCGAATTTGAACAGGCCCGCGCCTGGGCTGCCGCCGCCGCAGTGCCAGACCCGGAAGTTCCCTGTGTTACGGTTGCCGACCTTGGTATTTTGCGCTCAGTGGAGCTGGTCAACGGCGAGGCCGTTGCCCGTGTATCGCCGACCTATTCTGGTTGCCCCGCCGTTCTGGCGATTGAATTGGCGGTGGAAGCGGCGCTGCTAGAGGCAGGGTTTGCCGCCAGAGTAGAACGCGTATTTTCGCCCGCCTGGACGACCGACTGGGTTACCCAGGAGGGCCGGGAAAAACTCAAAGCCTATGGCATCGCACCGCCACAGGAACAGAGCAATTCCAAGCTCGCTCTATTTGGTGAAACCACTGTCAACTGCCCGCGCTGCGACTCATCGCAAACCACAAAAATCTCCGAATTCGGTTCGACCCCATGCAAGGCGCACTATCAGTGCGACATCTGCGCCGAGCCATTCGATTACTTCAAGTGTCTATAGACCATGGCTGCACCCAAGTTTCACACCCTGACCATCGCTGAAATTCGTCACCCCTCTGCCGGATCAACTGCGATCAAATTCGGTATTCCAGATGCAATGAAGAGCGAGTTTGAGTTTGTACCGGGACAATATCTGACACTACGCGCCACGGTGGACGGCGAAGATATTCGACGTTCCTACTCAATCTGTTCGGCACAGTCCGACCCTCAATTGGAAGTTGGCATCAAACAGGTCGAGGGTGGCAAGTTCTCCAATTTTGCAACCACATTGCAGGTTGGTGACACGTTGCAGATCATGCCGCCACAGGGGCGGTTTACCGCACAGATTGAACCAAACCAGCCCCATGATTATCTGTTGCTCGCGGCAGGTTCCGGCATCACCCCTTGCCTGTCCATTGCCAAGTCCGTGCTAAAGCAGGAACCCGACAGCACCATCACACTGGTCTACGGCAATCAGTCGACCGCAACGGTTATGTTTCGCCAAGACATAAATGCTTTGAAGGACCGCTACACTGGTCGCCTGCGGCTATTTTATTCTCTCAGCCGCGAACCTTCTGACTTGGCTTTTCTCAACGGTCGTCTCAACGGTGAGATGGTTGCGGCCCTGGCAGAGAAGAAACTGATTGATCTAAATGGGTTTGACGCAGCTTTTATCTGCGGACCACACGAGATGATCGAAGATGTGAGCACCACACTGCGCAATCTAAAGATGGCCGAGGAGCGCATCAAGGTTGAGTTGTTCACCACCGGTGACATGCCTGCACCAAGGCCTGCCAAGAGAGCCACAAGGGCTGTTGATGCCGATGGCATCGAAGTGGCAATCATCCTCGATGGCAAACGCAATTCCCTGCAGATGGACCCGAATACTGAGACCGTTCTGGCCGCCGCGCAGGAAGCTGGCTTAGACCTGCCATTTTCCTGCGCCGGAGGCATGTGTTGCACCTGCCGTTGCAAGATTGTTGAAGGTGAAGCGGCGATGGACGTCAACTACTCCTTGCAGGACTGGGAGATCGAGGCTGGTTTTACGCTGGCCTGTCAGTCGCGCCCGGTTTCCAAAAACCTGGTTCTGGACTTCGACGCAACCTAGGGCCCTTCCATTTAGCTGTGAAGGGCTCTAGACCCGTGTTTCGTCGACCACTGCCTGTGCGCCCATCGCAATGAGGGCTAGTCCAACCTTGCGTCCCAGTTCGCGGGGATAAACCGCCGGACCACTCTCCTGCGCCCGCAATATTGTTGCTCCGTCCAATGACATGACGGCCGCAGATAGGATCATTTCTTCACCTGATATTTCAGCCAGCGCTGCAATCGGTGAATTGCAGTGGCCGTCAAGCACCCACAGCACTTCGCGTTCAGCCTCGGCGCAGGAACGCGCATCGCCATCGTCGATTCGGGAGAGATACGCGCGCGTCTGCCAGTCATTAGAAGCGCATTCTACCGCAACAATTCCCTGTCCAACGGCTGGCAACATGTCGCCGGTAGAAAAGGTCTTGGAAATCCGGTTCGCCATCTCGACCCGAGCCAGACCCGAACTGGCAAGCAGAATAGCGTCCGCCGGACCAACCTCATTGCCGTCCGGCAATTTTTGGGGAATGCCATTGTCGAGCTTGTGAATGCGGGTGTCGGCGGCGCCACGGAAGTGGATCACTTCTGCATTGGGATAGAGCCCGCGGATAAAGGCGGCTCGGCGCACCGAATTGGTGCCTATTTTGAAACCAGCAGCACCATTGGCTTCAAATTTCTCAAGGGCCAATCCGTTTCGAAGCACCAGCGCATCAGTTGGCTGATCCCGCTTCAGATACGCCCCAATCACCAGACCCGGGGTCTCTTCATTGCCGGGCATGTCCTTCAACGAGTGCATGGCACACTGGCTACGCCCGGCGACCACATCGGCGCGAATTTCAGCGACAAATGCTCCACCCTTACCACCGTGTCGATCAAGGCGGCTGATCTGATCACGATCCCCGCGCGGATTGTTTTCCGCAAGGTCCACATCGATTCCAGGCACCGCATCGCGCAACAGGCTGGCCACCAAATCAGTCTGGGCCAGAGCCATTTTACTCTTTCGCGTGGCTATCAAAAAGGTGCTCAAGTCGACATCCTGTCGGCAATAAGGAGTTTGGTTGCCTTCCCATAAAAGATTTTGCCGAGCTTGTAATCAGCCAATTGACGCTACAGCTGGATAGGCAGCGCGATAAGTATCATAGGCTGCTGCAAAATCGTCAGCCAGATGGGCGTCAGGGTCAAAACAGCGAGCAATATCAGGTGGCGTGCAGATACTTGCATCTGCATTTTCCGCTGCCATCAACCCCAACCTTGCCGCTCCGAAGGCTGCGCCAAAGTCGCCATCCTGTGGCAGATCCAGGGGCACGCCAAGCGCGCAGGCCACAAGTTTCAACCAATAGTCGGAACGGGTGCCACCTCCAACCGCCATCACACGATCGAGGCTGGTGCCCGCTGCAGCAAGCGCCTTAAGGGAATCCCGCAAAGCGAATGCAACTCCCTCCAGAACGGCGCGGGTCATGGCCTTGCGATCATGGTTGTGGTCGAGGCCAATGAAGGCTCCTCGGATCTTCGCATCGTTATGGGGGGTGCGCTCACCGGACAGGTAAGGCAGGAAGGTCAACCCACTCGGTGGCTTCAGGTCACCGCCCAACTCATTGGTCAACTCAGCTGCGGTTGCACCACACACTCCAGCCCACCAATTGAGTGAATCCGTTGCCGACAGGAACACGCCCATCTGGTGCCAGGTGTCGGGTACGGCGTGGCAGAACGTGTGCACCGCACTTTCAGGATTAGGCAAATAGGAAGCGTTTGAGGCAAACAAAACACCCGATGTTCCCAACGAAACGAATGCTGACCCAGCTGCGACAACTCCAAGCCCCATGGCAGAGGCAGCGTTGTCTCCAGCACCACCGGCGATAACCACCCCGGCGCCCATGCCCCATTCACGGACCAGTTCAGCCCGCAGTTGACCACTTACTTCGCTGCCTTCGACCAGACCGGGCATGTGATCTTGGGTGAGCGAACATGCGTCCAGCAGGTCATCTGACCATTGACGTTTTTCCACATCAAGCCAACTTGTGCCGGCAGCGTCTGACATTTCAGAGACATGTTCTCCAGACAGCCACAATCGCAAATAGTCTTTCGGCAGTAGAATTTTGGCGGTTTTTTCGAAAACGCCCGGCTCATTGTGGCGCACCCACTCAACTTTTGGCGCGGTGAAACCGGGGAAGACGATATTGCCAGACAAGGCGCGAAACTTTGGGTCCGCGTCCAGCCGTGCGGCTTCCACGTGGCTGCGGGTATCGTTCCACAACATGCAGGGGCGAAGCACACTATCTGACTTGTCCAACAGGGTCGCCCCATGCATCTGGCCTGAAAAGCCAATACCGCGCACAGCCGCCAGTTCGTTGGGATGCAAAGCCTTCAAGGAAGCCATCGCTGCCTGAGTAGCAGTGATCCAGTCCTGCGGTGCTTGTTCCGACCAGCCCGGATGCGGGCGGTTGACGGTCAATGGTGCATCAGCAGAGCCAATAATCTGCTGTTCGCCATCAATGATCAGCGCCTTGATGCCTGATGTGCCAAGATCCAATCCCAGATACATGCTCGCTCTCCCTGTTCGAAGCTGCCACTACAATGTCAGTTTGCTCGTCGACGGAGAAGTGCCCAATCGGCGGAGTTGGCAATTATTGGTGGAAAGTGGTTTGGCAATCCAATCCCGGGAGCGTTAAGGTTATGACTCCTGAAGTCGGACCCACCCGCCACCATGGCCATGATCACCCTTCCTCTTGCCATTGCCCAAACGGTGATGTGGGCATCTATATTTTACATTTTCCCAGCCCTGCTGCCGACCTGGGAACGCGAGACCGATTGGACCAAAACGGAACTGACCGGTGCCTTCACGCTGTCGCTGCTGCTCGCCGCAATCACCTCACCGCTGGCTGGCAGGTTAATTGATCGAGGCCTCGGTCGCCAACTGATGGTGGGGGGCACCTTGCTCGCCATTGCCTGCCTGATGGCCCTGTCACAGGTTGCAACGCTGTGGCAATTCTATGCCGTCTGGCTGGTGCTCGGACTAAGCATGTCGGCGAGCCTCTATGAACCCTGTTTTGCCAACCTGATCCGCCACCTGACCGATAAGGCAAAGCCAACGATCACCCGCATTACGTTGGTCGCGGGATTGGCGGGCACGGTGGCATTTCCCACTGCCCATTGGCTGACATCAATGATGACATGGCAATATGCTGTTATGTGCTTTGCGGGCGGCCTTGCACTGACCACACTGCCATTGACCGCGATTGGCCTGACGCGATTGCAGCGCCAATTTCCAGTCGCCCCACTGATCACCACTGGAAAGCGGACCAGCCCACCCTATTCACTGTTGTTCTGGCTGTTGGCACCAGCCTTTTTGATCATCTCCTTTGTTCACGGCATGATCATCACCCACCTGCTTCCCCTGCTTGCAGAACGCTCTGTTCCCGTGGCATCAGCCATATTGATTGCCTCATGTATCGGCCCCATGCAGGTGTTCGGACGGCTTGTCATGGTTGCCACTGAGCGACATGTATCCACTCAGGTCACCAATATGGCCTGCTTTGTTGGAATGGCAGTGGGTGTAACCGCGCTCACCTTTGCGGGGGCAAACCTACTGCTCATTGGCACATTCGTGGTAGTCCACGGTGCCGCTTACGGGGTCAACAGCATTGTGCGGCCAATGCTGACGCGCGAAATTCTCGGCAATAAGAATTTTGGTGAGATTTCGGGGCGCATCGGCGGCCTGTCTATTCTCGGCACTGCAATTGCCCCGTTTGCCGGATCAATGATCTGGCAAATAGCTGGCTATTCAACCATGCTGGTTATTTCAATCGTGCTGTTGCTGTGCGGCATTGGATTGCTGCAGGCCGCCATTTTGCAAGGTCGGCCCGCAGCAGAAACTCAATGATAATCAGCCGCCGAGGAAAAGCTGGCCGACCTTGGGATTGGCCAGCAAGTCATCCCCCTTACCGGCAATCGCCACTTCGCCGCTCACCAGCACATAGCCAATATCGGCAAACTCCAGACCTTTCTTGGCATTCTGCTCAACCATGATGATGGTCTTGCCGTCATCGTGTTGCAGTCCATGCAGGATCTCAAACACCATATCGATGAACCGCGGCTCCAGGCCGATGGACGGCTCATCCACCAACAGAACTTCCGGATCCATCACCAGGGCGCGGGAAATTTCCAGCAGGCGGCGCTCGCCGCCAGACAGAACTTTCGCCTGATGTTTGCGACGCGCCGCAAGGCGCGGATATTTGTCGAAGATCATTTCAGCAGCCTGCTTGGCCTGGCTTGGCTGGTCTTTCAAAAAGCCACCCATCCACAGGTTCTCTTCCACGGTCATGCCCGGAAATACAGATTTGTCCTGCAGGATGTAGGCAATGCCCGCCTCACCGAGCTTTTGGTTCGGGGACAGCTTGGTCACATCGCGCTTGTTGTCGCCATCGCCAATACGGATGGAGCCCGAGAAGATGTTGTTAAAGCCAAAGATCGCATGCAACACAGTGGACTTACCGGCCCCGTTCGGACCAATCAGACACAGTGATTGCTTGCGTCCTACCCGCAGGCTGACATCGTGGAGAATTTCCATTTTGCCATAGCCGGCATGGAGGTTTTCAATCGTCACATAGGGATCGCCATCGACCAGTTTATCTAGCTTCTCCAGCGAAACCTCTTCGGCAATCGCTGCAACTTGCCGGGTTACTTCTTCAACGGAAATAACCGTCTCAACACCACCGGAGCCATATCCGCTGATGCCTTCCTCAGACTTCTTTGCAGCAGCCTTCTTGGTTGACGCTTTTTTGGCCGGAGCCTTCTTTGCAGCTGCCTTCTTAGCCGGTGCTTTTGATTTGTCGCTTGCTTTGGCCATCAGTGCGCTCCCAGATATGCATCAATGACACGTTGATCGTTTTGAATTTCTTCAGAAGACCCCGATGCCAACAATTCCCCATGAGCCAGACAATAAATGGTGTCGGCCATATTCATGATCACACGCATGTTGTGCTCGATGATGAACAGCGTAATGCCAAATTCAGAATTGGCCCGCTTCAAACGATCGATCAAACCATTGATCAGCGTCGGGTTGATGCCTGCCGTTGGTTCATCCAGCAACAACACCGTTGGCTCATTCATCAACGCCATTGCGAATTCAAGCAATTTCTGCTGACCGAATGACAATGAACCAGAGCGCAGGAAGCGTTTTTCGTAAAGTCCAACGAATTCAAGCAGATGTTCTGCCCGGTCGCGGTCTTCCTGCGTGTTGCGCTGCAATGTGTCCCAAAGACTCATTTTGCGGTGTGGCAGGGAGATAAGCATGTTTTCCACGCAGTTCATCTCACCGTAAATTCGGGTCTGCTGAAAGGTACGGAGCAGGCCCAACCGGGCGATTTCCGGCACCAACATGCTGGAAATTTCCTGGCCGTTATATTTGATCGAGCCGGAATCAATTGGGTGATAGCCAACGATTGAGTTGAACAGGGTTGTCTTACCCGATCCGTTGGGCCCGATCAGGCCGGTAATACCGCCTTGCTCGACCGAAATGGAGACGTCGGAATTCGCCTTCACTCCGCCGAAACTTTTCGACACGTTGCTGACATCGATAATGCTCATTTTGCCGCCTCCCCGGCTGTGGACTCGTTTTTCTCATCCACAGTCTGGCCGAACCACTCTGGCTTGACCGTCCGCAACCAGCCCATCAGACCGTCCTGGAAGTAAACCACGGTAACAACAATAAGGGCACCCAATGCGACCCACTGCCAGCCGAGGAAATAGTTCCACGTGACCTCTTTAAAGAGCTGGAACAGGATTGCGCCAATGATTGGCCCCCACAAGGTGCCCTTGCCACCAAGCAGAACACACACAACCATGAATATCCCCAAGTTGATCGTCTGATAAGCTGATTCAAGCGGCTCGAAAGAGATCAACTGGAAGGCTGAAATGCCGCCAACAACACCAATGAAGAAAGCTGACATAGACCACGTCACCAGCTTGTAGCGCATGGTATGGATACCCATCGCCTCAGCCTTTTCCTCATCATCGCGGATCGCATTGATCGCCGCCCCAAAACGGGTAGTGTAGAGATAATTGAGGAAGATGAAGAGCAGAACACCGGTGATCGCAAAGGCAAAATAGATGAACACTTTGCCTTCATCGAGATCGCCCGGATAAACGGGTAAAACGATGCCCTGGCCACCGCCGACCCAGTCCCAGTTGGAAACCAACTCGCCAGCGGCAATCGCAACTCCTAGCGTACCGATGGCAAAGTAAGGGCCGCGCAGACCGAAAGTCAGATACCCGATCACAAAGGCGCTGATTGCGCAGAACACACCAGCACCGAGAGACCCCAGGATAAATCCAGTAAAATACTGGGCATCGGTAAAGTCATAGCGGCCGCCACCGGATGCACCGGTATATTCGCCCACGTCATAGACAAGCCCAATCGCAATCACCGCCGCTACATACATGCCGGTGCCGTAGAAGAAGATATTGCCCAGTGAGTTGTAGCCCATTTGACCGCCGGTCATATCCCAGGTCATGGCAACGATGATCATCAGCCAAAGTGTGCCCAACTGCACCCCGTAATTGGGAAAGAGGAACGGTGCTGCGACCGTAAAGATGAGGATGGCCGCATACAGGCCGGTTTTATTGATAGCCATTGTGCCGCTCCCTTACTGTAGTACCTGACGATTGCGCTTTTGCTGCATTAAGCGGAACACAAGAACCGCCAGCAACAACATGACCGCAATCGCCTGCTGATAACCGATGCCAAAGATATGGCTGCCATATTGTTCAAGCGCACCGATACCGAGACCCGCCGCAATCACGCCAGGCAGATTGCCGAGCCCCGCAGCCGTCACAATAACAAATGCACGGACCGAATAGGTAATGCCGTAGAAAGGTTGAATGACCCAGACCATCACAATGATGGCACCAGCAGCCCCACAAATCGCGGCATTCAACGAGAAGGTAAAGGCATAGACCTTTTCCGTATCGATCCCCATAACGCGCGCTGCACGAGCATCCTGAGCGGTCGCGCGAATGGCCTGCCCCATGCGGCTGCGTTTCATAAACACGATAACCGCAGCGGCCAGAGTTGCCGCCATGATGACACCAATCAGCTTGGCAATTGGCACGTCGATCAGACCGTCAGCAAAGTAGAGCGTATCATAGCCAAGATCGAGGCTTTGCGTGTCAGAGCCAAACAGCAGGTTCATGATTTGCGCGCCCATAATTGCCAAACCAAAAGTGGCCAGCAGGGACGTGAACAAGTCTCGTTCGATAACCCGTGAAATAACCAGATTGTAAATGCCGCCGTTGATGATCAGCAAAATGGTTAGAACCAGACCGGCATATCCGGCCACACTGCCTGCCTGCTCACCCAAATAGGTGGCGACGACAAACACCAGAAATGTGACTGCCGAAACCCAGATCATCGCCTTCGACTGAGACCGCGCCCAGTTGTGGATCGGCGTGCCGTGCAGCGCGCCCCCCAGCAACGCCATCACCACAAAGGCAACCGGCACGCCCAACAGGGGATGCAGGCCAACATTCTTAACCAGCCACCATGAAACATAGCCACCACCAATGACGAAATCACCCTGCGCCAGATTTTTGACGTTCATGACGCCCCAAACCAATGCCAGACCGTAAGCTGCCAGCGCAAACAATGCGCCAATCATGACCCCATCGATGATAATCTTCAGATTGACCACCGGAAAATCGATGAGCAGCCCAATATTACTCGCAATCTGATCCATGAGATCAGTTTCCTCCCCTGGGTTTTCGCCTCTACTGAGCGAATATACCACATTTCCTTATGACGTGTCCGGTTTGTCAATCGCCCATCAGCCCGCTGCCGCTGGGCCAACTGACAAAGGTCGGCAGATCAAAGAGTCGGATACAACAAAAGGAAATCTAACAAAAAAGAAGGGCCGGGGAAATCCCGGCCCCTCGAATGGATAAGCCTTAGTTGGCTTTGCGTGGATAGTTAACCTTGTGCGAAGCAAAGGCAGATGGCGCTACAACGTTGTAGGCACCGTCTTGAATCTGACGCAGAACCATTGGCTTGGCGATGTTGTTACCGGCTTCAGAGAAGCGAATGTCGCCGTAGAAAGTCTTCATGTCAGTAGCAGCAATCGCGTCGCGGACTTTTTCTTTGTCCAGCGAAGCAGCACGTTCGAATGCATCCTTAAAGACGTACACAGCAGCAGTTGCTTGAGCAGTCTGATAAGGCACTTTCTTTGCACCATATTCAGGATAGGCCGCCTTGAACTCTTTTTCGTAGTTCGCCGCAGTACCGAAGATTGGATCTGAATAGCTGAGCGTCTCTGACCACTGTGTTGCACACAGAATATCATTTGCTGCAGCACCAAAATTACCGGTGACGTCCGCAGCTTCACAGTGTGTAAGCGCGATCATTGGAGTCGAGATCTTCTGCTCGCCAATCTGACGAACCGCAGTTGCCGCACCTTTCGAGTGACCGGAAACAACCAGCAAATCAGGTTTGATCAGCTTCACTTTTGTCAGGATAGCGGACATGTCTGACAAGTCGCGAGGTAGTTTTTCGTCGATCACGATGCTCATGCCAAGCTTCTTGGCATCTTCCATCACACCGGCTCGGATATCGAGTGAGAACGGATCATTTTCAACAGCGATAGCAACGCGGACGTCAGAAGCTGCCTTGCCTCCTTCGACTGCCTTTTCACCAGCCAGTGTTACAGCTGACGCAAGGTACTGTTCGGAAGTTGACAGCACAGCAAACAGATATTTGTAACCCTTGTTGAACAGCGAGCGCGATGCGCCTTCGGCTTCAACCATCGGAATCTGATATTTCTCAGTGACGGGCGCGATTGCCTTTGTCAGACCTGAAGAATATGGCCCAAGCATATACTGGACTTTATCCTGGTTGATCAGGCGTTCAGCCAGGGTTGCACCACGGTCGCCCTTGGACTCATCATCATAATAGATGACGTTGAAGTTGTAGCACTTGCCACCGAACTTGACGCCACCATTTTCAGCAATCTTCTTGATCGCGAATTCGTAGCCGTTTTTAGCGTGCACACCGTTGGTGGCATATTTACCGGTAAGCGAAATTGCCGAACCCAGGGTGATGGATTCGCAGTCAGCTGCAGCGGCAATGGCCGTAGATGCCATAAACGCGCCGAGCGCGAGACTAAGTGTTTTGAGTTTCATTTTCATTCCTCCCAGAATTAATGCAACAATCTATTCAGATTGCACCGCTGGATGCAACAGGCACAGCGATTAAAAAAATACGTAGGTGAAAGAAAAATAATATCTTTTTGACGCTACCGGCTCGCAGTCCGGACTTGTTGATGGTAGGAGAAAACGACCCTTCCCCACTTAATCAAAAGCAATCAGCATGACCAATCATGTCAACATATTCATCATCGGTGGTGGCATTAATGGCGTTGGAATTGCCCGTGACGCCGCTGGCCGTGGCTACTCTGTAGCACTTTGCGAAATGAACGATTTGGCCTCCGGCACCTCCAGCTGGTCGTCAAAACTGGTTCATGGCGGCGTCCGGTATCTGGAACATTACGAGTTCATGCTGGTCCGTAAAGCATTGAAAGAACGGGAAGTTTTATGGTCAGCCGCACCACATATCATCCGTCCCATGCGTTTCATCCTGCCGCACCACAAAGACCTGCGCCCAGCCTGGTTTTTGCGCCTGGGCCTGTTTCTGTATGACTACATCGGTGGTCGAAAACTATTGCCTCCAACAAAAACCGTCGATCTTGCAAACGGTGAATACGGCAAGCCTCTCAAAGCCATGTTCAAAAAAGGCTTCCAGTATTCCGATTGTCAGGTGGACGACGCTCGTTTGGTTATTTTGAACGCACTGGATGCCCAAGAAAAGGGTGCGCAAATTAACGTTGGCGACGAATGCATCAATGCACGGCGCGAGGGCAATGTTTGGATGATTGAAACCCGGAATAAAAAGTCCGGGAAAGTGTCGAAGTCGACGGCTGATATGATCATCAACGCGGCCGGCCCCTGGATTGACCAGGTGCTGGGGAAGTCATTTGGTCAAAACGATGCCCGCAATGTGCGTATGGTTCAGGGAAGTCACATCGTCGTCCCAAAGCTCTACGATCACGACAATTGCTACATCTTTCAAAATGCCGACGAACGCATCATTTTCGCGATTCCTTACACCCATGACACCACTTTGATCGGTACGACCGATAAGGACTTTGAGGGCGATCCAGGAACAGCAGAAATCTCCGAAGAAGAAACGCAATATCTTTGCAGCGCGGCTTCTGAATATTTCGACAAGCCAGTGCTCAAGGAGCACATTGTGTGGACCTATTCCGGCGTTCGTCCGCTTTACGATGACGGCGCCAGCGCCGCTCAGGAAGCCACACGCGACTATGTTTTTCGACAGGACCGCGGTGGCGATAATGGCGGCGAGAATAGCAACGCAGCTCCGCTGATCAACATTTTCGGCGGCA
The DNA here is from genome assembly GCA_039969995.1 of Rhizobiaceae bacterium. GTDB lineage: Bacteria > Pseudomonadota > Alphaproteobacteria > Rhizobiales > Rhizobiaceae > Pseudahrensia. The sequence continues at coordinate 60,787 of JBDVMU010000004.1, forward strand.
AGATTACAACCTATCGCGTGTTAGCTGAAAAGATGATGGAAGAAGTCGAAGATCTGATCGGCCGCAAGGGCCGCCCATGGACGGCCAAGGCTCCGCTACCCGGTGGCGACTTCCCGGCCAAAGGGTTCGAAAACCTGTTGGAAAAGGCCAAGGCGCAATATCCATTTATGAACGGGGTGCATTTAGAACGCCTTTGCCATGCCTACGGCACCCGCATTGCAATGGTTCTGGGCAACTCCGATTCTCTCGATCAACTCGGCGAAGACTTTGGCCTTGGTCTTTGGGAAGTTGAGGTGCGCTATCTGATGACAAATGAATGGGCGAGTTGCGCCGATGATATCGTCTGGCGGCGCAGCAAGCTGGGTCTGTTGATGAGCGATGATCAAATCGCTCATCTAGATGCATGGATGGCGCAGGAAGCCTAGTAGCCGATGGCGCAACCGTCCTTGCGTGGATCGCTGCCACCGGTCAGCACACCGTTGTCCCAGTTGATCGCCACAGCCTGAGATCCGCCAATTGGGCGAGCAGCAGGAGCGATCTTATGGCCGCGAGCTTTCAGGTCTTCCACGATCTCATCAGGTACAGCGCCTTCGATCTCGACTTCGCCGGTAAATGGATCAACCATGAAACGTGGGGCGTCCATCGCCGCCTGAACATCCATGCCATAATCAAATACACGGGTTAAGAACTGCAAATGCCCCATGGCCTGATAATGGCCACCCATGACGCCAAAGCTCATGACAATCTTGCCGTCTTTTTCGAGCATGCCTGGAATAATCGTGTGCAGCGGACGTTTGCGTGGAGCAATACAGTTGGGGTGACCTTCTTCGAGAACAAAACCTTGCCCACGATTGGTAAAGACTATGCCCGACTTGGGCGTGGTGATCGCCGTGCCAAAGCCGTCAAAAACAGTATTGATAAAGGAACAGGCATTCCGATCCTTATCGACAACTGAGATAAATACCGTGTCGCTATGCGGTGTCAGGTTGAGCGCTTCGTCGGGGTGACGGGCTTGCGCCGGGTCGATGTCATCTCGCAGTTGATCGGCATATTTTTGCGACAGCAGTTCAGACACCGCCACGTCGACCTGCGCCGGATCAGCAAGATATTTGCCGCGCGCAGCATACCCACGACGGCAGGTTTCGAGCTCCATGTGAATGCGATCTGCGCTCAACAGCTCAGGGTCCACAGGCACATTACGCATCATATTGAGCATCAATAGCGCAATCATGCCCTGCCCTTGTGGCGGACACTCATGGACGATGTGGCCGCGATATTCCGTTGTGATTGTATTCTCGTAAGTGCCCTGCACTTCGGCGAAATCTTCCAACGTATGCAAGCCGCCAAGTTGTTGCAGCGTATCGACCATTTCCTGGGCCAGTTCGCCGGAATAGAACCCGTCTCGACCTTCTTTGGCGATCACTTCAAGAGCACTGGCCAGCTTTGGGTTGTGGTGCAGACTGCCCAAGGCCGGCACTTCATCATTCTTGAGAAATATGTCTGAAAGGTTGGCATTGGATTTGATATGGTTCTTCAGGTGGTTGAAATCTGCGAACAGGCGCTGAGTAACCGGATAGCCGTTGCGGGCCAGATCGATGGCTGGCTGCAAAAGTTCTGCCATCGACATGCGGCCATGATCGGCGTTCAGGCGACACCATGCATCTATGGCTCCGGGCACGATCGCCGCATGAGGCGACGTCTGTTCCAGTGAAGTCACACCAAGCTCAGTCAGTTTCTCCAGCGTCGCTGCAGCTGGTGCTCGACCCGACCCGTTGAACGCAACAACATCGGTTGAGCCCTGCGGCGCATAAAGGGCAAAACAGTCTCCTCCAATGCCGGTCGAGTTCGGTTCAACCACACACTGCACCGCACATGCCGCAATCGACGCATCCATTGCATTACCACCAGCCTTCAAGACATCAATAGCCGTCTGTGTTGCCAACGGGCTGGATGTTGCTGCCATACCATTGGTGGACATGACCGGGGAACGACCGGGAAGTTCGAGATTACGCATACGGAGTTTCCTGAAGAATTCGATTGAAAGAGCCAAGCCAGCGGCGACCTACGGCGTTATGCACCCAAGCTGCACAAAAATCCATTACCTGAGACAAAACCCTGCGACAAGACATTGCAGCGACCTCAGGTCACAGCTCAGAACGGCAGTGCAACGTCATGCCACTGGATTTTCCACTCATTCAATGCAATAGCCATCCGCGAAACCGCTAGCGCAAAATTTAGAAATTACGGGTGAAAACATGTCCCGGGTTGCTCTGCACGACCTAACCAAAATCTCCACCGAACAGCGCGATGCGTTTATGCGCCGGGCGGAGGACGATCTCGCCCCGTTTGTCGAAAAAGTGGGTCCGATCATCGCGGCAGTGCGCGCTGAAGGAGATGCGGCGCTTGTGCGTTTCGCCCAGCAATTCGATGGTGCCGAATTCGACGCATCGACCATCGCCGCCAGCGATGCGGATTTCGAACGCGCCTATGCGAACCTGGATCCGAAATTTGTCGATGTATTGCGCTATTCCGCCGACAACATTCGCCGTTTCCATGAACGACAGATGCCTGAGAACCAATGGATGATGGAGATCCGCGAAGGCGCACATGTGGGCGAACGCTTTTCACCAATCGATTCTGTCGCCTGCTATTCGCCACGCGGCAAGGGATCTTTTCCTTCTGTCACTTTGATGAGCATCATACCTGCGGTCGTGGCCGGAGTGCCCGAAGTTATCGTGCTGACACCTGCGGGCGCAGATGGACATATCGACCCGGCCACGCTGGTCGCTGCTGATATATCCGGCACCCGCAAGGTTTACAAAGCCGGAGGAGCACAAGCGGTTGCAGCTGCAGCTTATGGCACCGAAACCATTCCAAAATGCGTCAAGATTGAAGGCCCAGGCAGTCCATGGCTCGCCGCTGCCAAAGCTTTGTTGGCCAATCGCATTGACCCCGGCATGCCCGCTGGTCCTTCAGAGTCAATCGTCTTTGCCGACGCCAGCGCCAATGCCGACATTGCAGCGCTGGACACGATCATCGAATCTGAACACGGCGACGATTCTTCCGTCTTCCTCGTCACCACGTCACGTGACATCGCAAAGCAGGCCGCGATTAAGATTCCAGAATATTGGAATGAAATGAGCGAGGAACGGGTGGCCTATTCCTCTGCAGTATTGAGCGGTGAGACAAACTCTGGCGGCATTGTTGTTTGCGAGACTGCTGAGCAGGCTTACGATTTCATCAACGACTACGCGCCCGAGCATCTTCAGATTTTGTCAAAGTCGCCCCACGATCATGTCGACCATATTCGCAATGCATCTGAAATATTGCTGGGCGAGGACACACCCGGTTCAATTGCCAACTACATGATGGGACCAAATTGTGTATTGCCCACTTCCGGCGCTGCCAAAACCCGTTCACCGCTTGGTGTGATGAATTTTTTGAAATCCTGTTCAATCGGCGAATTGACCCGCATTGGCTATCAGGACATGGCTCCGCGCACCGATATATTTGCCACATATGAAGGCTTTGACGCCCATGCGAATGCGGTTGGCGAAATGCGTTCAAAGGCGCGCGGCAACGAATAACCAAACTAAGTTGGCTTAACTGGTTTCTGCTTGGTGCGCCTGAACCAATGCAGCGCTTACCATAATGTCGAGATGGGCCCCGCCGCCATTCTTAAACACCGTGATTTGCTCGGCTGAATTTCGGCCAATCGTTCCGGCAACCAATCCATGCAGGTCACCTAATGCAGCTTCACGGCCAATCAGGCCGGCTGCAATTGGAATGGTGAATTCGCCGATATGGTCCAGGGTTGTGTCGAAACTGTCGACAAACCAGTCCGCACATTGATGCAGTGCATCGTCAGCCTCACGCATATCGGCCTTATAGGCCCCAACCAGATCGACATGGGTACCTGGTGCGACCAGCGCCCCCTTCAAAACTGGATCATTGGTCATCGTGGCACAGCAGATAATATCGGCTTCAGGGATGGATCCATCGAGATCTGCCACAACGGTTACGGACTGATCCAGATCCGCAAGCCGGTCGGCGATTGCCTCGGCCCGCGAAGCCGTGCGATTCGAGATAATCACCTTCTCCAAACCCGGCCGAGCACAGATGTGGGCGCGAATAAGTGGTTCAGCCATCGAACCAGCGCCCACCATCAGCAGGGTCTTACTGTCTTGCCGTGACAGAAGAGCATTTCCCAATGCGCTGTCCCCAGCGGTTTTCCAGGCTGTCACCTCGGTGCCATCAACCAGCGCTGCCAACTCCCCACTATCTGGGTCAAACAGCATGATCTGAGCGTGAATGCTCGGCAGAGCTGGAGTGCGATTAGGGTTTTCCGGCACGACTGTCGCCGCCTTAACCCCCGCAGCGAGCCCGTCAATATATGCGCTGCGTACCAGCATGGTGTTGTCGCGGGCATGAACGAACGTATCGCCGACGTCGGCCTTGGGCAGCTCATGACCCGCGCGGATCGCTTCAATGACCAGCGGCCAGCTGGCCACTGCCCGAACATCTTCAGCTGAAAGCGATACGACCTGTCTCATTCGAACACGATGGCCGGGCCACTCGGCTGTTCCGCATTCAATGCTTGAGCAACTTGCGCAGCAATCTCGTTGTAGACCGCAGCGTGCGGACCATCAGGATCAGTTGCAACGACCGGAGTCCCCGCATCTGAATTGGCCCGAATGTCCATGTGCAAGGGTACGCCACCCAGGAACGGCACACCAAGTTTTTCCGCCTCCTGTTTGGCGCCACCATGACCGAATATGTCTGACCGCTCGCCGCATTTTGGACAGATGAACGTGCTCATATTCTCAACAATTCCGAGAATTGGCACACTCACTTTTTTGAACATGTTCAGGCCCTTGCGGGCATCAATCAGGGACAAATCCTGTGGTGTCGAAACGATCACTGAACCGGCAAGTGGCACCTGTTGCGCCATCGTCAATTGCGCATCTCCGGTACCCGGGGGCATGTCGACGACAAGCACATCGAGCGGCGCCCAATCAACTTCGCGCAGCAATTGGGTAAGCGCCGAGATCACCATTGGTCCACGCCAGATCATCGGCGTGTCTTCGGCAATCAAAAACCCAATCGACATGACCTTCAGGCCGTAGGCTTCAATAGGCTTGAGCACCCTGCCCTCTGCTTCCGGCTTGCTGTTGATGCCAACCAGACGGGGCAGAGACGGGCCGTAAATGTCGGCGTCCATGACACCAACTTTCAAACCTTGATTTTGCAACCCAAGCGCCAGATTGATTGCTGTGGTGGACTTGCCAACCCCGCCCTTGCCAGAGGCGACTGCGATGATGTGTTTAACCCCAGAGACGGCAAGCTTCTCGCCTCCCGGCCCTCCTGCCTGCGGCGACGGCGACGGCGACGGCGACGACGGCGACGATTGCGACGGAGGCGCAGCGCGTGGCTGCGGCGGAGGACTGGCATTGCCCTCACCGGCTTTGCGCTCTGCGGTCAGCGCCACCATGGCCGAAGCCACACCATCAACGGCGGTAACTGCAGTTTGAGCCTGCGTGCGCAGGGGCTCCAGTTCTTCCGCTCGATCAGCAGGGACGGTAAGCGAAAACATAACCTTTGCACCCGAGTCCCCTTCTGTAATGAAGGGATCCGACACCATGTCCAGCGACACTATGTCTTGAGGACCATCTCCCGATCCTGCAGGCATTTGAACCGATGCAAGCGCATCCATGATTTGCTGTTTGGTAATGCTCATCTGTGCGCGATCGGTTCCCGTTTTTCCACTTGAGCCAAGGCTCAGATATTCAGCGGGCATCTTGTAAATGCCCGCCTGTCAGTTCTTTGATGGCCAGTTACACGGCTCGACTTATCCGAGCAGCGAACCAAGCTGCATGGCAATTCCCATATCGCCTTCGACCTTGAGCTTACCCGACATAAAGGCCATCTGGGCATTCTCTTCGCCTGCTGCAATAGCTTCAAACACATCCATATCTACAACGACAGTGCAATCCGCGTCGGCGTCGTCATTGTTGACTGCAGCCGGGTCAGCAGCACCATCAATTGTCAGCTTGCCATCATCACCAAAATCGAACTTCACAATTTTGCCGTCAATAGCACCTTTTGCTGCGACGCGGCCTGCCATTTCAGCGGTCATTTCTTCCAAAGTCATTTTTTGTCCTCGCACTTACCCGATGCATGTGGATCGGAAATTTCGTTCCCTTGCCCTCCCATAGAACACGCGTCATAGTCAACATACTCGTGAGTATGTTTGCTCCCCTTTTTTTGTAACCTGAGGTCTCCGTTATGCGCGAAGCTGTCATCGTCTCAACCGCCCGCACACCGATTGGCAAAGCCTATCGCGGTGCGTTCAACGACACCCCTTCCCCGACACTGGGTGGACACGCGATTGAAAACGCCGTCTCCCGCGCAGGAATTGATCCCGCCGAAGTCGATGACGTCATCATGGGCGCGGCTCTGCAACAGGGAGTTCAGGGTGGAAACATTGGGCGACTTTCTGCGTTGAAGGCCGGTTTGCCGGTCACCGTGTCCGGCATGTCTTTGGACCGGCAATGTGCATCCGGCATGATGGCCATTGCGACCGCGGCAAAGCAGGTCGTGAGCGATAACATGCCAATTTGCGTAGGCGGCGGCGTTGAAAGCATTTCAATGGTGCAAACCCCGGAGATGCGGGTCGGAGTCGATAAATCTCTCGTCGCGATGCACCCAAATGTCCACATGTCGATGCTGGAAACGGCTGAAGTCGTAGCCGACCGCTACGGCATTTCCCGCGAAAAGATGGATGAGTACGGCTTCCAGTCTCAGATGCGCACAGCGGCGGCCCAGGAAGCAGGTAAATTCGACGACGAAATCGTCCCCCTGTCCTCAACAATGGTGATGGTCAACAAGGAGACCAAGGAAAAGTCTGAGCATGATGTGACGCTGGACAAAGATGAGGGCAACCGACCTTCAACCACACTTGCAGGTCTGCAGGGCCTGAACCCGGTGCTTGGACCCGATAAGACGATTACAGCCGGCAATGCCTCACAACTGTCCGACGGTGCATCAGCGTCAGTCGTCATGGAAGCGAAGGATGCAGAAAAGCGCGGCCTCAATCCCCTTGGCGCTTATCGTGGCATGGCTGTGGCTGGCCTGGAGCCCGATGAAATGGGCATCGGACCAATCTATGCGGTTCCCAAACTGCTGGAACGCAACAATCTAAAAATGGACGATATTGGCCTTTGGGAACTTAATGAGGCATTTGCCGTTCAGGTTATGCACTGTCGCGACACTTTGGGCATCCCGGATGAAATTCTCAACGTCAATGGCGGCGCCATTTCTGTTGGCCACCCTTATGGAATGAGCGGGGCCCGCATGGTCGGTCACGCCCTGATCGAAGGCAAACGGCGCGGTGTCAAATATGTGGTCTGCACCATGTGCGTGGGCGGTGGCATGGGGGCTGCCGGTCTGTTTGAGGTTCTGTAAACCCCGATGGCTTTGATAGCGCTTGAAAAATCGGACCGGGTGGCGACCATCACGATCAACCGCCCGGACGCTCGCAATGCAATGAGTCGCGATATGTGGCCGATGCTGCGCAGCATGCTTGAAGATGTGGCGGCAGATCCAGATATAGCCTGCGTTGTCGTCACCGGCACGGACCCGGCCTTTTGCGCAGGCGGTGACGTCAAGGCTATGACCGAACGCGCCGAAGGCGAAAACCCAATGAGCGTGGAAGAAGAAACAAAGCTTCTTCGCGGTCTCATGGAATGCTCAAGGCTGCTGCATGAAATGTCCAAGCCAACAATCGCTGCGATTAATGGTGCTTGCGCCGGTGCGGGCTTTGCCCTGGCGCTGTCGTGCGACCTGCGCATTGCCGATGCGCAAGCCAAGTTCACCACCGCTTTTGCGCGGGTTGCCGGATCAGGCGATTTCGGTGGCTCGTGGTTCCTGTCGAGAATGATCGGCACCGCGAAAGCCCGAGAGCTCTACTATTTTGCCGACACATTCACCGGTAACGAAGCGGCAGAAATGGGCGTCGTCAACAAAGCCGTGGAACGCGAGTTGTTTGCCGAAACCGTCCGCGACTGGTCCAGCCGGATTGCCAATGGCCCTGGCGTTGCTTTGGCGTTGATCAAAGAAAATATGAACCTAGCCGAACAAAGCTCCCTGTCTGAGGCGCTGGATCAGGAAGCCCGAAATATGGTGCTCGCATTTCGAAGTGAAGACCACATTGAAGCCGCCAGGGCCTTTGTTGAAAAGCGCCGTCCCGAATTCAAAGGAAAATAAAATGACCCATACTGTATCGACTGAAATGCGTGGCGGCGACGGCAGCGGCGGCGACATCGCTGTAATCTGGATTGACAACCCACCAGTCAACGCCCTGTCCTATCATGTACGGCAAGGCATTGTTGCTGAGCTGGCCGCTGCCCAGAAAACCGCCAAAGCCGTGGTTCTGGCCGGCCGCGGCGGCACTTTCATTGCTGGCGCAGATATCCGCGAATTTGGAAAACCATTGGTCGAACCTATTCTGCCCGAAGTGCTGGACCACGTCGAAGCCAGCGCCATTCCGGTGATCGCGGTCGTAGAAGGCAATACGCTTGGCGGTGGACTGGAGACGGCGCTGGCGTGCCACTACCGGGTGGCAAGTCCGAAGGCCAAGCTTGGCTTGCCCGAGGTCAATCTCGGCCTGTTGCCGGGTGCTGGTGGCACACAGCGCACACCGCGCCTGCTGCCAAACGTGGCCGATGCAATCACGCTCGCAACTTCAGGTCGGCCAATCAACGCGGCCAAAGCACTGGATATCGGACTTGTGGATCGGGTGGCTGACAACGCGTTAGATGCAGCCATCGAATTGGTCCACGACGTTGCAGGCAAAGATTTCGAAGACCGCCGACTTTCGAAGGTCGCCCTCTCCATGACCCCGGAGATTGAAGCCGCGTTCGAAGCCTGCCTCACCGATGTAAAGAAAAAAGCCCGTGGAGCGAATGCGCCCGTCCGCGCCTTACAATCGGTGCGCGCCGCATTTGAAATGCCCTTTGTCGATGGCATGAATCAGGAACGTGAGATCTTCCGGGAACTGGTCGTCAGCGATCAGTCGAAGGCCTTGCGGCATATCTTCTTTTCCGAGCGCCTGTCGGCAAAACCACCAAGCGAAGTTTCTGGCTCGCCACGCCAGGTCACCAAGGTTGGCATCCTGGGGGCCGGCACAATGGGCGGAGGGATTGCCATGACCTATGCGGAGGCTGGCTTCCCGGTCACCATGTTGGAAATGACCGACGCAGCTCTCGACAAAGGGTTGGCGACAATGGAGGCCAACTGGTCTCGAGGTATCAAGTCCGGCCGTATTACACCTGAAGGCGTCGCTGAGCGCATGGCACGACTAAGCCGAACAACAGACTTTGCCGACCTCGCCGACTGCGATCTGATTATCGAAGCCGTATTTGAAACCATGGATGTAAAACGCGAGGTATTTCAACAACTCGACAAGGTCGCCAAGCCAGGTGCTGTGCTGGCGACCAACACGTCCTATCTCGAC
>JBDVMU010000005.1:0-80399 GCA_039969995.1 Rhizobiaceae bacterium
GCGATTGCTGAAAATGATTGGGTTTCCGGCGTTAGATTGATGTCGACTGCGATGTCCGATCATGCCCGTTTGGGAGGCAGTCGGGCACAGCGTGATCTGCTGGAGTTTTCGCTGCTTGGCGGATTGCTGAAGCTTGGTAAAGATGAGGAAGCTTCTCGAATGCTGATGATGCGGCGCCCGGTATTAATGGACAGCAATGCGCTGCATGGTTTGGCCTCCCACTAAATCCGTTCAGGTAGTGGCCTTGAAAATGCCATTGCAGAACATGGCAAGTGCTTCGAACCCATCCAGGGGCAGCACATGGGCAATGTGCTGATCGGGGCGGACGATAACCATACAGCCTTGCTCTCGATTGATGCCGCGCATGTCGAAAATATCGCCCTGTCGGTGATCGGCAGAATAGATCTTTTCATAATCGGTTAGCCTAAGGCGCCCTTTTTTTGGCTTTAGCAAGGCGGGCATGGCTGAGTAATCGAGATCTTGGTGGGGCTGCTGGAAAATGGCAATCACATCAATGATGGAGTCCGGCTCCGCACCATCAGGAGTGTATCGAAGCCGTGGTGAGTTCGCATCCTCGCCCAGGAAGCGACAGAGCTGGGCAATCTTGGAGTTGTCGCCACAGCCGTTGTCTCCACTGCCGGAGAAGGCAAACAATCGCCAGCTGGCATCTGCCGTTACTGTGTGACCGAGCTGAATGGGTTTGGCATCTGCAAGGCAGATGACGGGGGCTGAATGGAAACGGGTGCCGATTTCGAACCCGGTGGCAAGCAACTGCCAGGTAGCAGTGCCGGTTAAGGTGGACTCAGTATATTTCACCGACAGGCCGGCTGTAAAACGGCCATGCTCAATGAAATAGCGCTGGAATTTGGGCGTATCGGTTTGCTCTTCCTCACCGCTGGCCCTGGCTCCAATGATCCGGGACCATTCATGGTCAAAGTCAATCAGGTCTTGGGCCACCTTCTGACGCTCTGCAGAATAGGAATGCAGCAGGTCGGGGGCTGACCGGCCTTGCAGTACAGAAACCAGTTTCCAACCCAGATTGAAGGCGTCTCCCATTGATACATTCATGCCCTGTCCGGCTTTCGCCGAATGGGTGTGACAGGCATCGCCAGCGATAAACACGCAAGGCACCTGGGAGCCGACAGACTCGGCTGAAACATTGTCAAATTTGTCAGTGATCGCGTGGCCAACCTCATAGACGGACCACCAGGCCACTTGCTTCACGTCGATTGAGTAAGGATTGAAAACCCGCTGGGCGGCGGCGATCAGGTGATCGACGGTTATGTCTTTAGGTGTGATTTGCTGGCCCTTGGTTAGGGCATCCAATTCGATATAGACACGAACCAGGTGGCCGCCTTCACGTGGGATTAAGATGATGTTGCCTGCGTCGGTCGACTTGATCAGAGACTTGAGCCGAATATCTGGGAAATCTGTGACGACAAGAATATCCATAACACCCCAGGCCTGATTGGCCCGGTCGCCCTTTAGCTCACGCCCAATGGCACCGCGCACTGCACTGCGCGCACCGTCGCAACCCACAACATACCGAGCGTGCACGGTTTGCCTGTGCCCTTCATGGGCTGGGCCCGTTCGCTGCAGAGTGACAGAAACGGGATATTCGTTGTCACTGGTGGTAAGAGCGACGAATTGGCGGGAATAATTTGGCTCCAGTCGGCTTGGGGCATTGCGCATGACCTCCAGATAACGGTCATGAATGCGGGCTTGGTTGAGAATGACATGGGGCATTTCAGACAGGCCCTCCTCAACATCCTGTACACGCCCGGTGCGATGAATCTTGTCAGGACTGCCAGGATCGGGGTTCCAGAAAGTTGTTTCGTTCACCCAATAGGCTTCGCGCTTGACCTTTTCGGCAATTCCAAAGGCGGTAAACATTTCCATTGAACGACAGGACACCCCGTCCGCCTGCCCTTTTTCCATTGGTCCGGGTTTGCGCTCGACAATTCGGGTTGTGATATCAGGAAAACCGGCCAGGTAGGCGGCGAGGGTCAGACCCGCAGGTCCACAACCAATGATCAGAACATCAACCTTGTCGGGCAGATGGTCTTTTGTGGAGCCAGATCCAGCAGCAGCAGGTTTGATGTCGGGATCGCCTGGCCGAAATCCATTCAAATGGAACTGCATCACTCCCCCGCCGGATTGTCTGTTTCAGTAAATTAGTATGCATACTTACTTTCTAAGTCAATTGCACCTGAAAACGGTTTTCCTTCCGTCGAGCTTATCCGAGAGCTTCCATCCATTTGCGCAGCTGGTAGGCGGTGGTTGTCTGGTCCAGATCCACATCTTCAAAGCGAATGATTTCGCCGTCTTTGACATCGCTCTTTAAGCGCACATCTTGGGCAAGTCCGAGCGGGAGGTATTCCGCTTCGACAGAAACTTTTGCCGGACGCAACCCGCCGGTCACGGTATAGCCACCTTCGCCATCCAGTCCTTCGCCAGCGGTCAGGTCACGTTTGGCAACTGCAACAACATCGGCATTGAAGGTTTTTGCAAAACCCGTTGGCTCGTCGCGCGTTCCGATGGAGGCGACTGAAATCGGCAGTTCGAGGCCGATCAAATGCCAGCGCTTGTAAAGCGAGGTATAGCGACCGGTATCATCAGTCCTGACTTTGTATTCCTGGAAGCAATTGCGCAAATATTCGGTGTCTCCCTCAAACACCACCCAAACCCCCTGGCGAATGTCGTAGGGAATTTGTTCCCCGTCAGCGGTCAGCGATGACGCAACCTCAACCATGCCCCGTTGTTCCAAGCATCCGCCCTCGTCCTTGGGCCTCATGATATTGGCCAGTTCTTCGGCACCGCCAACTGGATATTGCAGGCCTTGGCTTGGAACGTGAAGATCACAGGCATTGGCTATGGCTGATGATTCAATGGCTGGCTTGGAGCCATCAAGAAAGGAGTTGAACATTTTTGGATTGAGCCGACCGCGATCTGCGATTTCGCGGCTGATTCCCCAGTGATCCCAAATGGTTTCGGGTGTCGATTTGCGAAATTTAGGCAGCCATTTGTGACCACGCCCTGCGGCTGTCACGTTAAACCCGCAGGCGCGGGCCCAATCGACTAGATCGCAGGTCAAGGCCGGTTGGTCGCCATAAGCCATTGAATAAATAACGCCTGCCTGTTCGGCACGTTTGGCCAGGGCAAAACCGCAAAATGCATCCGCCTCAACTGTTACATTGATAACGTGCTTGCCATTTTCGAACGCGGTCAATATGTGATCGACGGCAGCGATTGGTGCGCCGGTGCATTCTATAACAATATCGACGGCTGGATGAGAGACCAATGCCTGCCAGTCGTCTCCTACATGGGTGGCGCCATTTTTGGCAGCATCGTCCAGGGATTGTGCCGTATATTGCGGTTCATCCCAACCGACAAAAGCCAGATTGGACCGTGCGTTTTGAGGCGATAGATCGGCGATACCAACCAGATGTATGCCCTTCAACCGCTTTACCTGGGACAAAAACATGGTGCCGAATTTGCCGGCTCCGACCAGCCCCACGCGGATCGGATTTTCCTCTTCGGCCCGTCTCAAAAGGTTTGTGTAGAGATTCATCTGCCCGTCCACGAAAAAATTGATTTGAAATCTGTGTTGTCAGCTTAAAGCCATTCTGGTTGTGAGGGAACCTTCTCGCCGCCGCCGCCGCCGCCGCCGCCGCCGCTGCCGTTGACGGTTGTGGCCGTTTCTACAAGAGTGCGTGAATGGAGGAATTTGATTACATTGTTATTGGTGCGGGGTCGGCTGGCTGTATTGTGGCGGCTCGGTTGGCGGAGCAATCGGATTGCACTGTTTGCGTTATTGAGGCGGGGCCAAAGGATTGGCATCCATATATCCACATTCCGGTCGGCTGGATGAAGCTGATGAGCAACAGAACGCTCAACTGGATGTATGAAGCGGAGCCGTCCGAGTGGACCGGTGGGCGGCGCATTGCCGTGCCGCGTGGCAAGGTTGTGGGGGGCTCGTCGTCGATCAACGGCAATGTCTTCAATCGCGGGGCTCCCGCAGATTTTGATCATTGGGCGCAACGGGGCAATCCCGGCTGGGGCTATGAGGATATGCTGCCATTGTTTAAGCGCTTGGAGAGTTGGACCGGGCCATCGGTGGATGATTTGCGGGGCCGTGATGGGTTGCTCAAGGTGACACCAAGCCCCTGGACTCACCCATTGTGCGAGGCCTTTTTGGATGCGGCGGCAGGCTTAGGCATTCCCCGCAACCCAGATTATAATGGCCGCCAACAATTTGGTGCTGCCTACACCCAGCGCACCATTTCCAGTGGCATGCGTCAGAGTTCGGCCAAAGCCTTTCTTAAGCCTGCGCTGAAGAATGCCAATATCGCGCTACGTACCAATGCGCAGGTGACGCGAATTGATCTTGTTGAGAAGCGGGCAAATGGAATTACCTATCGCCAGGGTGGTCAACTCAAGTCCATTCGCGCAAGACGTGAAATTATCTTGAGCGGCGGGGTGATTAACTCGCCGCAACTGCTCCAGGTGTCGGGGGTCGGTGATCCTGAACATCTGGCAGAAATCGGTGTTGAGGTTCAGCATAATCTGCCCGGGGTCGGGGCCAATTTGAGGGATCACTTTACCCCAAGGTTTACCGCTCGGGTCAAAGGCACCTCGACATTTAACGAAAAAAGCCGGGGATTGGCTTTTTTGAAGGAAACGGCAAAATGGATGACCGGACAACCATCGATTTTGAGCCTGCCGGCCACTGCTTGCTATGCGTTTGCAAAGTCTGATCCGGTGCTTGATGACAGTGATCTGCAGATCACTTTCATGCCGGCGAGTTACAAAGAAGGTGTGCAGAGCCAGCTCGACGATCAGCCCGGGATGACGCTCGCGGCCTGGCAGCAACGACCAGACAGCACAGGCTATGTCAGAGCCCGTTCCAGCGATCCTTTCGCGCAGCCAATCATTCAACCCAACTATCTGAGTGCTGCAAGCGACCAACGGGTCTTGTTGTCCGGATTGAAACTGGTACGTCAACTGATGCGCAGCGAGGCGATGAAGCCGTATTTTGACGGCGAAATTTACCCAGGAGAATTGATCCAAAGCGATGGCGAGCTTCTCAATACGGCACGCGAGCGGGGCACCACGACCTTCCACATGATGGGTACCTGCCGTATGGGCCCGGCCCATGATGCAACTGCAGTTGTTGATCATCAACTCAAGGTCCGGGGGGTGGATGGCTTGCGTATTGCTGATGCCTCGATCATGCCGACCATGCCAGCGGCAAATACCAATGCAGCTTGTTTGTTGATTGGCGAAAAAGCCGGAGCGCTTTTGACCGCCAATCAAGACTGACAGGCCCTGGCATCAGTTGTGAATTCCAGTATTGGGGACGACGCCTTCAATGGAAAGCGCCGCCCTTGATTGAGCCCTACCAAGTGGCGGTTTTTGCTTTGCCATTAATCTGAGATTTCAATGCCGCATATTCCGGACAAGCACCTTTGCAACGCAGTTTGATCTGTTTCAACTGAGCTTTGGCGTTGGCGACATCTCCCAACTGTAAATAGGCTTCGCCCATATAGGAGCGGGCAAGCGTATAGTCCGGATTGATGTCGATGGCTGCCTGATAATAGGTCAAGCCCTTTTTCACATCGCCGGATTTGCGGGTGGCATAGCCGAGATAGTTCAAAATGCGGGGGTCACGCTTGTTGCTGGCCAGGTTCAACACGGTCAGCGCTTCATCATAGCGTTTGGCATAGGCCAGATCCCGCGCGGCTTCATAGAGATTGTCATCATCGAGACTGGAACTTTTCTTGGCGGCAACACATTTGCGTTTGTGCTTGTCCCATACATGTTTCTTTTTACAGGTTGGTGTGACGGTCGTCGAACTACTTCCGCCTCCATCTCCTGCTGCAAATGAAGGCACCGGGGCAGCGAGAAGGCTCAGCAATACGCCTGAACCAACGAGAATTTTAACGACGAACTGTTTGCCGGAGGTGATGGAAGAGGCGGTGGCAAAACCAGCGATAGATTTATCAAACATAATATTCTCCATTCTGCGACGGCGGAGTGCCGAAGCTGAATAGATTACGTTTCACCGGAAATTTTATTCGATCACCCTTTGATCACGGGTTCGTGAACGTAGTCTCGGACCAGTTTCTAACGGGTTTAGATGGCGTCGCGATAATTGGTCGCCAGATCGGAGATAAGGGTTGGGTCGTCGCCACCGATTAACAAATAGGCATAGCCGTCCTTGCGCCAGGACGCGGAGTTCATTCCCTCAAGCACTGCCTGGCTCATGCCATCGCTATCGGGTTTGCCGGAACGCAAGATGCACAGAGCTACGGGTTTGCCGGTCTTGGTTAGAAACGCCAGCTGCACCAGGGGCTTTCCCTTGAAGCTCAAGACCTGAGCTCGTTTGTATGTCAGGTCTTCATTGAGCTGAAGCGCGGCCAGATCAAACGATTTTCCGATTGCAGCCGTCGCACGTTCCAATTCTGCGGTCTGAGCCGCTGGTGATGTTGCGACGTGGCGCAAAGTGTCGGCTGAATACAGCGACTGATACGAAGCAACATAAGCTTTCCAACCCGGTGCTTCGGGCTGATTGAGAAAGTTGCCTGCCCCGTAGCCGATAAACAGCGCAGTTAGAATGGATGCCGCGATCGACCCGGCCATCATCCAATTGCGCCCACCGCCACTCACGGTTTTCGGTAGTTCGGGAGGCTTTTGTTCGCTGAGTAGCGCATCGAAACCCGATTTCATGACGTCTTTGTCAAAATTGAGGGCAGCCAGACGGTTGGCCAGTTCTGGATCGTTTGCCAGAGCAGTCGTAATATCTGCTGCCGGTGTGAACTCGACCTCGCCATCGAGATAGGCGACCAGTTGTTCATCGGTAAATGTTTGTTTTTCAGTCATTGATCCAAACCTTAATCACCGAAATGCTGTGCAAGTTTCGTACGGGCACCTGCCAGGCGGCTCATGACTGTGCCCACCGGAATATCCAAAATGTCGGCTGCGTCACGATAGCTGTATCCCTCGCCATAGACCAACAAAACGGTCGATCTTTGAGCTTCTGGCAGGGCCATTATCTGAGTTAACACCTGTTGGCCCAAAATATTCACTTCCTGGTCGGGCCGTGTGTCAGGCAAATCCACCTCTTCTATGGGAGAGATGCCCGCACCCCGGCGAATTGCCTGCTTGCGCAGATCATTGATCCAAAGATTATGGGTGAGTCGGAAAATCCACCGATCGAAATGGGTGCCTGACTGGAACAGTTCCGCCTTCTCCAAAGCCCGCAGACAAGCTGCCTGAGCCAGATCATCGGCCAGATCTTTCTTGCCGGTCAGTACCAGGCAATAGCGCAATAGGCGCGAATATGTTGCTTCAATGCCTGCCCTCACCTCCCGGGTGGGATCTTTTTTTCCCCACATATGAATAATTTCCCTGGCCGCGCGTTATCTCAATGCCGCTCGACGTGAAGCGGGGAAATTGAAGGAATAAAACTCATGATCAAACAACTTGTCATCGCAACTGGCTTGTCCCTGGCATTATCATCATTCGGTTGGGCAGGAGAGACTCCCTCAGCTCCTAACGCCAAACAATATTTTGTCAATTTGAAGGACGGTGACACCGTCAGCGGTCCAGTCAAGGTAATTTTCGGCCTGTCGGGCATGGGCATTGCTCCCGCAGGCGTTGAAATGGAAAATACTGGTCACCATCACATCCTGATTGATCGGGCCTCAATTGGTGAAGGTGAGGACGGCGAGGAAGAGTTTGAATACGGCATTCTCGCTGATGAAAATAACATTCACTACGGCAAGGGCCAGACCGAAACCGTGCTGGATCTGGCTCCAGGCAAACATAGTTTGCAGCTTGTTTTGGGCGATCACTATCATGTGCCACACAACCCACCGATCTTTTCCCAGCGCATCACGATCACGGTGAAGTGACGCACCATTTCTAGGAGTCCGAGAAGGCACCCGGGGGCGAGACATATTGTGGATCGCCCTCGGCGAATTTCACCGGTTTTGAATATTGCGCCGACGGTGAAGAATTATGTGTGCTGCAATTGCCAGCATATATGCGCCTATCGCTGCCGCAAACATCGCCGCCTGCCCGCCACCCACCAGAACAGCAAGTAAAACTGGTGTGCCAACCAGATTACCAATATTGCCCGTTTGCGCCATCACTCCATAGCTTAGCGCACGGGTTTCAGTAGATGTATTGAGTTCGGGAATGGCGGCGAATGTGGCTCCCTGCACCAGTCCAAGAGCAGCAAACAAGGCGACACCGACAAGCATAAGATCGGCACCAGCCAGCGCTCCAACCACCACCAGCATGGCGCTGGACAGGCCAATGATCGTAACGTTGATGCCACTGGTGAAATGGAGAAGCACCGGCACCATTATCATAGAGGTAATGATGCTCACCAAGGGCATCAGGCCAGCCAGCCACGCTGATTGGTGATCTGGTACAAGCTGCGGCAGGATGGTCAGCAGAGAAACAAAAGTGAATGTGTAAAACAGCCAGCCAATGCCCGGCGCTGAAATGAACGGTGAGCGGTAGGATATGGCATGTTGAGCCAGTAGTTGGGATAGAACATCCGATAGGCCAAAACCATTGCGCCCAGCTGTATCATCACCATCATTGGCCAGACCGATGGCCAACAGCAGCGCAATCACCAACATCGCTGCGCCATGGGCTATGAAAAGGAGCGACAGACCGCCTTGTGCTTGTAGTGGTTCGCTAAGCCATGCCACCAGAACAAAGGCCACACCGAAGAAAGTACCCCAAAGCGTCATGGCCGCGCCGCGATAATGATCAGAGGCGAGTTGGGCAATCAAGGTCGGCGCGGCAACGACAATCGCCAGATGCGCCAAACCTTCCAAAACCCGACTGATCAACATCATTGGCAAGCTGGGAAGGCTGGCTTGCCAAAACGAGATGGCCGCACCAAGCACCAGGCCCGACAAAAGTATTCGCCGCGCACCAAATCCGCCAACCAGTGCGCCACCCACAATACCTAGCACGGCGCCAACCAAACTTATCAGAGACAGGAGCCAGCCCAGCTCAGCATCAAAGTGAGGATATTGTGCCTGAACCGCGTCAAAAGGTACGGCAATCTTTGCAAATTGTGCCGCTGCTCCCAGTCCTGCGAACCAGAGGAGAAAGACCAGAATCACTTTTTTGACGTGCATGTTGCCTTGTTGCATTTCTGCGTCTGACCGCGAATGCGCATGTGCAGTCTTTTTGGGTTAGGCACAGATTTTCGTGCAAGGCTTTGCTTGCAGGCCAAACAGCAAGTCGTTCATCTTTCATTGGTATTCGAAAACGTCGATCACGATGGCCCCGGTGTCGTCCGCCGTATCGGCTACCAGAGGTATCCAAATGATGATCTTAAGCGCATGCACGACTGGTTCAATGCTTGAAACCTACTGACGACCAGGCGACTTGACAACCTAGCGACTTGGCGAAGTTCAAACGGCGTGGGGCAACAGTCTGTTGACTTCGTCGCGGTAGGGTGTTGCTCCCAGAGGCAAGTCCCGCACAATCACCGCGTCTTCATATTTCAGCTGTTTCTTCAAGACGGGGATCAAGCGCCGAAACGCTGCCCAGATCGACGGCTCCGGCGGGGGCACATCGTGTTTGATCAATTCATGCAGTTTTGGCAGGTGGTAGTAGGGCACCATTGTGAACATGTGATGCTCCACATGGTAGTTCATGTTGAGATAGATGAATCGGCTGATCGGGTTCATCAAAACGGTGCGGGTGTTTAGCCGATGATCGGTGACATTCTCAGCCAGGCCCAGGTGCTGCAGCAGGCCGGTCATCACATGGTGCCATGCACCATACAGTCGCGGTAACCCGATCACCATCAAAGGCAAGATCGACCCCATCCAGACACTCATTGCAATGACCGTCAGATAAACCACCAGCCAGATTCGGGCGACCAGAAATACCTCCCACTCTTCGTCCGCCGCAACATAGGTGCGCTCTTCGGGGTGCAAGCGTCCGCTGGCATGGAGAAACATGCGGTTGACCAGGAAATAGGCGTCTACAAGTCCGAGCAGATTAATGACCACTTTGAACAGATCTGGCGGGCGCATGGCGACGATTTCCGGATCGCGGCCGACAATAATCGTGTCGGTGTGGTGGCGTACATGACTGGAGCGCCAGACCACAGGATTGCGTATCAACATGAAGCAGGCGATCTGATAAATCACAGTGTTCATCCAAGGCGTCTTGAATGCCGTTTTGTGCCCGCATTCATGCCAGCGCGAATCCGACGCTGATCCATAGAGTACCCCATAAGCAAACCAGAACGGAGCCGACCACCAGGACGGCCAAAGCCATATGCCCATTGCTGCTGTCGCAATCATCAGCCCCAGCCACAGCAGGTTGTCCCGCAGCGGAATCAAGTCCGACTTTTCGCGCAGGAGATGGATTTCTTTGGGGTCGATTTTGGGGCGATACCAATTTGGATTGGCAAGGCCATTCTGCTCTGCCTGCCGCGTGGTCTCACCGTCCAAGGAATAGTCTTTTGCCATGGTAAAAACGCTACTTCAGGACCTCAATCTTGTCCATCATCATCGCGATCACGGGGATATAGCTTCGTATCAGCAAACGCTGGCAACCAGGCTTCACGGCGTGCCACAAACAGCTCATAGCTTGGTTCAAATTTGTTCACTTCGTCCAATGTCCCCAGATGGACCTCAATTTCATCGCCAGTTCGGGCAAAGACGGACCCACCGCAACAGGGACAAAAATGCCGGCCTTCATATTGGTGGGTATTTCCTTCGACCGTCACCGCGTTTTGCTTGAAGATTGCAGCCGCATAGAACAACGCTCCATGGTGTTTGCGGCAATTGAAGCAATGGCAAATGCCGATACGATCAGGCTGCCCACTTGCCTCCAGCCGCACATCGCCGCAAAGGCAACCTCCTGTGACTCGCTCCATGTTGCTCTCCCTGAGTTGGCCCTCGTTTTTGCTCGACCGGTTTGGCTTTGCCGCAACCGACGTCGCTGCTGAATTAAAACGGATTGACCTGGCATCGGCCAGTGCCTAAATTCATAGCGTGGTGATTTGGCCGGTCGGCTTGCAGCCACGTTAAAGAAATCGCTAAAGGACCGCTTGCCGATCGATTTGAAGGCTTGATCCCGGTGCGATTTCATTTGTT
This sequence comes from Rhizobiaceae bacterium, assembly GCA_039969995.1. GTDB lineage: Bacteria > Pseudomonadota > Alphaproteobacteria > Rhizobiales > Rhizobiaceae > Pseudahrensia. Next base: position 11,145 of record JBDVMU010000005.1, read on the forward strand.
GAAATTGTTATCAGGTCAAAAGTCATGCCTATTCGCATCCCCAATAAGTTACCCGCCCGCCAAACTTTGGTCGACGAGGGCGTGATGGTGATGGATGATAACACAGCGGCGCGCCAGGATATCCGACCATTGCGTATCGGCCTTCTCAATCTGATGCCCGATAAAATCCGCACTGAAACTCAGATTGCCCGTTTGATCGGCGCAACACCGTTGCAGGTTGAAATGACCCTGGTGCGGGTGTCGGGTCACAAGTCGAAGAATACTGCTGAAGACCACTTGATCTCCTTCTACAAGACTTGGGACGAGATCAAGGACGAGAAGTTTGACGGATTCATCATCACCGGTGCGCCGATTGAATTGCTTGATTTTGAGCAAGTGGATTATTGGGGTGAGCTGCAGCAGATTTTTGAATGGTCCCGCACCCATGTGCATTCCACTTTCAATATTTGCTGGGGTGCCATGGCAGCGGCCTACCACTTCCACGGCCTTCCCAAATATGACCTCAAGCAGAAGGCATTTGGCGTTTATCGTCATCGCAACCTCGATCCGACGTCGCCTTATCTCAGTGGCTTCAGCGATGATTTCCAGATTCCGGTCTCCCGCTGGACCGAAATGCGCACCAGCGATATTGAGCAGCATGAGGGGTTGCAATTGCTGATGGACAGTGACGATACAGGCCCTTGTCTAATTTCGGAGAAAGAGGGCAAACGACTCTATATTTTCAATCACATCGAATATGATTCCTCGTCGCTGAAAGAGGAATATGACCGCGACATAGACAATGGCACACCAATTGAAGTGCCGCATAATTATTACCCGGCTGACGATCCGGCTCAGGATCCGCAGAACCGCTGGCGCAGTCATGCACATCTGCTATTCGGCAACTGGATCAACCAGATTTACCAGACGACGGAATTTGACCTGACCAGGATTGGCGGCGGCGGCGGCGGCGGCGACGGTGGTAGTTAACGCGGCCGGTGGCAATCGCATTGCAGGCAGCGAAACGCGACATGATTTTCAGTTTCCTCACGTTACTATTTGGCCTAGTCTAACCTCATGTTCACCAAACTCTTCTTCGGTCTGAAACAGGCCTCTGTTCCGGTATCTCTGCGCGAGTATCTGACGCTGCTTGAGGCAATGGAGAAGCAGGTTGCGATCTGGGATGTTGAGGAATTCTACTTTCTTGCCCGTGCTGCTTTGGTCAAGGATGAGCGAAATATCGACAAGTTCGATCGGGTGTTTGCCGAAGTTTTCAAAGGACTGGAATCGGTTGCTGGCGTCACCAGTGACGAAGTCGCCCAGCAGGACATTCCGGAGGAATGGCTGCGCAAACTGGCGGAAAAACACCTGAGCGATGAAGACAAGGCGCAGATCGAAGCCATGGGTGGCTGGGAAAAGCTGATGGAGACGCTGAAACAGCGCCTAGAGGAACAGCAGAAACGCCATCAGGGTGGATCCAAGTGGATCGGTACTGCGGGAACTTCGCCATTCGGTGCCTATGGCTACAATCCCGAAGGGGTACGCATTGGCCAGAAGGAAAGCCGCCATCGCCGTGCGGTGAAGGTCTGGGACAAGCGCGAGTTCAAAAACTTCGACGACAATGTCGAGCTCGGAACCCGCAATATCAAAGTTGCGCTGAAGCGGTTGCGGCGTTGGGCACGTGAGGGGGAATCGGAAGAATTCGACCTAAACGGAACCATTCGCGCCACCGCAGAGCACGGATATCTCGATGTCAAAACCCGTCCAGAACGACGCAATGCGGTCAAGCTGCTGTTGTTTCTCGATGCCGGCGGTTCGATGGATGGCCATATCAAGGTGGTTGAGGAATTGTTTTCGGCGGCCCGCGGTGAATTCAAGCACATGGAATATTTCTACTTTCACAATTGTCTTTACGAGGGCGTGTGGAAGGACAACCGGCGGCGCTATGGCGAGCAGATGGATACCTTCGATGTGCTGCGCACCTATGGACCGAGCTATAAGTGCATATTCGTTGGTGACGCAGCGATGAGCCCCTATGAGGTGGTCTATCCCGGCGGGGCGGTGGAGCATTGGAATCCGGAAAGCGGCGAGACCTGGCTGCGCCGGGCCAGCGACCAGTGGCCGTCTACCGTGTGGCTCAATCCGGTGCCGGAAAAAGGCTGGCGCTATACGCAGTCGACGGCGATGATCAAGGATATTATGGCCAATCGGATGTATCCGTTGACGCTGTCCGGGATTGGCGATGCAATGCGCGAACTGGTCCGCTAGAGCCGCAGCCCGACAGCGTAAGCGCATACGGAACCATTTCCAATTGGATGCTAATCGCCTTAGTCTGCCCCACTGAACAAATGCACAAGCATCGATGGGCGCAATATGCTGGGGATCAGATTTCCAAAATCAAATATGAACCTTTGGGAACTGAGAAGCCTTGCCCTCAGCGCCAAACTCGATTGTCACCAGGTGTTGCATTCAGCCTTGGCGCAGGGTGTGCTTGTGGCCGATGAGTCAGCTCTGCTGAGTAAATTCGTGGCCTTTGCGAAAGGTAAGAACAAGTCGATCAAGTCGCAGCTCTTTCAAGACCTGTTCGCCGCCTTTATTATCGGCAAGAATTACCCCAAAACGTTCCTTGAATTTGGCGCAACCGATGGGGTTTCGCTCTCTAACTCCTTCATGCTTGATCTGAAACTTGGCTGGAAGGGAGCTGTTTGCGAACCGAGCCCGCAATGGCACAAGCAATTGCTGAAAAACCGCTCCAAGACGAAAGTCCTGACCGACTGCATCTGGAAAGAAACCGGCCAGGAATTGGATTTTTTGGTGTCAGACGAAGGCGTATTGTTAACGCTGGCAGCGTTTAAGGACAGTGACCAAGCCTCCATGCCCGGCAATGCGGCGGCGCGTATCAAGAACGGTCACACCATCAAGGTCTCAACGATTTCGCTCAATGATGTGATGGAACAGCATTTTGGAGGGCGTGCGCCGTCTTATGTATCGGTTGATACGGAAGGCAGTGAATTTGAAATTCTGAATGCGTTTAATTTTGATGCCTATCGACCGCTTGTGTTTACCGTTGAGCACAATTTTACTGATCATCAGGCCAAGATCGACGATTTGATGGAACGCAATGGCTATCTTCGAATCTTCCCGAACGCCACGGCGTTTGACGCCTGGTATGTGGAATCCGGGGTGTTGAATTGACAGGAGCCCCGGCCAGACCCGCTTGGATTTGCGATCAATTTTAGCGAAATTTGAGACATCATTCAGCGAGAAATTGAAAACAAAGTCGATTGATGTTTTCAATCGGAAATCAAAAAATTTATGGAATCAATGGCCTCAATCCACACTTGGGTTTAGGGCGCAAAATGACAAATAATGAACTTACGCCGCCAGCACCTGGCGACGAAACGATTGGTACTGAATTTCAGTTGCACGACAACTTCGTGCTCGAGGAAATTCTACCAGACACTCCAGAAATCTTGGAACCATCCCCTGACGAAGTTGAAGATGGAATTCCCGCACTTTCTATCAGAGGCAGCAGAGATTCGGATCGTTTGATCGGTGACGAAGGCAATGATTCGATTTTTGGTGGCCGCGGCAATGACCGTTTATTCGGTGGAGCTGGCGACGATGAATTACGTAGTGGTCGTGGCGATGACCGGCTGGTCGGTGGTGTAGGCGATGACTTGCTGTTTGGTGGTCGTGGTGTTGACCGATTGATTGGCGGCGAAGGTGAAGACGAATTACGCGGTGGCCGCGGCGACGATCGATTGATTGGCGGCAATGGTGATGATGAATTATTTGGCGGGCGTGGCGACGACCGTCTGGTTGGCGGTGATGGCCAGGACTTTCTGAAAGGTGGCCGTGGTGCAGATCGATTAGTCGGCGGCGAAGGCAATGACGAGCTCCTTGGTGGTCGTGGAAATGACCGCCTCATTGGTGGTGAAGGTCATGATTATCTCGCTGGTGGCCGCGGTGCGGATCGGTTGAATGGCGGCAACGGAAACGACGGCTTGTTTGGCGGCCGCGGTGCAGACCACCTGAATGGCGGTGATGGTAATGATCAGCTATATGGCAATCGTGGCAATGACCGAATGATTGGCGGCGAAGGCGATGATCTACTGGATGGTGGATTGGGCCGAGATCGATTGTTTGGCGGTGATGGCGACGACCAGCTGATTAGCGGTCGCGGCCGCGACGCACTGTTTGGCGGCGCCGGTGACGACATCTTAAACGGTGGGCGTGGTGCAGATCGGTTGAACGGTGGCGAAGGTGATCGCGATGCGGTTGACTTTGGCGACGCAACAAGCGGAGTGATTGCTGATCTTGGCCTGGGCCGTGGGTTTGGCGGCGAAGCCAAAGGCGACGTCTATCGCGATATCGAATATCTGTACGGCTCTGACCATGATGATGTGTTGATCGGTGACGATGGTATCAACCGCCTGGTTGGTCGCGAAGGCGACGATATTCTGCGTGGCGGCGGTAGCGATGATATCCTGCGCGGTGGCTTGGGTGATGACCATCTCGATGGTGGAGAAGGTGATCGTGATGCGGCCGACTACCGTTGGTCAGAAGAAGCAGTGACGGTAGATTTGGAAAAGAATTTTGGCCTCGGAGGCGAAGCTGAAGGCGATAGTTTTGACGGAATAGAATTCGTCTATGGTTCTGATCATGACGACTCGATTTCCGGAGACAACAATGTCAACCGATTGACTGGTGGTCAGGGCGATGACCTGTTGATGGGACGAGGCGGGAACGACTATCTGCTGGGCGAATCCGGCAATGATACTCTTATCGGTGGCGACGGTGATGATGTGTTTGTCATTTCTGGTCAATCCGGTGATGACATAATCGAGGACTTTGAATTTGGCGAAGGGCGTACCGATCGTGTCTGGCTGAAAAACACTCCGTTTGCTGACTTTGAGGATCTGCAAGATGCCATCGTCGAAGGTGAAGGTGGCATTTTGCTGGAACTGGGAGAGCTTGGGTCCTTGTTCTTCGTCGGTGTGATGGCCGACGATCTGCACGAGGACGATTTCATTCTGTAGGCGCTTGCGACAAAGGCGGCGCGGCGGGCTTTGGCTAACAACAATAGTCCGCCGCCACCAACAGATCCATTCTAACGAACTTCGTTGGCGCCTTCGCCGTCCATGGCCTTGGCGAGCAAATGCATCAGCTGGTGGGCCTCCGCTTTGGTGAGTGGGGCGAGCAGTTTTTCAGCAGCCCCGCGGGCGCTGTCATAAGTTTGTTCGAGTGCGGTGCGTCCCGCGTCGGTAATTCGAACACACTTCTTGCGATTGTCCTCAGGGTGGCTCCAACGTTCAGCCAGGCCCTTCTTTTCAATTAGCCGTAAGACCAGTGTGTTGGTTGAACGATCTATGCCCAAAAGCTGGGAAATCTCGCCCTGTGTCGCCATCTCAATTTGCTCGAGCACGAAAAGATAGTCGTATTGGCGGGTCGTAATGCCAACCTCACTACAGCCTTTTTCAAAGCAGCTTGATGTATCTTGCAGGCATCGGCGCAGCAGAAATCCCGGACGTTCTCGAAGTCGTTCCTCAACCTGCTTCAATCGGTCTAAACGATCGTTATTGTCCTGCATTCCGTCAGACTTTCGTATGTTTCCGGGATCAGCATTTTCACTAAACTTCGTGCTTAACTAGTTGACCACATTTCGGAATTCTACAACAGCGGTTAGTTTCAGGTCAGACATTTTTTGTTTGACTTGATCTGGCAAAAAAGCGACGACTTTGGGGTAGGAATTCATTCACTTGGCAACGGGAGGAAAAAAGTGAAAAAAATTGCAATCGGATTGGGCGCCTTCGCGCTGGCCCTTTCAGCCACTACCGCATCTGCCGAAACCGTCCTGACAGTATCGTCTTGGGCTGGTCCTAATCACAATATGAACTCGACAACATTTCCGCGTATGAACGACATTTTGAAAGAATGTTCTGGCGGTGATTTGAGCCTGAAAATTGAATTTGGCCTGGCGCCACCGCCAGCTCAGTATGATACGATTCGCGATGGCGTAGCCGATATTAGCTGGATCGTGCACGGCTACACGCCGGGTAAATTCGTCACCACCAAAATTGCCGAACTGCCTGGCGTGCCTGGCAATGCGGAATCCATCTCGGTCGCTTATCAGAAGACCTATGAGAAGTATCTCGCAGCTGCTGGTGAAGCTAAGGGCGTCAAGGTTCTGGCCAATTTTGTCCATGGCCCGGGCCTGCTGAACACCGTCAACCCACTGGCTGATGGCTATCGTTCAATCGATGGTATGAAGCTGCGTGTTGGTGGCGGTGTTGCCAACCAGATTGGTTCTGCACTCGGTGTTGCCGGTGTAAACGTTCCAGCTCCCGCAGTTTATGAAACCATTGCATCGGGTGTTGCGGAAGGTGTTTTCTTTCCAGCCGAAACACTGTTTGCGTTTAAGACAGCTGAGCTGACAAAATACAGCTACGTAAACCCAGATGGCATGTACACCACTTCCTTTGCGGTGATCCTCAACTCTGACACCTATGACGGTCTGTCTGACGGCAACAAAAAATGCGTTGACGACATGGCTGGTGTTGAGATGTCACGTTGGATTGGCAAGGTCTGGGATGAAGCCGATACGCTAGGCCTCGGTAAGGCGAAAGCTGACAACGGCCTGAACGTCATCGTCATGGATGATGATCAGCGTGCTTTCTACAAAGAGAAGACCGCTGGTATCGAAGCTGCTGTTCTCGAAGAAGTCAAAGGTCGGGGCGTTGACGCTGCTGCGGCGCTGGCCTACTTCAAGTCCCAGCTTTAGACGGGACGGGAAGCTCAGTCGCAATGCGCGATTTGTTTAAAAAGACCGAAAGGCTGGCGGATTCTGCCAGCCTTTTGTTCGCCAATATAGCGGCAGTGATTCTGCTCGGCCTGGTGGTATTGACCTGCGCCGACGTGGTTGGCCGCTATTTCTTTTCAGCCCCCGTTGTCGGTGCGGTTGAGCTGGTCCGCATCTGCATGGCCGGCATTATATTCTTTTCATTCCCTTTGATGTTCCTGCGCAATGATCACATCATTGTCGATCTCATCCCATTCTTCCGTCGTGGTTGGGTCGGTTGGATCGCTTCTTTGGTTATTCTTGCCGTTACCATCTATGTCGCCTACCGCATTGGCGACCGCACCTATGGCTATGCCATTCGCGCGATGGAAGACCAGGACGTCACCGAATATCTCGCTATACCGCGCTGGCCGGTGGTTGGATTCATTACGCTGGCGCTGTTTTCCGCCGCGGTCATGTCGGCATTGCGGCTGATTTCGATTTTGCTGACGCCAGGCAAAATACCTGATGAGGAACACGAGGAAGGTCTATGACAGTCGCACTCATTGGCTTTGCCGCCGTTCTCATTCTGGCCTTCATGCGCATGCCGCTCGGCGTGGCGCTGGGCCTGGTCGGACTTGTTGGCTTTTCCGAACTCTCCAATTATCGCGCCGGCATGTCGAATGCGGCACGGCTGGTCATTGATACCGGCCAGTCCTACGGCCTATCCGTTGTGCCGCTGTTCATTTTGATGGGCCTGATGGTCGACCGGGGTGGCATGGCCAAAGAGCTATACCGCGCCGCCTATGCCTTTCTTGGGCATCGTCGCGGCGGTCTTGCCATGTCGACGATTGTTGCTTGCGGCATGTTCTCGGCCATTTGCGGCTCGTCGCTGGCCACGGCCGCGACCATGTCAAAAGTTTCGATGCCCGAAATGCGGCGTTACAAATACCACGATTCCCTCGCCACCGCGTCGATTGCCGCTGGTGGCACGCTGGGCATTCTCATTCCACCCAGTGTGATCCTGGTCATTTATGGCCTGATCACCAATGCCTCGGTGGGCAAATTGTTCATCGCTGGCATATTACCCGGCCTGCTCGGCGTGCTGTTCTACCTCGCCGCCGTTATGTTCGTTGTATCCCGTGACCCGGAGGCTGGCCCTGCCGGTGAAAAGTCCGGCTGGGGTGAGCGTCTGGTGGCGCTGCGCGATGTGTGGACAACGCTCGGCCTGTTCATCTTCGTTATCGGCGGCATTTATGTCGGTGCTTTCACCCCAACCGAAGCGGCCGGCATGGGTGCGGCTGGAGCGATTGCCATTGCCTATTTCCGAGGCGCGTTGACCCCGAAAATCGTGCTTGAAGTATGCCGCGAAACCACGTTGACCACGGCAAAGCTTTTCCTCGTTGTGTTCGGCGCCATGATCTTTTCTAATTTCGTCAACCGCGCCGGTCTGCCGGACGCCCTGTTGTCGATTGCCCAGGGCTTTGACTTCCCGCCGCTGGGCGTGATTTTCATGATCCTGCTGATCTATCTGGTGCTGGGCTGCGTGTTTGAATCCCTGTCAATGATCCTGCTCACCGTGCCGATTTTCGCACCGCTGGTGGCCGGTCTTGGCTATGACCTGATCTGGTTTGGCATTTTGGTGGTTGTCGCAACCGAAATCAGTTTGATCACCCCGCCGATTGGGATGAATGTGTTTGTCCTGAAAGGGGTGCTCAGCGATGTTTCCGTGCGCACTATTTTCAAGGGCGTCACACCGTTCTGGATCGCCGACATTTTCCGCATCCTGCTGATCGCCCTGGTTCCCGCAATTGCGCTCCTGCTGCCCTCGATGATGTTGTAGCGACGAGCGGCGGGCGGCGAGCGACACGGCAGGGCGAGGAGGCGGGTGCGCGGTCGGTGAACCATCCTTTTGGGCACAATGAACTGCTCACCAGCCATGAATGCACGAAATCGAGTAAATCTCGGTGGACCCAGCCATCACTCTGCTTGGCGATTACCTCCGCCTTGGTTCGCGCAAATCTGGCTGAATTCCGGCACAAGCTGCATCGCCAAATCTGCACGCCTTTTGTCAAAAACTGAATCGACCTGCATTACTTGTTGGGGTGATTCTGAAACATTTGCCGTATAATTTTTGGTCTGCCTGTATCGCGAATGAAAGGGAAGGGTCAGCTTCTCCAGCTCGGACATTCTCTGCAAAAACAGAACCTCGGTTTCGTTGAAATTGAGGCCATGTAGCCGCCACTCAAGATCAAATAATTTTTCAAGTGCACCGCTGTTTTGGTCGCAAACTCCGGCCCTCAGAAGAAGCCGTATCTTAGCGGGCAAGGTCTCGGCAGGGCTTGTGTAGTCTGATGTCCATTTGGATGGATCGTTTGGAAGGTCCAGTGGAAAAATGCGCCCGCCCCGTTTGTCTTCGATTGACTGTTGCCTGTAAGGCTCCAGGAAATGGTCAATTTCGCTGATTATCCGTATGACTTCAGCGCCTCCTGTTCCATCGCCATCGCCATCGCCATCGCCATCGTCGCCGCCGCCCTCGCCGCTGCCACCGCCAGCCGAACTCGATCCGGTGCCGAGTACGGTCATCATTAGAACAGAGAGAAACAAGGCCGACGTGATTTGCATATTCATCCCCGGTCGTTTGAGCGGCGATACAGTGAACGCTGCCTCAACACCATCAGTGGAAAATCTTTGAGCGGCAGACAAAGAGTGAAACAACTTCGTCAGGCATGCAACTGCATAGGCAGAGCCTATAATGCCCGAAAGAGGGTCGCCGAGGACCCACTTAGCTGCATTGTCCCATCGCTCAAAAACCGTTTGACATCTGACGGTTTTTCTCCAACCCTCCCTACACCCCATTCATTGCAGGGAGATGCATCATGACCATTCTGGCTCCTGTAACCGACAAGGCTGACTGGTGCGGGGAAGATATTGCTTCAGGCGATGGTTGGACCTATCGCCTCACCGCCGAAGAAACCGCCGACCTGCGCGCTATGGCACAAACCATCCGGCCGCGCCTCGCCGCCGACCCGAATGCCCTGCTCAAGTTGCAAAAGGCAGACTTCGATCTGGGCGGTTTCGCACCGCGCCTTGCTACCATCTATGCCGGGCTGAAATCTGGCCATGGGCTGGCGCTGATCAAGGGATTGCCAATTGAGGAAATGGAGCTGATCGATGTGGCAACCATCTATTGGGGCATTGGCCGTCATCTCGGTGTTGCGACGCCTAACAATCCTGAGGGCGATATGCTTGGCCATATTACCGATCTCGGCAAAACCCAGAGCGACCCCAACAGCCGTGGCTATCAAACCCGCGAGGCGATGGATTACCATTGCGACCAGTGTGACATTGTTGGGCTGATTTGCATTCGTGCCGCCAGGCAAGGGGGCGTTTCAAAAGTCTCCAGCTCCGTCGCCATGTATAACGCCATGCTCAATCGCCATCCTGATTATGCAGGCGCACTGACCGACGCGCTTTACTGGACCAAGCACGGGGAATATGGCGCTGGCGAACTGCCCTATTATACGAGCCCTGTCTTCAACTTTTTTGACGGCCAGCTGTGCACGTCTTTTGGCCCCAAACATATTGAAAAGGGCCACGCCCTGCCGGAAACGCCGGCCATGACAGAGCTGCAGGCCAATGCCCTGCGGGTGGCTGAGGAAATTGCCCATGAGCAGCGCTGCGAAATGGTGCTGGAACCGGGCGACATGCAGTTCGTTAACAATTACGTCACCCTGCACACCCGCTCGGACTATGTCGATTTTGACGACCCGGCCAGGAAACGGCTGCTGTGGCGGCTTTGGCTGATGAATGACGACCTGCGCCCCCGCACGGCCTATGCCGAGCAATGGTCGAAGGGGGTGAATGTCGGCGAGGCAAACGATAACAGCCGTATCGGGTTGTAATTGACTTGGGCCTCACCTCGCACTCGCGCAGCCGGCTGCTACATTCTTGAATTCACCCGTGGTCATGCAACGAAAACCACAATCTCTGATGAGCCCCTGCAAGACGGCGAAGTGGCGGCGAAGCGGCCTGCGTGAGCGCAAATTACAATGCTTGACAGAAAACCCCTACCGGCCCACGACAGAAGCGATCCAAATTGGAGCCCTTGAGTTCGATGATCTCACCTAAATTTGCCCCGATGTTGTTTGCCTTCATCCTGTCCGGCTTGGCGTCGTTTCTGGTATCGGGCCTTTCCACATGGCGGGCGACGGCCAGCAGCGAGGGATTTTTCAGCCTCTGGATGAGTTCGTGGATCCCGTCCTGGTGCATCGCCTTTCCGGTGATCTTCGGCATGGCGCCGATTGTCCGCAAAATCGTTGCGACGGTCACGCGGCAGGACTAGGTCCCTTCAGGTGCTGATCATCAGTCAATCGTGATTTTGCGCACTGCATAAGCCATCCCTATATGCTATTTGCACGACAACAGATGCACCGCCGAAAAGTGACCTCATGACCGACAATGCCAACGCCGACCTTCAAGCCCAAATCAGCCAGCTGCAGGAGCGCATTACCGAGCTGGAAGGCCAGCTGGGCGCCCTGCCTTTCAACGCCAATATCAAATATCAGGAGCGGCTCGACCGCGAAGCTTTTTTCTACAAGATCTTCCGCGCCCTGTCGTTCAACGCGATCAGCGGTGATTATGTCGAATTCGGCTGCCATGGCGGCACCACTTTCTGCCTCGCCTACCACCAGGCCAAGCTGCACAAGCACAAGGCGCATCTATGGGCATTTGATTCGTTCCAGGGCTTTCCCGACCAGCGCGACGCAGAGGATGATCACCCCAAATGGGTGAAAGGGCGCATGTCGACCTCGCTGGAGGCATTTCATGATCTGTGTGAAACACGTGGTGTGCCGCGCGATGCCTATACGGTTGTCCCAGGTTTTTATTCCGATACCCTGCCGGCCCTGACCCAGGAAAATGCGCCCGACAATATCGCTCTCGTTTACGTCGATTGCGATCTCTATTCGAGCACTCAGGACGTGTTGAAATTCCTCAAACCGCGGCTGAAACATGGCATGGTGCTGGCTTTTGACGATTATTTCTGTTGGTCCGAAACCCAGGCTTCTGGTGAGCGTGTGGCGATGCTGGAATTCTTCCAGGAAAACGACCAGTGGGAATTGATCCCCTATCTGCAATTCGGCTGGCACGGCCTCGCCTTCGTACTCCACAAAAAAGACTAGCGGCGAGCGACGAGCCACGAGCCACGAGCGGCGAGCGACGAGCCACGAGCCACGAACGGTGAGCGGCGAGACGACGGCACAGCGACGAGACGGCGAACGGTCAAACGTTTGCCAATCTCTCTTTGACCTGCAACCACTTTGCTCCGATACTGGCGCGTGGCCGGTTCGGGCCGCAGGGTTATTGCAGATCGGTGACGGAGAGCCGCCTTGGAAGTCTCATTCGCAAAGGAAATTGAAAAGCTCAAGCTGGGCGATGGCGAGGTCTTCCATGGTGAAGGCATTTTGGCCGTCACCAAGGCCTTGCTGCAATCAGGGGTCTCCTATGTCGGTGGCTATCAGGGTGCACCGGTTTCCCATCTGATCGACGTCATGGTCCAGGCCGCGCCACAAATGTCCGAACTTGGGGTTCATGTCGAACCCTGCACCAATGAAGCCTCCGCCGCCGCTATGCTGGGCGCGTCGATCATGTATCCGGTGCGCGGTGCGGTGACGTGGAAATCGATTGTCGGCACCAATGTCGCCGCCGATGCTCTTTCCAATCTCGCTTCCCCTGGCGTGCTCGGTGGCGCCCTGATCATCATCGGTGAGGATTACGGCGAAGGGTCTTCGGTTATTCAGGAGCGCAGTCACGCCTATGCAATGAAATCCACTCTGTGGCTGATGGATCCGCGTCCCAATTTGGAAAGCATCACCAATTCGGTCGAACGCGCATTCGAACTATCAGAGGCCTCCAACACGCCAGTCATGTTGGAACTGCGCATTCGTGCCTGCCATGTCCAGGGTTCATTCGTCGCCAAGGACAACAAGGCGGCAGACATTTCGGCTAAACAGATGCTGGCCGAACCAGCTCCCCACCAATATGAGCAGCTTGCCCATCCGCCCGTTACCTTTGGTCACGAGCGGCTTAAATCCGGCCAGCGCATGGAGGCAGCGCGGCGGTTCATCGCCGATAACAATTTGAACGAATTCTTTGCCGGAAAGCACAAGGATGTCGGTTTGATTGTTCAGGGCGGGCTCTATAATGCGCTGATCCGGGCACTGACCGAACTCGGCCTGGCCAAACCAGACGGCACTTGCGATCTGCCGATCATGGCGCTGAACGTGGTCTATCCGCTGGTCAGCGACGAGATCCTGCAATTCACGGCAGACAAGAAAGCGGTGCTTGTTCTTGAGGAAGGTCAGCCGGAATATATCGAAAACGAAATTGGCACAATTTTACGTCGTGCCGGTTCCGATACGATACTGGCAGGCAAGGATTTTCTGCCGATGGCCGGAGAATATTCCTCGCAGGTCATGATCGGCGGCATTGGTGACTTTTTGCGCCGCCATTTGCCAAAAGCCGGTAATCAGCTGAACGATGGTGCCTATGGCGAAGAAGTTGAAGAATTGCGCCAGCGGGCTGCCAAGCTGTTGGCCCGCCCGGTGCCACCACGCCCTCCAGCCTTTTGCACGGGCTGTCCGGAGCGGCCCTTCTTTGCCGCATTGAAACTGACCGAGCGGGAAATTGGTAAGGTCCATTATTCGGCCGATATCGGCTGTCATGCGTTTGCGACTTTCGCACCCTTCAATTTTGGCAATTCCATTCTCGGCTATGGCATGAGCCTGGCCTCCAATGCGTCGGTTGCAAGCTTTCAACAAAAGCGCCCGTTGGCGGTGATGGGGGATGGTGGATTTTGGCACAACGGCCTGTTGTCTGGTGTCACCTCACGGCTGATGAATGGTGGCGACGGCGTGCTGGTGATCATGAAAAATGGCTACACATCTGCCACGGGCACCCAGGAAGTCATTTCCTCGCCCGACCACGATCTGAAACTGGAATCGGCGGAAAAAAGTGCCACCCACGGTGAAACCACGATCGAAGACGCTTTAAAGGGTGTTGGCGTCAAATGGGTTCGCACGGTGCATAATTACAATGTCGCCCTCATGCGCGATACGTTGAAGGATGCGTTCAAGACCGGGTTCTCCGGCCTGAAGGTGATTGTTGCCGAAGGCGAATGCCAGCTTGAGCGCCAGCGGCGTATCCGGCCAATTCGCGCCAAGGCGCTTGCCGCTGGTCAAAGGGTGGTTCGCACCCGCTATGGGGTCGACGATGAAACCTGCACTGGCGATCATTCCTGTATACGCCTTTCCGGTTGTCCAACACTGACTGTCAAGACATCGTCAGATCCATTGAAGACAGACCCGGTGGCCCATGTCACCAATGGCTGCGTTGGTTGTGGCCTGTGTGGGGAAGTTTCCCACGCCGCAACACTTTGTCCGTCGTTCTGGCGCGCTGAAGTGATCACCAATCCAGATTGGTTCGACCGGGTCCGAGCTAAACTGCGTAATTGGCTCACCCTGGGAGCGCTAGCATGAGTGCCAAGGGTGAAAGAGCCGGTACGCTGCGCCTGTTGATTGCCGCTTTGGGTGGTGAAGGTGGTGGCGTATTGATGAACTGGGTTGTTGAAGCGGCGCGCAATGCAGGTCACGCGGTGCAGGCCACTTCGGTTCCAGGCGTTGCCCAGCGCACGGGTTCGACAAGCTACTATATTGAGATATCTCGAGAAGCTGATGAGGGGACAAAAGCTCCTGTGCTGAGCCTTGTGCCAATGCCCGGCCGGGTCGATATCTTGATTTCCAGTGAGCTGGTGGAAACTGCCCGCGCGCTGGCCGCAGGGTTTGTCTCGCCCGACCGCACCACGGTGATTTCATCGACGGCACGGGTTTTCTCGACGGCGGAAAAGATCGAAATGGGTGACGGGCGTTATTCGCAGGAGAATGTTACCCGCGCGGTGGAGGAACTCAGCCACGAAAACATGATGCTGGATCTCGGTCAACTTGCCACAGACAATGGCACCTTTGTCAGCGCCACCATGTTTGGTGCGCTGGCAGGCTCCGGCACTCTGCCATGGGCTGTTGCCCAGTCCCGTTCCGTATTGGCCGACAAACGTTCGATGGCTGGTTTCGATGCTGCGGCGTCTGCGGTGAACGCCCTGCGCTCGACTTCCAATGAGCTGGAGGCTGCGAGGTCTGAACTACCGGCTGAACTCCAAAACGTGCTCGACCTGGGTCGCGCGAGATGTGAGGATTTTCAGGACACCGCTCATGGTGAGCTGTATGCCGAGCGGGCCCGCACATTGATTGGCTTGGCAAACCTTGACGATCCACAATGCGCGAATGCGGTTACAGAAGCGGCCCGCCGTCTTGCCCTTTGGATGGCCTATGAAGATGTCGCCCGCGTTGCTGATCTGAAAACCCGTCCGGAACGCTTTGTAACTATCCGCAAGGAAGTGCAGTTGCAGCCAGGTCAATTGATGACGGTAACGGAATATCTCAAACCCCGGGCCGAGGAAGTCGCCGACATCCTGCCAGCGAGAATTGGTCGCCGCATTATGACGCGTGTTGAACGCGGTAAGGGTTTGCCATTTCTTGGCCGGGGCGTGCATCTGAAATCAAATGGTGTGATGGGTTACTGGATGCTACGCGCCATGGCATCCCTGCACCTTATCCGCCGCCGCAGCCTGCGCTTTGGTGAAGAACAGGAAGCGATCGTGGTCTGGCTGGAGATGATGCAGAAGGCCCTGAAGTCCTCGCCACAATTTGCTGAAGGCCTGGCCGAATTGCCACGCGTGCTGAAAGGATATTCTGATACGCTGGCGCGTGGGCGCATTGCCTATAACCGCATAGTTTCTGAATTGATTCGACCGGCAATGGAAAGCGGCGATCTTGAGCCAGTTGCAGGCCAGCTCCGCGCCGCAATCGCCGCAGCATTAGCTGATGAAAACCACAAAAAATTGGACACGGTGCTTGCCGCCACTGTTTCAAATTCAACTGTAAATCCAAACAATCAAGAGGCCACCCTTAATGAGTAGAATGCTGGTCAGTCGCCGCACAGTTGAAATTCAGTGGGGCGATTGCGATCCCGCTGATATCGTCTTCTATCCCAACTATTTTGCCTGGTTTGACGCTTCTACTGCCCATCATTTTAAGGCAGCTGGGTTGCCCAAACCGGAACTAATCCGCCGATACGGTGTTGTTGGATTTCCCATGGTCGACACACGGGCTAAATTTCACATTCCGTCCCGCCATGGAGACGAGGTGGTGATCGAAACCTCAATCGTGCGCTTTGGCAGTGCCAGCTTTGATATTGAACATCGGTTGCTGCGCAATGGAAGCGATGGCGAGGAACAACTCGCCGTAGAAGGCTTTGAAAAACGGGTGCTGGTGAAAAAGAAGGAAGACGGGTCCGGCATTACTTCCTGCCCGGTACCCGAAGAGGTGAAGGTGCTTTTCAGCCTTTCATGAATTTTAGCCGCCGCTCTTTCATCCTGGCATCCGCTTCACTGGTGCCGTCGTGAAATGATCCAAACCATTTGTCCCACGGGACTTCCAGATTACCGTAATTGCACTCGAAATATCGGTGATGCATCTGGTGATGAAAGGTGCCGAGTGCCAGGCGATTCTTGTCTGCAACCAGCAAGCCTTCAAATCCGGTATGAGAAGTCGCGGCGGTGAGCGCCTGATGTTGCATGTGAAACAGGATGTGCAACGGATGGGCAGCGATCACAAAGTGAATCAGAATGGAAGACAGAAACAGCAAATGCTCAATCGGATGCATGGAGAAGCCCGACCACGGCCCGACATTGGTGTTGCGGTGGTGCAGGGCATGGGCCAGCCGATAGAGGGGAGGCCAGTGCAGAAATCGATGAATCCAGTAGAAGTGAAATGAAATCCAGATCGGTGTGAGGAAAAACAGGGCGACAAACCAGACCGGATTATCGGCCCATACCAGAATAGGTGCATAGCCATTGGCCATCGCCCAGAACATCACGGATTCATAGGCTGTCCAGAACAACACACCGCTGCCCAGCGACCAGAACATATTGTCGGCAACCTGGTTGTTAAATGTGAATGCACGGGCATCCCGGCGCAGGTCTCTGCCGTCAAACTTGAGCCTCTTACCCTGCCGTTTGACGCCGTGGAAATACAGATGCAGACCACCGGCTACGGCCAGCAAAAGCAGGAAATTGCGCAGATAGAGCAGCAATATCCAATCGAGCGAAAATGTTTTTGCAGCCTCCAGTGGTGGTTGAAACCAGAACCACGAAATGCTTGCGACTATCACCAGAATGGAATTCTCGGCAATGGCAAACCAACGATCCAACACCCAGCGAACCATGCGTTTTGGATCAGGTGGCCAGGAGAAAAATGGTGACACATTTATCGGGACCGGCGGAAGATAGTGCCACTGCCGTTCGAACCCTCTCTTGGCAGATTCGTCGCCCAAATCCCCATTCGCATCCTGGTCGATGTCTTTGCTCATGCCACCTGTCCCCATGGCGCTGACTGTTGGTCTTGGCGCTGATCCTATCCAATTTTGGAGCTGAAGATAGTCATCAATCTTTGCACAGATTTAGCCGCCCAACCCGATCTTGCAGGAAGCCTTCAGCGGCGCCCAATTACTGAGGGTTTTGCCATACTTGCTGCCGATCAGAATGCGGTATTTGGCATCAATCTTATGATGGATCTGAAACTGACGGGAGAAGCTGGCCATGTGCAATCCGTTGCTGCCAGTGTTGGAATGGATCTGAAACGGACCGGAAACCTGACCACTCTGGCGGATGATGATATATTCCAGTGTTCCGGGCTTATTGGTGAAGATCCAACCAGTCATCTTGGCAGCCGCCGGACAAACATTGACGTTGGGGTTCTTGATCGCGAGCTGGGCCTTGGTAGCTTTCAGCGCGGCACCTGTCGGGGCCATGATATTGCCAGCCAGCGCGGCGGTGGCGACGGCTGCTAATGTTGCGGAGGCGAGCATTCCCACAGCAAGGACGAGCGGAAAGCGGCCGATTGTTTTGGACATTTGAATTCTCCATTCAGGTGGTTCGATGGCGATAAGGTGAATGTGAGCGGCTCATGCGGCTGTGCATTAGGTCACTAGGCCAACTAGTAATTGAATTTACGCAGTTTTTTACACCGAAGTTCTTTGACGCACAAAATCGAACAGGGTTTTGCTGGCGAATCATTTGACTGAGTTTCTGACTGGTCAGCGTAAAATACCCTTCACCATTATAATAAGGATCGTTATAGGAGAGCCAAGCTATTGAGAGGGATGGGCAACCTGCGTTGGGGAGCGTGCCGTGCGCCACGCGCCACGCGCCGCGCGCTGCAGATTGTCATCACTTGATGCCACATTATGGGGAATGGGTTTATGTTTACGCTGCCGGGGCAGAATATCCGATATCTTTACATCTGCATTTTTCTTGCGGCATTGCCGTTGCCGATGGTCGTCATTGAAATGTTTTTTATTGCGACTGATTCGGGCTTTTCGGTGTTTGACGGTCGTGGTACCGGCCAGATCACGCTTTATGGTGCGGCGCTTTTATTTGTCGTGATCTATAGCCGCTATGTCGCGGTGGACAGTCCGTTTTATTTTATGGATCTTTACCGCAAGGCATGGCGGCGGACGCTGATGGGGTTTGCGGCATTTTCGTTGTTTTCGGTAACTCTTTCGGCCCTCGCCTTTGCCATGACGATTGGCATGGATACGGTGAGCTACAATCCGGAAAATCTGGAGAAACTGTCGAACAAGCGGATCATTCGGCTGTTCATCTCGCTGCCTATTGCCTCGGTGCTGGCGATGGTTGAGGAATCCATGTTCCGTGGTTTCCTGATGCGCTATTTGCGCTGGAAACCAACGCGGACGGCAACCATTCTTGCGGTTGCATTCGCGTCGTTTGTATTTGCATTTGTGCACAATCTGAACGATCCGCTGAGCTGGGTGGAACCTGATAAGATTCGCCTGTTTGTGGGTCTGTTTGTTTTAGGCAGTACCCTTTGCACGGTTTATATCTGCACCGGATCCTTGTTCTGTTCTGTGGGGTTGCATGCAGGCTTTTTGTTTGCCGAAAATGCGCGCAATTATACCAAGGTTCTGCAAATCTCTGATGCTGAGTGGTGGATGGCGGTGCATCACGATGTGCGCACGGCACCAATCACCTGGCTATTGTTCGCCCTGATCGGGTTGGCTGCGTATTTGCTGCGTCATAAGCTGCATCCAATTTTTGCAGTTGAAAAGGCCGTGGTTGCAAGCAGTGATGTGCTGGAACCGATCGACCGGGCTGCTGCCCGTGAAAAATATGGGCAGCCCGCGTCTGCTTAAGGGTTAGCTGAATATTTGCGTGGCGGTCGGCAGGTTAAGCTGACACCCGCGTGCAGTAATCGTACTCACCGCCCACTGCTGCATGGTTAACAGGCCTTTAACCATCGACCGCATAATATTGCGCTCAAAGCGATAAGTCCGCGCTGATTCCTTTTGGATTCGGGGCGGATCCGCCTTCGCAACGTTGAAAGTTGATTGAGTATGCAAGCGCCAGAAGTGATCATGTCTACTGCAAATGCCGGTGCGCGTCCGGATCAGTTTGATGAACCCACGGTTCGCAAACTGACGGTCACGATTCCAGTGGTTCCGCCGGTGATACGGCGGAGTTTTGTCAAAATGCAGGGCATTGCACTGATGCTGCTGGCACTGTCGGGTGGGATTGCGCTGGCCACCTGGACCATCAGCGATCCAAGCCTGACATTTGCCAATGGGTCGACGGCAGAAAACTGGCTCGGTTTTTGGGGCGCCAGCTTTGCCGACTTTACAATGCAGTTCCTGGGCTTTGCCGCAATAGCACTGCTGCTGCCGCCGCTCGTGTGGGGTATTCAGAAATTTTCTTTGCGTCCGATCAGTCATTTGGCACCGCGCGTGGGCTATTGGATTGGTGGTCTGGTCTTTTTGGCGACAGCGCTGGCTTGTCTTTCCATTCCATCCGGTTGGCCGTTGCAAGTTGGTTTGGGCGGTGTGATCGGTGATGCCGTCTTGGGCATTCCGCGGGCTTTCACAGGTTCCTATCCCGGCGGTATTATTGCGGTAATCCTGTTTGCGTTTTTCACAGTGCCGGCTGGCTGGCTGCTGATCCGCGCATGCGACCTGCAAGGGGGCCTCTCCAACCGGACGCTGCGAGCTTCAAAACCGCTTCCTGCTGAAGATCCGGACATGATCATGGTGCAGGAGCTCTACGATGACCCCAGTTTGGCTGATCCTAACGGTGACTATGAATCATCTGGCCGTGACTGGGGCGCGCTAATTGCAGCGCCCATCGGCATGGTGTTGCATTTGGGCTATAAAATTTCCGCCCTTCGGGGCCGCCGCAGTCATCACCGCCAAAGTGAGAATTATGGTGAGCCCTATCTTGCACCTCGCCAGCCTGCAGAAGGCTGGGTCGAACCGATGATTGATGCTGCTGGATTGCCGAAGACACTGGACAGTGCTCCAGTCGCCTCAGAAGGTTACGCAGACTATCAAGTTGATGATGCAGAGGTGCCACCATTTGAGGTTGATGATCCAGCTGTGCTGACCCGTCAGGCAATGGTGGAGGACGACGAACCCATCCCCCATACTGATGCGGCTCAGGCTGAACCGGCGGTTTCCCGCGTCGCGCGGCGTGCCAAACCCAAAACAAGAAATGGCAGGTTCGTGCTGCCAGAGCTTGATCTGCTTTCTGATGCCAAGGCGATCATTGAAGATCCTTCGTTGTCGAATGAGGCCTTGGAAGAAAATGCCCGGGTGTTGGAAGGTGTGCTGGAAGATTTTGGGGTCAAGGGACAGATTATCAAAGTCCGTCCTGGCCCAGTGGTCACGCTGTATGAACTGGAGCCTGCGCCCGGAGTTAAATCCTCCCGCGTGATTGGCCTGGCCGAAGACATTGCTCGCTCAATGAGCGCCATTGCAGCCCGCGTTGCGGTGGTTCCGGGTCGGAATGCCATTGGTATCGAACTGCCCAATAAGCGGCGCGAAACCGTCTACCTCCGTGAGCAGCTTTCCAGCCCTGAATTCAAGAAGACCAAGGCGAAGCTCGCCATGTGCCTGGGCAAGACAATTGGCGGCGAACCGGTGATTGCCGACCTTGCAAAAATGCCCCACCTGCTGGTGGCCGGTACAACCGGTTCCGGTAAGTCGGTTGCGATCAATACAATGATTCTGTCGCTGCTTTATCGGCTTGGTCCGGAAAAATGTAAGCTGATCATGATCGACCCAAAAATGCTCGAATTGTCGATCTATGATGGCATTCCCCACCTGCTGACCCCGGTTGTGGTGGACCCCAAAAAAGCTGTTGTCGCGCTGAAATGGACCGTCCGTGAGATGGAAGAGCGCTACAAGAAAATGTCGAAGGTCGGCGTGCGAAATATCGATGGCTTCAACACCCGCATCAACGAGGCCGCGGCCCGTGGCGAGGTCATCACCCGCACCGTGCAGACGGGCTTTGACCGCGATACCGGCGAGGCAATCTACGAGCACGAGGAACTGGATCTGGAACCAATGCCATTCATCGTTGTGATCATCGATGAGATGGCCGACCTGATGATGGTGGCGGGCAAGGATATTGAAGGCACAGTCCAGCGGTTGGCGCAGATGGCGCGTGCCGCAGGAATTCACGTTGTCATGGCAACCCAGCGTCCATCGGTTGATGTTATCACGGGTACGATTAAGGCTAACTTCCCGACCCGTATTTCGTTCCAAGTCACGTCGAAAATCGACTCCCGCACCATTTTGGGTGAAATGGGTGCTGAACAGCTGCTTGGCATGGGTGACATGCTCTACATGGCTGGTGGCGGTCGTATCACCCGTGTTCACGGACCTTTCGTTGATGATCAGGAAGTCGAGGACGTGGTCAACCACCTGAAAGCTCAAGGTGTTCCCCAATATCTTGAAGCGGTAACTGAAGAGACTGAAGAAGACGGTGGCGGCGAGGGTGCAGCAGGTGGTGGTGGCGCCGGCAATATGAGCGATTCGGACGATCCTTATGATAAGGCCGTGGCCATTGTGCTCAGTGATCGCAAGGCCTCAACCTCCTATATCCAGCGTCGCCTGTCGGTGGGCTACAACAAAGCAGCGTCGCTGATTGAACGTATGGAACAGGAAGGTCTGATCAGTCCGGCCAACCATGCTGGCAAGCGCGAAATATTGGTGCCGGCAGAAGATGAGACCATTTAATGCAACCATACTCATGCCCGAATTGTTGAATATGCCATTCGAACGCCCACGTAATTTATGTGCCCACTAACCTTTGATGTGAAACCTGAAGGCTTCTGATCTAATGCTCAAATTTCGCTCTGTTGTTATCGTCGCTTTGACTATGGCGGTTGCCGCCATATCCGGTGTCACATTGGCCCAGGCCAAGATTGGCAAGAAAGATGCCAAGACGGTTGCAAAGATTTCAAAGCACTTTTCCAGCGTGCCGACCATGATGGGGGAATTTGTGCAATTCGGCCCCAATGGCGAGCAGACCGGTGGTCGCTTCTTCATCAAACGCCCCGGTAAGGTGCGATTTGATTACACAAAGCCCTCGCCGATTTTGGTCAAGGCAGATGGCAAAACAGTCGGCATTCACAATCGCAAACTGAAGACTTGGGACTTTTACCCTCTCTCCAAAACACCCTTAAAGATGTTGCTGGCTGATCGCTTCGATGTCAAAGACAAGTCGATCAAAAGCGTCAAAACCGAAAAAGACCTGACAACTGTCGTTCTGGCCAACAAGTCGATCTTTGGAAACTCCAAGATCACCTTGATGTTTGACCCAAAAAGTTTCGACCTGCGTCAATGGACGATCACCGACAATCAGGGCAAGGACACGACGGTCATGATCTTCAATGTCCAGCGCAATATCGATCTGAACAAGCGCCTGTTCCATATGGATCAGCGTGGCATTCTGGAACGTCAGCGCAACAAAAACAGCAACAACTAGACCTGAAGGGTTCTAGGCGTCGGATAGGATTGCCCCAATCTGGGGAAACACCGGCCCTGGCCTGGTTTGAACTTGTCGAGGCGCATCGCGCGGTTCATTGTCACAGACATTCTGTGCTCCTGAAACCGGCGTCTCAATGGCATCCTCATCCTTCAAACTAGCGACCTGGAATATCAACTCGGTGCGTCTGCGCATTGGTATTGTCGGTGATTTTCTGGAAAAACATGCGCCCGACGTGCTCTGTTTGCAGGAAATCAAATGTCAAAATGATCAGTTTCCGCTGAAAGCATTTAAACAGCTCGGCTACGAGCATTGTGCGGTTCATGGTCAAAAGGGCTATCACGGGGTTGCCACCGTCTCCAAACATCCGCTGAAAGACATATCCTCCACCGACTACGTTGCCATGGGAGATACCCGTCACGTGGAATGCATTGTCGGCACCAAGCGGGGGCCGATCAAGGTGCATAATTTTTACGTGCCCGCAGGTGGTGACGAAGCGGACCCTGTCAAAAACCCAAAATTTGATCACAAGCTGAAGTTTCTCAACGAGATGAAAAGCCTGACCAGCACCCACGGTGACATACCGAACATTCTGGTTGGCGATCTTAATATCGCACCGCTGGAAACGGATGTTTGGTCCCATAAACAATTATTGAAAGTGGTGAGCCATACGCCGGTTGAAACCGACGGTCTCACAGAGGTGATGAACAAGGGCGGGTGGACCGACCTGATCCGTCACCACATTCCACCGGAAGAAAAGATCTATACCTGGTGGAGCTATCGTTCCAGAGACTGGAGCGCTGCTGACAAGGGCCGTCGATTGGACCATGTCTGGTCCGCACCGGAATTGGCAGAACATCTGCACGATTTGCTGGTTTTGCGTGAAGCGCGGGGGTGGGAAAAGCCATCCGACCACGTGCCGGTCATGGCGACCTTCAAATTCTAACGCAGCGCCAGTCGGCATTAACCGACCCAGTCGGTTATCAAAGCTATTGCTTGCGGTCGGCAAGATCGCTGGCGTGATCCAGTTTGGCACGGATCACGTCGAGCTTTTCTGCAAATTCCCCGACTGATTGCGCTATCCGCTGCTGAAGTAATACTGCCAGTTGCGGATATTCGTTCAGCATGCGGCGAAACAGGGGGCGAGTAATTTTCAATACTTCGGTATTTTCGGTGGTGATTGCCGTTGCCGCATGGTGGGTGTCGGAAATCAAGGCCATTTCGCCAATCAACGATCCCGTTCCGTGGGATGAGATCACGCTGTCATTGAGCCCTGAAATCAAATCGACATTGCCACGTATCACGACAAAACCTCCGTCGGATGCGTCATCCTGACGATATAGCCGAGTGCCCTGGGCCAAGGCCCGCGCTTCGGCACCAAACGCCAGCAGGCGCAGATGGTCCGGTTCGAAACCGGCAAACAGCCGCACCCGACTCAACAGGCGGATATCTGAATCGAGACTCATTGATCCCTACGGGACCAGCTTATAGCCACCGGACTCGGTGACCAGCAGGGAAGCATTGGATGGATCTTTTTCGATTTTTTGACGCAGCCGATAGATATGGGTTTCCAACGTATGGGTGGTGACCCCGGAATTGTAGCCCCAGACTTCTTCCAGCAGCACGTCGCGGGTGATTACCTTTTGCTCAGCGCGATAGAGATATTTGAGGATTGCGGTTTCCTTCTCGGTCAACCGCACCTTGCCGCCATCGTCCTCCACCAGCAATTTTTGGGCTGGACGGAAGGAGTAGTGACCAATGGTGAATACCGCATCTTCGCTTTGCTCGTGCTGGCGTAGCTGGGCGCGAATGCGAGCCAGCAAGACAGCAAATTTGAACGGCTTGGCGATATAGTCGTTGGCACCTGCTTCCAGACCAAGGATTGTATCACTGTCAGTATCGTGACCGGTCAGCATGATGATTGGAGATTTGAAGCCGCCTTTGCGCAGCAGTTTGACTGCTTCGCGGCCATCCATGTCGGGCAGGCCAACATCCATGATCAAAAGATCGGTATGGTTTTCACGTGCCGTTTTAATTCCGGCTGCGGCGGATTCCTCCTGAGTAATGGCAAATTCGTCATACAGGGCAAGCTGTTCGGTCAGCGCCTCGCGCAGATCGCTATCATCATCAACCAACAAAATGGCGCGTTCGGTCATGGTATTCCTCACAGGTGATTGACCCCTTTTTGCGGGGGAATACCCCCATCTAGTAACAAAAATCGTGGCGTAAACTTGCGCCGCCCAGAATCACACGTGATTGTGAAACCTTGTTCAATATTGTGAGCCAAAAGGGCCGAAAGTGCAAAACTATTGCGGCTCAGCGTTAAGATTTATTCGGGTAAAACCGCGACCGGGATATCCCGCCGAGGGCCTGCTTCAAGCCGGGAACCGTACCTTGCGCTGCGCACTTGGACGTTCCGGCATCGGCATTAAACGGGGAGAAGGGGACGGGGTGACACCGCTTGGCCGTTTTCGCCTGTTGGGAACGATGATCCGGGCTGAGCGGGTGCCCTTGCGCAGTGCGGCAATCGATCTGACATCAATTATGCCAACAGATGGTTGGTGTGATGAGCCCGGTGACCGCAATTACAATCGACCGGTAACTTTGCCCTATCCCGCCAGCCACGAAAATCTGGCGCGAGAAGATCATCTCTACGATGTGGTGTTGGTGATGGACTACAATATCTCGCAGCGCATCACTGCCCGGGGTGGGGGCAGCGCCATCTTCTTTCATCTGGCGCGCAAGAACTACACGCCGACGGAAGGCTGCGTTGCGATTTCGCGGCGTGACATGCTGTGGCTGTTGCCAAGAGTGAGTGCGGAGACAGAGATGATTGTCGGCTGAAGCGTTGCTGCGTGTCGCCATTCTTTCCGCCTCCGCTTCTACCTTGGCTTGCCGCCCGCCGCCCGCCGCCCGCCGCTCAAGCTGCGGCCGCGCCGCGGTGTTGCACTTCTTTCAACCAGCGGTCGACAACGCCTTGCTTTGGATGGCTGGCACCGGCGAAATAGGTGATCTTCGCTGGTTTAATACCGACAAAGCCGAAGATCTGATCGCGCAACTGGCGCAGTAGCGCGCTGCGATAGGCAAAACTGAAGAACCAGCGGGGCGTATCTGAGGTAACAATCATGCGCCCGGTGCGTCCGGTTAACATTGGCGCGGGCAGGCCGATCCAATTGGTGTTGCGTGTGTCAAAAGCTCTGCCGGGCAGCAGTACGCGGTCGAAAAGCCCTTTGAGCTTGGCTGGCAGTCCGCCCCACCACATTGGTGTGGTGAGTACAACATGCTGGCTCCATTCGATGTCTTCCAGAACCCGTTCCAAACCCTGTTCCAAAGGTTTGATTTTTTTGTAACCACCGAATTCGAAATCCGAGTCAAACTGCAGATCGTGCAGATGCGTCAGTCGAACATCATGGCCCGCAGCCCGGGCAGCATTGGCATAGGATTCGGCCAAAGCACGGTTGAAGGAGTTTTCGGCGGGGTGACCGTTGAGGATGTAGATGCGTTTTGATGTCATAATTGGCTCCTGATAAGAAAATGACCATGGTCAATTTTTCTAATAGAAGACAAAATGACCTTGGTCAATAAAAAACTTGACCAAGGTCAGTTTTTTTTGCAGAAACGCATTGTGGCAAAAGCTCTGCAAAAACGAACCATTGAAACCCGCGCCCGTCTGGTTGCGGCGGCGGAGGCTGTGATCGCGGAGAGCAGTTTCGAGGCCATGCGGGTGGAAGAAGTTGTGCTGCGCGCCGGCACGGCCAAGGGCACCTTCTTTGCCCATTTCAAAGACAAAGATGCATTGATGGAGCTGATCATCGGCGCACGGTTGGACGCCTATCTTGAGGAGCTTGAAGCAACTCCTGATCCGCAGTCGGTGGAGGCTTTGACGGAGGCGTTGATGCCGCTGTGTAATTTCATGACCAGTGAGCGTTATGTGTTTGATCTGATCTTGCGCTATTCCGGCGCTGCGGCGGTGGAAGTGATTGGCCCGATTGCGATGAATTTTGGCCGCCAGGTCGCACTGTTTGAACGTTGGGTCATGGCGACACAATTCCGCGATGATATTGGTGCCAATCTGCAATCTGAAGGCATTCATGCCTTTATGATTCAGGCCTTGGCGACACATTTCTGCGCCTTGCATAACGCACAGTCGATCAGGGATCGCCTTGGACCCTATTTGAAGGCCTGGTTGACGCCAGGGCGGTAAACCAATCGCGGACTGCCTACCAATTGACTGCCAGTCCTTTATGCTGTGGCGGTGATTCTTCCCTTGTCTGCACGAGCCCAAAGTGAGCCAGCTAACCTTTCGCATTGACCCGCAAATTCTGCAGCGTTTTCCTGACATCAAGGTGGCGGCGCTGGTCGCGACAGTCGACAATCAGTCCGGCTTGAACGGCCTTGTTGCCAAACTCAGTGAGCAACTCCCCACAGTGGTTGAACGGATCAATGCAGTTGAACCCATTACCAAGCTGGATGAAATCGCCGTATGGCGTCAGACCTATGGGGCGATGTCGATCAAACCATCAAAGTTTCATTCCAGCATCGAGGCATTGTTGCGGCGGGTGAAGAAGGGAGATGATATCTCCACCGGCCTGCCGGTTGTTGACCTCTACAATTTGATATCCGTCATCCACGGCACCCCGATGGGTGCCTATGATCGGGGTAAACTGCCTGGCAGCGGTGATTACGAGATGATCTTGCGCCTGGGCAAACCGGAAGCAGATCAGTTTGAACCACTTGGCGGACGGGCTGATTCCTATCCGTTGAACAGCGACCTGGTGGTCCATGCCATGGGCACAGAAATCCTTTGTTGGGGCTTCAACACCCGAGATTCCGCCAATAGCTGTGTGGATGACACCAGTCGGTCTATTATTTTCATGTCGGAATCCAGCTCGCCGGTTACCGCAGAAAAACCAACAACAGCGCTGAATGATCTGGCGGCTCTATTGGCAGATATCGGGGTTTCGGTTGGCGCCGTTGATGTGGCTGATGCGGGCAATCCGGAAATCGATATCTAAACCCATGAGAGTTTAGCTCAAATCCATCTCCATAAAAACGACCCTGTCGATGAAATCTTCGGGAAACCCTTCCCAGGGATCAACATCCTTGAAACCTGCCTGCCGATAGATGTGATGGGCTGAATGCATCTTGTGGTAGGAATCCAAAATAATACGTCGTGCGCCCAACTCCCGCGCTTGTTCGATCAGAGCTTCCACCAGCCTGGTTCCCACTCCCTTGCCCCGTTGATTTGGTTTCACAAACATGCGTTTGAGTTCCACGACACCATCGTCAAGGGCGATCAATGCACCGCAACCGACGGCTTCCCGTCCGTCTCTGGCCAGTAAGAACCCGCCTGTTGGCGGTGCAAATTTGCCTGGCAGGGAAGACAATTCCGCCTCAAGATCTCCAAAAGTTGGAGCGTCAGCGGTGTCCGGATCAAGTGACATGGCCCAGGTGGTCAAGGCCCGCACCAAATCCCGCACCGCTTCGATGTCCTCTTGTAACGCTATTTGGCCGATCGTGATCATTAGTATGCAAGCTCCTTCATCATGAAACCCGAAGGTCCCTTAAACCTGGGGCTGGTTTAAGGTCCAGCCTAACGGTGCCAATGAACTTGAGGAAGGACCATAAGCCAATTCTAGTTATTCGATCTCAAACATGCCTTGCTCAACGCAGGTTGCTAGCCAATCCTACCTCATTAATTCAAAAGGCATCGCCGCCATTCGCCATTCGCCACTCGCCGCCGTCGCCGCCGCTGCTAGTCGCGGCGGATGATGCCGCCGATGGCTGAAACAAACAGCAGTGAAAAAGTCCAACCAAAGCCAACTTGCAGCCATTCCCAGCTGCGCACCCACCAGCCGGTCCAGTCGGTATTGCCAGTTTGCCAGTCCACAACACGGGGTGACCAGTCATCCTGCATGCGGAAATCGACCACCGGCACAGCGACGTCGATGGAATATATAAGGGCATTGAATGTGGAGTATTCCGACGGGATTGACCGGGCACAAAGGGCAGCCGTTTTGCCTTCAGGATAAACCCAGTTGGCGTGACAGGCCGTCGGTATTTTGGGCGCTATCAGGGGGCCAGACTTTTCCTCCCAAACCGCTTCTTTGTAAATCAGCGGATGGGTTGGTGTCATGATTCCGTGGACGGCGGCAAACTGGTAAATTGCCCAACCGAACAGTGACAAGGCGATCAGGCCGATCAGCGCGTTGCCGGGGCGATAGCCATAACTGACAGTAAAACCCTGAACCCCGTTCCAGAAGATATTGAGTTGTCGCGAAAGGCGGGCCAACGGGTCCGATGGCTGCTTTTCGTAAAGCCGCACATAATCTGCCTGCCGCCGCCGCCGCGCAATGCGAATTATGCGAGCTTCCTCTTCATGGCCCATGGACTGCAGCACGTCTGCGAGTTGCTGATAAGGTTTTGGTCGAAACTTGGTGGTCAGATGCGTTTGCGGTTGGCGACCCAGCCATTCAAGCCAGAAGCGAGCTGAGGTGGTTTCATCGAGCTGATTGAAACCTTTGTAAGTAAAGTTATCGAGACGGATCTGGGCGGGTTCATCCCAGCTTTCCCGATCCATATTCAGGGTCCGGCAGGCAGCACCGGCCAGGTTCAACTCGCCACGGGCAATCTTGATCTGACGCCAAAACAAAGTGCCGGTGATTTCTGCATTGCGCAGATTGATGCAGGTGACTTCGCGGACTTTTTCCCACTTAACGCGACGGTCGAAAGCGCCACCGGTAAAAGTAAGATCACCGCCGATTACCGAGCCTTGCAGGGAGACCTGGCCTCCGACGCGGCAGTCTTCGCCAAGGTCCACGTTGTTGGCAACTTTGATTCGCGGTGCGTGCAGTGCTTTGTCCCGGCAAGAGAAGGTTGCATCGCGGCAGGAGAGGGCACCATCAATCTGAGCGCCGGAGAGTTTGACTGTGCCACTGGCGATGAAGCCTTTATCGAGATTGCAATTAGCGCCAATGGTGGCACCTGAGGCATCGATTGACAGCTCGGAGTGAAGAAAACGCCCGTTCCTGCAGGACAGATAACCGCCAATTCGGCTGCCCACAAGTTCGACTGTACCTGTTGCGCAAAAGCCGTCCTGCAACAGGATATTGCCAGCAGTTGTCAGGCCGGTGGCTGCCAGCGCTGGTAGGTGACAGCCGGTCAATGACAAGGTGCGGAGTTGGCAATGGGTCAGTATGACGTCTTGGGTAAACCAACAGTTTGAAAGCGCCAGCGGACCGCTAACTGTCGTGCCGGATAGATTCAACGATCCCGAAACATAAGCCCCGCTGATAAGCACGCCATTTTCGTGAAGCGGGTGATCATCATCCCCACCAAGAATGACAAAGCGGAGGAATTCGGCCCGAATGAGCCGATCGAGAGTTGCCGCAGCAGGTCGATCATCTCCCAGATTGCACAACTCGCCCCGCGCAGCGCATTCCAGCAAACGCTGCTCAGCTGGATTTAGAAGGCTGACTGGATCGCCAGTATTGGGTTCCAGCCAAAGGTCCTTCAACTGGCGTCCATGAGGGCGGATTTGGGAAGATGAAAGAATATTGGGCAAATTGGATAGTCCTAATGCCAGCAAGGTCGGCGGCGAGCGGCGAGTGGCGAGCAGCGAGTGCGAGCGATGAGTGGCCCGTCTCGGCACAACGAAGCAGGTGATTTTCAAGGTTACTCTGCCATAGCATCAGCGACAACCCGGCTAAACAAGGCGATGTGGCTGAACGGATTTTGCCGCTGAGCCCACCGCAATGCAGCTACATAAATCCTGCCACGGATCAGCTATAGGCTGGCCCGCGACTGGCATTGCCAGTTGTCGGTTTGCGCACCACCGCGCAGGTCAGGACCAAAATGCAATAGACTGTGGCCAGCAAGACAAAATAGCCGATCAGGATCGATTGTGAATCATACGTGTTGTTCAGCTCCCTGAAGGCACCCAGAACGAAAGCAAATCCCCAGCTTACAGTCGAAATGGCAACCATCGGGAGAAATGTTATTGCGACACGCGGGAAGTTTTGGTCAAGAATCGACCTGCCCAGACAATGGCGCAAGCCATCCAGCGCGACCCGGTGAATCAACATGCCGTTGATTGTCAGGGCAAGCACAATGACCAGCTTGGCCCAGATCTTGGGGTTTTGCAGCAGTTCAGGTGCCCACATAAAGTAATAAAACAAGATGGCTCCACCGGTTAGCCAGATGGCGCTTAGGCCCCAGCTAACCAAATGTGACCCGAATTGCACCAGATCCAAAGTTTGTTGACTGACAACGCGGTGGCGCAGAAATTGCGCCAGATAAAGATCCAGAAAAAACGCCGCGCCGAGACCGACCACAAGGCTCGCTTGGTGTGCCACCACAAGAAACGACCGCCATGAAGGCATGATCAGCTCGCCAAACGGCCCACCGAATGATTGATCAACAGGTGTCGTAATGGACGCACGCAGGGCCCAGTCGCTCGCAAACCCGACCGGCAACTCAATTGCCCGACAGATAAAATCGATGACCGCATTTGCTGAATGACCCTCCAGATAGCTGCCATCAACAATCAAAAACAGCATGACCGACAGCACAACCAGGCCAACAACATCTGATGTTTTGAACTGGTGCTGCCCAACCGCACCAATTTCTGAATTGGACAGGGGAGTTCCCCTTCTTTTTCCAAAATTACTGCGCCGCATATGTGCCTCCAATGTTCCACAATTCGTGTGACCTGGGTCTATTTGTGCCCATTCAGGACAGCAAAGGCCGCAAACCCAATTCTCCAGTATCGGGAGCAATTGGTGTGCCAACTGATTGGCATCCTTGGTTGGAGCCAACGAATGCCTGCAGATTGCTCTATTTTCACACCCCCTTCCTTAGGGAGAGAAATGATGTGGTTGCCGATAGGGAAACCTGGCACGGCAGATGCATCTGTCCAGGCAGACAGCCCACAATCACGGCGGATTGGTGGAGACTGTCCCAAAATGAAACAAGCTGTGGGATCAACCGTCCCGAGACGATACGAGGAGCAAAAAAATGAACAACACTCATCAGCATATGGACGACCACTCCAATCATGATCATGACCACACTCAGGGTGGTCACCACAATCATTCGGGTCACTTTAGTTATGCTCCCGGAACGACTCACGATTTTGCGGCTCACGCAGATTACATGCTGGGCCAGGATGTTCTTGCAGAGGGTCAGCAGCAATTTGGCGGTTATGCATATCTTGGTGAAACAACCATCATTGCGCGCAGCCCGATCACAGGTTTGCGTCCGGTCATCGATCAGGCGATCCGTCAGATTGTAGGAAATCGCACTGTGGAAGATGCTGCCAAACGGTTGGGTGGCAATGAACAGCTGGAGTCGAAAATTGCTCAGCAACTGACCAACCTCAACGACTGGCAGCAACTGCAGACCGAAACCCAAAATGAAATCATGATCATGACCGGCATCAATTTTGACGCCATGACCAGTGCCGAACGGGAAGTCAGCATCAACCATCTGCAGCATTCACCATTGCCATTTGGTGATATTGAGGAAGTGCTGTCGAGCCGTGTGAAAATCGATCTGGGCTTCACCCATACACTCGATAAGAACAAGACTGAAGTTGAGGACCTTGGTGATGGAATCTGGAAGGTCTCGATGATCTCCAACAACAACAATGGTTCCCATACCGGGCACAATCTAGGGTCTTTCAAGGTTGATCTTGGCGACAATGCTGATGCTGCAATCGCCAAGCAGATTGGCAACCAGATGGTGGTCAACACCAACAACAATGCAAAACTCTATCTCGATCAGGCAGCGCGCGACGTTCTTTATGGCAACGCTGGTGAGGTTGATTTTGGTCATTCAGATCACGAACATTCTGCGACTCCTGGCGCGGGCCACAGCTTCGTTGAACATGTCAAACTGATGTATTCCGAAACACTGATTGAAAATCAGGATTCGGCGGGCGGCTATGCCTTCATCAGCGGCGATTACATTGTTGGACGTTCTACAATCACTGGTTTGAAACCTGTGGTTGAACAGGCGATCAAGCAGATTGTTGGAAATCGCACGATTGATCAGGCTGCTCAGCGTTTTGGCGGTCATGATGAGCTTGAGGCAAAGATTGCCCAGCAAATCACCAACCTAAACGACTGGACACAGCTGACTGAGGTAACTCAGGCAGATCTGATGATTATGACCGGAATCAACTTTGACAGTCTGACGAAGGATGAGCGGGAAGCAACAATCAACCACCTGCTGCATTCGCCATTGCCGTTTGGCGCCATTGATGAAGTGCTGGAATCGGGCGTTAAGATCGAATTGGGCTATACCCACACGCTCGACAAAAACAAAACACAGGTCGAAGACCTTGGCGATGGCATCTGGAAGATCTCGATGATCTCCAACAATAATAACGGTTCTCACACGGGTCACAATCTTGGTTCATTCAAGGTTGACCTTGGTGATCAGGCGGATGCTGCCATTGCCAAGCAGATTGGTAATCAGATGGTGGTCAACACCAACAACAATGCCAAGCTTTACCTCGATCAGGCAGCCCGCGACGTCCTCTACGGCGAGACCGAAGGAACTGACTTCGATCTTGACAACCCATTTGAAATGACAACTCATTCACATGATCACAACAACGATGGCAGCACCGACGAAGGCAGCGATAACGGTGACCACGCCGAACATGGCGATCATGGCGATCACAATGAACATGAAGATCATGGCGGCAATGACGACGACAATTCTGATGAAAACACCATCATCAACACTGCCGGAACTGACGGTGACGACCATTTGATGGGCCACGAGGGTGCGCATGTATTTGCTGGTTCTGCGGGTAATGACATGATCATGGGCGGTGCGGATGACTATAGTCAGGTCGACTATATGGGTACTCCGCAGGACTATACCTTCATCAAAAATGACGATGGTTCGGTCACAGTGATCAAGCCAGATGGCACAGATACTTTGACCGATATTGATGGTATCTGGTTTGGCGGTTCTGGTGAGTGGTTGAGCTTGGAAGACCTGATCACCGAAAGCTCAGAAGGCCCAACTGACGGACAATCACAGGATCCTGTCGACGAGTCAGACGAAAGCACTGGTGTTGTTGGTAGCGACGAAAACGACTTTCTGTTCGGAACAGAGGGTAACGATGTGATTGATCTTGGTCTCGGACTTGATGTGATCAACGGTTCAGCCGGAAATGACACAATTGATGGTGGCGATAGCGGTTATAACCAGATCGACTACGATGGCGCCGCTACAGACTACACCTTCACCCGTCACGAGGATGGTTCGGTTACTGTGATCAAGCCAGATGGTATTGATACACTGACCGATATTGCTGGAGTCTGGTTCAAGGGGTCCAAAGAGTGGCTCACGATGGACGACCTGACTGAAGAAGCGGCTATGCCCGACAACGGTGGAAACGACTATCTGATCGGTACTGACGGTGACGACAACTTCAATGGTGGAGCTGGCACCGACGTGTTCCGCGGTTCAATGGGCCACGACAATTTGAACGGTGGTAGCGATTACGACCAAGTCGACTATGCCGGCAGCAGCGATGATTACAAGATTGTAGCCACCGACGACGGCTATTCGGTGACCAAGTCAAACGGCGATGTAGACATGTTGATTGACATCGAAGGTATCTGGTTTGCCGGTTCCAACGAATGGAACTACATCGAAGACCTGGCTGAAGCTGAATACGCATGATAAGATCTGCAAAGAAGTAATATCCTAAGCCTGGCGGGAGTTTCCGCCGGGCTTTTTGTTTTATGACCGCTATTTGAAGGCTGTGCAGGGCTCCGGTTTTTGACAAAGGGCATGGTTTCATCAATCCAACAATGGCAGACTGGCGTTTCGCAATCGGGAGCCGCAAATGTTGGAATCACTCTATGTCATCCTGTCCGGTTCCGGGTTTGTGGTGGTGTTTGGCCTGATCTGGACGGGTGTACTGACCCTGCTTGCGCGGATGGGCGGCTGGCACGGACTGGCGCACGAATTTCCGGCTACCGGCAGGGTTCAGGGTGCCAATAGCAAATTGCACCGCTGGTGCAGCGCCCGGCTCAGCCTGTTTGTCAACTACAACAACTGCCTGACGATGATTGTCAGTGACCGTGGTCTTTACATGCGCACCAATATCTTTTTGCGCTTCGCCCACCGGCCGCTGCTGATCCCACGCGAGGCGATCATTGAGTTTTCGCCAGGAACATCAATTATCTTTAGCTCGACGAAAATCAAGTTGAAGCGCAAAAATGACGTGGAACCAACCGAAATCACATTTTATGGCCGCGGCCTCGCTGCAACCATGACCGAATGGCTGGGTGACAGCGGCGACGGCGGCAATGGTGGCGATGGCGGCAGCGGCAAAGCTGACAGCGGGGTTGAATAGGATAAAACCCTTCCCTCACCGTTTCGATGCACCGACTGACTTGGTGTCAAATTCGTTGACTAAGTCGCCACAAATCTCGCCGCCAAGTTCGCCGCTTAGCTCGCCGCCTAACTCGCCGCTTGGGCGGCCCGCATCTGGCGTTTGCGCTCAATAGGATCGAGGACCCGTTTGCGCAGCCGGATATTTTCCGGAGTTACTTCGACCAGTTCCTCGTCGGTGATATAGGCCAGTGATTTTTCCAGCGTCATGTTCAGAGGCGTGGTGATTTTGACCGCTTCGTCCTTGCCAGAAGAGCGCATATTGGTGAGCTGCTTGCCCTTAAGCACATTGACCTCAAGGTCATTGCCGCGGGAGTGCTCGCCAATGATCATGCCCTGATAGACCTTGTCACCGGGATGAATCATCATCGGTCCCCGGTCTTCAAGGTTGAACATTGCAAATGCTACTGCATTGCCGTCGCCGTTGGAGATCAGTGCGCCGGTATGACGCTGCGCGATATCACCTTTATAGGGCTGATATTCCAGGAAGGTTCGGTTGAAGATCGCTGTGCCGCGCGTGTCGGTCATCAGTTCTGACAGATAGCCGATCAGGCCACGGGTCGGGGCGTGGAAGACCAGTCGAACGCGTCCGCCGCCGGACGGCTTCATTTCGATCAGGTCGGCCCGCCGTTGTGAGAGTTTCTCGACCACAGCGCCGGAAAATTCTTCGTCGACATCGATGATGGCTTCTTCGACAGGTTCGATCTTGATGCCATTTTCGTCTTCCTGCATCAGCACGCGAGGACGACCAACGGTCAGTTCAAAGCCTTCACGACGCATGGTCTCGATCAGAATCGCCAGTTGCAATTCGCCGCGACCTGCAACTTCGTAGGCATCGGAGCCTTCAACCTGCGTGACTTTCAGCGCAACATTGCCTTCTGCCTCTTTCATCAGACGGTCACGGATCACGCGGCTCTGCACTTTGTCGCCTTCGCGGCCGGCCAGTGGGCCGTCATTGACGCGGAACGTCATGGAGAGAGTGGGGGGATCGATTGGCTGAGCGGCAATTGGTTGCTTAATGCCGGGGGCAACCAATGTGTCGGCAACCGTAGCTTTGGTCATGCCTGCGATAGACACAATGTCACCAGCTTTGGCGTCGTTGACTGGCTTGCGGTCCAGTCCCTGGAACGAAAGCACCTGGGTGATGCGTCCCTGTTCGATGATATTGCCATCCTGATCGAGGGCGTGAATGGCCTGGTTGTTTACGGCGGTGCCAGACGTGATTCGACCAGTCAGGATGCGTCCCAAATAAGGGTTGGCTTCAATTGTGGTGGCCAGCATGCGGAATTCACCTTCTTCAACGGAAGGTTCCGGCACATGTTCGAGTACCAGATCGAGCAGCGGCGCCATATCATCTTTCGGGCCCTCAGCTTCAGCGGCCATCCAGCCTTCTTTGGCTGAACCATAAAGAACGTTGAAGTCGAGTTGATCTTCATTGGCATCCAGCACGCCAAACAGATCGAAAACTTCGTCGAGTACCCAATCAGGACGGCCATCCGGTTTGTCGATTTTGTTGATCGCCACGATTGGGCGCAAGCCAAGCTTGAGCGCTTTCTGCAGCACGAATTTGGTTTGCGGCATCGGGCCTTCGGCAGCGTCGACGAGAATGATCACGCCATCGACCATGTTGAGAATACGCTCAACTTCACCGCCAAAGTCTGCGTGGCCGGGGGTATCAACAATGTTGATGCGGGTGTCTTTCCAGTTGATGGATGTCACCTTGGCGAGGATGGTGATGCCACGCTCTTTTTCCAGGTCATTGGAATCCATTGCCCGCTCGTCAACCTGTTGGTTGTCGCGGAATGTGCCGGACTGTTTGAGCAGCACATCGATTAGTGTGGTCTTGCCATGGTCAACGTGCGCGATAATCGCGATATTGCGGAGGGTCATAATGTCAGCCTGAACTCATAGCGGCCCTGTCCGACGCTGTTCATCGGGGGAGGTGGGCCAATTTGTAGGGGGCCGGAGGAGGAATACCGGCGTCTGGGCAGGCTTATAGGGGGGAACGATGAAGAAAGAAAGCGTTCAATAGCGAAGAAATGTCGCTTCCAAAATTGGCCTTAACGGCGAATTCCAGCCTGTACCAGCAGATCGACAAATTCCTCGGCATCCTCCTTGTGTTGATATGTGTGGGTGCGCAGGGCCAACCGCGCGGTAAACCAAGGGGCCCCCTTGAGCAGCGCCTGACTGGTCAGTCTGGCATCTTCCAGCTTTCCAGCCTGCACCTGAGCGGCAATCAATTGGGCTGTCGGCGCTGGTAGAACCCGCCCACCTAACCGTTTTCTATGCTCAAGCAGGGTCTCCACGGCAGCAAGTGCCTCCCCCTCCGCACGCAGATTAATGGCCAGGAAATACAACAGCGGAAGGCTGTCCGGGCTCATGCGCAGTGCTGTTTTAACTTGTTCGCGCCCCTCAGCCCCCCGTCGAAGATAGCCCAGGTAACGCCCATAATTTGCCCGCATCAGGGAATCGCTGGGGGCTTTTTCTATGGCTGTCCTGATGGCAGTCAGCGCCTCATCAAACTGCCCCATCTTGAAACGGACTTCCGCCAAACTTCCCCATCCGGGACCAAATTGCGGATCCAATGCAACAGCCTTGTTGGCAAGCTCCAGCGCCGACTGCAATTGTTTTTGATAGCTCTCGTCATCGCCACCACCGGCAAATGCCGCCAGAACCTGCGCCATGGCAGCGCCAGCGTAGCCACCGGCAAATTTTGGGTCGATGGCAATTGCCTGATCGAAGCTTTGAAACGCCGCTGCAATATTTTTTGGTGTGGGTGGAATGCGCTGAGCCCGACCTTTTATGTAGAAGTCATAGGCTTCAAGTTTGGGGGTGTAACCGCGCGGTGCGCGGGCCAATCCAGCGCTTGAAAACAGAGCAGACAGCTGGTTCACCACCCGTTCGGAAATCTCATCTTGAATGGCAAACAGGTCCTTTGCGTCACGATCATAGCGCTCTGCCCAGATTTGCTTACCTGACGCGGCATCGGTCAGCCGGGTTGAAATACGCAGCTTATCGCCCGAACGCCGCACGCTGCCCTCAAGCAAATGCCGCACCCCAAGCGCCTGGCCAATAGCTTTCGGGCCAGTTGAGCTTGCCCCGGGCTTGAAACGTGCAGCTGCAGAGCTCGAGGTGACCAACAGGCCTGATACGCGGGAAAGATCCGTGGTCACATCCTCCCAGATTCCACGGGCAAAATAACCCTGCTCGGGATCATCTGACTGATTTTCAAATGGCAGAACCGCAATCGAAGGCCGCGACGGTGACTGTGACTGTGACGGTGAGGGCGAGGATTGCGATGATGATGTCGGCGTGGCTGCCGGACCAGTTGCTGTGACGTTTCCACCAGTCAACTCCAGGAACCCATACCAGCCAATAGCGGCAGCGACAGCGGCCAACAGAACTATGGCCGCAAGGAAACTTGGTGGACGGCCAGACAGTGCGCTTGCTCGCTGCTTGCTGATCGAAAAATTCTGAGCTTCACCGTTCAAATCGACCTGGAACACGTGCACAGGCCGATCAATATTCTTGACCTTGGTTTCTCCCAGATCAACCAGCGCCACGTCTAACCGGTCCCGGACCTGGTCACAGACCGAACGTGAAATGCAGATGCCACCGGGCTGGGCCAGAGCTTCAATACGGGCGGCGACATTGACGCCATCGCCCAGCAAATCTGTGCCCTCGGCCACGACATCACCGAGATTGATGCCAATGCGAAACTCCAGGCGGCGATCCGTCACGACGTTTTCATTGTGCAGGGCAATGTCGCTCTGAACCGCCATTGCGTAGCGTAAGGCCTCAACGGCACTGCCAAATTCGATCAGGAAACTGTCGCCTGCCGTGTTGGCAATACGCCCGTGATGAGCTGTCAGATGGGGCTCAAAAATGTCCGCCCGCATGGTGCGCAATTGGGCAATAGTGCCTTCTTCATCAAGGCTCATCAGACGGCTATAGCCAGCAATGTCAGCGGCCAATATTGCGGCCAGTCTTCTGTCTACAGTCTGCATAATTGCCAACCCCAAAGATTCAGGAGAATGGTAGTTGGCGCACCCGGTCGGCACAACCTAGTTCAATCAGTTCATTTGCACATACGACCTTTGCCAAGACTTGGCTGCTGTGGCACGCTTTTCAAATAATCCCCCCGTTTTGGAGTATACACATGTCCCTATTTTCAAGAATGTCTGTCGGTCTGGCCAGTTTGGCCCTGTTAATCGGTCAGACTTTGGTGATTACAGGCATCGCCCATGCCGCTGATCTTCCTGATCTCGACGGTAAGAAAGTCGTGGTCGTGACAGAAAATGCCTATCCGCCACTCCAATTTGTCGATCCGAAAACTGGCAATGCGATAGGTTGGGAATATGATGCTGTTGCTGAAATCAGCAAACGACTGAACCTGCAGGTGGAATACCAGAACACCTCGTGGGACGCGATGATCGCTGCTGTTTCCGAGGGGCAGTACGATATGGGCATGACCGGTATTACGATTAAAGAAGACCGGGCGAAGAAAGTGGATTTCTCTGATGCCTATATGCGCTCAGAGATGTTCATGATGGTGCGGGGTGACGAAGAGCGTTTCAGCGATGCCGAAAGCTTCGCCGCCCTGGAGGACGGGTTGTTTGGTGCTCAAGCCGGTACGACTCCGTTTTATGTCGCTGTCTACAACGTGCTCGACGGCAATGAGCAAAACCCGCGCATCAAATTGTTTGAAACCTTTGGCGCACAGGTACAGGCGCTGCGTACCGGCGATGTGGATGCTGTGCTGACTGATGGAACAGCTGGCAAGGGATATTCGGAAGCATCCAATGGCGCATTGAAGCTGATAGGCGGTCCACTTGGAGCTGAAGACTTTGGCTTCATCTATCCCAAGGGATCAGATTTGGTCGGCCCTTTCAACGCTGCTATTGCGTCGATGAAAGCGGATGGAACGATAGACGCCCTGAACAAAAAATGGTTTCTCGACTATAAATTTGGTCAATAGGGCCAATTTCAACGTTGGAGACAAGAATGGCTGCCGCACCCAAACCGGCCAGTGATTTTCCCTACTGGCTGGTGGTTGCGTCGACCATTGGTGCGATAATCGCCGTGGTGATCGTTGTGAACGACCTGTATTCCCAGGTCTTCACAACAGTGTCGCGCGGCATCGGCATTACCATATTTGTCACCCTGACAGGTTTTGCACTGGCCTCGGCCTTAGGCTTGCTGCTCGCCGTCATGAGTTTGTCTTCATCGATTTGGCTGCGCCAGATCGCTCGATTCTACATCGAAATAATCCGCGGTATTCCGATACTGGTGTTGCTGTTCTATATTGCATTTGTCGGTGCACCAGCCATTGTGGCTCTGTGGAATTTCATTAGTTCGCCGTTGATTGAATCCGGGCTGATCGAAAAAATGACGGTGCGGGATTTTCCACTGGTTTGGCGCGCGTCTATTGCGCTTATGATCGGCTATTCGGCTTTTATAGCGGAAGTTTTTCGGGCCGGAATTCAATCGGTCGATAGTGGCCAGGTCGAAGCTGCCAAGGCCTTGGGCCTGTCGAGCTGGCAGCGGTTTCGATTGATCATTTTTCCCCAGGCCATCCGCACCATCCTGCCTCCGCTGGGCAATGATTTCGTTGCCATGGTCAAGGATTCATCGCTGGTCTCGGTGCTGGGTGTCGCTGACATCACCCAGATGGGCAAGGTCTATGCAGCCGGCAGTTTCACCTTCTTTGAGACCTATTCGATCGTCGCTTACATCTATCTTGTGCTGACAATCGGTCTCAGCCTCTGCCTGCGAGCGTTGGAACGCAAGTTGGCGCTCAAGCTGGTTGACCAGTAGTCCGCTCAAACCCGTGCCAGGTCGGCCAGAATGTTTGCGGCAACGGTGAGGCGCGACACGGTGGCGTGGTCATGCTCAACAATATTGGCGATTTGGCTGCGGGTGCTCTCGACCATAGCTGCATGAACGTCGATCCATCCTGTCTGGGTTTTGCCGCCGCCGCCGCCGCCGCCAGAGGCGTCCGCCTTGAGGATTTTCTCGACAATGTCCCGCCGTGCCCGATGCAGGCTTTGCAGGGCACGATCAAGGGCCAGACCATCATAATAGTCGTTGGTCTCAATTTCCCGCGCTGCCTGTACCATCCGGTCCACACGGAAGCGTTCGGTGATGGCAAAGAATGCCGTCGCCGCCTGGTCCAACGGCTTCTTGCTGACGGTTGAGGCATAGAGAATATCGGGAATCAATCCGGCAATAGGCATGCGTGCCATGGTGAGAGCCAGCGGCTTTGGCACACCCGCTTGTTCAAACCGCGTGGCATCTGCAGAAATGCGGTCGGACAGGAAGTCGGGGCCGATTTTCTCCAGCTTCGGCATCAACGCTTCGACCGCCTTGCGATAGCGCGTGGCTTCTGCTTCCAGGCCCTTGCTGAAATTGCCATAGCGGACAAACCAGATGGTTTGGGAGATCACTCTCTCCTGAAGGATGGCGTAGAGTTCCAGCTGGGTTGCACCGGAAATTTTGGTGTCGAGCGCATCAATGGCGCTGTTGATTTTTGGCAGGCCAAACGCGTCACGCACCACGACATAAGCCCGGGCAATCGTATCGAGGTCTGCACCGGTATGGTCGATGACCCGACTGATAAAGGTTGGGCCGCCACGGTTGATCATGGAATTAGCCAGAACTGTGCCGATAATCTCTCGGCGCAGCCTGTGGCCGTCAATTTCCTTGCCATAGGTTTTTTGCATCTTGGGCGGGAAGTAATCGACGAGCATTTCCTTCAGATAAGGATCATCGGGAACCTTGCCCGCGACCAGATCATCCAGCGCGACAATCTTGGCATAGGCCAGCAGGACGCCAATCTCCGCACGGGTCAGCGCAACACCTGCTGCCTGCCTTTCGGCCATGGCCGCATCGTCTGGCAGATCTTCGACATGTCGGTCGAGCAGATCGCGCGCTTCCAGACTGTGCATGAGGCGCTGTTGTTGCGCGAAGTCTTCCAATCCACGCCGTTGGCAAAGCGAAATCGACAGGGTTTGCAGGTAGTTGTTGCGCAGCACCAGTTCGGCCACAGTCTCCGTCATGCTTTCCAGCAATTTGTTGCGGCTGGGGCGGGTTAGGCGTCCCGACTTCATCGCCGCAGCCAGTGCGATCTTGATGTTCACTTCAACGTCGGAGGAGTTCACACCTGCAGAATTGTCGATGGCGTCGGAGTTGCAGTGCCCACCGAGCAGGTTGAATTCAATACGGGCCGGGTGTGTCACACCCAGATTTGCCCCTTCGCCGATCACCTTGCAGCGCAGTTGTGGCGCGGTGACCCGAATGGAATCATTGCCACGATCATCAGCATCGGCATCGCTCTCATGGGAGGCGCGGATATAGGTGCCGATTCCGCCAAACCACATCAGGTCCACTGGTGCCTTCAAAATCGCATTCATGATGGCCTGCGGCGTGTGTTCGCCCGGAGTGAATCCAATGGCTTCGGCTGCCTGTTTCGACAGGTTGATTTTCTTGGCACCGCGGGAATAGATACCGCCGCCCTTTGAAATCAATTTGGCTTTGTAATCCTGCCAGCTTGACCGTCCGGAATCGAACAATCGCTTGCGCTCCTTGTAGGAGGTGGCGACATCTGGATCGGGATCAATGAAAATATCGCGATGATCGAACGCAGCGATGACCTTGGTTTGTTTCGACAGCAACATGCCATTGCCGTAAACATCACCCGACATGTCACCAACCCCAACAGTGGTGAAGGGCTGGGTCTGAATGTCCCGGTCCATCTCGCGGAAATGGCGTTTGACCGCTTCCCAGCCACCACGCGCGGTAATGCCCATTTTCTTATGATCATAACCGGCAGATCCACCCGACGCGAAGGCATCGTCTAGCCAAAAGTCGCGTTCCTGCGAAATGGCGTTGGCGGTGTCAGAGAAGGTTGATGTGCCTTTGTCGGCGGCGACTACGAAATAGGGATCATCACCATCATGTCGGACAATCGCTTCAGGCGGCACCACCTTGCCCTGGACCAGATTATCGGTCAGCGAAAGCAGCGAAGAAATGAATATTTTATAGCTGTTTCGACCCTCTTCAAACCAGGCATTGCGATCACCTCCGGTCGGTAGTTTTTTGGGCACGAAACCACCCTTGGAACCAACTGGCACAATGACCGCATTCTTCACCTGTTGGGCCTTCACCAGACCCAGCACCTCAGTGCGATAGTCCTGCGCACGATCTGACCAGCGCAGGCCACCGCGTGCCACCGGACCAAAGCGCAGATGCAAACCCTCAACCCGCGGTGAAGACACGAAGATCTCGCGATAGGGGACAGGTTGTGGCATGATATTGACGGCGGATGGGTCAATTTTGAATGCCAGAACCGGGGTTGGCGCAGCTTCGCTGCCCGCCATATTCAACACTGGCGAATAGAAATTGGTCCGCAAAGTCGCGTCGATCACATTAAGAAAATCGCGCAGGATTGAATCATCGTCGCTGGAACTTACCAGCTCCAGCGCCTGAATAATGTCGTCACGTTTGGCGACCTGTGCACCATCACGCCCCTTGGTTTTTGGCTCAAAACGGGTTGAAAACAGCTCGGCCAGATCACGGCAAATATCGGCCTGACTGGCAAGAGTTCGGGCCATGGAGTGGACGGTGAAACGGGAACGGATCTGGCGCAGGTAACGGGCATAGGCGCGCATCACACCGGCCATTTGCCAGTCCAGCCCAGCCACCAGAACCAGCGAGTTGAAATTGTCGTTGTCGTTTTCGCCATTCCAAATGGCATGGATGGCAGATTTGAGCTTGGGCTCCGCCTCGCGCAGATCAACTTCTGCGCTGCGGGCATTTTCCAGAACCATGTCATGTATGAAGGAGGTGGAACCATCGGCACCTTCAATCCGGAATGTTCTTTCCTGGATGACATGAAATCCGATATTTTCCAGCATCGGCACGCGGCGCGACAGGGGAATTGCTGATGACAGGTGAAACAGTTTCAACCCGATGCGCCCTTCAATATCGGCGCGGTGGAAATCGACCTCAATGTGTTGTTCGTTTTTCAGCCGGTTGAGCCGCTGGATATCTCCCAAAGCGGCTTCGGGAGTGACATGTTCCTGATAGGCGAGGGGAAATTGCTGAACAATTTCTTCTTCTGAAAGCGCTTCCAGCCGGTCTGACCAGGTGCGGGTAATGGCGGTGATCTGACGTTCCAGTTCGGCGCGCGCAACAACAGGTGTCTTGCCCGTGGCGCGGCCGACAATGAATTGGATCCGCACCAGGCCGTTATCGAGAAATACCGGATAAAACGCCGACAAATGGCCGTCGTAAACGTCTGCCAGATAGGCTCCCATCCGGGCGCGGGTGTCGGAATCATAGCGATCTCGTGGCACGTAGACCATGACCGAGACGAAACGGTCGAATTTGTCGAGGCGCGACAGGGCGCGGATACGGGGACGCTCTTCCAGCTGGGAGGCAACCTTGACGAAGTCTGCCAATGTTTCCTCATCAAGCTGGAACATGGCGTCGCGCGGCCAGGTTTCCAGAATATTGACCA
Organism: Rhizobiaceae bacterium; assembly: GCA_039969995.1. Taxonomy (GTDB): domain Bacteria; phylum Pseudomonadota; class Alphaproteobacteria; order Rhizobiales; family Rhizobiaceae; genus Pseudahrensia. The sequence goes on from JBDVMU010000005.1 coordinate 55,800, forward strand.
TCGCCTTACCGGAGTGGCTCGACGCATCAATGCGATAGTGTTGGAGCACATTATTGGCCTTATGCCGCAGGATCGGGATCGACATAACTGAGCGGGTATAGGCGGTTGATGTGAACAACCCGACAATGCGCAATTCGCCAGCCAACTTGCCATCGCGGGTAAACCGTTTGATGCCGACATAGTCGAGATGGGTCCGTCGATGCACGATGGAGCGCATGTTGGCTTTGGTGATGATGATAGGGTCGCCACCGAACAGAAAGTCGCGGATTTCTTGGGTCAGTTGGACAGGCTCGCCGCCGCGCGACATGACGGAGAGGTCGTCATCGCGCAAAATGCCCAGCGCTGAACCTGGAACTGGTTTTAACTCACCTTTGCGCCGGTTGCCGGTGTAGGAGTATTCGCGCAGACCCATAAAGGTGAAATTATTGTTGGTCAGCCACTGTAGAAACTGAACTGCTTCGGCAATCCGCTCAGTGGGCAGCGGTGGCGGCGTGGTGCGGAAGGTTTCCATTTCCTCATCCACCCGCAGCAGCATAGGGCGCCAGTCGTCGGTCACCAGCCGTACCTGCTGAAGAATTGTTTTCAGTTCGGCCTTGATCGCCTTGCGGGTTGCTGGTCGCGAGCCGGACAGCAGCACAACCACCAGCGACGTCATCATGTTGGGTTGAGTTTCCATCACCGGATGGGCAATCAGCTCCACATCGATACGATGATTGTTGAGCTCACCCAGTACCGAATCGACGATGAAGGGCCGGTTGGACATGGTGACCGTGACCAGGGTTTTATCGTCACTGATCGCCTCAACAGACAAAACGTCACGGGGTGCTTTGGCCAGAGCTGCCTGCGCGGCTGCAATCACATCAGCAAGTGATTGAGCAGATTGATCCAGGAGGTCTTCGTCGAGTGCCGCATCAAACAGGCGCTGCGATAATTTGAGGGCACCCTTCTGTTCTGCTTTGGGCAGCAGCTTGACGGCTGATTGGAGGAGTTTGTCGGTTTCCGTTTGGCTGGCCATCTGAACTGTCCTTTAATACCCTCTGAGTCGTTACGGAAACAAAGTGAAAGCAAATATGCAAGAAAAAGACGTGATTGCCCTCAAAATAGAGCCTGAATTGCCAATTTCAGACGAAACTAAGGCGTATTTTGAACTTTGTGAGCAAAAATTGGGGCTGATTCCCAATGTCCTGAAAGCCCATGCCTTCAATGAAAAGAAGCTGCGGGTCTTCACCGAGATGTATAACGAGTTGATGCTGGCAGATTCGCAGCTGACCAAATTGCAGCGCGAGATGATTGCCGTTGTCGTTTCATCGATCAACAAGTGCTTTTATTGCCTTACCGCTCATGGGGCGACGGTGCGGCAATTGTCTGGCAATCCACAGCTAGGTGAAATGCTGGTGATGAACTGGCGGGTGGCTGAGTTGGACACGGCCGAGTTTGCAATGCTGGAATTTACCGACAAGCTGACCCGTCATCCGGATCTGATCGTTGAAGCAGACCGCCAGGCCTTGCGTGATTCTGGGTGGAACGACCGTGCCATCTGGGACATTGGCAATATCGCCGCCTTTTTTAACATGACCAACCGGGTCGCAAGCGCCACCGATATGCAGCCCAACCCGGAATATCACGGACAGGCCAGATAACGATGCGCGGTCAACGAATGCTCCCTTAGCGGAACATGGGCGGACGGGCATCGACCCACTCACCGTCCTTTTTGCCGGATTCGGCAACAGCAAAAACGGCTGCCATCGAACGCAAGCCGTCGGCAGCGCGGGGGTAGAGATTAGCCGCAGGATCCATGTCCCGCGTTTCCTTGACGGCCCGGATGGCTTCGGCGAGGTCCTGATAGATGTTGGCAAAGGCCAGCGGCATGCCTTCGGCATGGCCAACGGTGACGCGGCTTGTCCGGTCGGCTTCAGGTGACAGGTTGCCCTCGCCGCGCTCGATCACCTGCAGTCGCTGGTTCAGCGGCATGTAATAGAGCTGATTCGGCTGTTCCTGGGACCAGCGTAAGCCACCGGTTTCTCCAAATACCTGAATGGTCAGACCATGCTGGCGTCCAATCGCCACCGAACTGGTCCACAGGCGCCCGACGGCACCGCCGTCCATGCGAAAATTGACCATGGCATCATCTTCCAACACCCGACTTGGCAGGCAGGAAACACAGTCCGCTGACAGTTTGGTGACTTCCTGGCCGGTGACAAAACTTGCCATATGCATGGCATGGATGCCGCAATCAGCAAACTGAGCCGACACCCCGGCCTGTGCCGGATCATAGCGCCAACGCACCCTGGGATTGTCGGCGTCTGCGGCGTCAGCGTGATGGCCATGGGCGAATTCGGCCTTGACCAACCGTACTTTGCCGATGTCACCGCGGGCAACCATCGCCCGCATGTGACGGACAAGGGAATAGCCGGAATAGCCATAGTTGACGGCGCAGATTTTACCGGTTGATTGCGCAACGCGAACGATCTCTTCGCCTTCCTCAACGGTCATGGTCATCGGCTTTTCGCACAGCACGTTGAAGCCATTTTCAAGAAATGCCCTGGTGATCTCAAAATGGGTTGAGTTTGGTGTCGCCACGGTGACCAGATCGATCCGGTCGTCACGCTTCATTTCTCCAGCCAGCATTTCCTGCCAGTCGCCATAAGAGCGGTCGGCTGCCAGGCCGAGCGACTGGCCATAGACACGGCCTTCCTCGGGGCGATGATCCAACGCACCGGCGGTGAATTCAAACAGGCCGTCGAGTCCGGCACCAAGACGGTGTGCTGGGCCGATTTGACTGCCTTCGCCACCACCAATCATGCCCCATGATAATTTTTTCATTGCCCTGGCCCTTAGTTGAAACCGATTGATTCTAGATATTCGCGATTTGCCTCGGCATCTTCCAGCGGCGTGCCGGGCAGGGTCGGGTCGCAATCCTGTTCCACTGTGCACCAGCCTTCAAAGTTAGCCTCCAGCAGCACCTGTCGGACCGCTTCGAAATCAACGTCGCCCTGACCGAGATTGCAGAAAATGCCCTGTCCGCAGGCATCGTAAAAGCCGGTGCGATTGGTGATGACCTGTTGTTTGACTGCGGGGTCGATGTCCTTGAAGTGCATGTAGGAGATGCGGTCGATATGACGCTGCATGAAGGCTACGGGGTCGAACCCGGCATAGGAATGATGGCCGGTGTCGAAGCAAATCTTCAAAATGCTTTCATCAACTTCATTGAGCAACCGTTCCAGCTCCGGTTCAAAGTCCATGAATCCCGCTGCATGGGCATGAATGCCAACTGTCAGACCATATTCTTCCGCGCCTATCTTGGCGATGGTGCGGATGCGCTCGACATAGGCCTTCCATTCGGCAGCATCCATCTGCTCAGCTTCATCGGCGCGGCCAGCCGTTGGAGCACGGCGCGGAGAAATACTGTCGATCAGCACCAGATGTTCAGCCCCATGAGCGACAAGCGCCTTACAGGTTCGCACAGAACCATCCATCACATCGTCCCAGGCTTGCGGATCGTGAAAGGCACGGAAAACAACACCGCCGATCAGGGTCAGCTCATGTTGCTTCAATGCGTCAGCCAGGATCGCCGGGTCTTCCGGCATGAAGCCGACTGGACCAAGCTCAATTCCTTTATATCCGGCACCGGCACATTGTTCGAGCACCGACTGCCAAGTTGGATTGCGTTCGTCATTTGCAAATTCAACACCCCAGGAACAGGGGGCATTACCAATACGAATGGTCATGGGTGAAGGCCTTTTTTAAAGTGGGTCAATTTCCAACCACTGTTTTGCATCGGATGATTGCACAGCGGCGGCGACGATTTGGTTGACAAGCATGCCATCGCGGAATGTCGGCCAGACATTTTTCCCGGTTTCGATGGCCTGCAGGAAGTCTTTTGCTTCGATGATAATTTGGTCCTGATAACCGGTTCCGTGGCCAGGGCCAAGACAAAATGGCTCATAGTCAGGATGTGCCGGTCCGGTCAATATCTTGCGGAAGCCGCGCTCTGCTTCGGCGCCCTCCATCTTGTAGAGCCATAGGGCGTTTTGGTCTTCCTGATCAAAGCGAATTGCCCCCTTGGTACCCGATATTTCGTAGGCGTAACCCATTTTGCGTCCAGTTGCGACGCGGCTGAAATACATTGATCCCATCGCACCGTTTTCAAACCGGCACATCATTTGGGCATGGTCATCATTGGTCACCTTGCCGCCCGGTCTTTCCTTGTGGACGGTTTCGACCTCCGCAACCAGGCTTTTGACCGGGCCGACCAGAGCCAGAGCTGCATTGATCATGTGTGGGGCGAGATCGCCCATCGTGCCATTCGACATGCCTTCACAACGCCAGGTCGCAGGTGTTTGCGGATCGGCAAAGAAATCTTCCGTATGCTCACCGCGAAACCAGGTGATGTCGCCGATGATCCCATCAGCAATTAGCTGACGGGCATATTGGCTGGCAGGCGTGCGGATATAGTTGAAGCCAGTCATATTGATGACACCGGAAGCTTCCGCCGCAGCGACCATGGCCTTGCTGTCGTCAAGCGTTGCGCCAAGCGGTTTTTCGCAAAACACCGGCTTGCCCAAGGCAAACGCTGCTTCGCTGATCGCACGATGGGTTTCCTGTGGTGATGCGATGATAATGGCTTCGACATTCGGATCGGCGACGAGCTCGCGCCAGTCGCTGGTGCAGCGGTTGAATCCATATGCTGCCCGATAGCGTTCAGCTGATTCGTTGCTGGTGGCGCAGACCATCTCCAGAACAGGACGAAGGCCGGTATTGAATACAGCGCCAACAGCTGCCATAGCCACTGAATGAGCCTTGCCCATATAGCCGCCGCCGACAATACCAATAGCTATTTCGTTCATTTTTCGGGTTCCATAGGTTATGGTATTGCAACCGGTTGCAAAACTGATATCCTTCCTTATGCCCAATCGTCAATCGGGAAGTTTGTCTTTCCGAAATTCAACTAACCATCGGATCTCGCTATGCCCAATTCCGACGCAACCATTCGACTGACAACAGCCCAAGCGATTGTCCGTTATCTTGCCAATCAATTCATTGAAATCAATGGTGAAGAAGTGCGACTATGTGGCGGTGGTTTTGGTATTTTTGGTCACGGCAACGTGCCTTGTCTTGGCGAGGCGCTTCATGATCATGTGGACATTTTGCCGCTTTACCGGGGACAGAACGAGCAGAGCATGGGCTTTGCGGCTGCCGGTTATGCCAAATATCACCTGCGCCAGCGTTTTATGTTTTGCACCGCCAGTGCCGGTCCGGGCACCGCCAATCTGTTGACTGCTGCGGCTTTGGCCCATGCCAATCGACTTCCGATGCTGATGCTGTGTGGTGACACATTCTTGACCCGTCTGCCGGACCCGGTGCTTCAACAGTTGGAGCATTTCGGCAATCCGGCATTGGGGCTTAATGATGCCTTTAAGGCGGTCAGCCGTTATTGGGATCGCATCACTCATCCGGCACAAATTATCCAGTCGCTGCCAGCAGCACTGGCCACCATGCTTGATCCCGCAGATTGCGGCCCGGCCTTCATGGGCCTGCCGCAAGATGTTCAAGGTTGGAGCTACGAGTATCCAGAGCGCTTCTTTGACAAAAAAGTGCACCGCATTCGTCGCGCTGCACCGGATGAAGCAGAAATGGCGGATGCCATCGCGCTGATCCGGTCAGCCAAGCGTCCGATGATCATCGCTGGTGGTGGTGTTCAATACTCAGGTGCGGTGGCTGAACTTACCGAGCTCGCTGAGATGTGCCAGATCCCGGTCGTCGAAACCATTGCCGGGCGGGCCAACCTTACCGCTGAACACGCTTTGAATATCGGACCGCTTGGCGTCACCGGGTCGAACTCCGCCAATGCGATTGCCGAAAAGGCAGATGTCATCATCAGTGTCGGTTCCCGTTTGCAGGACTTCACTACCGGTTCCTGGACAGCCTTTGCCAAGGACGCTCAGATCATTGGTCTGAATGCCGCACGCCACGACGCGATAAAGCATCTCTCAATGCCGGTTGTCGGTGATGCTAAGCGCTCCTTGCAGTTGTTGATTGACGCGCTGGGGGACCTCAAAGCCGACAATGCCTGGACCAGCGAAGCACAAACCGAGCGGGTCAAGTGGGATTCCTATGTGGCAGAAAACGTCAAGCCGGGGAACCGCCCCAACTCCTATGCCCAGGCGATTGGCGTGGTCAATGATCTGGTGGCTAAGCGCGACCGTGTCGTCGCCGCTGCAGGTGGCCTGCCAGCGGAAGTCACTGCCAACTGGCGGACGCAGGATATTGGAACGGTTGATGTCGAGTTTGGCTTTTCCTGCATGGGTTACGAAATTGCCGGTGCCTGGGGTGCCCGTATCGCTCAAATGGAAAAAGAAGCCGATCGTGATACTGTGGTATTCACCGGTGACGGATCCTATTTGCTGATGAACTCCGACGTCTATTCCTCGGTTCTCAGTGAGAAAAAGCTGATCATTTTGGTGCTCGACAATGGTGGTTTTGCTGTCATCAACAAGCTGCAAAACAATATGGGTGGTGAGAGTTTCAACAATCTCATTGCCGATTGTCCGACTATTCCATCCCCCTTCGCTGTTGATTTTGCTGCCCACGCGGCTTCAATGGGCGCAACCAGCGAAACTGTCGCTTCACCTGCGGAACTGGCAGAAGCCTTCAAGCGGGCGCAGGCCAGCGACAAGACTTATGTCATTGCAATGCAGGTTGACCCCTACGAAGGCTGGACGGCAGAAGGCCATACATGGTGGGAAGTCGGCACGCCGCAAGTCAGCGCCAAAGAGTCTGTCAATTCGGCCCATGCTGAGGTTGAAGATGGTCGCAAACGCCAGCGCCGAGGCATTTAATGACTGCGCAATTTCTTTCAAACGATAAGCCGTTCTTGATCATCGGGCGGGCCGGCATGGATTTCTATGCCGACCCTCCAGGCACACGCACAGAAGACGCAACGAAATTTGTTTCTCATCTTGGTGGCTCCAGCGCCAATATCGCCGTTGGCCTGACCAAGCAGGGAGGACAGGCTGCGCTGGTAACCAGTGTGTCCGATGATTCTGTTGGTCGCTTTTGCATCAACCAATTGAAGCATTATGGCGTCGATGCGACCCATGTGCTTTCGGTAGGCGGAGAAGCGCGCAATTCGCTGGCGGTTGTTGAAACCCGTCTGCACAACACCCAGTCGGTTATCTACCGCAATGGTGCGGCAGATTTTGAAATGACGGTGGAAGACATTGATCGGATCGATTTTGGCCAATATGGCGCTTTGATCACCACAGGGACGGTATTGGCGGCTGAACCCTCAAGATCAGCAACGTTCCACGCTTTTGATAAAGCCAAGGCAGCCGGTTTGCCGATCATTTTTGATGTCGATTACCGTCCCTATTCCTGGCCTTCGGCGGCAGTAGCATCCGATGTCTATTCCCGTGCCGGTGCGATGTGCGATATTGTTGTTGGCAATGATGAGGAATTTGACTTCATGGCTGGTGAAAAAGGCAAAGGGCTTCAAAAAGCTGAAAGCCTGTCGCAGCAATCCGCAGCCATCGTTGTCTATAAAATGGGCGAGAAGGGCGCGATCACCTTTGCTGGTGAGGAGCGACTCGAAACCGGAATTTATGTGGTGGAAGCGCTGAAACCAACAGGCGCAGGTGATGCCTTTATGGGGACATTCCTGGCTGGGCTGTCACAGGGGAAACCTGTGAAAGAGTCGGTATTGCGTGGATCGGCCTCTGCTGCGATCGTCGTATCGAAGGTCGCCTGCGCACCGGCTATGCCTACTCCCGATCAACTAGAAGAATTTCTCAACCAACATCCCGGTCCGTCGACACCGGATAATGGCTGACACCAGAACCATAGGCCAAAATCAACGGCCCGAACCAGAGGCAAGACCATGCATATCGCACCCTATGACAATCAGAATAAGCCAATCGTGGATTCTGGCGATTCCACTGTTCCGCTGAACTATTTCAACATCGTCAAATTGAGCGCTGGTCAGGCGTTTGATTATCAGGTGCCTGGCTATGAGACCTGCATCGTGCCAGCCACAGGCAGCATCAATGTCAGCGTCGAGGGTGAGAATTATAGCGATATCGGTGGCCGTGGAGTCGATGTTTGGGACGGTGAGCCGGAAGGTGTTTATGTACCAAGCGGCGCCAAGGCCCATATGGAGTGTTTGTCGGACGGTGCTGAAGTTTTCATTGCTGGGGCTAAATATGATCAGGTACTCGATCCGTTTGCAGTCCGTGCCGATGAATTGGATCTCGTTCAATATGGTTCCGATGACACCAAGACCCACCGCAAGATCAAGCATATTCTGGGTCAAAAACAGCATGACAAGGTTGGCCGCCTGCTGGTTTCTGAACTGTTTACCGTGGGCGCGGGTGGCTGGTCAGGTTTTCCATCGCATAAGCATGACACGGACCGTTTGCCTGACGAAACCCGGCACGATGAAACCTACAATTTCCGGTTTCGCCCAAATCACGGTTCCGGCGTCCAGATGCTGCAACGCGAAGATGGCAAGCCGGGCGATGCCTATCATCTTGTCGATGGCTCAACCATTTGTCTCGACAATGGTTACCATCCTTGCTGCGTGCTGCCGGGATATGAGATGTATTACTTTACGATTCTTGGCGGCTTGAGCCAGCGCTCTTTGGTGCAATTCTTCCAGCCAAGCCACGCCTATCAGATCGAAACGATCCCCGGCATCAAAGATATGATCGCCAAGTTCAAATGACGCTTGCAACATTATCTGAAGTTCTGCAGCCGGCTTACAAGAACGGCTATGCAGTCGGTGGTCTGGTTGTCCTTGGTTGGGAAGATGCGCGTGCTTATGTTGCCGCTGCGGAAGCAGAAGGTGCGCCGGTAATCCTGCAGGCCGGGCCCGGCTGTCGGGCACATACGCCGCTGCCGATACTTGGCGCAATGTTTCGCAATCTGGGTGAAGCGGCGAGTGTGCCTGTTGTTGCCCATCTCGACCATGGCTACACGGTTGAAGAATGCCGTGAGGCGATTGATAGCGGCTTCACATCGGTGATGTTCGATGGTTCTCGCAAACCGCTGACAGAAAACATCGAGATGACGGCCAGTATTGTTGAGATGGCCCATGCAGCTGGAGTTTCCTGCGAGGGAGAAATCGGTTTTGTCGGCTATTCAAATGGTGAGAATTCACTGGGAACCGACCCGCAGGAAGCGGAGCAGTTTGCACGTCAAACGGGTGTGGATGCGATGGCAATTTCGGTCGGCAATGTGCATCTGCAGCAAAACCACGACGCTGACCTTGATCGTGACCGTATTGCGGCAATCGAAGCCACAACGAATGTACCCTTGGTCATTCATGGAGGTTCCGGCGTGCCGCCGAAGGTCCGGCTGGACCTGGCAGCGACTACGGCAATCTGCAAGTTCAATATCGGCACTCAGCTGCGCATGGCCTTTGGACGAGCATTGCGCGAGTCACTGGCGGCTAATGCCGATACCTTTGATCGGGTGGAATTGCTGAAACCGACGGAAGGGCCGGTTGCGCTGGCAGCTCGAGAAGCTATCCAATCAATGGGATATAATCAGGTGGCTTGATCAGCCAATTTTATCAATCTTCATCGGAGGGTTCTTCGGGGTCCCGCCAGGCAAAGAAGAATTGATATGCACCCAGGGCACCCATGGCATAAAAACCAATTGCCCATAGGGTAGCAGCATTGACGAACTCGACGGTGCCCCAGCCGAAAAACAGAATAACCGTGAGGATCCGTCGCCACATCGGTTTGAAAAATGGTACGCGCAGTTCAAACATCAGGCCAATTACCTTGTTCCGGGCAGTTGCCGGTTTCATAAATCGCCGGTTTCATAAATCAAAGTGGCAAATCTGATGCTGCTTTACCACCACCAAACGGGGACACGCCTTCGGCGACGCTATGCAGCGTCGCCAAATTCAGCGCCGGTCTTGGCGCCGGTAATGTAAGCCACAACATCTTCGCCATTGGTCTCTTCCTTTTTCAGGTCGGCAACCATGCGGCCGCGACGGAAGACGATGATACGGTCCACCAGATCCATCACCTGGCGCATATTGTGGCTGATCAAAATGAGCGGCTCGCCCTGTTCTTTCAGGGTGCGAACGATGTTTTCAACCTGTTCGGTTTCCTGAACACCTAGTGCTGCCGTCGGCTCGTCCATTATCGTTAAACGCGAATGGAAGGTTGCGGTCCGTGCAATGGCAACACACTGGCGCTGACCACCCGACATATTGCGAATGGTATTGCGAATATTGGGGATCTTCACCGCTGTGCGATTGAGGCCATCAATAGTTGCCTGCCGCATCGCCTTGTAATCAAGGATTCGAAACGGACCCAGCCAGTCGGCATAGGTTTTTTCGCGACCCAGAAACAGATTGTCGGGCACGTCCAGATCATCGGCCAGCGCCAGGGTCTGGAACACTGTCTCGATTCCTGCTTCACGGGCGTCCAGCGGCCCGGCAAAGTTCACCTCTTCGCCATATAGCCACACCTTGCCCCTGGTGCGTTGTTCCACACCGGTAATCTGGCGGACAAAGGTGGATTTTCCGGCACCATTATCACCCATAATGGCGACGTGTTCTCCCTTGCGTATCTCGAAGTTTGCTCCTTCAAGTGCATGGACCCCGCCATAATGTTTCGTCAGGTCTTCGGTCTTGAGAACGATGTCTTCGCTCATGTCATGTTCTCCTTATCTTCACGCTCGGTTGCGCTGTCTGTACTGATCGAGCACGACAGCAGCGATGATGATGCTTCCCATCGCCATCAACTGGTAAGAGCCATCGAGTTTGATATAGGTGAATCCGGAGCGTATGACCCCCAACACCATGGCACCGAGCACGGTACCAATGATGGATCCCCTGCCTCCGGTAAGACTGATGCCCCCGATCACCGCCATGGCGATGGCAAAGAGCTCGTAAAATTCTCCCATACCAGCCTGAGCAGTCGCCCCCTTGGCGCTCAGCACGATACCGGCGAAGGCCGCGAGCATCGATGCGATCATGTAGACCATGATCTTGTGTCGTTTGACATTAATGCCCGACATGCGCGCGGCTTCCTCGTTGGAGCCGATGGCATAGGTATGTTTGCCGTAGACGGTGAAACTCATGATGAGCTGAAAGACAATTGCCAGCAGAATGAACCAGACGACGGGCATCATGCCTTCACCCAGGAACTTGTAACCCTCGGTGGGGAAAGAAATTGGTCGGCCTGAAGACCACCACAAAGCAATACCGCGACAGATCAGAAACATGCCCAATGTGGCAATGAACGGTGGAATTCGGAAAATAGCAATGAAGGTGCCGTTTATGGCCCCTATCATGGCCCCAAAGGTCAAACCAATGACCACCGGAATAATGACTGGCAGATCCATCGCCCAGACACCGAAGATTGCCTTTGGGTTGGGGTTGCCATTGACCAGTTCCGTTTGGCCAAAGCTCATGGCGATCATCGCGGTTGCGGCCACCAATGGTCCTGAACTTAGGTCAATTCCTGCGGTGATGATCACCTGGGTCACGCCGAGCGCAATGATGCCGATAACGGCGACCTGAAGAATAATGATCTTCAGACGGGCTTCGTTGAATACGGAGTCAAATCGATCTCGTGTGTCAAACAGAAAGCTCTGCCCGTTCATATAGGGCATGGTCTGACCGACGACTTCGAAAATAATGATGATGATGACGAGCGCCAACAGGATATTGAGCTCGTTGGGCCAGCTGCGCTTTGACTTGTCAAAGGTCAGTCCGCCTGTTCCTTGGCTGCCGTCAGTCATATCTTCCATCCCATGGATTGTGGTCGCAAAAGGAGACGGCACCGGTCAGCGCCGCCTCCAAACTTTATGACAGAAGATTAGTTCTTGTCGAGGAAGTCAGCCATGTTTGCCGGTGTGACCAGCTTGAATGGAATGTAGACTTTCTGATCAACCTTGTCGCCACGAACCAGCGCGAGTGCTGTATCAACAGAACCACGTCCCTGTCCGAAGGCGTCCTGGAATACGGTCACGTCATAGTCGCCCGACTGCATAGAAACCAATGCATCCTGACTGGCGTCAACACCACCAACCTGAACGTCTTTCATGTCCATGCCAGCAGCTTTCATGGCCTGAATCGCGCCGATAGCCATTTCGTCGTTGTTGGCGAGAACGAAGTCGAATGGCTCACCGGAAGACAACCAGTTGGTCATCAAGTCCTGAGCTTCGTCGCGAGACCAGTTAGCGGTCTGCTCATCAATGATGGTCATGAATTTGCACATGTCCATGCCAATCACGTCATAGACGTCTTTTGAACGCTGTACTGCAGCCTGGTTGGAAAGCTGACCGTTCATCAGGTATCCGCGAGCGCCACCAGCTTTGCCGTCGGCACGCAGGTTGTTACAGATCTGGAACGCGGACAGCGTACCGGATTCAATTTCGTTTGACGCAACAAATGCCTGTGTTGAAGGCAGGCTATCGACATTGTCAGGCTCGCGGTTGACGAAGACCAGCGGCGTGGTGCCAGCAGCTTCGGTGATTGCAGCGCCGGCAGATGTATCAACGATGTTGACGATGATGGCATCAACACCAGCGGCTACGAAGTTCTTGACCTGGTCAATCTGTTTGGAAAGATCGTCGGTCGCGTCTTCCATCTGCAGGTTTACACCATCGAGCTTGCCAGCATGTTCGGTCATGCCGTTGCGCATGACTGTCAGCCAGTTATCGTCAAAACGGGAAATTGTTGCGCCGATTTCCTGCGCAAACGCAGAAGTGGACATCAGGGCAGCAAGGCCCAATCCAATAAGTGTTTTCTTCATAATATCCTCCCAGGATCTGGATGTCCGGCTCATCCATTTAAAAAAAACAGACCGGATCCCTCATATGAGGGCTGTTCAAATAACCAGCTAAGCGGCCTCCTCCAGGAGTGCTGCATCGATCCATTGGATCGTTTCGGCCAGCAAGTCGAATGGGTTTTCTTCGGCGTGGAGCGCCGGTGAAAAGGCTTCAAAGGAAAAAGCGCCGTCATATCCTGCGGCAAGCAATTTCTGAATCTGCGTGATATTGTTCAGCTGGTCATGTTGATCGACCAGGCCTCGATGGAGGTCGCGCATCTCATCAGCGCTGACATGTTTGTCTTTGACACCCGACAGGTGCACCACCCCGGTATGGGCGGCGGCAAAATTGGGATCTCCAGCAACATGATGGTGGAATGTGTCGTGCACAAGCTTGAATCGTGATCCCTGACCCAAACTGTTCAGGAGTTCGACAACAGGTTGCTTGTAACGCACAGCGCAGGTGGCAAATCCAAGTGGCTCGATTAACCCGATGAGGTTACGTTGTTGAAGATGTGGCGCAATCAATTCAATCGCTGATGCCAGGCCGGATTGGTCCGCGGCGTCGGACGTTTCGATGTATTCGGGGTCGTCATTTGCTGGGCCGTCATTTGCAAGGCCGTCATTTGCAGGAATGAGCGCTACGCTTTCTGCCCCGGCAGCCGCAGCAATATCCAGCAGCAAAAGCACATCATGAAGATCAGCCTCTGTCAGGCAGTTGAAACGCTTCACTTCAGCAAGCGCCAACAATCTTAGTCCAGCCTGCTGGATCAGGTCACCTGCTTGCGAAGGTCGCATCCCATCAAACAGCGGGCCGGGCAAATCGTTGCGGCACTCCACGCCAACACATCCCAGGCGCTGGGAAACAGCAATAAATTGCTCGAAACCCAGACGGGCCACGGTCATGTGATTAAGAGCGAAATCTGGCCGTCCCAACAGGCTCCTCCCCGAACCAAATAGAGTATGGGGTGAATGCTAGTCTTGAATTTCTTGTTTTGCAACCGGTTGCAAAAAGATTATTTTGCTAGTTTCGCCGCTTTTTGAGGGAAAAATATCAGTTTTGGTCGAGAAAATCCTCAACCCGACTGACAAGGGGTTGTTTATCGTAAAGATCGAAATATCCAGACGCCATCAATGCCGGAGGCCCGAAGAAGAAGCGCTCATAGAGCGCCTGACGCGTACCAAAGCCGGAAATGGCCACATCATGGGCGAGCCGGAATAGCGAAACGCGATCGCGGGACTCCATATTTGCCAATTGGAAATACTGTTCGACATCGGGCGCCAGTTCATTAGCAAAGTCGGCTTCCGCCGGGGTCGCCATCAAGGACGACGAGCCGACCAACTGGAGAATCTCGATCATTCGCGGGTACATGCGCGGATAAAGATTGCGGGAGGTTTCCAAAGGCCCACGCAGGGGAATGAAATTGCCATGCTCGTCTTCATGGGCCTGAGCCTCTGCAGAATAGAGCAGTGCCCGAACGGTTTCCGTCATCTGCATGACCTCGGCGATCAACCCCTTGGTATGGAGATCCTTGTCGCGGCCACTGGCCTGAGCGATGGCACATAAAATGCCAACCAGGAATTCCGACTTGGCGAGCTTGCCGCAAGCGACCTGATGCATCATGTGGACCACGGCATTGGTTGCGCCGAACGCCTGATTGCACAATTCCGGCTGGCCATACATGAAGATCCGTTCCCACGGGACGAAGACGTTTTCGAAAACCACAACGGCATCCATTTCTTCAAAGCGCGAAGACAAAGGTGCGTCAAAGGTCGACTTGCCGTGGTCATAGGTGTCGCGGCAGATCAGCTTCAGGCCTGGCGTGGCAATCGGAATTGCAAAGGCAAATGCGAAGGGAACATTATCGTCATCGGCACGCAGTACGGTTGATGGAAAGACTTCAATTTCATCTGCCAGCGGGCCCAATGTCGCCAGTAGGCGGGCACCGTTGACGATGATTCCGGCATCGTTCTCCTCGACCACTTGCAACGCTACCTTGTTGCTGAATTTGCCAGAGGCAGCCTGTTGGAAGTTGAATGTCGGATTGACAAGTGTGTGCGTCAAAACCTTGTCGTTCTTGCGGACAAAGTCATAGAATTTGATCATGTTGTCAGCGAAGTCTGCTTGTCCCTTGGTCCCCTGAGCCAGAAAACTGGTAGCTGAGGCAAAGGCCATCACAGACGCATTCTTGTAGTCCGGCGTGCGCCCGAACATGCCGTTCGACCATTTTGCCCATTGGTAATAAGCTCGACCGCGGGCCTGTATATCGTCCAGCGACTTTGGCTGCTGATAGGCCATTGCACAGCGATCACCATCGGCATCAACATAGGTGACCGTATCGCGGAACTCGTCCTTGTGCTGGTTATCGAGGAAGGTGGCCAGGGTTGCGGCTCCGCGCATTATGCCTGGTTCGCTGGTTACGTCGGCGACCCGCTTGCCCTGCGTCCACACTTCGCGGTCATCGCGCAATCCGGCCAGATACTGTTCGCCGGTGCGAATGCCCTTGCCAGTAGCCATTGTATCAGGCGCGCCGCTGGCACCTCCATTGATAACATCGGATGCCTTGGCATCCACGCTTGCAAAATCATCCATCGTCTTGCTCCTCCACTGAGCGTTAAACTATTTTGCCCCTTGGGCAGTTTTGAGTGGCGCTGCGTTGGCGCCAAGTGCAATTTTCCCCAGAACCCGTTCCATCACTTGCCATTCCTCAGCGGTGACACTGGCCCTTAGTTGCTGGTCGATTTCTGTAACCTGGGGCGATACCTCTGCTTCCAGCGCTCTGCCCTTTGCTGTCGCCACGATAAATACCGCGCGGCGATCTTCAACCGACCGAACCCGGGTAACGAGGTCCTTCTTTTCCAGCCGGTCGATGACGCCAACAAGGCTTGGCGCGGGGATCAATGTTCGGTTTGACAGGTCAACCGAGGTGACTTTCTTCGATGACCACAATACCCGCAAAATCCGCCATTGTTGCTCGGTCAGATTGTAGCGGGCGAACAGTTCACGGTAGTCCGGCATGGTCGCATCAAGGGTGCGATGCAGAATCATCGGCAGTGAATTGTCGAAGTTGACGGACATCGTTCATACCTTAATCGTTAATATGTTAATTAAATCGATGCTATGAAACATTGTCAAGTTGCAGCGTTGGTCGCTGGTCGCCGCCACTGGTTGGTTTGGAGCGAGGGAATCGGGCAGGAATAATTTACGTTCCCGCAACGGAAATAGTGATAGATTCGAATCACATAATCCCAACGCAGGTGTTCCCATGACATTATCCACCATTGGCAATCATGTGTTTCTAGGACTCCAGCCAACACCGAGGTTGCAGGACAGGGATAAGCGGCTTCTGGAGGCGGTGCGGCCAGCAGGTGTCATTCTATTTAAGAGCAATTTTCTGCATGATGTAGATTATGCCACTTGGCTGGAAAATCAGCGGCTGCTGATTGACGAAATCCGCGACATTACCGACCGCGACAAATTGTTGATTGCTACAGATCATGAAGGGGCTCGCGTGTGTCGTACGCCTGCGCCGGTCACCCGGTTTAAATCTGCCAATCAATGGGCGCCGAAGGCCGAACAAGTCGGACAGGCAATGGGCCAGGAGCTGGCGTCGCTCGGCATCAACATGAACTTTGCACCGGTGATGGACATCCACACCAATCCGGACAATCCGGTTATCGGGGCACGTGCATTTGGCACAATTCCAGAAGAAGTCAGTGCTTGCGGCACGGCTTTTATCGACGGCATTCAGCGCGAAAATGTCTGGGCTTGCGCCAAACATTTCCCTGGTCATGGCGATACCGATGTGGATTCCCACTACGACCTGCCGGTGCTGAACCAGTCGAGAAGTGAATTAGAGCAACGCGAATTGGTGCCATTTCAGTCGGCCATCAACCATGGCATTGGCCTGATTATGACGGCACACATTTTGTTCCCGCAGATCGACGCTGATTTCCCGGCCACCCTGTCACACAAAATCACCACAGGCCTGTTGCGTGAGCAAATGGGGTATGATCGGGTGGTTGTCTCAGATGATATCGGCATGCATGCGATGGACCGCTATTTTGATGACAGCGATGCCGCCCGTCGCTTCATCGAAGCCGGTAATGACATGCTGATGATCTGCGCTCATTTTACCGATACAGACCGCATTTTGGGCCTTGGTGCACAGATGTTGGAGGCGTTGAAGGATAATAGTTTCCGTCGCCAGGTTCATGAACCATCCATGCAGCGCGTTCAGGCAATGCTCGACGCGACCACGATGCACGATGTCGTGCCGCTGGCTGCTGAACAATTTGCTGAGCATGCCCGAATTGATGGTGTCTTTGGTGAGCAGACCGGTGAAGTGATGTAGGCAACCATTGCCTCATCGCCGACATACCCTACATTGAGCGTTCAGCGGCACTGCCGAAAAGGCCAAACGGGGAACCATAATGACATCTCAGCCAAACGGACCGCTCCATGGTATCCGTGTTCTCGATCTGACTTCTATGGTTTCCGGACCGACCACAACGTTGATGTTGGCCGATCAGGGTGCTGATGTCATCAAAGTGGAAAACCCAAAGGGTGGCGACCACACGCGCAGCGTTTCCACCAAGCGAAATGGTCTGTCGGCTTCGTTTGTCAATAACAACCGCAACAAGCGCTCCCTGACGCTTAATCTGAAAGACCCGCGTGCGGTTGAAATATTCAAGAACCTGACCCGAGATGCCGATATCGTCGTGCAAAACTTCCGCCCTGGTGTGGCTGATCGCATTGGGGTTGGCTATGACGCGCTTAAAGAAATCAATCCTTCCCTGATTTACGTTTCAATCGCCGGTTTTGGCGATAGCGGACCCTATGCCCAGAAGCCGGTTTATGATCCTCTTGTCCAGGCGCTTTCTGGCCTGACAACCGTGCAGGGCGGCTCGGATGAAGTCCGCCCACGGCTGGTGCGGACGATCTTGCCCGACAAATTGACCGGCTATGCCGCCAGTCAGGCAGTGACAGCGGCACTGTTCCATCGTGAACGCACCGGTGGAAAGACCGAAGGCGAAGGGCAGCACATCAAACTGTCGATGTTTGACACGGTGGTATCCTTTCTGTGGGGGTCCGATATGGGTGCCCATACTTTTGTAGGCGATGAACTGCCTCGAGAAACGGCCCAGAGTTTCATTGACCTCATTTACGAGACCAAAGACGGCTATATTTCGGTTGCGGTACAATCCAATAAAGAATGGGGCGGCTTGTGCCGGGCCTTTGACAAGCCCGAATGGCTGGCAGATCCTCATTTTGCAACGGCCGCTTTACGTGGCAAAAACATCGACATGCGCCTGGAAATGACACAAGAGGTGCTTCTCACCGATACCGCTGACAATTGGTTGCGTCGATTAGAAGCGCAAGATGTGCCCTGTGCGCCAGTGCTGACCCGCAGCCAGGTGATCCGCCATGAACAGACCGCTGCCAATGACACGGTCGTCGAGATTGACCATCCGGTCGCCGGTCGTTTGCGTCAGGCCAGACCGGCTCCGCGCTTTTCAAAATCGCCGACAAGTTTTCGCCTTCCAGCACCCTTGCTTGGGGCCGA
This sequence comes from Rhizobiaceae bacterium, assembly GCA_039969995.1. Classification (GTDB taxonomy): domain Bacteria; phylum Pseudomonadota; class Alphaproteobacteria; order Rhizobiales; family Rhizobiaceae; genus Pseudahrensia. Next base: position 74,155 of record JBDVMU010000005.1, read on the forward strand.
CAGCCACCAGATTCTTGGTCATATTGGGCTCAGCGATGCCGAAATAGAACAACTTGCGTCAGAAGGCGTCACCAGCCTCGGCGGCGACGGCGGCGGCGGCGGCGGCGGCGGTGGCGGCGGTGGCAGTGACACTGGCAGTGGTAACAGCGGCGGCGGTGGAAACGGTTCAGAAGGAATAAACTGATGATTGATTTCTATTATTGGCCAACGCCCAATGGCTGGAAAGTGTCGATCCTGCTCGAAGAGCTTGCGATTGATTACAACACGATCTTCGTCAACATCGGTCAGGGAGATCAATTCAAGCCTGAATTCCTGAAGATCAGCCCCAATAACCGCATGCCGGCAATTGTCGATCACGACGCGTCAGACCCGGTTCCCATTTTTGAATCCGGGGCCATCATGTTTTATCTCGCCCAGAAACATGAGAAATTCCTGCCGTCAGATCCGTTGCTTCAAAAGGAAATTCTTGAGTGGCTGTTCTGGCAAACAGGCAATCAGGGGCCGATGATGGGGCAGCACAGCCATTTCTTCAATTATGCCCCGGATGAAGAACGCCACGGCTATGGTCGCAAGCGCTACGAGGCAGAATCCATGCGCTGTCTGGCTGTTCTAAATACCCGTCTTGAAGGCCGCGATTGGCTCGTTGGTGACGCCTATTCGATTGCTGACATGATCAACTTTCCATGGGTGCTGATTGCCAAGGCGATGCAATTGCCATTGGATGATTTTCCGCATTTGGCGCGCTGGCGTCAGGCAGTAAAAGAGCGTCCGGCCGTTCAGCGCGGTGTTGGGCTCGGCAAGGACAATCGTCGCCAAAGTCCACCCACTGATGAAGAGCGGAAAATACTGTTCGGTCAGAAAGGCTAAATCCAAGGTCTTGATTCTTGATTTGAGCTTTACCGCATGGTCCTATGATGGGCCACGACATCTCGACCACCGGATCACAAAATGCTGAAAATTGCTGAACCGCAGCTGGAACACTTTTGCGATCTTCAGGTGGAACTAGGTGCTCCCATTGAAATGGGTTCGGGGACAGCCGGTCGCCGACGCATCATTCCGATTATCGGTGGAACGGTTAGTGGTCCTCACTTTGAGGGAAAAATCCTTAACCTGGGCGCGGACTGGCAGACGCAATTTTCTGGTGGTGCGGCCCATCTCGACACAAGATATGCAATGGAAACTCTGGATGGAGCCGTTATCGAGATCGTTAATCGCGGTTTTCGCCACGGCCCGCCAGAAGTGATTGCCGCTATTGCTGCCGGGCAAGAGGTGCCTGCCGATTCTTACTACATGCGCACCCACGCCACATTAGAGACCGGTGATGAACGCTTTAACTGGGTCAACAATCATCTGTTTGTTGGCACCGGGGGCCGCAATCAAAACTCGGTCGATATGCGTCTGTTCGTGGTTCGATAGGCGCGACGTTGGCCCTGAACGGGTCTAGGCCAGGTCAGCACATTCGGGAACCGGTGATACCGGGGCACCTTTTTCAAAATAGCTCACCAGATTTTCGACAACCAGATCAGACATGGCCTGCCGGGTTTCCCAGGTGGCGCTGGCAACGTGAGGGGTAAGCACAACATTGTTCATCTCAAACAATTGCTCGGGAACCTTTGGCTCCTGCTCAAACACATCCAGTCCGGCCGAACCCAAACGACCATCCTGCAGAGCTTTGACCATCTCCGCCTCATCCACAACTGTACCACGCGCCACATTGATCAAAGTGCCCTCAGATCCAAGTGCATCAATGACGTCCTTATTGACCAGTTTGTTGGTTGCCGGACCGCCGGGGGTAATGGCAATCAGCACGTCACAATCCGTCGCCATGTCCACCAGGTTGCCATAATACCCATATGGCACGCCGGGTTTTTCATTGCGTGAGTGATAAACGGTGGTGCAATTGAACACCGACAGTTTTTCAGCAATTGCCTCGCCAATACGGCCCAGTCCAATGATACCAACCTTCTTTCCCGCAATCGAACGGGTGAGTGGCGCATTGCCTTCGTTGACCCAGCGCCCGTCGCGCAAATAGCGGTCCTGCTCAACCAGCCGCCGCATGGTTGCAAGCGTCAGTATGATCGCGGTGTTGGCCACGTCGTCGTTTAGAACGTTGGGCGTATGGGTAACAATGATACCCTTGGCGGCTGCATGGTCGGCGGCAACACCGTCGTAGCCAACGCCGAAACTTGAAACCAATTTCAGCTTGGGCAGTCGATCCATCAAATCAACTGGCGCCCATCCATGAGTGGCCAAACCGGCAACTTCGGCTAGCGACTCATCGCTCATGGTCGCCAGATCATCGCGGCTTTCGGCGTGAATGACGTCGAACTTGGCTTGAAGATCTGACATCACTGAGTCAAAAAATTTGCCTACTACCAGCACCTGTTCGGCCATAATCTGCGTCCTTGATTGGCTTAATCCATTTTCACAGCTTTAAGCACACTCGCCCGCAACTGACCACTTCTGAGTGATGGTGAATGAGAATATTTATTGTCCATGGCGGAGGGCTGCCTAATCGGCTATGGCAGAATTCATAATCAGACCACAGGCCAGGTTCAAATGTCCAATCACTCGATCACACCCGATTCCCGTCCTCATTTCGCACATCTGCTGGAGCGTTGCTCCAGCCTGCCTCCGCTGCGCACAGCAGTGATCTGCCCGGAAGAAAAAACTGCGCTTGCGGGTGCGCTGGAGGCCCGCGATGAAGGTTTGATCGAACCGGTTCTCGTGGGTAATCGCCAACTCATCGAAGCGGTGGCGGCTGACGCCGGGCAGGACATATCTGGGTTGGAACTGGTCGAAGCTGATGGTGAAGAAGCCAGCGCCCATCGTGGAGTTGATCTCGCCGCAGCCGGTAAAGTCCAGGCGTTAATGAAGGGTCATATCCACTCCGATACCTATCTTGCCGCGGTTATCCGTAAGGAAAACGGTTTGCGGACTGATCAACGCACCAGCCATTGCTTTGTCATGGATATTCCGGATTGGCCTAAGCCGGTTGTCATCAGCGACGCGGCACTTAACGTTGCTCCAAAGGTGGCGCACAAGGTTTCGATTACCCAAAACGCCCTGCATCTGGCCCGGGCTATCGGCATTGACGATCCAAAGGCTGCCATCATGTCGGCGGTGGAAAGTCCTAATCCTGGCATCAGTTCATCGGTTGAAGCCAGGGAAGTTGCCGAGCATGATTATATTGGCGGGCAAGTCGATGGACCATTTGCATTGGACAATGCTGTCAGCAAGCGGGCTGCAGAGTTGAAAGGAATTTCTTCACCGGTTGCCGGTGAAGCGGATATTCTGGTGATGCCGACAATCGAGGCCGGGAATGTGCTGTTCAAGGCGCTGGTCTATATGGCCAAGGCAGAGACTGCTGGTCTGGTGGTTGGTGCTGCGGTGCCGGTGATTCTGACCAGCCGCGCAGACAGCGCTGAAGCCCGTATTGCCAGTTGTGCGCTGGCTGTTCTTTACGCTGATTATCTCGCCAAAGGGTAGCTGGTTTAGGTCAGCCGTGGTCTGATTAAGGCAATCAGCAGCATCAACCATCCCAAGGCTGCACGACTGTGAAATGACAAGTTGTTGTTTTCGCGGAAGATCAGCAGATCCCAAAGGTCGGTGATTGGTGGTGCCAAGGCGATGACCCATTGCCAGGGCAGATTCTCGATAATTTGAAGGTAATAAAAATAGTAAATCTGCGGGGCCAGCCATTCAAACGCAGCAAACAACACCAGCGCGACCAGCAGTCGAATGGGAAGCGATCTTTTTGCGGTTAATCGCCAAAGAGCCCAGAGCGTCAGCGTGGCGAGGATTGATGATAGGGCAATAAGGCCCACTCTGCCGTAAAAGGGCAGGGTGAAGAATGAATCTTCGGCATAGAGTTCGGTTAATGGAAACAACACGGCGGCAACAATAAAGCAGAACTGGGGTCTGGCTGGACTAAAAGTCGCTGAGGGACAGATCGTCGCTATATTCGTGATCCGGCACGTTCTTGACGATGGCCTGCCCACAAATCACTCTTCCTTTTTGGGCATCGAAAGTGAGCGCCGGATTGCCCGACAATTCCCAACCATTCGAAAGCGCCTTGGAAATGCGATGGCAAAAGATGCTGTCATCCGGGCCGGTGATCATTCTGTACAGTTTCATCAAACGAATCCTTGCAAGCTATTGGCGAAGCGCCATTGCTCGTGTAAATCACCGCTAAACGCGCAAGACAAGAGTTGCCAAATGGACAAGTTCACACAATTAACCGGCGTCGCCGCCCCCCTGCCCATCGTCAATGTCGATACTGACATGATAATTCCAAAGGATTATCTTAAGACGATCAAGCGCACCGGACTGGCCGAAGGCCTGTTTGCCGAAATGCGGTTGAATGAAGATGGCAGTGAAAATCCCGATTTCGTGCTCAACAAGCCTGCCTATCGTGAAGCAACCATTTTGGTGGCTGGCGACAATTTTGGCTGCGGCTCCTCACGCGAACACGCACCGTGGGCGCTTTTGGACCGCGGTATCCGCTGTGTCATCTCCACAAGCTTCGCTGATATCTTCTATAACAACTGTTTCAAGAACGGCATTCTGCCGGTCAAGGTCACGCCTGATGAGCTGGAAAAGCTGATGGATGACGCTAATCGCGGTTCCAATGCAGTTCTGACCGTTAGTCTGGAAGAGCAGACGATTACCGGTCCTGATGGTGGCAGTATCTCATTTGAACTTGATGCTTTCAAGAAGCACTGTTTGCTTAATGGCCTTGATGACATCGGTCTGACCATGGAGAAGGCGGATTCAATTCAGACTTACGAAAGCAAGCTTGGCGACGAACGCCCCTGGGTCTGATCGCATATTCTCCGGCGGTGCGTTTGACGCAAAAGGCGTCTAATCCACCGCCGCCGTCGCCCTCGCCCTCGCCGCCGCCGCCGCCGCTGGTGAAATTACTTTTTGAAAACGCCTATGATTGGCCCCAATTGGCGCCAGCCTCCGCGGCGGTATTTTTTGGTGCGCAGGGCGCTTACAGTGCCGTCGAGAAACAGCGCATTGGGCGTTTTCAGCTGTTCCTGAAACAGTTTGCCGAAATCCCAAAATGTCACGGCACGCTTTGAAATGGCAAAGTGGATGGTCTTACCGTCCTTAGACACACCGACGCCATTGCGTATTTTCCGGCTGTCGGAATCCTTCAAAAAGCGTCGATGCAGCCTGCCGTCAATAACCAACATCGGCCCGGACTGCGTAGCATAATCTGGCCTGATCTTGCGGGCCAGGTACTGCTTGGTTTCGGTGACGCCGACCTTGCCGTCCTTGATCCAGAACACGCCGTTGGGCAGCAGATGAAAATTGCCCCAGCCGGGCTTGGTTGAAATGCGTTTCTTTTGGTCACGACCTTCGACATAGAGCCCCACGGCGCTTAGATCGTCGTGATACATGCCGCCATTCATCAGCAATTGTGGGGTTTTCTCCAAGTCCGGGTCGAGCTTGGAGAATCGACCGTAGGGGTCGCCTGTGCTGTCGTTTAAGAATAGTTTGACTGAAATGTCCTGAACCGCATAGCTGCAGACAATATGCTGCGAACCAGCATGGGAGATTTCGCGGCAGTTTTCCTGCGGACAAAGCCCCAAAAGACCGCAAAACAGCGAAAACAGCAAATCCCACAATGCGCTCAATCCAAGTACTCCCAACCTGACATATTCGACCCTTGAAACCGCGTGCCATGGTCATTTGGTGCTGATTATCGTCCGGCGACGGTTCAACCTAGCCAATCGTACCTAAAGTAACGATAAATACGCGGCATTTTCTTGACGCAAAGCCCTTTGGTGACGCATATCCTGATGCAAAATTACGGCAGGTCTCCTATTTGATGGAGAGCTGAAAGAGGAAAGACAATCATGGCACGTACGCTCTACGATAAAATCTGGGATGATCACCTGGTCCACATGCAGGATGACGGAACTGGCCTTCTCTATATCGACCGCCATTTGGTGCATGAAGTAACCAGCCCGCAGGCCTTTGAAGGTCTGCGCATGACGGGCCGCAAGGTGCGTGCCCCCGATAAAACCATCGCGGTGCCGGACCATAACGTGCCCACAACACCTGGCCGCGAAGACCCCACCAACATGACGCCGGATTCGGCCGTTCAGGTGGCCGCACTTGATACCAACGCCAAGGAATTCGGTATCCATTATTACCCGGTGTCTGACGTGCGTCAGGGGATCGTGCATATTGTCGGGCCCGAACAGGGATGGAGCTTGCCGGGCATGACCGTC
>JBDVMU010000006.1:0-75743 GCA_039969995.1 Rhizobiaceae bacterium
GCTCTATAAAATGACGCATACCTGCCTCGCCACCGGCAATTCGATAGGTTTCAAAAAGACCCATTTGGGCCCACCTCATGCCGAAGGAATAGCGCATGATGTCGTCCAACTCTTCGGTTGTGGTGACATCGTCCTTGATCAACCAGAGCGCCTCACGCCAAACAGCTTCCAACAAACGGTCGCCGACAAAGGCATCGATTTCCTTGCGGATGGTCACCGGTTTCATCCCGATTTGCTTATAAGCATCATGGGCGCGTTCGATCGTTTCTGCCGATGTGCTGCGTCCGCCGACAATCTCAACCAAGGGCAGCAAATAAACAGGATTGTACGGGTGCGCGACAAACATCCGCTCAGGCGTCATCATCTTGGCCTGAATGTCGCTCGGCAACAGTCCTGATGTCGATGACCCAATTAACGCGTCTTGGGGCGCAGCGGCATCAATCTGCATATGCACTTTTTGTTTCAGCTCCAGTCGCTCCGGCACGGATTCCTGAATCAGGTCCGCGCCTTCAACCGCCTCTTCAACGCTCGAAACAAAGCTCAGTTCACCGCGATCGGGAAACGGAGCATCTGTGAGCAAGCCATAGGCTCTCTCAGCATTGGCCATCACCTCACCAACAATGCGTTCAGCTTCGGGATGCGGGTCAAAGATCTTGCAGTCAAACCCGTTGAAAACAAAGCGTGCTGCCCAAGCTCCACCGATGACGCCACCGCCAATAGCGGCCGTAGACTTGATCCCGGCCATCAGACCGGCGCCTGCTTGGTCAGGCCGAGACGTTCTCGCACGGTTGCAGGACCGACAACTTTGGCACCCAGGTTTTCGATGATCGTCACCGCCCGTTCGACCAATTGTTCATTGGTTGCCAACACACCCCTGTCGAGCATCAAATTGTCTTCCAGGCCAACCCGCACATTGCCCCCGGCAAGCACTGCTGCGGCAACATAAGGCATTTGGTTGCGGCCAAGACTGAATGCGCTCCAGTTCCAATCGTCTGGAACATTGTTGACCATGGCCATGAAAGTGTTGAGATCGTCAGGCGCACCCCATGGCACGCCCATGCACAGCTGCACCAACGCATTGGCCTCCAACACACCTTCGGTTACCAGCTGCTTGGCAAACCACAGATGACCGGTATCGAATGCCTCGATCTCCGGCTTAACGCCCAGTTCTGTCATCATCGCCCCCATTGCACGCAAAGTGCCGGGGGTGTTAGTGGCGACGTAATCAGCTTCGGCAAAGTTCATTGTGCCGCAATCCAGCGTGCAGATTTCAGGACGACATTCCGCAACATGGGCAACACGCTCGCTGGCCCCGACCAGATCAGTCCCCTCTACCGGTGGCAATGGCTGCTCAACACCACCAAAGACGAGATCACCACCCATCCCAGCAGTCAGGTTGAGGACGACATCCGTATCAGACTCGCGAATACGGTCGGTCACTTCGCGATAGAGTTTCAGGTCACGAGCCGGCTTACCGGTTTCCGGATCACGCACATGGCAGTGAACGATCGCCGCGCCAGCCTTCGCCGCCGCTATGGCGCTGTTGGCAATCTGCTCCGGCGACCGAGGTACGTGCGGGCTGCGGTCCTGGGTCGAACCCGAGCCGGTAATAGCGCAGGTGATGAAAACTTCGCGATTCATTGTAAGTGGCATGTGTTCCTCCCGATTTGGTCGATACTCTGGCATGTCGGCATTGCTACGCTTGACATATTTCGTAAAAATCGTGACATAAATCGCATGTCAGACCCCATGCCAAATCCAGTCAAAATCACCGTCCTAGCCCTGAGCGGATCGACCATGATGACGCTCGCATCTGTGATCGACCCACTGCGCGCTTGCAACCGCTTGTCGGGCACCCCACAATTTGAGTGGCAATTGGTGTCAATCGATGGAGCCGATGTCGAAGTCTCCGGCGGCTTGACCATTCCGGTTTCTGGCAGTTTTACCGGCTCAACGGTCGCGCGGGGCGACATGTTGATGGTCGTTGCAAGCTTTGATCATCAAAAACATGTTACCCCCAACCTGCTCTCCCGTTTACGCAGAGCGACCAGCAATTTTGATATTGTCTGTGGTGTTGAAGCAGGAACCTGGTTGCTTGCCCGTGCCGGCTTGATCGACGGCAGACAAGCTACAACCCACTGGGAAGACCTTGAGAACCTCCAACAGGCCTATTCGGATGCTGATATCAGCGATTCCCGCTATGTGATCGATGGTCGAATCTGGACCTGTGGAGGGGCATCACCGGCATTCGACATGATGTTGCACCTCATCGAGACACGCCAATCGCCTCAGGCTGCGCTAGAGGTCGCGAGCGTGTTTGTTTATGACCGACTGCACAGCGCCCACGACCGGCAACCGACCACGTCGCTCGGAATTCTGGAACAGAATGAACCGCTGCTTGCTGCGGCCATCCGCATGATGGAGAAAAACCTCGACGCGCCAGTCACAACGGCCGCCATTGCCCGACGGCTCGACATCTCGGTCAAGACCCTGGAGACCCGATTTCGTCGCGCGCTGAATGTGACGCCAGGTCATTACTATCTTGGTCTGCGGCTGCAATTGGCGCGAAAGCTGGTGACCGACACAAGATTGGGCATGCAGGAAATTGCGATTCGCAGCGGATTTGGCAGTCAATCCTCGTTTTCACGCGCCTTTCGCACCATGTTTGCGCGCAGCCCCCTAGAGGTCCGGCAAAGTGAGGCTTAAATTCCCGCTTTCCAATTCTGCTTCAAGCACATCGACCGCTTCAGCCAAACGCTGATCAATGACCGTCAGATAGCGGCTCCAATCGCTGTATTCCGCGACCGGATGTGCGCCATCGGAAATGCCCCGCAATCCGATCATCGGCACCTTGAACACATGACAAGCCCGCATCACCGACCAGGTCTCCATGTCGACCATATCTTGCTCAATGCTCTGATATCCATCACCTGAAACCACGTTGGCTCCTGTACTGATGGATGCGGTTTCAAGGTTGGCAATGTTCATGCCGAGATCAACCACAGGCGGCAGCTCGGAAAACGGTGTGACGCCTTTGGGGAATCCGAAGGGTGAGGCATCCATGTCCCGATAGGCGACCGAACTGACCTGGTAAACTTGGGCCTGCTCGAGGCGCGCCGATCCTGCACTGCCGAGTGAAACAACAAGATCAATCTGCTTATTGGTTGCCAAGTAGCCCGCAACATTTAGCGCAGCCTCCGTCGGGCCAACCTGACAGATCAGGGGCTCAAAGCGGCTGCGCAGCGTGTCGAGATATTCGGCAAGCGTTGCCATCACATATAAGACCCGCACATCCCCAACGGATTTGACTGCGACATTATCGCTGTTGATCATTGTTGAATTCCCTCCTCCAAAACTTCACATTCCCCAGCAACGTATCTGATTCAGCGCCGGGCATCCGCACGGTGGCAATTAGAACACAAATCGGGACATGACCATGACCAAACTCATCATCGCCTACTTCGCCACGATGATCGTCTTCTTTGCAATTGATTTCGTTTGGCTGACGACCATTGCCCAACGGTTTTACCAGTCACAGATAGGCCCGTTGCTGCTTGATCAATTCCGAATGGGCGTCGCTGTTGGTTTCTATCTCGTTTATCTGGGTGGAGTGGTATTCTTTGCCGTAAACCCGGCGTTGAAGGCTGAAAGCCTGGCCACAGCCGCCATATACGGCGCTCTGTTCGGGTTCTTCTGTTATGCAACCTATGATTTGACCAACCTGGCCACATTGAAGGGCTACACGGTCACTGTCGCAATCGTGGATATGGCATGGGGCACGATTTTGACCGGAGCATCCGCCCTGCTCGGCACCTGGATAACAATGAAAATTGCAGGATAGACCCGTCAATAACAGAGGCCTAAAACTAGGTTTCGAAAAAATCTTGCAACTTCCAAAATGTCGCACCCCGTCACTGAAACTCTTTTAAGCGGCCTCCCGTTGCTACCAGCATATGCAACAATAGGGAGGCCCCCATGGCCAACATCAAATCACTCCTCGTCGCTGGTGCAACTGCAGTAGCTCTAACTTTCTCATCAGCTGCCGCGTTCGCAGACGGTCATAGCAAAAACATTGTCGAAACCGCTGCTGGCAATAACGACTTCGCGACTCTCGTCGCCGCGGTCAAAGCGGCAGGTCTTGTTGACACGCTGGCAGGAGATGGTCCTTTCACCGTTTTTGCCCCAACCAACGAAGCCTTTGCAAAACTGCCGGAAGGAACAGTCGAGACCCTGCTGAAACCGGAAAACAAGGCCACCCTACAGAAAATTTTGACCGCACATGTGGTTGCAGGAAACGTAGATGCAGCCACGCTGGTGGGCCTAATCAAGAAGGGCCACGGCTACAAGAACATCGCTACAGCATCGGGCGATACAATTACCGCACGAGTTACCAAAGGCGGTCACGTTTATATCTTTGATGAATCCGGTGGCGTGTCCAACGTTGTCGCCGTCGATGTGAAAACCTCCAATGGCGTCATTCACGTTATCGATAAGGTTCTGTTGCCCAAATAAGGGCCTGCGGTTTTGGTTGTCGGCACACTCTTTAACCGACAACCAACCGGGTGACGGCGCGTCGACATTGCTTCCTCGCACCGACATTGCCGTCACCCCTCCCCTCGACAAAGAGAACCGTTCACGGGGTCTCACTGTTATTTGAACAAAGGCGAGCGGATTTTCTCAAAAAGTCACTATATTAGTTTGAGACAAGAAAACTGAACATCGGAGCTTTGCCCATGAACCGTCGCGCATTTTTGTTTGGAACATCGGCCGTACTCGTAGGACTGGCCGGATCACAAATGACCGGACTGCGGGTCGCTAACGCGGCCCAGGACCCCTTGGCCACATCCACAGACTTTGGCGCAGAATTGATGCCAGAGACAATTGTTCCGATCGATATCAGCGACGAAGAATGGCGCAAGAAGTTGACCGCCAACCAGTATGCTGTGCTGCGCGAGGAGGCCACCGAACGGGCCTTTACCAGTCCATTGAACGACGAAAAGCGAGTGGGCACTTTCCATTGTGCCGGTTGTGACTTGCCGCTCTATCGCAGCGAAACCAAATTCGACAGCGGCACAGGCTGGCCCAGCTATTATGAAGCAATCAAGGGAGCGGTCGGCACAAAATCCGATTACCACCTGTTCCTGCCCCGCACAGAGGTGCATTGCGTGCGCTGCAAGGGGCATCAGGGCCACATCTTCAACGACGGCCCTGCCCCAACCTACAATCGGCACTGCATCAACGGTCTGGCAATGACTTTCAAACCAGACGCCCTTGTCGCAAACTAGGGGCGTGTAGAGCCCGCCCTGTTGCGGGTCTCCGGGATGGCTCTAATTTGGATTGACGTTTTCAATCAACTTGCCTGTGTAGATCACATCGCCAGTTGCAACTCCGGTGGGTGAACCACCGGGGGGCTCCACTGAAATCGCCAGAAGATCACCGTTTTTCGCTTCAATATCTTTCAGATCGATATTTCCTTCGCCAACCAGACCAACCGAAATAGGGGTCTGTCCTTCTGGCACATACCAGACTTCAAGACTTTTGCCCTCGGGTTTCTCCACACCAATGCTGCGCACAGTGACGTTTCCAGTTTTAGCGTCGATGTTGATGACCAGCGAAGGCTGATCGCCATTGGCATTGACCACGGCAATGTATTCTTTGTTGCCCAACTCTCCGCCCAATTCGCCGCCAGCAACCTGTTCGGCCGGTGGTGCGAAGGGATTATTGGGGCTGTTGATGATCACTCCTGCCAGTGCAACGGCGGCTATCGAGGCGGCAATTGCGAATGTGCGCCAGCGGCTGACGCTGCGACGCAAATTATTGGCATCATTGGCGGCTGATGCCATAGCGGCGGTTGCCGCAGCGGAGGCAGTAGAACCGCCCTGATTGGCGCCAGCAGACGACGATACAACTTTTAGACCTGGCGATGACCCTTCTGAGCTTTCACCATCGGCATCCTGAGACACGGCAGCAGTTTCGTTGCCAGCGCCCTGCGCTGAGGTTTCTCCGCCTTCGCCGCTTTCGCCGCTTTCGTCGCTTTCGTCGCTTTCGCTGCTCTCAGGGTTCTGGGCGCCGGGGAGGTCTGCAGCAATGCGTTGCCAAAGGTCCGCAGGTGGCACTTCGGGGGCGACTGAGGCGTTCAATGAACCAAATGTGCGCTCCCAGAAGAGCACGTCCTCGCGGGTTGTGGCGTCGGTCTCAATCGACGCCTCAAATGCAGTGCGTTCAACCGCCGACAAGGTGCCGATCACATATTCGGCAGCGTCCAGTTTTCTCTCTTGCCCACTCATGACAGGCTCATTCTCTCTCCAGGCAACTCCGCAAGGCAACTAGCCCGCGTCTCAACCTGGTCTTTATGGTCCCCACCGGGGAATCAAATCTTTCCGCCAACTCTTCGCGTGAATAGCCCTCATAATAGGCCAGCAACACGTAATTGCGGTCGTCTTCTTTCATTTCGCTGAGGCAGAACCGCAGGGATTCCAGCTCAGTCACATCAACATTTTCAGCGTCCTGACCGCCAAGCTTGAAAATCTCTTCTTCGTCGCCGGGTTGGTCAACGGTTTGCTCAGGGCGGGTAGCGCGAATGATGTCAATGGCTCGGTTACGCGCAATGGTTGCCATCCAGGTGATGGGCTTACCCTGCACCGGGTCATAGCTGCCCGCCTTTTGCCAAATCTTTAGATAGACATCCTGCAATACGTCTTCCGCCTTTTGCCTGTTCTTCAAGATACGAAGGACAATGCCAAAGAGTTTCGCAGAAGAACGATCATAAAGGGTGCGAAATGCAACTTGGTCGCCATTTGCCGTGGCACCAAGCAGGCCTTCCAGCGTCTCTGCTGAAGTCATTTGCGATTCCTGTTCATATTTAGAGACGCTCAACGCAGCTTTGTTCAATTTTTTGGCAGAATAGCAAACTTCAGGATTGATACACAACAGGCCATCTGCAGTCGTGGTAAAAACCTGTGATTGACTTCAGCCAAGAGGTCTCGCAGAAACAAGATCTGCACCTGAACGCAACTTCTGGCCTTCCTTGACCCAACACACGCCCAAGCCCGGCACGCCTAAGCCTGGCACGTCCAATGACGTGCCCCATTCTTCAGGCAATGCGCTGACCACGCTGGTCGTGTTTTGTGGGTTCTTGATGGCCCTTTCTGGCTTTTCGACCGATGTGATGCTGCCAGCGTTTGGCATTATGGTTGGGGAATTGAACACCTCTATGGACATGGTGCAGGGCACAATACCTGTTTTCGCCCTGTTTTTTGGCATCAGCCAGATATTTTATGGACCAATGTCCGACCGCTATGGCCGGCGCCCTGCCATTGCCCTTGGCCTGACAATTTATCTTGCAGGGTCCTTGTTTGCAGCGCTTGGCACTGACATTGAGACTGTCCTGATCGGACGAGCGTTGCAGGGTGCTGGGGCTGGAACTGCGCCTGTATTGGCCCGGGCTATTTTGCGCGATACCCATAGTGGAACCGCGCTTGCAACCGCGATGTCTCTCACTTGGGCGATTTTCGCTATCGGCCCGATATTTGGTCCATTGGTCGGTTATGCAGTGGTCGAGATGTTTGGATGGCGCAGCACATTTGCCTGCCTGGCAGCAATCGCATCTGGCCTTCTCGCTTACAATTTACTGCGGTTTTCAGAAACCAACCAAAACAAAAACCCTGATGCACTCAAGGTCAAAAACCTGACGTCGGCGGTGCGCGTCATCGTCGCCAATCGTCAATCGATCTACTTCCTGCTTTGCGGCTCTATCGCCTATTGCGGCTTGTTCACCTACATATCCAATGCACCGCGATTGTTTGCCGACGCGTTTGGTATTGAAGGTCTTGGCTTTGCTGTTCTGTTTGCGCTAACCGGCTTCGGAATCGTGCTTGGACAATACGCCAACCGAGCACTGCTGCCGCGGCTGGGCATTTTGGCAGTGCTTCGTATCGCAGCCATCATACAGGTGTTGTCATCGAGCGGAATTGCGCTGCTTGGTTGGTTGGAGCTGTTACAGGTCTGGCATTTCACCGCTTTGATGTTTTGGTTCAACACTTCTTTTCTTGTGGTTGTCTCCAACACGGCGGCGTTATGCCTCGACCCTCACCCAAAACTGGCGGGCATCGCGTCAGCGTTTTATGGCTGTATCACCAACACTGTCGGCTCGGTCTTTTTGGGACTAACGGTGTCTTTCGTCGGGATCAGCATATCGCACTGGGCTGTGACCATGTTGGCAATTACAGCCATCGTTTTGATTTCGACCCTATTTGCCTCACAGAAAGGCCTGACCATCAGCCACCGATAACGCGTTTCGTTCCGTCCGATGCGGAGGCATAAATAGCTTCTTCGATTTCGAGGTTGGCAAGATAGTCGCGACCAGAATTCTGCAGAACTCCCCCGGTCATATAGTGGTCCGCCACATGGCGGGTAAACCGATAGACACAATCGCCACCAAAGCCATTGTCGTTCCAGTCAAAGGGAACAAGGGTTGTTTCATTTGAACCGTGCCGGCGGAATGTCAGCACGCCGTCGCCGGTCAGAACCAATTCCCCCTTTTCGCCCTCAATCGACATGTCACCCATTGTGCGGCGGCGATTTTCAGCCACATGATCGGAAAGTCGGTTGCCATCCAGCACACCACGAAACCCACGGTCAAAATCCATGACAACCAGACAGGAATCCTCGCCACTTATTGCGGGGTTGAGTTGGGCCAAATCAGCCCAGAGTGCCGAGACATCGCCAAACAAAAATCGGAACACATCAACATAATGAATGGCCGTTTCGTGAACTAGAAAACGGTCCATCTGTTGAAAATAGGGTTGACGATCAAGATAGGCTTCCCGTCCCTGCCCGTCTCCTGGCCGCAATCGGAAGGTGGCCCGATAAAGCTCTCCCAACCGTCCAGAATCGAGTTGTTCCTTGACGGCGGCATACCACGGCTGAAATCGAAAATTCTCATGCACGGTGATATCGACGTTCGCGTCCTCGGCCATCACCACTGCTTGTCGGGCAACATCAAGGGTGCCGCAAAATGGCTTTTGGCAAACCACATTGATCCCGTGCTGAGCAGCGAGGCGGATCATCTGCAAATGAGTTGAGGGGGGCGTGATGATGTCCAACAGATCCGGTTTGACCGCGTCCAACATCCTTGCACAGTCATCAAATGCCCTTCCACCATGGCTATCGGTTATTGCCTCAGCGGAGGAAAAATTCAGATCGGCGACACCAACGAGGTCGACGTCATCGCAGCGCGACCAGGCGTCGTAATGAAACTGGCTGAAATAGCCGGTTCCAACAGCCGCTACCCGGAGCTTACGGCTTGGCTCGCCGCTATCGCTCTCGCCAGCCACGGTGTTGTTCATGCAAGCGCCTTGAGTTCGCCCATTACTGCCGCAGTGATTTCCACGACACCGGCATTGCCGCCGCGTTCAGTGGACACCAGCGAGCCATCACGATAGGCGTTATCGACTGCCAGTTGAAGAAGACGTGCCGCTTCAGCATAGGCTTCGTGGTTCTTCTCAACGGCCAGCCAGTCAAGCATCATCGCGCCAGAAAGGAACATGGCGGTTGGGTTTGCCTTGCCGGTACCGGCAATATCCGGGGCGGAACCATGGCATGGCTGGAAAACTGCATGGTCATCACCAATATCGGCAGAAGGAGCCATGCCAAGACCACCGATCAGACCGGCAGCCAGATCGGAAAGAATATCGCCATACATGTTTTCAGTGACCATGACGTCATAGATCCAGGGGCGACGCACCATTTCCATCGCAACCGCATCAACATAGCCGTAGCGCTTGCAGATATCGGGATAATTTACAGCAACCTCATCGAACATATCGCGCCAGAAGGCCATGGACTTGAACACATTGGCCTTGTCAACGCTGGTGACTTCACCCGCATGTCCCCCAGCCTTGCGCTGTTGAGCCAGTTTGAAGGCAAAGTCGGAAACCTGCTTGACACCCTTGCGCGTAATTACCTGGGTGTCCGTAGCCTGGTTATCATCGCGAGACCCTTTGCCGACAGAGGCGAACAGGCCCTCAGTCGATTCCCGAACCAGAACAAAGTCCAGTTCGTTGCCGCGAGGGTCAGCCAGAGGCCCCTTGACACCGGGCACAGAACGCACCGGACGCACACCAGCGTAAAGGTCCAGAATGAAACGCAGCTCAATCTGCGGAATAATTTCCGTGCCATCTGGATAGCGCACCGAAGGATCGCCCATGGCAGCGAGCAGGATAGCATCGGCTGAACGGCATCCCTCGATGGTCTCATCGGGCAGCGCCGTTCCAAGTTTGGTATAAGCGCCAGCGCCGGCCTCAAGCCAGTTCTCATTCATCGGCGCTTCACCCACCTGAGCCAGAGCCTGTTGTATCAGTTCAACACAGGGCTTTGTGATTTCCATGCCGATGCCGTCACCCGGCAAAATTGCGATCGTCAGATTAGAGGCCATGAGATGCTTTTCTAGATTGGCTGAATTGCAGACAGGCCACTTAATAAGGGCTCAATATCAAATGTCCACTGTATCGGTCGATGACCTCGAACTGGCATCGAAAAGCATGCCAATTGGTCTCCCAAAAGGCATCCGAGCACCGCGTGATCAAGGTTTTTGCCACAAAATGCCAAGTTAGAAACATTGCGCAGTAATTTCCCAGCGGCCTTGTCGAGATGCGGCCGCCCCATTTCGTGGTCCCGCCAAGCCTGTTCAACCCAGGCGAGATGATCCGGATCGACATCCTCAAGAAAAATCTCAACTTTACCATCGCCCGAGACCCTCAGCACCCGGTTGGACACGATCGAGGTTAACCAGGCATCGCCGTTCTCATCAAAGGCGAGACCATCAGGGTAGATCCCTTCACCGAGTTCAACGACGGTCCGGCGGTTGGAAAGGTCGCCGTCTTCGCCAATGTCGAAACTGGTCAACCGGCGGGCGAATGTTTCGTTGACGAACAGGCGCTTGCCATCGGGATGAATCATGCATTCATTGGTATAGCCAAGACGATCGGCGACGATCCGCGCCTTGCCATCCTGCAACAATACGATGAATCCATCGGCGACGTCGCAACGATAGGCTGCAGCCCGTGGGACTTTGCGGGTCGAGACGGTAATCCAGATCCGGCCAAGTTCATCGACCGTGACGAAATTGCTGGGTGGTAGCGGCTCTCCATCCACCTCACTTAAAATGACTGATACACTTCCATCGGGCCGAAGCGCAAAGATGCCACCGCGTTCTGCTCCCAGATGCGCGCACAGAATATCACCACCCTCAATCAGACAGATTCCATTGGGACGCAACGGTTCGTCCAGCCCCAGAGATTGACTTATTTGAGCCCAGTTTTTGGCCAGATGCCGTTTGACCGTCCCGTCTGGGAAGATCACCGAAATTCCCCCGTCATCGGTCCAGTCGGGTGCCAGCACGACGCCACTTTCATGCGCCAAGGCACATTCAGGCCGCGATAGGCCATGCCCAATGAAGGATAGCTGTTCAAGACTGATGGGATACATGTTCTGCTCTTGCGCCACGGGCCGTTGAGCCCCATTTTCAAGGCAATGCCGCTCCCTGATCAAGGGCGATTCTGGAAAAAGCGCAGGTATGCACACATGGCCATACATCGACTGACCGATAACATTGTCAATCAAATCGCCGCCGGCGAAGTCGTTGAGCGGCCGGCCAGTGTGGTGCGCGAACTGCTGGACAACGCAATTGATGCAGGCGCCACGCGCATTTCGATTGTCACATCGGGCGGTGGCAAGAACCTGATCCGCATTACCGACAATGGGTCGGGTATGAGCAAGGATGACCTTGCCAGATCGATTGAACGTCATTGCACGTCCAAACTGTCCGATGATCTCAACAATATCCAAAGTTTGGGATTTCGGGGCGAGGCGCTGCCCTCTATTGGGTCAATTGCCCACCTGACAATGCGCACCCGCGCCAAGGGCGAACCTAATGGATGGGAAATCAAAGTCGATGGCGGCAAGGTGAGCACGGTTGCGCCTGCGGCTCTCAACCAAGGCACTGTGGTGGAAGTTGCAGAATTGTTTTATGCAACCCCAGCGCGCCTAAAATTTCTAAAGACTGACCGTGCCGAAGCCAACGCCATCAGTGACATTATCAAACGGACTGTGCTGGCTCATCCGGAAATTCATTTTTCTGTCGGTGGCGATGATCGCCAGTCGATAGAGTATGGTGCTGTTAGCGCAAGTGGCGAAAACGCCCTGCTTCGCCGCTGTGAACAAATTCTGGGCAAGGAATTTCCCGAGAACGCATTTGCCATTGATGCAGAACGCGAAGGCGTCCGCTTGACCGGATATGCATCGCTGCCAACATTCAACCGAGGCAATGCGCTTCATCAGTTTGTTTATGTAAATGGTCGACCGGTGCGCGACAAGCAACTGACCGGTGCAATCAGAGGCGCCTATATGGACTTTCTGCATCGCAACCGCCATCCGGTTCTGGCACTGTTTTTGTCCATCGATCCCTCGCAGGTGGATGTGAATGTTCACCCGGCCAAGGCGGAAGTGCGGTTTCGCGATGCCGGTTTGGTCCGGGGGCTTCTGGTCGGTGCATTGCGTCAGGCAATAAACGCAGCCAGTCATCGTTCTTCGAGCGAAGGCGCCGGTTCTATGTTGGCTGCATTTCAACCCGGGGATCTGGCGGCAAGGGCGACGGGCAATGCGGAATTTGCCCGCCAATCGCCACCGCAATATTCGGCCCATTCTGCGCATGCGCGACATCCGCGTGATCATGACTGGACCGCATCACCCAATCGACCGGTATCACCTCAGCCGATGCAAACTCCGCAGGGCTTTTCGGAAGACAAGCAGGCTGGCTTTGACGCCATGGCCAATCCGTCTGCCGATATTCGTACTCCTCTAGAAGAAGGTGTGGTCGACAGCGGCGAACAGCAGGGCCTGCCATTGGGCGCTGCACGCGCTCAAGTCCATGCAAATTACATCGTCGCTCAAACAGCTGATGGTTTGGTGATCGTCGACCAACATGCCGCCCATGAACGACTGGTTTATGAACGCATGAAGGCCCAGATTGCAGAATCCGGCGTGTCCGGGCAATTGCTGCTGATTCCCGAAATCGTGGAAATGGGAGAGGAAGAGGTCAATCGGTTGCTGGATCACAAGGAAGAACTGGGCCAGCTAGGCCTTGCAATCGACGGGTTCGGTCCAGGCGCTATCGCGGTGAGAGAAACGCCCGCGCTGCTTGGTGAAGTCAATTGCGAGCACTTGCTGCGGGATCTTGCCGATGAGGTCTCCCAGTGGGGTACAGCCTCGCTGGTTGGTGAAAAGATCGACCATGTTGCAGCAACCATGTCTTGCCACGGATCGGTACGGTCAGGGCGCAAATTGCTGCCCGCGGAAATGAATCAATTGCTGCGAGACATGGAGGCAACACCCAATTCGGGTCAGTGCAATCATGGCCGTCCTACCTATATCGAGCTTAAACTGGCGGATATCGAAAAACTATTTGGCCGCCGCTGATCGCAATTGTACAAAATGGGGTTCACCCGAAACGGGTTTATGCTAAAAAGCGCTTCGGAGAAAAAGACATGCTCAACAGACTAGATCCCCCAGGTGGCCAATTGGCGAATGTGCGCTACGCGGAAGCTGATTTTCAGGTGTTATCGCCGGGAAATTACGTTGTCTGCGCGATCACTGAAAAGCCCATTCCGCTGGACGAGTTGAAATACTGGAGCTGGCAACGCCAGGAAGCTTACATCGATGCTCAGTCGTCGGTAGAGGCCGAGCGCAACGCCGGCAATCTGGCTTAAAATTCAATCTATCGCGCAACCATTGGGAGAATGCGACGACGATTAATGGCGTGAATTGATTGCTCATTCGGCAAGGAGACAAATATGTCAGATCCACTCGACCCCAAGGTTGAGAGCAAGGTACGCGACAGTTTTGCCAGGCAATCGATGATGACGTCGGTTGGCGCACATCTGGTGTCTGTCAATCACGGCGAAGTCGTGATTTCCGCCCCCATTCTCGACGGCTTTCGCCAACAGCAGAACCTTGCCCATGGCGGACTTGTATTCTCGTTGGGCGACACAGCGGCTGGTTTCGCCGCATTGAGCGTCATGCCGCACGACATGGAGGTTGTGACGGTTGAAATCAAAATCAATCTAATGGCCCCAGCAGAAGGACAGTTGGTGGCTGTTGGCCGGGTCTGAAACCCGGCAAGCGACTGGTGATTGTGGCTGCCGAAGTATTTGCTGAACACAACGATGGGGAAAGAGTTCAAGTCGCAGCTTTGCAAGGCACGATGATCCCGGTGCAAATTTAGTTGCTTGTGGGTATGACAGGCTCAAATTGAACTAATTTTTTGGCCCGTCACCGCCCGGCGTTCAGCCGCACGGTCGATGGTTTCCTGCAGTGCTAATTCAATGAGCCTGGGGTTTTCAAACGCCAGTTCAATCTGAAGCACCTGGCTCGCCTGCCGCAATGCCTGCTGCTGCTCCCCTGCCCGCATCAGGCGTATCCAGTCTTTTTCGGTGGTCGCCAACGTGACACCCTTAGCTTTTGCGTCATCGATCAACTCGCGGCATTCATCCGAAGTGAAAGGGTGGTGATCAGCAAAATTGCGGGTTTGCACCACTTCGGCACCAACTTCCGCCAAACTGGTATGAAACTTTTGCGGATCAGCAATACCACAATACGCCAGGACCTCCTTGCCCTTCCAACTGCGTGGCTTTAGCGGCTTGATTCCGGCGCTGAAAACAGGCTTGGCCGAACGGGCACAATGGCGGACAATTTCGGCACCAGATTTTGATTGCCCAATCAGCAAAACCGAACTTGCCTTTGACAATTGAGACTGCAGTTTGGCCCGCAAAGGGCCCGCAGGAATACAATAACCATTGCCAATGCCGCGCCGCGCATCGACCACGACAAGACAATAATCTTTGTGAAGAGATGGGTTTTGAAATCCATCGTCCATGATGATCAGATCGACCCCCTGCTCTTTGAGCAATCGCGCCCCCTTGGGACGATCGGGGCTGACGACCGTGGTTGAGTACTGAGCCAGGATCAGCGGTTCATCACCGGTATCGTGAGCGCTGTGTTGCTTGATATCGACCACAGTGGGCACATGTACACTGCCACCATAACCACGGCTCAAAAAGCCCGGGCGCATGCCCATTTTGCGAGCGATCTTGGCAACCGCAATGGCCGTAGGGGTCTTACCCGCACCGCCGGCAATTAGATTGCCAATGCAAAACACCGGAATGGATACAGTTGCGGATGGTTTGCGCAACATGCGCCGGGCCGCGACATGGCCGTATATAGCAGAAATGGGCGACAAGGCCCATGCAGCCAGTCCCGGCTTAGTGAACCAAAATGGAGGAGCTTCGCTCAATGTTACTTGCCATCCGGGTCGGCAACGTCAGATGCACCAGTGGCTGTTGTGCCAGTCGTCATGGTCGTTGCATCAATGTCCCGCTGGCGGCGACGTTCAAGGCCAACCTTTACCCGCAGGGGCATGATATAGGGGTCCAATGCCTCAATTGATCTTTCCAGTGCACCAGTCATCTTGCTCACCGTGATCTGGGCAGCCGCTTGCATGGCTTCCAGATCCTTACGATTACGCAGCAGATGCAGGACGTGTCCAGCCAGCATCGCTTCATCACGCACCAATCTGGCGCCTCCAGCCTCCAATAGAGCCTGATAGGTATCGCGGAAATTCTGGACATAGCGGCCAGACAGAATTGCCGTATTTGTCATCACCGGCTCAATTGGGTTCTGTCCACCCTGCGATTTCAGTGACTTGCCCATGAAAGCGATGTCTGAAAGGCTCAGATAGAGTCCCATCTCGCCAATCGTATCTCCCAGATAAATGCCTGTTTGGGGGGTGATCGCGTCACCAGCGCTGCGGCTGGCAAAAGCCACTCCCTGGGCATCTAGCTCAGCAACTACTTCAGCATTGCGATTGGGATGACGCGGAACCAAAATTGTCAATATATCTGGCTCGTGCTCGGCCAACATTTTGTGAACCTCTGCAACGCTGCTCTCTTCCCCTTGATGGGTACTCACGGCAATCCAGGTCGGCCGGTCACCAATCGCTGCTTTCAAAGCGCCCAACGTTGCTGGATCGGCATGCGGCGCACCCACATCAACCTTCAAATTGCCGACAACCGAAACCCAGGGTGCGCCCAAAGAACGGAAACGTTCGCCATCAATCTCCGACTGCGCCAAAACCTGTGACAGATTTCCGAAAATCGCCTGCGCCAGACTAGGACGTTTCGACCAGCGCATATTCGACCGGTCAGACATGCGGGCGTTGACCAGAATTTGGGGAATATTGCGCTTAGCCAATTCCTGAATGGTGGTCGGCCAGATTTCAGACTCGGCAAATATCGCAAGATCCGGCTGCCAATGGTCGAGAAACCGGCACACAGCCCGCTTCATGTCCATCGGCACATACTGGTGAATAGTGCGTTCTGAGATGCGATCCTGAGCGACGTTGGCCGAGGTGACTGTCCCGGTCGTCAGCACCAATGAGATGCCGAAACTTTCCATCCGCTTGATCAGCGGCATGATGGCCAGGGACTCTCCGACACTGGCGGCATGCAGCCATACCAACGGACCGTCTGGCCGGTCCCAGCTTGCATAGCCATAGCGCTCACCGCGCCGTTCGTGATCTTCCTTGCCTTTGCGAGCCCGGGCACGCAGAAACGGACCAGTAAAGGGATAGATCAAAGATCCAACCCCCCGGTATAGTTTCAGCGTCGTATGTGCCCAGATATCGGTCAACTCAACTCCGTAATCAGAGGCAGGGTGCACAACCCTGCCCAGCAATCGCCAAATCAGCTATCTTCAGGATCCAGAAGGCGGTGCAGATGCACGACAAAATAACGCATATGGGCGTTGTCGACTGTCGACTGGGCTTTGGCTTTCCAGGCAGCCTTTGCAGATGCGAAGTCAGGGAAAATACCGACAATGTCGAGACCATCCAGATCACGGAAGGTCAAGCCGTCCAAGCTGTCCAGTTCACCGCCAAATACAAGATGCAGTAATTGTTTCTTTTCGTCAGATTTACTCATGGGATTGCTCCGATATTTCCATGTCCGCGCAGTGCCCCAATGACCGCGCTCAGCTTTCGCCCGTCTTATTCATTGCCTTTATGGCGAGATCAAGCATTTCCTTGTGATCATCGGCCCGACAGGCAATTAATGCACCGTGCCGAACGTCCCGGCAATTATAGACGGGCTTATCTCCGGTCAGGTCGGTCAGGCAGGCCCCGGCTTCATGGGCTATCAGATCGGCAGCCGCCAAATCCCAATCTTTGGCACTGGCCCGAGCCAGCGAAAGATCGGCCTGACCCATGCCAATCATCGCGATGCGATAGGCCAGAGAAGGCACGAATGGCAGTTTTTCGACGGGCAATTCCCAGTCGCGATCGGTGCTCTTTTGCAAGCTGCGAGGCCCTGTCACTCTAAGTGGGGAGGGTTTAAGAGAACGAACTGGCCGCATTGGCGCACTGTTACATTTGGCTCCGGCTTCTGCCTGCGCCACAATTGTTTGCTCCAGCGCCGGGCATTCCAAAATCCCGGCCACCGGGCGCCCGTCTTCGACAACGGCAATACTGATGCACCATTGTGCGGAGCCAGCGATAAACCCGCGTGTTCCGTCGATTGGATCGACCACAAAAACCCGTTTGGTGTTCAATCGATCATCGTTGTCATCAGTTTCTTCTGATAACCAGCCATAGTCTGGACGGGCTTTTAGCAGTTCAGCCTTCAAAAACGTATCGACCGCAAAGTCCGCTTCGGAAACGGGAGATTGTCCCTCTTTCATCCAAACTTGCGGGTCTTGGCCGAACCATTTCATGGCGATTTCGCCGGCTTCGCGTCCAAGATCCGTCAGCAGATCGAGATCATCCTTGTCCCGTTCAGCGTCCGGCAAGAGTCATTCCTTCAATCATCACCGTAGGTGCGTTGGTGCCATACCGTGTCTCAAGGTCATTTGCAGGTTCCATTGCCGCGAACATTTCCTTGAGGTTTCCGGCAATGGTAATTTCACTGACCGCAAAGGTGAGCTCGCCATTTTCAATCCAATAACCGCTGGCGCCGCGGGAGTAATCGCCGGTAATCATGTTGACCCCCTGTCCAATCAGCTCAGTGGCATAGAAGCCGCTTTTTAATCCCTTGATCATTTCTTCAGGTGAGCGTTTTCCTGCCTGGAGTGTGACATTGGTGCTGCCGGGCGAAGTGCCGCTGCCAGCGCGGCTAGCACGACCGTTGGTTACAAGCCCCAGCTCGCGTGCCGTTGAGGAATCCAAAAGCCAGTGGTTCAGCACACCGTCTTCGGCCAATAGCAAGTCCTGCCCGGCAATCCCTTCGCCATCAAATGGACGTGACGACAAACCCCGCTTGATGTGGGGCTGGTCGATAATGGAGACGCCGGGGGCAAAAACCCGTTCACCCATGCGATCTTTCAATAAAGACGTACCCCGGACAATGGCTGAACCATTGATGGCGCTGGTGAAGTGACCCACCAATCCCCGTGCGATTCTGGGGTCATAAATTACTGCGGTCGTCTGGGTTTCCACCTGGCGCGGACTCACCCGCTTGGCAGCGCGCTGGCCAGCCTTTTCACCAATATCAGCGGCGGAGCGAAGATCGTTTAGGTGGTGCTGACTATCAAAGTCGTAATCGCGTTCCATGCTGCCATCGCTCTCAGCCACAACCGAGACCGAAAGGCTGAAACGGCTGGCTCGATAGGAACCTACAAATCCGTCACTGGTTGCCAGGACCGAGCCGCCCAGTCCGCGACCAAAGGAAGCCCCCGATGATTTTGACACACCATCAACTTCCAATGCAGCAGCCTCACAGGCGAGTGCCGCGTCCCGCATCGTATCAAAATCCGGTTCAGAATCGTCAAACATGTCGAGGTCAGGGAAATCTCTTGCCAGGTGTTCGGCGTCGGCAAGACCTGCATATTTGTCCGCCGGAGAAACCTTTGCCATTGCAACAACGCGGGCCGCCAGTTCGGCCGGGTCACCACTCATATTGGCTGACACAGCCGCTGAACGATCGCCGACAAAGGCGCGCAAGGAAAAGGAATTATTTTCCGCACCTTCGGATTCTTCAATAGCACCATCGCGCACCTCGACACCGGTCGAACGGCTTGCTGCAACAATGGCATCGCAAGCATCTGCTCCAGCTCGTTTGGCGGCTTCCACCAGAGCGGCAGCTCTGTCTTGTAATTGGGTTAGGTCAAAAGAATCAGACAAAGCATATCCATCGGTCTCACTTGCCCCCGTTTACGCACTGCGCGGAATTGCTTCAAGGGTTTAGCTTCTATAGGTGCCAAATTCTTGCTACGAATGGCGCAAATCCAACCGGCTCGATTCTGTATGGCAGACGGCTCCAATATCATCCTCGACGCCGTGGTCATTCTCGGAGGTGCGGCAATTGCCGCCCCGCTGTTTAAGCGCATCGGCTTGGGGACGGTTCTGGGTTACCTCGCGGTCGGCATCATTTTGGGGCCAATTCTGCAGTATATATCAGATGGCGAACAGATCCTGCACGTGGCCGAACTTGGTGTTGTACTTCTGCTGTTCATCGTCGGGCTGGAACTGAACCCGTCGCGACTGTGGGACATGCGGCGACAAATATTCGGGCTTGGTGCGTCGCAGGTTGTCATCAGCGGCATCATATTATCTGTACTGGCTTGGCAAATCTATTTCTCCTGGAATGCTGCCATCGTAGTGGGCTTTGGCCTGGCGCTCTCCTCCACAGCCTTTGCACTGCAATTGCTGGAAGATTCCAATGAAGACCGCCTGCCCCATGGCAAAAAGGCATTCAGCATTCTCTTATTCCAGGATCTGGCAATTGCGCCACTGCTTGTCGCCGTCCCCTTGCTTGCTGCAGGAACCATGGAATTCTCTAGCGAAGGGCTTTGGCAACTCGGCATCGCCGCAGGCTGCCTGATCGCGTTGATTGCTGCTGGCCGCTATGCACTCAATCCCTTGTTCCACATTATCGCCGATACCGGAGCCCGCGAGGCGATGATCGCAGCGGCTCTTTTTGTGGTGATTGCCTCAGCCGTTTTGATGCAATTTGCCGGCCTTTCCATGGCTATGGGAGCCTTCGTTGCGGGTGTCATGTTGGCGGAGTCGAGTTATCGCCACGAACTGGAAGCCGATATTGAGCCGTTTCGCGGAATTTTGCTTGGCCTGTTTTTTGTCGCGGTGGGTCTTGCGGTCAATCTCGAGATTGTCTGGAACAATCTGCAATGGATTGTGATAATTGTTCCTGCAGCTATGGCGATCAAAGGCATCGTCATATATGGGCTCTGCCGAATTTTTGAAACCAGTCACAATGACTCCATTCGCGTGGCTTTCGTGTTACCGCAACATGGGGAATTTGCATTCGTGCTGTTTTCTGCAGCAGTGAGCGTCGCTCTTCTCACCCCGCAGGAATCCTCCTTTCTGATAGCCTGCGTAACACTTTCAATGGCGCTGACGCCGATTTCGGTCAAACTGGGCTCGCTGCTCATACGTCACGACGACAATGAACATATGGAAGAAGATTTTGAGGGCGCTGGTTCCAACGTCATGATGATTGGATTTTCTCGGCTCGGCCAGATTGCGGCGCAAACGCTGCTGGCTGGCGGGTGCGATGTTACCGTCCTCGACAACAGTGCTGAGCGAATTCGTCAGGCTCAACGATTTGGTTTCCGCATCTATTTTGGCGATGGCACACGCCATGATGTCCTGCGCGCGGCGGGAATTGAAAAGGCCGAAATCATAGCGATTTGCACTCACTCACAAGAGATTACAGACCGCATTGTAGACTTGGTGTCGCGAGAATATCCCAAAGCCAAACTCTACGTGCGTTCTTATGACCGTGGGCATTCGCTTGATCTGTTACAACGCCCCGGTCTGTGGGAGATTCGCGAGACTTTCGAATCCGCCCTGGTCATGGGACATGCCCTGTTGGAAGGCATTGGCATGTCCCACGAAGAGGCTACGGATATTGTCGAGGATGTACGTCGACGCGATGGCGAAAGACTAAAGCTGCAGCTGAAAGATGGCTGGCTCGCGGGGCGTGAAAACCTGCACTCTGCTCCTGTGCCAGAACCATTGGTTCAACCGCGCCATCAGGGCCAGGCGATCAGCTCTGAAACAGAAGAAATCCTGGAGGAATAATGGCCGCTGACAATAAAGCAGCCTTCACCACAGGCAGCACGATGCGTCACGTGGTTGTCATGACCGCGACCTCGTCAATTGGCCTGGTTTCGATCTTCTTCGTCGACATCATCAACTTGTTTTACATTTCGCTGCTCGGCCAACAGGAGCTCGCCGCAGCAATTGGGTACGCCGCGACGATTATGTTCTTTTCCGTCTCGGTCTGCATCGGAATTTCCATCGCGACTGCAGCTCTCGTTGGTCGGGCGCTGGGCGCTGAGGACAACGACCGCGCCCGCAGCCGTGCGACCTCATCGCTGGTCTATCTGTTGATTACAACAATCTTGCTGGCCTTGGCGCTCTACCCTGCATTGCCTCTACTGCTCAATTTGCTCGGTGCGCAGGGCGAAACCCTGCAACTGGCGCTAGGCTTTATGCAAATTGTTGTACCCTCTATTCCCTTGCTTGGCCTTGGTATGTGCCTGGGTGCTCTTCTGCGTGCGAAAGGAGATCCGAAACGCGCAATGTATGTCACCCTTTCGGGGGGCCTGGCAGCCCTGGTACTCGATCCAATTTTCATCTTTGGTTTTGATATGGGCATTTTCGGCGCGGCCGCCGCTACGGTTTGCGTTCGGCTGATCCTTGCGCTGGTAGGGCTTTGGGGAGTGATCAAGGTTCACAACATGTTGGGCCGTTTCAATGTCGCCGATGCCATATCTGACTTCCGTCCTTTCCTAACGATTGCCGTTCCCGCAATTGCAACCCAATTGGCCACTCCCGTCGGCAACGCTTATGTCACCAGTTCTATCGCCGAATTTGGCGATGATGCGGTGGCAGGTTGGGCGATAATCGGCCGCATTCTGCCGGTTGCATTTGGGGTGATTTTTGCCCTGTCTGGATCGGTGGGGCCGATTCTCAGCCAGAACTATGGCGCACGCGAATGTGGACGGGTGAGTTCCACAATGCGGGATGCTTTGCTGTTCACACTGATTTACTGCCTGGTCGTTTGGTTGTTGCTAGCGTTGGCCAATCCGTGGATCATTTCGGTGTTCGATGCGCAGGGTTCAGCGGCGAGCTTGGTCTACATTTTCTGTGTCTTTGTAGCGGGCTCCTATTTGTTCAACGGCGCCCTGTTTGTTGCCAACGCGGCTTTCAACAATCTCGGCTTTCCCATCTATGCCACCGTGTTCAACTGGGGGCGTGCCACGTTGGGAATTATTCCATTCGTCATGGTGGGCAGCCAGTATGGTGCGGAAGGTGTGTTAATCGGTTGGGGGCTGGGAGCGGTTGTCTTTGGAATCGGTGGCGCCGCGATGGCGTTTCATCAAATCCGCAAATTGCCAGAACGTGAGGTTGAGAATGACTCCCTTGGGCGAACCAATCTGCCGCCCACGGCCAATTCGCCATTTACGTCAGGCAAGGGAGCCAGTTTCGCGGTTGAGCCGATTCCGCGTGGCCCGGCGCTTTCAACCGAAGAAAAGTCTAAAAACTCCAAAAAACTGTAATCGCTTCACTGACCGGCTACGGTTATGCGCCGCCGGGGGTCACACGCCGCCGATGGGCCCTCGCCGCTGCGGCTAAAAGGTCGAACCTTTAAGCTTGTCGTAAATGCCTCGGCGCATCAGTCTTGTCGCCAGACCGGGCATCATTTTTCCAAACAGCGCAGCCAGATAGGCCTTGGTACCAGGGTAATAGGTCTTGGAATTGCCCTTGGCTGCCCGAAGTATCAACTTGGCCATTTTTTGCGGGGCCATTCGTTTAGACGCCTTGGAGCCTTCGGGGGCATGCCTTTGGGCATGAGCGGTATTGATTGGCCCTGGAAACACAGTCAACACCCGCACCCGCTCCTTCTTGAAAGCCTGGGCAGCGCATCGAGCATATCCCGCCCGACCGTCTTTGGTGGCAGCGTAGACTGCTGCGCCCGGATAACCCATGGCGTGAGAAAGAGAAGAGATGAAGACAATCTTTGACTTCCGGCCCATCAGCTCTTTTCCGACCAATCGGGAAGCCAGATAAATTGGCGCGAACAAATTAACAGCAATCAACTTGTCATAAGCGGCCTCCGGAATTTCTTCGAATTTGCCGGTTGCGCTGATGCCAGCATTGAGGAACACAAGATCGAATGGGGGCTGCCCCTGGAAACTTGTCAAAAGCCGTTGGATTGAATCGGCGCTTTCCAGGTCGACGAAGCGTATGGTGCAGGCACCACGATGTGCCATTGGCATGTTTTCCAGCGTATCGGTTTCCCGATCTGCAGCAACAACTTGGTGGCCTTGTCGCAACAACTCTTCAGTGAGCGCGCGCCCCAATCCATGGGCAGCTCCGGTAATCAGAACTCTCATAATTGCCCCTTTCCAGCCCACGAAAAGCGGGCCATGAAACAGGCGAACCTGGTAATCATCTTGCGCCCGTCATTGCCACGGCGAATGGCAACCTGAATGGCTCGAGTGACCTTTTTTGGCGACATGAAGAAAAGACGAAGAATGGGGATATTCAACCCAGCCTTGGCGTGCATTCGGGTCCTCGTTGGTCCTGGATGGACGATCATGACGTTTGCTCTGCCTCGCCACTCTTCGCGCAAGGAACGACATAGGCCATCAAGCGCAGCTTTTGTTGCAACATAAGTCGCGAACTGGCCCTGCGCCTTGCCGACAGAGGTAGACCCCACCATAACCAATCGCCCCTTGGCGGCGAACAACATTGGAGCAAGTGCCAACGTCAGATGAATTGGCGCGGCAATGTTGACTTTCAACTGTTCGCCAATCGTATTGATCGGTTCATCATAGGGAGGACCAGTCCAAGCTGTTGCTCCATTGAGAATTGCAAGATCAAGTTGCGCCCAACCCATATCCTGCATGATCGCCAGTATGGTTGCAGCCGCATGGCGCGGATCGCTCTGATCGGCCATCACATAGGTGACGTTGGGAGATTTGAAGAATTCCTCATCATTGGCAATTCCTCGTCGGCCAGTTGCAAGCACGTGATGGCCCCGTCTTGCATAGGCGCGAGCAAGCAGCAGACCAATCCCGTCGGTTGCACCAGTTACCAAAACCGTATGGGGCCGAGCATTCTTCTTAGCCATTGGCTTGGACTCCGGCGCCAAAGTTCAGGGCAGCGTCCAATTCCGAAAGTGCATCAGAGTTGGCGAGACACTGTCGCGCCCGCAAGGAATCTTTATCCATCTGGATGACCAACTCACCGGCAGACTCAAATTTCAGTTCGGGGCGCAAATAATCCAGCAATGTAACGGATATTTCTTCCCCATAGATATCTCGATCAAAGTCGAAAATGAACGTTTCCAGCAGAGCCCGCCCATTATCGAAAGTTGGTCGACGTCCATAACTGGCAACGCCGTGATGAAGACTTCCATCAGCCGTTCGCAAGTGTACGGCGTAGATTCCGTGAGCCAGATGGCAGTTTTGCGCCAACTCAAGATTGGCGGTAGGATAGTTCAATGTACGCCCCAGCTGGGCCCCTTTGATCACCTTGCCGCTGACCAGCCAACGGTACCCCAGAAGTTGCGCAGCGGCGTCAACGTCTCCAGCTCCCAGCAGCCGGCGGATACGGCTCGATGAGATGATGTCGGGCCCATTGTCTTGGTTGTCGCCGCCTTCATCGGTTTTGGCGTCCACGATCGTCACACCAAAGCCAAATGTCTGGCCAGCTTGGCGAAGGAAATCGGGAGATCCCGCGCGGTTTTTGCCAAAATGAAAGTTGAAGCCCGACACAACATGAGAGGCTCGGGCGCGCCCCACCAACAATTCTTTGACGAAGTCTTCCGCGCTGGTACCAGCCAAATCGCGCGTGAACTCAAGAACCAGAAGCCCGTCGACGCCAAATGCCTGTAACACCCGGGCCTTCAACGGCTCTTCAGTCAAACGGAAGACAGGCGAATCTGGATTGAACAGTGTTCTGGGGTGAGGTTCGAACGACAGCGCGAAGCATTGAACACCCTTATCGCGGGCAATCGCCAACGCTTGCTCCAGCACAACTTGATGGCCACGATGCACCCCATCAAAATTGCCAATTGCGATGACGGATCCGGCTTGATCATCCGCAACGGGCTTGTCCAACTGGTGGTGATAAAAAGAACTCATCTAGCTATGCGTTCCAACGCAAACGAGGCATCCAGACACTCGGATCTACCTTTTGCCGTACCAAAAACTGTTCCAAAGCAGCTTCATCCGGGTTCTCAGCAGGGCCATATTCATTGCTATGTATTCCTGCAGAAATATACAACAAATCAAACCCGTTCGACAAAGCACCGGCCACATCCGTCGGCATGCCATCACCGATGCAAATCACCTCGGCCTGTTCGGTGGCGCTGCCATTAAGATCGCGCAATCGCTCCATTGCCAGTGTATATATCGGAGCATGCGGCTTGCCTGCAACCAGCGTTCGACCTCCTAGTTCCTGATAGAGTTGGGCCAAGGACCCCGCGCAATAGATCAACCGATCGCCTCGCTCGACAATGAGATCAGGATTGGCGCAGATGAATGGAACATCACGGTCGGCAAGCTTTTGCAGGCGTTGCCGATAGTGGTCCGGGGTCTCCACCTCGTCTTCAAACAGGCCGGTACAAACCACCGCCTGACAATTATCTTCGTCAACAAATTGCTTGCCAAGCCCATCGAACAAAGGAATGTCGCGCGCCGGGCCCAAGTGAAACAATGGGCCTTCGGCTTCTGCAATTAACGTCCGTGTTACATCTCCAGAGGTAACAATGTCGTCAAAAGCTGAGCGATCGACCCGCAATTCATCCAACTGCGCAAGCACACCTTGGTTGGGCCGGGGCGAATTGGTCAGCAAAACCACCTGGCCGCCGTTCTCGCGATACTTAATCAAAGCCTGTTCGGCTTCGCGATATACAGATTGGCCGTTATGCAGCACTCCCCAAACATCGCACAGAATGGCGCGATAATCTGAGGCTATCGCGCTCAGGCCTGATATGCGTCTCGACATGAAGGAAACCCTGCTTACGGCTACAAAACATTCGGGTAAATTGATCCGGCAGGGTCGTCAAGTTTGAACTGCTCACCCTTTGCATCAATCGTCTGAGCGTGTATTGATTCGACATGTGATTGCCGGAAGTTTTTCAGGCACGATTATAAGGCATGTCGGCGGCTGGGCAGACGACGGCACTTTGGGGACACGTTTGGTGAAAGCGGGACGCGATGAGTGCAGTTAAGCAGGTGGGCAAATGGCTTAAACGCCTGTTTATCCTAGCATGCATGCTGGCACTGTGCTTCAGCGCCGTCATTTATCTTTCCCGCAACGATCTTATGAGCACCGGACAGTCGTTGACCATCGGGCTTATCATCATATTCGCCATTATCATCATCCATCGCCAAAGGATGATTTCCCGCGACATTCGCAACATGAAATCCCAATCAGCAGCGCTGATACACTACGAAGACGACATCAAAAGGCGGCTTGAAGCCTTAACCCTGCGTGTCAACGGGCTTGCTGACAATTCTAATCCCAATGGCCTGGGACAGGTCGGAGAAGACGGAACGATTGCACCAATGTTCCAGGCCGATCATTCTGAAGCTATTGCCATTTTGAACAGCCGCATCAATTCACTCCAAGATGATTCAAATCCCTCAATGGATCGCATCCGCCCCGATGTTTACCCTCTTGATGACCCGCAATCGAACGAAGAAGACCTTGCAGCGCCAACCCGAGGAAAAAAATCAGGCAAAAAAAGGAAAATCGAGCTGAATGAGAAAAGTCTCAACATGCATTTACAGCCGATTATCGAACTACCATCACGACGCCCTGCCTATTTTGATGCATTTATGCGGCTGAACTCCGCCGATGGCGAATTCGTGGACCAGTCCGAGTTCCGCAAACTGGCGGAAGCTGCCGGGCTGATGCCGACGATCGACAAAAAAATAGTGTTCAGCGCTGTTCGCATGGTTCGTAAATTGAATCTGCTCAAAAAGAAGGCGGGGGTGTTCTGCCCCATTTCACCGGTTTCGCTGGGCAACGCTCACAATTTCCGCGAGATTTTCAGCTTTCTTCAGGCAAATGCCAGCCTACGAGGTTCGCTGGTGATAGAAATCACCCAACGGGAGTTGGCAGGCTTGAGTCAGGACCAGCACAACCGCTTGTCCAATTTGTCAGACATGGACATCGCATTGTCACTCAACAACGTTCAGGATCTCAATTTGGATGCCGAGCACCTGGCTCGGTGCGGTTTCAAATTCGTCAAAGTTCCAGCTTCCATCTTGCTGCATGCAAATTTACAGGACAATCAAAAGGGCATCGAGCCCGAGAGCTTGGCAGAAATACTTGAGGTAGAAGGCATCCGGTTAATTGCCACTGAGGTCGAACGTGACCGGGATGCGGTTAACCTGATCGATATGGAATTGCCGTTGGCACAGGGTCTGCTGTTTGCACCACCACGACCGGTAAAGGCCGAACTCTTGATCAACGCCGAGCCTGAAAAATCAGAACAGCTTCAGTCGACTGCATAGGCCCCTTCAGATTTGGTTAGAACGTCGAACGGTCGACGGTCCCTAAACAAAAAGGCGCCCGCGAAAAGCAAGCGCCTTTTTTTTATCGTTGCAGTCAAGATTACTTGGTGATGGCCAGTTCAGCCAACTGTTCAGCAATCGACTGGAAGGTCGCCACAAGCTGCGAGTTGTTCTGCGCATCGTAATATTGCTTGCTGCCGCCCAAATCAGAGGATGCACACGTTTCCAGCATTGTCTTCACGCTGGATCCATTCGGCACGTCAAATGCAATCGTATAGATGGAAATGCCGGCGGCCTTGGCATTTTCGCAGGTTTCCACCAAATGCTCGTCCATGGCCATACGGAAGGTTGTATAGCTGTGACTCGGATTGGCGATTTCATCAAAACCATCAAAGATGCGTTCATTTTCCGAATGACCCCAGGTGTTATAGAACGACTTGTTGCGCTTTGAATAACTATATGAAGTGATGGGGTAATTGGTGTTGTTACCGTCGGTCATGACAATCATGATCTTCTTGTTGTCGGCTACCGAATAGTCACGCCCCTGGGTGAAGGGTTCGCTTGGTGAAAGCGTTCGCCAGCCCCAAGATACACCAGCAGGAATGTTGGTCGACCCACGCGCTTGCATGCTGGAAATATCACTAATCACCTGGTTCTTCGAAGTTGTCAGATCGGTGATTTCCTGAACCGTACAAAAAGCGTTTGGTCCACCCTGGGTACCCAACACGTAAGGCAAACTTGACCGGTTATTGTTGACGTCTCGAGGCGATGGATTGTTAAAATATTTCCATGTCCAACGCTGACGGCTGTACTGGTCATCGCCGGTCCCGGTGTTGTCAGAAGATTTGGGGTGACCCAACGAGGCAGGGAAGTTGTGATCATCTTCAAGATAGTTGTTGTAATACCATTCTTCAGAGATCCGGTTGCCGTTCTGATAGGAGACAGAATTTGACGTCTCACCGATATACTCACCGCGCTTATATTCGATGCGATCATCCCAGGATGGGCGATATCCCCAGTCCTGAGGGTGCCTTGTTCCGCGGTAGCCGTCGCTCCACACTTCGCAACGACGATTACTGCGTGTTCTCTGGCGACCGCGACGCCAGTAATACTGGCTCTGGAACTGGTCACAGATTTCCTGACCTGAGGACACGGTTAAGTTCTGCTCATAGTCGCCCGACCAATTGTCTGGCGTATCAGGTGCAAAAGTGGGCACAAAAACTGTGTCCGGCTTTGTAACATCCGGTGTCGTATCGCGCGTATGCTCAGGATAAGGCCGCGATTCGACACATCCAGCCCAACTAATGCCCGGCAATTGGTCGTAGAGGGTAAATCGTGTCAATGGTTGACCGCTCGATGTGCGATAGCTGTTTCCAACCTTGACGGCATCAGGATCTGAATCCCAATCGAGATATTCGTGGTGGTAGGTACCAACTCCGGTTGTGTCCATCCAGGACGCATTCTTGTTGCTCGATCCAACATTGACCATGCCGGCAAATGGCACCAACGAGAATTTGATCGGATCAGGACGCGATTGCTGACCCATTGTCGTGTGCAAAGTGTTGACGAGATCAGCAGCAGCTGAACGCAATGTGCCGATCTTGCCTCCGGAGCCCATTGAACCTGAATTATCAAGAACAAGCGCAATTTCAATTGTATCACTGCCGCACTGCACCTCAGCTTCGGCGGTCATGTGAACCATTTCTTGGTCTTCACTGGCCCGCTTGGAACCATCAATGATCCCTTGCCTGCCGCCAGCTCCTGCAACATTTGTGGTTGCGGCGCGCATGAAAGCAAAAAACACTTTTTTGCGGAGTGTCGCCGTTGCTGCCACTGGACTGGAGGCGCAATCTCCGTCGCCCATATCGAAAGCAATGGAAGCATCGCTGATATCGGCCGCAATATTCCGGATATTGCCGTAGAACAGCTCTTCACCTGCCGCAGCAGCCTTGGAGGTGCTGCCTGTCGCTGCCAATGTCTTGGCTGCCATCAACGTACCGGCATCAACTGCATTTTGAAAATTGATGCGCGCGCGATACAGCTCCGCCGTATCAACGCCTGCTCCTGTCATCAACAACAGAAACGGAGTGCTCAGACCAACCAGCAGCTTAACACTACCGCGTCTGTCTATCCCGAATTCTCTCACCCGCTCAAATAGGCGCTTCAACATGTTTCCTACTCCAACATGAAATTTTGCGGGACATCGAATGATGCCCAGACGCAAAACGCATTAGTTCACGCATAATAATGCAGGGGAGAGGTTGAGGATCGTTTGAAAAAGAAAGTTAAAATGCCGTTATGGAATTAACGGCGTGTTTACCGTGTCGATGGTGCTGCCACAGTGACCTCTCGACCTCAGGATGCCCCTTTTGCCAGCCAAAGATAAAATGGCAGGCCAACGGCGATGTTGAAGGGAAAAGTGACGCCGAGAGACATCGTCAGATATATTCCTGATTGGGCCTGTGGCAAAGCAATCTTCATCGCCGCCGGCACGGCAATGTAGGAGGCGGACGCCGACAACACCATCATCAGGAACACACCACCCTGCGACAGACCCAATATCCAACCTGTCGCATAGCCAGCAAAACAGCCCACCAGCGGCATAATGCAACCAAACGCAAACAACCCACCGGTCAGCGATTTGCGGTTTTCCACCAGGCTGCGTCCGGCAGACAGGCCCATATCGAGCAGAAACAGACAAAGAATGCCGGTAAATGGCACAATGATAAATGGCTTAACGTCATTGAGCCCTTCCTGCCCGGTGATGACACCGATGATAAACGATCCGACCAGAAGCACGATCGATCCGTTACCGACAATATCGCGCAACAACTTGCTCTGTGATTGCGCCCGCACGCCCCGCGTTCCGGCAATCCACAGCGCCGAAAGAATGGCCGGCACTTCCATGACAGCAGCAACCGCCACCAGATAGCCTTCAGCAACCATGACGTTGAGTTCCAGCAGACTGCTGGCGGTGACGAAAGTGACAATCGAAATCGAACCATAGTGGCCAGCAACGGCAGCCGCATTAACATCGTCCAGCCTGGTCAATACCCGCAGCAGGAAGAAAGCAATGAATGGCAACAGGAAAGACAGAACCATACCCGCCAGCAAAGTGGCGACAATCTGCCATGTTATTTCATTGCTGATCAGACTGGCGCCACCCTTGAAGCCGATGGCGAACAGCAAATAGATCGACATCACCTTGGCAGCACCATCTGGTATCGATAAATCGCTGCGGGCAACTGCCGCCAACATGCCGAGCACAAAGAACAAGATGGTCGGCACGAGTAAACTCGCGGCGAGCATGGAAAGTGCTGCGTCCATAATTTCAAACTTCCTGACTGCGAATTGAGCGGCGAGTTAAGCGGCAAGTTGAGCGGCGGCTAGACGGCTGGAGCCTGGCTGGAATTAACCTTGGCTGCGTTAGGCTGTCCCCTGGTCGCCAGATGCAACACCACGAAACCAGTGACCGCCGATAACCCGGACCCCAGCAACACACCAATGCGCACCGCATTCATCATCTCGTCTGAACTGAAGGCCAGCGAACCGATGAACAAGCTCATCGTGAAGCCGATACCCGTCAGACAGGCGACGCCGTAAATCTGCATCCAGTTGACCCCCTGCGGCAGACGCGTCACGCCGGATTTAACCGCCAGCCAGGTCGCCCCGAAGACACCGATCTGCTTACCGATGAACAATCCAGCAGCAATCCCGAGCGGCAACGGAGCCAGCAAATCGCTGAACTGCACACCCTCAAGCCGCACGCCCGCATTTGCAAAGGCGAAGACCGGCAGGATCAGGAAAGCCGCCCACGGATGCAGCGAATGCTCCAACTTATGCAACAACGGCTTTTCGTCATCCGGCGACTTCGACGGAATGGCCAGCGCGATCAACACACCCGCCAAAGTAGCATGCACACCCGATTTCAGCACACAGGCCCACATGAAGATGCCGATCAACAGATATGGTGCCAAAGCCCGCACACCCAGGCGGTTCAAAACCACCGCCAGAACAAAACCCATCATCGACAAGGTCAGCGCGTTGATCGACAAATCGGAGGTGTAGAACATCGCAATAATGATGATCGCGCCGAGATCGTCGATGATCGCCACCGCCAACAGGAACACTTTCAATGCGACCGGCACGCGCTTGCCAAACAGCGCCAAGACACCCAGCGCGAAGGCGATGTCAGTTGCTGCCGGAATGGCCCAGCCGCTCAGCGATTCCGCATTGCCCCAGTTGATCCAGCAGAACACAAGCGCCGGAACCGCCATCCCGCCAATCGCCGCCAGCAGCGGCAACAAGGTCTTGTCGATGCTCGACAATTCCCCCGACAACACTTCGCGTTTGATCTCCAGCCCGACGAGGAAGAAGAAAATCGCCATCAAACCATCATTAATCCACAACAGAGCCGGTTTGGAAATCTCAAACGACCCCGCCCCGACGCGCAAATTCGTCGCCAGAAAACTGTCATAAAATGGCGCCAGACCGCTATTCGCCAACGCCAACGCCACCAGCATGGCAAAGATCAAAACAATACCGCCACTGGCCTCCAGCTTGAGGAACGATTGGATGGTCCGAATTGTGTACTGCATGAAACTGCCCGCGCGAAATGATCAATTGAGCCTCATCTAGGTTGCACTTTTGGATAGTTCCAATATATAAAAACGAAATTTAATATAGTTTTTACCTATGATAAAACCGACCATTCGCCAGCTTGAATATGCCGTTGCCGTGGCTGATACCGGCCAGTTCGGCCTTGCCGCCAAGCGTCTCAACGTTTCTCAACCGAGCCTTTCAACGCAAATTGCCGAGCTTGAATTCGCCCTTGATCGGCGCATTTTCAACCGTGGCCGCAAAGGCGCATCGCCGACGGCGGGGGGCCATGAGATCATCCGCCGCGCCCGCCTTGTGCTGCGTGAAATGGAAGACATGGTAGCGCTTAGCCGTAATGAGGGCTTGTTTGGCGGCCGCTTACGGTTGGGCGTCCTGCCCTCCATCGGCCCTTATCTGCTGCCCGAAGTTGTCCGCAAACTGCACGCTGAAAACCCCGAATTGCGGCTGGTGCTGAAAGAGGAAAGCACCTTGCGGCTGGAGGATGATCTGCGCAGCGGCCGTCTCGACATGATCATCTCCACCCCCGACGATCATTTGGGCACCCACCAGATCCCGTTATTCACCGAGCGTCTTTGGGCCGCCTTTGCCAGCGACGATCCGCTGGCCAGGAGCAAAAGCCCGCTCAGCCTTGAAGACCTGGCCGGTCGCACCCTGCTGACGCTGGACCGCAGTCACCGCCTGTCGCGCATTGTCCATCGCATGGCCCAGGACAGCGGCGCCACTGTGCTCGACGATTATCAGGGCACCAGCATGGACGCCATCCGCCTGATGGCCGCCTCCGGTTCTGGCATCGCCATTCTGCCGCATATTTATGCAGCAACAGAAGCCCGTCGCGGCTCCGATGTCGCCCTGCGCCCGTTCAAAAAGGGCACAGCTTTACGTCATTTGGCGCTGATCCAACCCGGCGGCGGCGGCGGCGAGGCTGGCGGCGGCGGCGAGGCTGGCGGCGGCAGCGAGGCTGGCGGCGGCGGCGAGCCCCGCTATGGCACCGACCTGCTGGCCAATGCGCTGAAGCTGGAAGCCGAAAAACTCATGCGCGCTTAGCTTCGGCGGCGAGCGGAGTAGAGGAGGTGATGAAAACGAGGGAACAAATATCTAATGTGGGGAGAAGGAGTCAAAATATACCGAACATTGATCAATCCAATGGCCGATCAGAACTAAAAGTGACAGGTGTCGATTCGATGCTTTCGGCCCACTGCGGTCATTGGAGTCATCGTGCCGCGGACCATCCAAATTTCACAAAGCCGACATTCGCTCGACTGGTTTCAGAAATTGAGCAGAGGTCTGCACAGCGGACAAAGCACCAGTTTGCCATCGATGCGCCAATGACCGCTTTGACCAGCTTCCTACATCTACACGGAGCTCAATACCGAACTCGAACGAATCAGAGCATTTTGCGCGAGAAATTGCATCAACTCGCTGTACGCCCACATATTTTCCTCTGCGTCAGAAAATGGGAGTATCATCTCCGATTGAGGATCATCAAATCCGTTCTTTGTATGCACAATGCGGCATCGGATATCATAGAGAAGCTCAGCGATATCAGGACGGTGATCGTGATCTTTTCGAACGATGTTTACGGTTTTGTCCGTAATGCCCTTTTGTTTTTTGCCCAAGATTTCTGAGATTTCCTCATTATCCTCAAAAAACTGCTTTACGTCGTCCAAGGACAAAACCTCCAACACCGTCACTTTCATTTGCTCACGCTCGCTGGAGCCGATACGTCCACTACCGGAAATTGTTGCAACCAGCTTGGTAAGGTCAGATTCTCGATCCACCCTAAAATTCGGGTGTTTAAGAATTTTTCGGGCGCCTCTTACTGCTTCGAGCTTGGCGAAGTTTGGGAAGTAATACTCAACCACTTGATAATAAGCCAAAAATTGTAAGAGTGGCATTCCGCGAGCGCTTTTCGCATACCAATACAACGAGATCGGCGCTTTGTCGTACTCGAAAGCGGGAAACTGTATGCTACTCGGTTCATCTGAGTTGAAGCCTCTGGGCCTAACTGGGCCGCGCCTTCGGAGCGTCTTTCGAAGCGCCAAGGCAACTCTCTTTTCAATGTCTAACTGGAGAAAAAGCGAGTTGGAGATCGTTTCCAGTGCGTTTAGTGCGGAAGTGTACTTTCGTTCGCCGCCAAGAGATATTTTCAAACTTAGTCCTCGGCGCATCCGAGGACGTAAAGCTAGTGCTGCGAGCTCTTCTGTACCTTCTGATATCTCCACCGAAACCCCATCCGACCGTTCAGCCCGCAGAACAAATTTGTCTTCTTCTTCGCTGCCGCCTTCTTCATCACCCATTGAAATTTGAGTAAAACCTAATCGTCTTTCCAACATGGACGAACCGTAAGGCTCTCTAGATATAATGGCAGCTTCAATTTCTCCTTTTTTTAGGTCCGCGATTGCTTCGTAATCGGCCAAAAATGAAAACGACTCAAATTCAATTGAAAGTAATAGAGCTGCCCTTTCTGGGGAGGAAACGCTGATGCGGCGTCCTTCCTTGCCTGCAGGAAAAAAAACATAAGAATATACACTTATGTCATCTTCATAGTCGACTTCACGGGTTTGAGTTTCAAGCCCTGCGTCCTTTGCTCTTTTGATAACCGCAGCGGTTTCGTCCGAAATATCCATTGCCCCTCTCAATTAATTATGTCGATTTTTTTAAACGCAGCGCAAATGTACTGAGCAAGTTCGCATATCTTCTAGTATCAGAACTGGTAAGAAACAAAGGTATATTTTATCCAGTCGAGTATAATGCACTTGTGCTGAGCAAACTTCAAGCGCTTCGACAATTAGTACCTTGAGCTGCCGTTCAAACAAGGTGAAGTATGGGTTGATATCGGGCTCGATGCCGCCGTTGACCGATTTACAGCTCGTCTGTTTTCGACTTCCGCTTTGCGGAATGTCGATGAGTCCGTCGAAAATGGACCAATGACCGCTTCCCCCCAAATGCAGTCATCAAGCATTTATCGTCATGGTCACAAAGCCCACTCACCGGCCATACGACCCCGCAAATTCAGCTTGCAGCTAAACGACCAATTAGCCCGCCCCCGGCTTGAGAGTCCAAACTCCAATCCACCGCCGGCAATATGCCTCGTGCCCCACTTCCCCCACGCCCCCTTCCCCGCTACACTCGCGCCATAGGCCCGTCACGTCGCCGGGCTTTGGGGCGTAAGAACCTCTCCCATAGCGGTCCGACATTGACCGCAACAATGTCTCTCTAACCTTCGGGTCGGGGAGGCTTTGGCGTATGTCCAGGGTGCTTCCCTCCACGGGGAAAAACCTAAAGGCCATGGCGGTCGTCTATGGGCGATTTCTTAACTCCCCGGTCACCAGAGGTTTGTCGCCGCGTGTGGTATTTATCCCTCGCCGCAAAGATGCTGCCTCCGGTGGCCGTTTTGGTTTTCAAAACGGGAGAACTGCGATGCAAAGCGACTATTATTTCTGGCGCGAACTGTTCGACACATACCAATCCCTGCGCCCATGGCTGCAACTTGCCTGGCTGATCACCCTCGCCGCACTGGTATTGGCCGCCGGGCGCGGGTTTGGCCGCATGGTCACGCTGATCATCCACCGACCCAAATCAACCCGGCAAAATCACCCACCCGCGCAAGGTGAACACGGTGTTCCGTATTTGGAACATATCGACGAAGCGCCCCGCTTAACGGCATACGGCGGCGGCGGCGGCGGCGATGACGATGACGATGACGGCGGTCGCCGCGCGTAGCAGAGGTCGCAAACGGCGTGTGTTGCGGGGGAGGATTACGACGGGGGGAGATGTGGGAGGTGGGTTTTGTTTGTTTTGCGCTCACGCAGGCAGCTGCGCCGCCGCTCCGCGGGGGCGGCGCGTAAGCGCCGGACGGCTCTTCGCCGTCTTGCACGGGCAATGAGAAGGATTACTTGTAGCGGCAACAAACACATTTCCATGGGCCCGTGCCAAGGCCGCGAAGAGCGGCCCGGACCGGTCAGGCCCGCCCCCGCGGTGCGAAGGGGCGTAGCCCCGACAGCGTGAGCGCAAACCAAACCTCCCGCAGACATCACCCCTACCTGTAACACTCCCGCGTAAAACTCTCCCCTACCCGTCTCACTCCCAGCACTCTCCCAAGGCCGGCGCCCGCTCGCCGCCGCCGCCGCCGCCGCTGCCTAAAAATTCATCGCCAAACCTTGACTCCCCGCCCCCATCTTCCTATCTACCAGCCGCGCGTTAGCACTCACATCTATCGAGTGCTAACACGCGTTTCATTTCTTGATTGAAGAAGCTCCGGGATCGTCAAATTGAGCCGGGGCAGCCTAGTACAGGATAAATTACAAATGGCTAAAATGAAGTTCCGCCCGTTGCACGACCGCGTTGTCGTTCGCCGCGTCGAAGCTGACACCAAAACTGCTGGTGGCATCATCATCCCTGACTCTGCTCAGGAAAAACCCGCTGAAGGTGAAATTGTTTCCGTAGGCTCCGGCGCTCGTGACGAAGCTGGAAAGCTCGTCGAACTGGACGTAAAAGCCGGCGACCGCGTGCTTTTCGGCAAATGGTCTGGCACAGAGGTCAAAATCGGCGGCGAAGACCTGCTGATCATGAAAGAGTCCGACATTATGGGTATTATCGGCTAATCGCCGACTCCCAAACCTTTGAAATTCTTGCGCATTTGCGCAAAACAGGAGTAAGTCAAAATGGCTGCTAAAGAAGTAAAATTCGGATCTGATGCACGTGCTAGCATGTTGCACGGCGTCGATGTCCTCGCCAACGCGGTGAAGGTAACCCTGGGCCCTAAAGGCCGTAACGTTGTTCTCGACAAATCCTTCGGCGCACCACGCATCACCAAAGACGGTGTGTCTGTTGCCAAGGAAATCGAACTGGAAGACAAGTTCGAAAACATGGGTGCTCAGATGGTGCGCGAAGTTGCATCACGCACCAATGACGAAGCCGGCGACGGCACAACCACTGCAACTGTTCTGGCTCAGGCGATCGTTCGCGAAGGCGCCAAGGCTGTTGCTGCTGGCATGAACCCAATGGACCTGAAACGCGGCATCGACAGCGCAGTAAACGACGTTGTTGCGGCTCTGAAAAAGTCCTCCAAGAAAATCAAAACTTCCGACGAAGTTGCTCAGGTTGGCACCATCTCCGCCAACGGCGAAGCTGAAATCGGTGGCCGTATTGCTGAAGCAATGCAGCGCGTCGGCAACGAAGGCGTCATCACTGTTGAAGAAGCCAAGTCGCTTGAATCTACTCTCGACGTTGTTGAAGGCATGCAGTTCGACCGCGGTTACCTGTCTCCTTACTTCGTCACCAACAGCGAAAAAATGCTCTGCGATCTCGACGATCCATACATTCTGCTGCACGAGAAAAAGCTGACCAGCCTGCAGACAATGCTGCCAATCCTGGAAGCTGTTGTTCAGACCGGCAAGCCGCTGCTGATCATTGCTGAAGACATCGAAGGCGAAGCGCTGGCAACTCTGGTTGTCAACAAGCTGCGCGGTGGCCTGAAAGTCTCTGCTGTTAAGGCTCCTGGCTTCGGCGACCGTCGTAAAGCCATGCTGGAAGATCTGGCCATTCTGACCGGTGGTCAGGTGATCTCCGAAGATCTCGGCATCAAGCTGGAAACTGTTACCCTCGACATGCTCGGCACAGCCAAGCGCGTTTCTATCTCCAAAGAAGAAACAACTGTTGTCGACGGTGCTGGCAAGAACAAAGACGTTCAGGGCCGCGTTGCGCAGATCAAACAGCAGATCGGTGAAACAACCTCCGATTACGACCGTGAAAAACTGCAGGAACGTCTGGCCAAACTGGCTGGTGGTGTTGCTGTTATTTCCATCGGTGGCGGTTCTGAAGTTGAAGTGAAAGAGAAGAAAGACCGCGTTGACGACGCCCTGAACGCAACCCGCGCTGCGGTTGAAGAAGGCATCGTAGCTGGTGGTGGCGTGGCTCTGCTACGTGCTTCCGCCAACATCAAGACCGAAGGCGACAACGCTGACCAGAGCGCTGGCGTTAACATCGTACGCCGTGCACTGCAGGCTCCGATCCGTCAGATCGCTGAGAACGCTGGTGACGAAGGTTCCATCGTTGTTGGTCGCATTCTCGACGAGAAAAAAGCAACTTTCGGTTACAACGCTGCAACCGGCACTTACGGCGACATGATCGCCATGGGTATTGTTGACCCAGTGAAAGTTGTTCGTCATGCGCTGCAGGACGCTGCTTCAATTGCTTCTCTGTTGATCACAACAGAAGCCATGGTTGCCGATGCACCATCCAAAGATGCAGGCGGCCCACCAGCCGGCATGCCTGACATGGGCGGCATGGGCGGCATGGGCGGCATGATGTAAGCTTGCCGCTACATAGCGTTTAAGATCGAAAAAGGCCGGTTCGCAAGAACCGGCCTTTTTTGTTGGCACGCACGACAGTTCGGCTAGACCATACGGCGGCGGCGAACATTGCCCCCCCTGCAGCTCTTTGCCAAAGCCAGCAGCTTTTTGCCAAAAATAGAGCCTTCCCATATGCTGACGTCAAACAATGAC
This sequence comes from Rhizobiaceae bacterium, assembly GCA_039969995.1. Classification (GTDB taxonomy): domain Bacteria; phylum Pseudomonadota; class Alphaproteobacteria; order Rhizobiales; family Rhizobiaceae; genus Pseudahrensia. The sequence goes on from JBDVMU010000006.1 coordinate 38,730, forward strand.
CCGCAGCGGGAGAGCGGCTATGCCGATTGGCGTGATTTCAGTTTATGGGGCGTTGATCGTTTGGGCCGGCCTGCTGATCTATGGTGGAAGGCGTCGATCCTACCAACCATTTTTGATTTTTGGCATCGGCCTAATGCTGTTTTTGAACGCTGGATATTTCATATCGGGAGCGCCAAACGCCATTGCCAACTTCATTGGCATTTATGACGTGCTGATTAATATCGGCCTCGGTTCTGCCAATGAAGCCGCGGCAGTTTCAACCTGCCAGGGCAATGCCTGCACCGTGTGGGGCGACAGATTTATCAGCCATCCTGCTTGGGGGACGGCGTTCTATGATCGATTTGCCAACGGGTCGGAGTTCAGGTCGACCCTGCTCTATGGTCATATTCTGTTCAACTCGCTGGCCTTTGTCCTGGTTCATATCCAACTGATGCGCCCCGGCTTTGCAGAGCACAAAAATGCGCACCGCTTGATGGGGCGCGTGTCTTTTGCAGCGCTGACTCTGAGCCTGATCTGTGCTGTCTGGCTGGCATCCCAACACGGCTCAGTGGACGAATATGGCGGCTCACTTTCCCAATACGGTTTTTATTCGATGGTCGCCTTTGTTTATGGATGCGCAATCATGGGCATCGTCGCTATTCGCTCTGGCGATGTGGCGCAGCACCGGGTCTGGATGTTCCGGTTTGCCGGCTCCATGTGGGGCGCGTTCTGGCTGTTCCGTGTGATGCTGTTCGTCATTGACCCCTTGCTGCGGGAATTTGAAGCTGCCGCCATTTTGATTTGCATTTGGGGCTCCGCGCCAATGGGGATTGTTCTTGGCGAACTGGTCAGGCGACACCTCGACCGGCCTCAAACTCAAGTGACAACAGCCGCAGGATCAAGCGCCTAGTTCGCCGTCTTCTCCATTCACCGCTCACCGCTCACTGCTCGCCGTTCGTGGCTCGCCGCTCGCCGCTCGCCGCTCGCCGCTGTTCAGGACCCTGTCGTTACCGGTCGGTATCTTGACTTGCATAGTGCGCCAAACAGTGGATGCTAGAGCCTTATCTCAGCGACAAATCGGAAGCCTAAATGACCAAGGACCGCCCCGTATTGGGCATGTTATTGATGCTGGGCTTTTGCGTCGTCGCCCCGATGGGCGATTCCATAGCCAAAATTTTGGGCCCAACCATTCCGCTGTTGCAGCTGCTTTTCGTGCGCTTCGCAGTGCAGGCGGTTGCTCTGTTCCCACTCGTCGTGCTGAGCGACCGTACATTGCGGACCAGCCCGCGCATATTGTGGCTGATCAGCCTGCGCACCCTGCTGCATATTTTGGGGGTTGGTGCGATGTTCCTGTCGTTGCGGTTCCTGCCCTTGGCCGACGCTATTGCCATCGCCTTTGTCATGCCGTTCATCATGCTGTTGCTGGGGCGTTTCGTTCTCAATGAGACGGTTGGCACACACCGTATGGTTGCTTGTGTGGTTGGTTTTATCGGGACGCTGCTGGTGATTCAGCCGAGTTTTGCCGAAGTTGGCGCGCCAGCGCTGCTGCCTCTATTCGTGGCAGTCGATTTTGCTCTGTTCATGCTGGTTACGCGGCAAATTGCCAAACATGTCGACCCGATTTCATTGCAGACAACAAGCGGGGCAATGGCTGTTGTTGTTCTAACGTTGGTTTATCTGGCAACTCTGCCGTTTGATCATTTTGACGTTTCAATGGTGATGCCAACGTCATCTGAGGTTTGGCTGTTGGTACTGATCGGCCTGCTGGGAACTTCGGCACATCTGCTGATGACCTGGTCGCTGCGCTTTGCACCTTCAGCGACGCTCGCCCCGATGCAATATCTGGAAATCCCAGTGGCAACGGTTATTGGTTTCCTCATTTTTGCCGACCTCCCCAACGGCCTCGCCGCGCTTGGTATTGTCATAACCATTCTGGCCGGGCTCTATGTAGTCTATCGCGAGCACCGGGTGGGGCGTCTGGCCCTCGCCGCAGCCACCTCTCCTGCGGCACCGGCAGAACGGTAACCTTCGCCGCGCTGGGCACTTGTGGTAGTTTCACGCCACAACTGCCATTCGCGAGTCGTCGCTCTTGCTCAAAATCCTCGCCCTGTTGCTGCCCGGCCTGATTCCATCCTGGAAATTCTTCAAATCGATTGAGCCTTCGCCACGGGTGCAATGGCGGCTTATATCGGCGACCAACAGAAATGAAGACACCTGGCGGGAATTTCGTCCCCGCCCGCAACAGGTCTCTGCATTGGAGACGCTGCGGCGGCTGTTCTGGAACCCTGACTGGAACGAGTCGCTGTATCTCGTCAGCCTTGCCGAACGGCTGACCCAGAAGCCCACAGATCACAGCCATGTTGAAATCAGCCAACGCATCGCACGTCGCGTATCAACCGATTCCATCGGGTTTAGCCACATTCAATTCCGGCTTGTCTTTGTCCGCCGGGAAAAAGGAGAACTGGTTGAAGACATAACATTCCTGTCGGAGCCCTATCGTCTTGATGGGGCAGCGTCATGAGCTTCGATACCGCCCTGCGCGCCACCGAGATCCTGATCGCGCTGGCCTTCATTCAACAAAGTGCCGAGCACCTGAAGATGCCGGGCGATGGTCGTGCGCTGTTTGGTTTGCGCATTTTGGCATGCCTAGTGCTGTTATCCGGGTTGGCGAGCTTTGGCGCCCTGATGGCGCTTGCTGCCATGAGCTTGCTCCTGCTGCATCGTTTTCAGGGGCCTTATAACGGCGGCAGTGATCGGATGGGCATTTTGATCCTTTGGTGCCTGCTGTTTGTCCATATCGCACCGTCGCCCTTTTGGCAGGCTGCGGCCTTCGGCTATCTCGCAGTGCAATTGTCGCTGTCCTATTTCGTATCCGGTTGGGTCAAACTGCTGAACCCGGAATGGCGAAGCGGTCGCGCATTGCAAGATGTATTTCAGTTCTCCACCTATCCGGTGAGTGAAAACCTGCGCCGTCTGTACCAGCGACCTGAACTTTGCTGGGCAATGTCCTGGGCCGTCATTTTGTTTGAACTGCTGCTGCCGATTGCGCTGGCCCACCCCTCTTTGCTGATAATTGCGCTGACCATTGCTGCGCTGTTTCATCTGGCCAATGCATGCCTTTTCGGGCTGAACCGCTTTATCTGGATCTGGCTGGCCGCCTATCCATCGTTGCTGTGGTTTCAAAGCTTACTCTTTGCCGCTCACAACTAAAGTTTCAGATCAACAAACCCTTCCGCAAGTGGCTGCATATGCTAGGCTTTGAGAAACTTGCGGATAAGGGAACTATTTGATTCATGGCTGAATTGGACGTTGCCATCGTTGGCGGTGGGCCTGTTGGACTGGGTTTAGCCATTGATTTGGCTCAACGGGGCATACGTGTTCAGGTTCTTGAACGCTCCAATCAATTGCATCAGATCCCCAAGGGGCAAAATCTGACCCAACGCAGTGGTGAACATTTTCGCGCCTGGGGCATAACCAACGCAGTGCGCGACGCCACCCCCATTCCACGCGAATATGGCAATGCAGGTCTGGTCACATATGGCACGCTGTTGGGCGACTATTCCTACGACTGGTTCCAACGCTCCAAGGTCGGAGCCTATTACTTCGCCCTCAATGAACGCCTGCCCCAATATAGGCTGGAACAAGTTATGCGGGACCGGGTGAACGATCTGCGTAACGTCCACTTTCAAACTGGAAGCATGGTCACTGGCCTAACCCAAAACCAAGATGACGTAACCGTCACATATCAACACGACGGTACAACCAAGCACATTACAGCCTCTCATGTGGTTGGTTGTGACGGTGCCCGCTCAGCGGTGCGAGAGCTTGCAGGCATATCGCAGGCAATCGACCATAAAGGCCCTCGTATGGCGCTGTTGGTTTTCCGTTCCATAGAACTGGACCAGTTGCTGTCACGTTATCCCGGCAAATCTATCTACAACATCATGAACCCGGATCTCGACGGATATTGGCAATTTCTGGGACGCACCGACCTTGATGGTGGCTGGTTTTATCATGTGCCAGTACCGGATGACGCAACCCCGGAAAACTATGATTTCAAGGCCCATCTGCACGGCATGGTCGGACAGGAATTCGCCCTGGAATTTGACCATATCGGATTTTGGGACTTACGCATTTCCCATGCCCGAACCTATCGCACCGGCCGGGTCTTCATCGCCGGTGACGCAGCCCACAGCCACCCGCCCTATGGCGGCTATGGGGTGAATACCGGGTTGGAAGACGCCCGAAATCTAAGTTGGAAACTGGCGGCTCAGGTCGAAGGCTGGGGCAGCGAGGCTCTACTGGACAGCTATTCAAGCGAACGGCACCCGGTATTCAAGTCCGTCTCGCAGGATTTCATCGAACGAATGATCGTCGACTTCCGCGAATTTATGTCGTCCTTTTCACCGGACAAGGACACGGCAGCGTTTGATGCAGCCTGGAAGGCCCGCACCGAAGCAGATGATTCAGACGTCACCGAATTCCTGCCTCATTATGCAGGATCCCCGCTGGTCTGGGGCGAAGCTGGCGCAGTGTGCGGTGCAAAAGGCGTACATGAATTCAAGGCTCGTGCCGGTTATCACCTGTCACCCCCACCAGATGATCTTGGTGATCTCGATGATCTCGATATTTGGGAGCAACTCCGCCCCGGATTCACCCTGCTCGATTTGACTGGTGATGGCAGCCAAAGTCGAATTTGGGGCCAGGCCGCCGACGCGTTGGGTATTCCGCTGCGCTGGGTTTCCTTGCCAAACGAACAGGTGAAAAAGGCCTATGATGCGGAAAAAATCTTAGTTCGCCCTGACCAATTCATCGCCTGGACCGATAGCGGCTGCGGCGACCAGAGCGGCGGCCAAAGCGGCGGTAAGCAACTCACCCCTAAGGATATTCTGGCGCGCGCCATAGGTCAGCCGCACCAAGCATGACCCGATGAAAGCTGCCAAACTGGAAAGATCGAATCCGTGCCTCTAATCCAATATCTCTCACGCATTCCATTTGATTTTGGCGCGATCTCCGGACTGGCTGATGAGATCGAGAGGTTGAACATCAAACGCCCGCTGCTCATCACCGACAAAGGCGTCGCCGAGGCCGGATTGCTGCACAGAGCACTTGACGCCGCAAAGCCCTTCGAACCTGTGGTCTATGACGGCACCACCGAAAACCCCAATGAAGCTTCGCTGCTGCAATGCCTGGACATCTGGCATGACAAGGATTGCGACGGCCTCATTGCACTTGGAGGTGGTTCCCCGATCGATCTGTCCAAGGCGGTGGCATTGCTTACCAGCCATGGCGGCAACTTGGCGGACTACAATGTGAAGACTGGCGGTTCAGAAGAAATCGGCAAAGTATCACCCCAGATTGCTATTCCAACAGCGGCAGGCACCGGGGCAGAGGTGGGGCGTGCCTGTGTCATGTCTTTGCTAGACGGCAGCAAATGTGTTGCGGTCAACCTCAATATGGTGGCCGATTGCGTCATCTGCGACCCCGACTTGACCCTCAGCCTTCCACCTCACCTGACTGCCGCCACAGGCATCGACGCCATCAGCCATGGCATCGAGACATTCTGCTCTACCTGGGACAATCCCCCCGCTGCAGCGATTGCACTGGACTGCGTCACACGAGGCGTAAAATGGCTGCCTGTTGCGGTGCAGGACGGGCGCAACCGTCAGGCCCGCTGGGAAATGATGATGGCGGCGCTGGAAGGTGGCATGTGCCTGCAGAAGGCCCTCGGCTCTGCCCACGCAATGGCCAATCCACTGGGCGAACTGCATTTGCATCACGGCACGCTGATCGGCATCCTGTTGCCCCATGTCCTGCGTTTCAACCGCCACCACGCAACTGAACAGATGGCGATTTTGCGCAACGCCATGACTATCCCGAACGGCCAGGATCTGGACGGGTGGATGACGGAATATGTGGAATCACTGGGCCTGCCCACCAGACTTTCAACAATAGGCGTCAACGAAGATGTCTTGCCCGAAATGGCATTGAAGGCATCAACGGATCACCTGTCAGCGACCAACCCACGGCCCGCCGTCGAAGATGACTATCTGAAACTGCTCAAGGCGGCGTTTTAGAGATTGGGGTCAGGACACCATGACCGTCAGAGTATCCAGGCCCTCGATATTGGTCTCCATCACGTCACCCCGGGTAATAGCTGCAATGCACGCGGGTGTTCCAGACAGGATGACGCCACCAGCCGCCAATTCACAACATTCCAACAGATAGGAAATTCTTTCGGGCAGTTTCCAGATCATCTGGCGTAGGTCGCCCTCCTGTTTGACATCGCCATTGACCTTCAACTCGACACGCCCAGCATCGAGATGACATAGTCGGTCATGGGACAGGTCATTTTCTCATAGAGTTGTTGTGGCCATATGGCAGCTACCGGAGGAAATCAATTATTGCCAAAAGTCAAAATGAGCGCTTGTCGCGGATCAGGCGCAACCACCAAAGCGCATTTGAAGCTGCGATTGCGCGAATTAAATTCAGCCAACCAATCCGTTTAGGGGCGAAACAGTGTCGCTGCCCGGAAAAATCGAACCGTCAAGCGCCTTGGCTTCCAGGCCAAAGTGATCTCTCAAAATCCCTTTGAAAACCCCGTTGATATGGGTGGTCGGCGCCAGGTCACGACCTTCATGCAATGCCTTTGGGGCCAGCCCCGGCCAGTCGGCAAAAACCTGCCCTCCCTTGACCGCTCCGCCCAGGAGAAAGGCGCAAGTTCCGGTCCCGTGATCGGTTCCGGCGGTCCCATTGATCGCTGCAGTTCGACCAAATTCGGTAACGATGGCGATGACCGTGTCTTGCCAAATGGGTTCCAGACCCTTGGCCATTCTGGCAATGCCCTTGTCCAGCACACTCAGCTTGTTGGCGAGCTTGCCCTTAACCGGATTTTGCCCAGCATGGGTGTCCCATCCGTCGCTGCTCAATGCCGCAATACGCGGCCCGTCAGGATCGCTGAAAAAGGCAATGGTCTTGTCGATCTCTCTAAGGAATAATTTATTGGCACTTTGAAGATTGAGTCTCTCACCGGTGTCCGACGCATCAGCACTTATCCCCGCCCGCAACACTTCTGCCAGGCCTGAGTCCTGATCGTCATAGAGAGCAAGAATACGCCCCAATGTGTCGGCATCGGGGTGCGGATAAAATTGTGGTGACCAGGTAAGCACCGGCGCCTCGCCCTGCATGATCAGTGGTGGCGCATGGCCAATCGCTACGCCTTGTGGGGGTTTCACACGTGACGAACTGGCCAGATTGAGCGTTGCTCGGTTGAGCCAGCCGCTATCGCCACCAGCGCGAGGCAATCCGCTCTCCAGAATATCCTGACCATCGAAATGGGAACGCGACCGATAGGACGTTGCAGCGGCGTGCACGATTGCGGCGTCCTTCTGCCGATAAAGCTGCGCCAGATTGGGCATATTGGCATTGAGGGCAAAAAGATTGTCCAGCGGCAAAACGGCATCGGCGGTCAGATTGAATTCACCCCGCAGGTCGGCATAGTGCGGGTCTCCCATCGGCGGGACCGCTGCCAGACCATCCAATGCCCCACGCAAAACCACCACAAGGAGACGCGGATCACGCGATCCTGACAAGGACGCCAAGGCTGAAGTGGCCGTCGTCGGCATCATCGCGGCGGCGGCTGTGGCGGCGGCGGCAGCGGAATGCCCCAACAACCTGCGGCGCGTTAGCGGAACAGGCTGGCACAGTCGCTCATCACCGGGAAACAGCCGTTTTGATCTGTTCATAAGCCCATCCTATCGCTTCTGGAATTCGGGAGACATCAGCAACAGAGCCAAGGCCTGAGATTGATCGGCAGCGCGGCTAATCGCTATCTCTGTGTCCCGGTCAAGGCTTGCACCCAGCATATCGGTGGCGCGCTGTTGCACATCAAAATTGGTTCGCATTTTGCGCCCCACGGCAACGGCAAAGTCGAGGCGGGTTTTCAATGCATCTGAGGAAACCCAGCGTTTACGCGTATCGGGCCACCCTTTCGGTGAAGGTGGTCCCCATAGTCGCTGCCCCATGACCACCAGTCCCCTGCTCCAGAATTGATAGTTACGATCAACCTGCAGACCACGCGCCACAGAGGCCATATAGTCGACGGGTGTCTTAAACTTCATTGGGGCCGGTCGGAATGCCGTTGGATGGGACAGCATTGCCGTATAGACGGGCATCAACTCACCCCGGTTCTGCAAATAGGCCCGTTCCATTGTTGCGACCAGATCACGGTCCGGCGCATCGGCAATGAAATGCTGCGCCAATTTGAAAGCGATGTGTCGGGCTGTTGACGGATGTTGGGCCAGATCATTCAAAACACGTTGGCCTTGCGCGACAGAGCCGGTATTTCGGTAACTCTCGCCCATGACATTGCGGGTACCTGGCTCATGGGCACCGCGGCGAAACACAAATGTGCCCATCCTGGCGCGGGTTGTTTTCGGCCCGGCAAGCGACCATCCCGTAATTGCCATCGCCAACTCGCGAATGTCATCCAGGTCATACCCGCCATCGACACCGAGAGTGTGCAATTCCAACAATTCGCGCGCCAGATTTTCATTCAATCCGCGATTGCGGCGACGACCGGCACGGGAATTGGGACCGATGGAATTGGCGTTGTCGAGATACAGCAACATTCCAGGATTTGCAGTGCTGGCCAGCACCATGTCGGCAAAGTTGCCAGTAATATGCGGGCGGATCGCCTCGCGCTCAAAGGCTCCAGCCATGGCAGCAATCGGGGGAGAAGCAGCTGAGACAGCGAAGTGATTGGCCCAGAACAGGCATAGCCGCTCAGCAAATGGCGTATCCGTTTCGACAAAGGTTTGAATGCGGGCACGCACCTCCGCGTTGTAGATGCGGCGCGGCGAATTTGACGACATCATCGTGCCCGTCTTGCCGGTATCGCCGCTGGCAAGCTCTTTTCGTCGCTGACGGCGGAACTCGCGAAATGCCGTGATGGCTTCGGCGGTGTCAGGCAACTCCGGGCCAGACACCCGGGGCGCGCGGTCGAGTTGTGCCAAAAGATAATCCGCTGGCAGCCCGCCCACCGCCGCAATTTCACCCGGGCGGCCACCCAGTCCAAACCGGTTTACGGCAATGGTTGCTTGATCGATCATTGGGTCAGTGTTTCCGGGCTCGGTAGCAGCCCAAACGGGCTTTCGCGGTGATTCATTTGCTATCCCAGACTAATACCTTAAAGGCCAGCGACGAAGTCTGCTTGACTTAATAATCTGTAACCCGATGCAACCAATTTGAGGGGCAAATAGCTGCAGACAGACAAAGCCCATGTGACAAGCGAACACAGGGAAATCACGAAACCGTGTAGAAAGAGTAACTTCTTCTTGTTCCCAATCCGGTATATTGCACTTTTATGGGAAAGCTCATTTCGACATCCTTGCTTGTGGCATTCATGCTGATTTCCGCTTTGGCGAATTTCGGCAACGCCCATATGAGCACAGGTGAAAAGAGCAGCAATTCGGTTGAAGCGGTTGTTCTGGTCGACAAATCTGCCCCGTCAGATGACGCGCCTATGCATTCTCATGGCAATGACCTTGCACTTGCAGAGAAAGATGATTGCCCCTGCAAGAAAGACCACAGCCCTTCAAAATTCGTCTGTGGTGTTACCCTTGCATTGTTGGACAGTGCCGCAGCGCTGCACACGCCCAACGCCTCCAAAGCCCGATTTGTGTTGAACAAATCAACCAGTGTCCCGGACTTTGTCGATCAGTTGAAGAGGCCTCCACGAACCATCCTTTGAAGACGCAGCCGCACGCCCGACGTGCCCGTTTTTTTTCAAAGGACCACATTATGTTGGACAGACGTCTCTTTCTGCTCGGGGCACTCGCCACCGTTGCAGGCTGCGCACAACGCGCAGAACATGTTGGAGCTCACCCCCTAAAGGCAGCTCATAAAACCAGTTTCAGTTCTCTTTATGGTGCCCGCCGTAACGAGCGCTTCCCGATTCCTGCTGTGCCGAAAGGCAAGTTAAAGCGCCGCTATCAACGCCAGCGGGTGCGCTACCGGACCAAGGAAAAGCCGGGAACGGTGATCGTTGATACCCGCAATTTCTACCTCTACCACGTTGAAAAGGGTGGCAAGGCGATGCGTTATGGCGTTGGGCTGGGACGAGCAGGTTTTGCCTGGTCGGGTCGCGCCAAGATCGCCTGGAAACGCAAATGGCCGACCTGGACACCGCCTCAGGAGATGATCCAGCGTCAGCCAGAACTGGCCAAGTGGGGTGCTGCCCATGGCGGCATGCCACCGGGATTGCGCAATCCACTGGGCGCACGAGCGCTCTACATTTTCAAGGACGGCAAGGACACGCTTTATCGTCTGCACGGAACACCAGAAGTTTCGAGCATTGGCCGTTCGGTATCCAGCGGCTGTGTTCGTTTGGTCAATCAAGACGTGATCGACCTCTATTCACGGGTGCGTTCCGGCTCAGCGATTGTGGTGATCTAACGCGCGAGCCACTCGCCGCTCGTCGTTCGCCATTCGCCGCTCGCCGCAGCCGGCCGATTGAAACAAGATTTAGGAATTAGATATGAAAACCGAAATGAACCGCAGACAATTCATCGCCTCCACCACAATGGCGGGGGTCGCCACGATGGCGTTCCCAATGGGTGCCACCCAAGCCCAGACCTTTCGCGGGCTATATGACAACATCCCACTTGCCGATGAGATTTTGGGCGACGTCAACGCGCCGGTCACGCTGCTCGAATATGCATCCATGACTTGTCCCCATTGCAAAAGATTCCACGAAGAGATCATGCCAGGCATCAAGAAAAGCTTCATCGATACCGGCAAAGTGAAGTACATTTTGCGCCCCTTCCCGTTTGATGGTGACCGGCGAGGAGAAGCAGCTTTTATGCTGGCCAAATGTGCCCCCAACGACAGTTACTACCCGATGCTGGACGCCCTGTTTGCGACCCAGAAATCCTGGGCGGGCGAAGGCAATCCGGTGCCAGAACTGCTGAGAATTTCCAAACTGTCGGGCATGACAGAGGCCGATTTTAAGGCCTGTCTGGGCGATCAGGAACTGTTGACCAAGATGATTCAGGGCCGCAATCTGGCTGTTTCCGAATTCAAGGTTCGGGCGACTCCGACGGTGTTCATTAATGACCAGAAATTCACCGGTCCAAGTTCGGTTGAAAGTCTGAGTGAAGCACTCAACGATGCGTTGGGAAACTAGGATGGTGGCCATGACGAAGTTAAAAGACCCGCCCCCCTTGGACAAAACCAAGCAGGTCAAAGCAAAATCTGCCCTGATGGGCAAACGCCACGCCTATGACCATCAGTCCCAGCGTTCGCTGGGGCAGATTGCACAGATGATCGGTTTCAGTTCAGCTGAGATTTCTGAATTGGAACGCCTCTACGTCAGGCGTTTCAAAGAGATCAAATCCTGACCATGCAGATGTCGCATAGTTCGCGAAACCCGGGAGTTTTCCAATGACCATCCGCCTCCAAATCGCCGGAATTTCCACTCTTGCGCTTGCTTCTCTCGTCACCGTTTCGGCGCTGGCTCAACAGGAAACCCGCAAACCCAATCACTTGCTGGGCGTCCAGTCACCCTACCTGCAGCAGCATGTTTACAACCCGGTGGACTGGTATCCGTGGGGCGAAGAGGCACTGGAAAAGGCAAAGCGAGAGAACAAGCCGATCTTCCTATCGGTTGGCTATTCAACCTGCCACTGGTGCCACGTGATGGCGCGGGAGAGTTTTGAGGATCCGGCCATTGGTGCGTTTCTCAATGAACACTATGTGTCGATCAAGATTGACCGCGAGCGGCGACCTGATCTTGACGAACAATTCATGCTGGCAACCCAGGCCCTGACCGGACGCGGCGGCTGGCCAAATTCGGTATTCATGACATCAGACGCCAAGCCATTCTATGCCGCCACCTACCTGCCGCCAGATGATTTGATGAAGGCGCTGAGCCAGATTGATACAATGTGGGACACTGAAAGGGCGACCTTGCAGCAGGAAGGCGAACGCATAACCAGCGGCATCATGAGTTACATGAACCGCAGCGAAGCGGCACAGGCGGTGACCGCAGCTAAGGTCCAACTGGCTGCAGCCAGCATTATCGAGCAGGCTGACTATTTTAGCGGTGGACTTGGGACCGCACCCAAATTTCCGCAGGAAGCAGCAATGTTGTTGCTGCTCGACCAGGCGCGGCGCGGCGACAAGAACGCGCTCGACGTCGTCAAGGGTGCGCTGGATGGCATGTTGATGGGCGGAATCCACGACCATGCCGGAGGGGGATTCCACCGCTATGCCGTCGATCCGAACTGGCGCGTGCCACATTTTGAAAAAATGCTCTACAATCAGGCAATGATTGGCCAGCTGCTGATCGGCACCTATGAACTCACCGGAGACTATCGCTACAAGCACACAGCACAACGCGCGCTGGATTATGTCGTCCGCGAAATGCAGAGCGAAGCAGGCGGATTTTATTCTGCGCAAGATGCCGATTCATTGAGCGAGACCGGGATCAAGGGTGAAGGCCATTTCTATGTCTGGTCGAAGCAAGAATTCGACACGCTGGATCTGCCAGTACTGAAAACCGTCAAAGAAATATTCGATGTTACCGAGGACGGCAATTTCGAGGGCAGCACCATTCTGCATCTGACCAGCAGGATTGACCAGCTGGCGAAGGAGACTGACAGCAGCGAAGCAGAGATTTATGCCCGGCTTGATGAAGGGCTGGATTATTTGCGCCGGCTCCGGGAGAACACTCGACATGCACCCAACAAAGACCGGAAAATTTTGGTGTCCTGGAATGCCCAAATGATCGAGACAATGGCCTATGCGGCCCATATATTTGATCGCCCTGACTATTGGAAATCTGCCAAAGCCAGCGCTGACCATATCCTGCGCACCATGCTCAATGAGAATGAGTTATTACGTGTCAGTTATGAAGGCCGGGTCGGCGTGCTGGGCCAGTTAGCTGATTATGCCGGGTTGGGCAATGCGCTATTGGCCTTGAAAGATTTTGCGCCCACTGGCGAATCTCTGCCGGACGTTGAAAAAATTACCCGTCGTTTGGCCGACGATATCCGGTCAAAATTTGCTGATCAGGTTGAATTTGAAGGGCGTGTCCTGCGCATGACCGAACGGGCTGATGGCATGGGTCATTACGCACCACTCGATGACAATCCAATTCCATCAGGCAACTCAATGGCGCTGCAACTGTTCGATGCGCTGGGGCGTCGGGGTGAGGACTTCGAGCTAAAAAAACGCACACGAGTTCTTGCAGCTACCCTGTCCGGCTATGCCTTGGCCAGCGCCCAGTCGCGTGGCACATTGGTCAATAAAGTGCTGGAAATAAACACCAACCCGGCCGGAAACCTGCGCCATGTGGCCAACGGCAATGTGAAAGTCTCGCTTAAGATTGATCACGAAAAAGAGCAGTTTCGTTTTGACCTGCAGATGAAAGAAGGCTGGCACATCAACTCCAACAAACCGTTGGAAGAATATTTCATTCCAACGGCTTTGAAGGTTGGTGATACTCCGCTGGCAGCTGGCAAATACCCCAAGCCGGTCGAGAAGAAGTTGAAATTCAATGGCGTACCACTGAGTCTTTACGAAGGACATTTGGTGCTGAGCCAGCCTCTGCCGGATATACAATCCAAACAGGCACAGACTTTGTCATTGGACATTCAGGCCTGCAGCGATCAGATTTGCCTGGAACCAGAAAGCCTGAGCTTCAGTTATTGGCGGCAATGAACGGTTTTGGTGCGCGTTGCTCGCCGCGCGTTGCTCGCCGCTCGTCGCTCATTCGCCGCTCATTCGTCGCCGGGCACGCCATAGCTGGGGGCCTCGCGTGGGTCGAGCGCCCTTTGCACATAGGCATCCAGCTGCGGCTTGTAGATTTCCCAGGCCGTGGAGATATTTTCGATCGGGCAGTCCTCGGTCCAGTCACACCGCAAATCAGCCACCGGCCAAGATACTTTGTCGACCAGCAACATGCCAGCGGAATGCACCGGGCCGGCTTCGCCGCCTGCTGCCAGACCAGCTTTCATAGCGTGGATCAATCTATCACCCAAATGGCCGGTGGACGCGAGGAACGCATCAACGATTGCCTGCGGCACCTTTGCATCAGCCAATAAATTACCACCACTGGCAACATTCAGCGCCTGGGCCTGCGACCAGATTCCCAGCGCCTGCTTACCGGAGTGAATTGCAGTTACTCCCTGCGCATCCACCATCAGCACCTGGCGGTATTCAATATGTGCGCTGGAAGAACTGATTTGTGCGACAGCATCACGGGCATTCATCCCATGCTGCAACAGATCAAGTCCCAAGGGTCCCAAGGTCGGGTCGGTGATATTCTGGCTGGCCACAGCGCCGATGCCTGCTCTGGCATTGGAACAGCGGGCAGCGACTGCCGGGGAGGAAGAAGAGATGGTCACGCCGAACATTCCGGTTTGCTCACAGCGGGCGACAAGCGAAAATGTCATGATCTATTCCTCATCTGGAATGACCGCCGTGCCATCAATTTCAACCAGCCATTCCGGCCGCGCCAAAGCCTGTACCACCAGCCCGGTGGAAACCGGGTGCACGCCTTTGATGTATTCACCCATGGTGCGATAAACGGCTTCGCGGTGGCGCACGTCTGTGATGTAAACAACCACTTTGACCAGGTGTTCCATCTGCCCGCCACATTCCTCAATCAACTGCTTGATGTTTTGCATTACCTTGTGGGTTTGCTCGACCGGGTCGTGGCTGTCGATATTTTTGGCATCATCAAGATTCTGCGGGCATTGACCACGCAGGAAAATCATGGTGCCCCGAGCAACAACGGCCTGGGCGAGGTCATTATCAAGCTTCTGCTCGGGATAGGTTTCCTTCGTATTGAAAGTGCGGATGCGCTTATGGCTGGTCATCGGTGGTTCCGTTCAGGTTGGATGTCCTGTCAGCAAATGCGTTCGGCAAGATACTGGGCAAAGTCGTAGTTTGGACGTTCCAGATGGGAAAGCGGTCCAGGTTTGGCAAGATCCGAACTCAACCCTCGAAACACCTTCTCAGTACAGCCCTTGTCTTCCACGTTGACGTCATCCAACAGCGTTTTCAGCTGGGCAAAACTCTCTTGTGCATGGGGGTCATTGACGAAGTCGGGCGACATGCCCCCGCCAAAATAGATCTGCACCTTGTCACACCCCTTGGGGTGCAGCGACAAATACCAGAAATAGCCCGGCGTCAGGGTAATCATCAGGCTGGGATAGATCGCCAGCAGGAAGGTGGTGCGCCGACGGTCGCCCTTCATACGGGTGTTGTTGGGATGGGCAAGCGCAATCTTCAGCGACTCATCCTTGAGAATCGTGTGATAGTTGAAGGTTGGCAGGCCCGGAGGGCAAATCATCTCGTCCAGCTTGGACAATCCGCCAATCGTGCCCGCGTGACAGACCGGCAGGTGGTAGCTTTCCATGAAATTCTCAGCCAGAATTTTCCAGTTGGTGTCCCAGACATGGGTTTCAAAAAAAGTTTCTTCGTAGGTTTCCAGCTGATAATCGCCGATCAGGTCTTCGACCTCTGACAGGGCTTCTGCCACGGGCTCAGCCTCAGGATTGAGACTGACCATGATCCAGCCCAGCCATTCTTCACAGCGCACCGGTGGCAATTTCATACCGTCTTTGCAGAACGCACTGTTCTGGTTCATCGCCGGGGCACCCCGCAACGACCCATCCAGATTATAGGTCCAGGCATGATAGGGACAGACAATCGATTTTGCATTGCCCCTGCCCTGCAACAAGGTCGACATGCGGTGCAGGCAGACATTCGACTGAGCCCGCAAAACACCTTCCCTGTCGCGGACCACCATGATTGGCTGACCCGCCAGTTCCAGCGTCGTGTAATCACCAGGGTTGGCCAGTGACGAGGCGCGGCCAGCGCAAAACCAGTCCTTCTTGAATACGCGTTCTAGCTCGCGGTCGAGAAATTCCTGAGAGGTGTAGACGCTCTTTGGCATCGCATGTGATTGTTCGAAGGGAACGGCTGCATTGCGCCGCAATTCGGAAATCGGATCAGCATCCATTAAAGGTACATTCATTTTGCCCAAATTCTCCTTCTTCTGCACGATTGCCAAATTTATTACCAATGTCAGGCACTTGGCTCAAGAGACCTTGTTGATGGGCCATGAGGCAAGCGAGAAAAATGAATCCATACCACTCTAATTCAATAGTAAAGCGCGAAATTCGGTCTTAGTGTAGCAATCTGGAGCAGATAGGTTTGGGGCATCCTCTGGGGTTCGGATACAGACATGGCAGATGAATTCATCGATACGCTCATTGTTGGTGGCGGACAGGCCGGATTGGCCATCAGTGCCCATCTGCGCGATCAAAATGTACCGCACCTGATTCTGGAAAGAAGCCGCATTGGTGAGGCCTGGCGCACTGCGCGATGGGATTCCTTGGTGGCGAATGGCCCGGCCTGGCATGACCGCTTTCCCGCAAAAGAATTTGCCGATGTTGACGGCGATGCCTTTGCACCCAAGGACAGCGTCGTGCGCTACCTTGAGGAATTTGCAGGCCAGATTGACGCTCCAATACGCTGCGGTGTGGAAGCGACCAAGATTGAGACCAAACCTACCGATGACGGCTACAGGATCGAGACCGACCCCGGAGTGATCGAAGCGCGCAATGTGGTTGTCGCGACCGGGCCATTTCAAAAACCGATCATCCCACCCCTTGTGCCGGAAACGCAGAGCCTGACACAGCTCCATTCCCACGGCTATAAAAACCCCGACCAGTTGGAGCAAGGCGCAGTTCTTGTGGTAGGGGCCGGGTCCTCCGGTGGACAGATCGCCGATGAATTGCTGCGCGCCGGGCGCAATGTCTTTTTGTCGGTTGGCCCCCATGATCGCCCCCCGCGCAGCTATCGCGGAAAAGACTTTGTCTGGTGGCTCGGTGTCCTCGGCAAATGGCAAGCCAAAACCCCACCAGTTGGTCGTGAGCATGTAACCATCTCCGTCAGCGGGGCTCATGGCGGCAAGACAGTAGACTTCAGACATTTTGCCGAGCGGGGTATGGTGTTAGTTGGCATGGCCGCAGGCTTTCAAAACGGTGTCATGCAATTTGCTGCAGACCTTAGTGACAACATTGCCCAAGGCGACGCCAACTATCTTTCCGTGCTCGAAGAAGCCGACACCTACATCAACCAGCAAGGTCTCGATTTCCCGCTGGAGCCAGAGGCAAAGGAACTTGGCCCGGAACCGGAATGTGCGCGCAATCCGATTACCCAACTGGATCTGGAGGCAAAGGGCATAAAGACCATCATCTGGGCCACCGGTTACGCCCAGGATTTCAAGTGGCTCCAGGTTGATGCCTTCGATGCACAAAACCTGCCCGTCCATGATCGCGGCGTCTCGAAACAACCCGGGATATATTTCCTTGGCCTTCCCTGGCTTTCGATGCGCGGTTCATCGTTTATCTGGGGCGTTTGGGAAGATGCCAAATATCTCGCAAACCACATCAGTCTGCGACGAGAATAGCAGCGGGCGGCGAGCGGCGAGCAATGGATAGCAAGCCAGTCCCGAATGCTAGCGCATCGCAACAATACCGTCGGCGACCCAACCATCCAGAATACGCAAAGCTTCGTCAGCGAAGGCCTGATCATTGATGTGAGCGTCAATTTCCGAAAAACCGATCGGTGGCTTTATCACCTGGCGCATTTCATCACAGAATGCAGCAAGACCTTCGGGGTCATAAGCCGGTTCGCCTTGCTTATCCCACTCCTCGATACCTTGATTGGACAGGATCACATGGGTTGGCGCAGACGATGGCAACAGACGTTTGGCGATTTCTCGCGCCGTTTCACGTCGTTCCTCGGCGTTCAGGCCGGCGGATTTGATCAACCGATTGTGCTCATGGAATGGCCTGTCCTGAAAGCGCTCAGGAATATCTTGCCATCCCGCATAGTCGATCAGGTCGAGACAACCCGGCGCGACGAGCTGAGGAATGCCAGCCCTGCCCGCATTGCGCATCCTTTCGGGTCCGGCATTAATGACCGACCCAACCATCCAATTGCCCAGCTCCGGCAATGCAAAGTCCATTACGCAGGCGAATCCACCCTTGGCAGCAATATTCTCATAGGCCATTCCCCCCATGCCGGTGGCATGAAAAATCGCCACCTCAAAGCCGCGATCTTCAAGTGCTGGTTTCAATAGTTTCATATAAGAAAGGCAGGAAGAACCAAGACTGGTCATGCCGATGACTGGACGGTCGGCGGTCGGCGGTTCAACCGCACGCGCGGCCCCCAGAACCGCCCCTGCGGCCTGGCTGAGTGACGACTTGCAGAACGAGTTCAATCCATAAAGCCCCCCGGCCCAAAGGATCATCTGAATATCTGCAGACAGACGTTCGGCAGGAATGATTGGCGAGAAGGAGACCGTTGATATTATGTATTTCGGCACGCCAAGCGGCAGACTGCGCGCGCAATCCAACGCCAGATCCGTCCCCATTGTGCCACCCATGGCAACCATACCATCAATCTTACCGTCGCTGTGCAATCGCGCAGTCAAGGCAGCCGAGCCCTTTGCCATGATCTGCATGGCGGTGTTTTCGTCTCCGGAATCAATCGCTGAGAGAATACTGGACCCGGCGGCTTCTGCAACTTGGTGCTTTGAAATATCGGTCGGCTGGGCAGGATCGCCCAGCACACTGACATCCATGGTCAACGGAGTGCCACCCTGCGACCGAATGCGTTCGGCGAGATAAATCAGTTCGTCAGACTTGGTGTCGAATGTTCCAATGACCAAAATGGTTTTGTTTTGTGACATGCGTTTCTTCAAACCCTTCCTGGGATTCTGCGGTCAAGCTTCTGTTGGCTGTTTTCTTGCACGGACCAACGACACAACGTGGATGGCCAGCACAATGATAATCAGGGTGAATATACCTGCTGCCATGGGCCGGCTGATCCAATCATAGAGCGTATCAATGCGGGGAAGTGAGGTGCGGAAACGGGATTCGGCAATGCCCCCCAACACCATGCCCAAAATGATCGGCACGACAGGAAGGTCGAGGCGACGCAACACCATGCCAAGCAGCCCAAAACATGCAGCGATGATGCAATCCGTGAAGGAATTTCGCAGCGAATAAACGCCGACAAAAGACAAAGTGAGAATGGTCATTCCAAGGAACCGATTGGGAATCGATACCACCTTCAATAACGGCCTTGTGGCGAAGACCAAAAACAGCAGTGCAATAACATTGAGCATCAAAAGGCACAGATAAAGAGCCATGACAAAATCCATCTGATCCCGGAACAGTCCGGGACCAGGCACGATATTGTGGACATAGAATACGGACAACATCATTGCCGTCAGCGCTTCGCCGGGAATACCCAGCGCCAGCAGCGGGATCATCGCCGCCGCAGGCACCGCGTTGTTGGCCGCTTCCGAGGCGATAATGCCTTCCGGGGCGCCCTTGCCGATGCGCTCAGGGTTTTTGCTGATTTTCTGCGTCCAACTGTAGGATAGGAATTGTGCGGTAAATTCACCGACACCGGGGATGATCCCCATGATTGTGCCAAATCCGGCACCGGGCAAAGCGACCTTGGGAAAGCGGGTTACCTCACGCAGTCCGGAAAACAACCCGCCCTTGACCTCTGGCGTTTTCACGGCGCTGTCCTTGCCGACCAACAGCACGAAAGCCTGTGACAGGGCGAACAGTCCGAGCACCGTGACGATCAGGTCAACCCCGGACGCAAGCCAGGTCTGTCCGAAGGTATAGCGCTGGGAATATTGCACTGGTTCCAGGCCAATAGATTCCAGGAAGATTCCAAAAAACAGCAACGACCCCGCAGCAAGACTGCGACCCCGATGGGCGATAACCACCAATAACATGCCCAGCACGGCGGCGAGGAAGATCTCTCTGGAGCCGAACAAGGGGGCAATCTTGGCCAGATAGGGCGTAAAGGCCATAAGGCAGACCACCGATACCACTCCGCCAACAAACGACGCCCCATAGGCCAGCGACAAGGCACGCGGCGCCTCCCCCCGTTTGGTCATCGGATACCCGTCATAGGTGGTCAGCGCGTTGACCGGCGTGCCAGGGGTATTGATCAGAATTGCTGGTATCGCACCGCCATACATGGCCGAGCCATAGATGCCCAGAAGCAGTGTCAGGCCGACAACCGGCTCCAACGAAAAGGTTGCTGGCAGCAAGATCGCGATGGCAATTGCCGGGCCGACGCCAGGAATAGCGCCTATTACAACGCCGCCAATCGCTCCGATCAGCAGCGCCAGAATAACATCTGGCCGGGCGATGATTTCAATTGCAGAGAGAAGCAGATCCATCATCCAACCTAGAAATTGAGGATCATGAAATTGCGTAGAGCCGCGGGCAGCGATTCATAAATTTGCCCGCCAGGAATTTTCACCGACAACATGGACTTAAACACAAGAACGATAGAAAAACCCGTCAGTGCTGCAGCAGCAAGGCGGGGCCTGGATCGGTAACCCAACCGCCAGGTCAGCAGGACACAAAACAGCAAAGTGGCAAGCAGGTAACCGATTGTCGGCACCACCGTCACGTAAACCAGAAACCAACCGGCAAATTCGATGGCCTTGAGCCAGTCGAACAATTCAGCGGCCACATCGCCAGTGGCCCTGGAGCGAAAACGGCGAACGGTGACAATCAATTCCCCTGCCCCGAAGAGCACCATTCCGCAGATGGCCATGACAGGCCAAAAGCCCGGTTGATTGATTAGACTTTTGCTGGAACTCCAGGTGACCTGCGAACCAATCTGACTAAGCAGAAACAGTCCAATGCCAAAGGCCACAAACGCAAAGACAAGCTCTGCCCGATGTGGGGGTTTTTCACCTGCCGTAACCGGCTCAGCTTGCGAACGCTCCATGATCGGCCCAGCAAAGTAGAAATTAGGATGGTAACAGGGGGCACGAATTGTGCCGCCCTGTCAAACTTGGTGGGGGATCAGCGTCCGAAGTCCCCAATCCCGACGACGACCTTATTGCAGGATCTCGTTCAACCGGTCGAAGACTTTTGTATCCGCTTCGATCTGAGTGGAAGAAGCAGCTGCATCTTTCCAATAAATCTGGGCGCCAGTTTCCTTGGCAAATTTCTGCGCCTTGTCGCTGGCAATCACCCGCTTGGCCGCAGCTTCGATTTTTGCCCGTGCATCAGCCGGAGTGTCCTTGTGAACAAACAGGCCGTTCCACAGAGCAACGTTCAACGAAGCATCCAATTCGCCAACCGTTGGAGCATCGGGTGCCAAAGAAATGCGTTCCTCGGTTACGGCAGCCAGAATGTTGACTTTATCCAGGCACGGCATCACCAACTGGATCGTTGTGTTCATCACGTCGACGTCACCGGAAGCGATGGTGTTGCAATCCAGCGCATCAAAGGCAGCATCAGAGGCATAGGAAAAGCCCATATTCTTGGCCATCGCCAACGACACTTTGGTCGGGATCAACGGCGCACCGAAATGTCCCAGAATCACTTTGTTGGACTTGGCATGTTCAGCCAACTCGGCCATCGACTGATACGGCGCATCTTTGGCCGCTACCAGCACGAATGGATAGGTCAAAAAGATACCGACTGGCTCAAAGGGATTCGGGTTGAGCTCGGGGATACCGATGCGCGGGCCGACAATCGGTACGCCAATCACAAAAGAACCAACTGTGTGGCCGTCTGGAGCCGCTTTCGCTACCTCCACGGCTCCTGGAAATGGACCAGCACCCTTACCTGGCTTGTTGACCACTGCTGCAGGTTGGCCATAGGCGTTTTGCATATCTTCGGCAATCATACGTGTCAGAACATCTTCCAGATCACCGGGAGGCCACGGCACGATGAACTCGACGGGCTTGTTTGGATACTCCGCCTGTGCAGGCAGGGTGACGGCTGCAGATACACTCAGGACTGACGCGCATAGCAGGCTGCTAAGAACTTTCTTCATTGACTTCTCCCATTTTAATTGGTTCATTATTTGAACCCGTTGTTCAAGATATTCAATCTAGAATGAGCATCTGTCAAGCAGACAACAGACACAATGGAGAGGCAAGGACCCGCCATGGGAACCATTGCAAAAGCTTTGCAACTTCTGACTCACTTTTCATCTGACCTGCCGGAAATAGGGCTTAGCCAATTTGTTCAGCTGACTGGAGAAGACAAAGCCACTCTACACCGGCGTTTGGGCGAACTGAAACAGTCTGGTTTTTTGCATCAAGACGACACCTCAAGAGCCTATCGATTGGGACCGGCCATCTCGCGGCTCGAGATTGTCAAGGAGACCACATTCCCGGCACGGCGGGCAGCCATGGACGTGCTGCGCAAGCTCAATCAGCAGGTTAGCGAAACAGTCCATGTTTCAGTGATCCAGGGGAATCAAGGTTTGAGCACGCTGGCACATATCGATGACCCCACGCACGGTATTCGGGTCTACATGGACACCAACGAGTTGCTGCCCTTTCATGCGACGGCATCAGGTTTATCCGTGCTGGCGTTCGTCGATCGGGAACGGGCCGACAAGATTCTCAAGAAAGGGTTGCCGAAATATACTGCAGATACACTGACCAATGTGGCGCGGGTGCGAAATCTGCTGATCGACTTTCGCAGGGAAGGCTATTCCCAATCCAATGGCGGGTTTGAACTGGATGTTGTCGGACTTGCCATGCCACTGTTTGATCATCGTGATGATTGCGCCGGAGCTATCGCGATAGCCGCACCTTCCTCGCGAATGGACAGCCAGCGGATCGAGGCACTTTTGCCCCGACTTCAAGATGCAGCGAGCCAGATTTCAGCGGCTTGGAAAAGACAATAGGCGCTTACAAAAAGTGTGGCTTGAACAATACCTATCCACTAGTGTCCGCCGCGACGCGACGACCCGCCTGGGTCGGTTCGGCTGGCTGGAGGAATCAATTCAATGACCCAATCTGCAACCGACCCTGATCGGTCGTACAAGATCGGTGTGGTTGGCGCCGGCCTGATTGGCCGCAAACATATCGATATCGCCGCGGCGGCAAACGCGCTGCACGCCATCATTGATCCGTTCGAACCAGGGCGCGAACTGGCGCAGGAAAAGCAATGCCTGTGGACCCCAAATCTGGATGAATATCTCTCCAGCCACAAGCCCGATGGCGTAATTATCGCCACCCCAAACCAACTGCATGTGGCACATGGTCTGGCCTGCACCCGCCACAAAGTCCCAATGCTGATTGAAAAACCAATTGCCGACATTCCCGAGCAAGCCGAGGAACTGGTGAAACAGGCCGCCGCCGCTGGAGTGCCCATATTGGTTGGCCATCACCGTCGCCACAATCCCCTGATCAAAGCGGCAAAATCGTCGATTGTTGAGGGCAAAATAGGCCAGATTGTTTCTGTCCACGCCCAGTTCTGGCTACGCAAGCCGGATGACTATTTTGATGTCGAATGGCGACGCTCAAAAGGAGCTGGTCCTATTTTCATCAACCTCATTCATGACATAGATCTGCTGCGCCACTTGTGTGGCGAGGTGGTGCAGGTTCAGGCCATGGAAGCCAACAGGACACGTGGTCATGAGGTGGAGGACAGCGCAGCCGTGCTGCTGAAGTTTGATAACGGAGCACTTGGCACCGTCTCCGTATCAGATGCCATTCCGGCACCCTGGAGTTGGGAGCTGACCGCCAAGGAAAACCCGGCCTATCCGGCAACGGACGCTAATTGCTATACGATTGGTGGAACGATGGGTGCATTGTCGATTCCTGATTTGACCTTGTGGACCCAGCCGCAGGAGCAAAGCTGGTGGGCACCTATCGACCACAACAACGTGCCTTACGATGCGGCCGATCCATTGCCGCTTCAGTTCCAGCATTTCCTCGATGTTATCGATGGCAAAGTGGAGCCCCTGGCCAGCGGGGTGGAAGGATTGCGAACCTTACGGGTGATCAGCGCCATTAAGGCCGCAGGAGAAACCGGCAAGGCGCAAACAGTTGCGAGCACCAAGCTGGCCTGATTGACAGTGACGAACTGATCAGCTTGCGGCAGCTTCAACCTCTTCCAGGCGGTCCTTACCGAAATACATTTCATCACCTACGTAAAAGGTGGGAATACCGAATGCGCCACGATCCACCGCACCCGCCGTGTGGTTGACCAGCTTGGCTTTGACCATCGGATCCTGCATCCGCTCGAGCATGGCCAGCCCATCAAATCCAGCTTTGGTCATCGCAGAAGCGAAGACTTCAGGATCGTCCATTTTCAACCCCTGCTCCCACATATGCGTCATTCCAACCTCAACGTAATCAGCCAACCGCCCATCCATTTCGGCAACAATTGCACCACGCATCATGGTCAGAGTGTTGACGGGGAAATTCGGATTAAAGCTGAAATTGCGCAGCTCATGTTTTTCAACAAAGCGCTGAATTTCTAGACGGAAGTAA
Source organism: Rhizobiaceae bacterium (assembly GCA_039969995.1). Taxonomy (GTDB): domain Bacteria; phylum Pseudomonadota; class Alphaproteobacteria; order Rhizobiales; family Rhizobiaceae; genus Pseudahrensia. The sequence goes on from JBDVMU010000006.1 coordinate 63,076, forward strand.
TCGAGCTTGCCTTTCACTCCAGCATAGGCCTGAACCGGCGACTGATTGCCCGTTGCTTTAAAAATGCCGCCCAACAGGCAGGGCACCATATTAAGGGTTGCTCCGCTGCGCTCCACTACACCCGGCAGGGCCCGATAGGCGAGATACGCATTGGGGCTGCCAAAGTCGAAAATGAAGTCAATTGTCTGGCTCATGCACCATTCCTCAAGCGGTTAATTGCTGCCATTGTAAACATGTTGGGAATTGCTGCCGCAAGCGCTAACCTCATTTTCCACGCCAGACGACTGGCACCCATGTAATCGGGAGAAACCATGAAACCTGTTTGTCTGATTATTGGCGCCGGAGCTGGCATTGGTGGCACGGTGGGCAAGAGATTTGCGCGCGATGGTTATCACGCCGTGCTGTGCCGACGCAGCGACGAGGACGGCCTCAATGCACTGGTCGAGGACATTCGGAGCGAGGGCAACGACGCCAGCGGCTATTTGATGAATGCGATTGTCGAAGATGTCATCGAGCAGCGTATTGCTGCAGTGGAAAAGGATATCGGGCCAATAGATGTTGTGATCTACAATCTTGGCGCGCAGGTTGGTGACCGCTGCCTGGCGGATACACTTCCAAAGACATTTGAGATGGGATGGAAGCTGGGCACCTATGGCCTTTATCGCACCGCCAGAACTGCCTTTCCACACATGGTTGAGAGAGGCCGCGGAACCCTGCTGGTAACGTCATCGACGGCAGCCATGCGGGGTAATGCCGGCCAACATTCACATGCTGCGGCCATGGGTGGGCGGCGGATGCTGTGCCAATCGTTGAATGCAGAATTTGCGCCGAAAGGAATTCACGTTGCGCATGTCATTGTCGATGGGTCCGTCGATGCGCCGGATACATTGGGCAAGTTGCTGGGGCCTGAACGCTTCAAGCAATTGCGCGAGACGGTTGGAGCGCAGGACGGTCTTTTGCTGCCGGAAAGCATTGCCGACACCTATTTCCATCTGGCCAAACAGCACCGTTCCGCATGGTCTTTCGAGATTGACCTGAGGCCCCATTCCGACACTGCGTGGTGGAACCGCGCCTAGGAAATCTACGCTACAGCTCGCCGCTGCAACTCACCGCCACAGCTCACCGCATTAGCTCGCCGCTGCGATCAGCGCTCACTGAAAGCCTGGCCGACTGAACGGTAGATGGGTTTCAACAGATAGCGCATCAGTGACTTGGTGCCGGTATAAATTTCGGCCTGGGCAACCATGCCGGGCAGAATTGGTTTTTCGCCAGCTGCGGAATTCAACTTCTGCCGATCCAGATCAAGCTTGGCAGTATAATAGAATTCACCATTTTCATTCTGCGAGGTTGTTGGAGAAAGAACCGCAATTTTGCCGTTGGCATATCCATAAGTTTCATTGTCATAGGCGGTGACCATGACCCGCGCTTTGGAGCCGACGGCGATATGGCCGATATGTTCGGGTGGCACATTGACCTTCACTTCGATTTTTTCGGTGACCGGAACCAGTTGCACGGTGACTTCGCCAGGCTTGACGACCTCGCCGGCATTTTGGGCTGCGATTGTCTGAACAATGCCCGCAACAGGCGCCCTTACATCCTGACGCGCCAGCCTGGACGTGAGGTTTTCAAGTTTTTGATTGAGGGCCGTGATCTGTTTTTCGATCTCGGAGAGTTCGGAAATCCACTGACTGCGTTTGGTTGCCTTAAGATTGGCCAACTGGCTTTCAGCTTCCTCAATCTTGCGCTCGGCTACGGTGAGCGAGCCCTCTGTACGGTCGAACTGCAGCTCACTATCCTGCAGGGCCAAGGTCGCATCCATGTGCTTTTCGCCGGTTGCCAGACCTTTTCTCAACAGTCCCTGCAGAACCCCAATGCGAGACTTGCGCAGCTCGATCTCGGCCTGGTGCTTTAAGCTCTCAGAATAATGCGTATGCAATTCGGACTTACGCTGTGCGATGACCAGATTTGCGGCGCTGACGCTGGCCAGAAATGCCTGCTTCTCTGCCTCAAAGAGCGCCGCCTGATCGCGAACGATGGATCCATAATCTGGTTGGAAGGGCGAAAAATCTGGGTGCTTTCTGTCGATCAGGGATAAAAGCCGCACCCGTTCGATTGCAAGTGTAACCCGTTGGGTGGTCGACAACGTCAGTTCAGTTTCAACATCGGGAGCGCTGACCGTCATGAGCAAATCTCCAGATTCGACCAGGTCGCCCTCTTTTACACTGACGGATGAAACAATGCCGCCATCCAGATGCTGAGTTTCCACGACGTTTCCCGAGGGAATAATTTGCCCTTGGGCAACGACAATTTCGTGTATCGGGGCAAACGATGCCAGGCCGATCAGTCCGGCGACAAGCACGCTGACCAGTAAAAGGACATGACTGTAAAGCCTGGAGAATTGACCGTAATTGATTTCGAGGGGGAGAGACAGCTTGTCTTGAGGTAAGCTGGTTTTCTTTTTGAAAAGCGCCATCTGCGGATACCGATACGAGAAAAATGGCATTTCTGTTCGGGATCACCGGATCATTTCCAGCTGTTGGCGCGCGATGACAACGGGGGCACATTGTTGCATCAAGACTGCACGCCGGAACAGACGATCCAAACATGGTGGATTGTGGTTAATTTTCCGTTCTTGTGCTGCCGGTCAGTTCTGCATCAACGGGATTATCTTTTGAGGAGAACCAATGGCAATCACCGATCCATTGTTGAGGTAAACCAACTCATCGCACATCGGCAGCACATCAATGTCATTGGTGGCCATGATCACCGTCGCTGTTTTTTTCAACTCCGTCAGTCGCTGTGAGAAACAGGCACGCCCCTCTGGGTCGAGATGGGCAAATGGTTCGTCAAACAGGTAGATCTTTGATTTTTTGGCGTAGGCGCGGGCGAGTGAAAGTCTTTGACGCAAACCTTCAGGCAGTGCCTCGATAAACCGGCCAGTCATGCGCGTCTCGGCACCTTCGGGAAAATTCTCATCTTTTTCAATGTCGATACCTGCCGCAGCCAGGGCCTGACCAATGTCATCATCAGTCGCAGTTGGCTGGAACAACCGAATGTTCTGAGCAACAGTTCCGTAAAAGAAAATCGGATCTTGTGGCACATAGGAGATGGAGGCACGCAATTCCCCCGGGTCGATCTGTTTCAGATTGAGACCATCCACGAACACCGCGCCAGCCTGCGGTCGGTAGAGGCCGATAATGAATTTCAACAAGGTGGACTTACCCGACGAATTGGCTCCGGTCAGAGCTGTCATCGCTCTGGACCGGAAATCTATGGTGACGCCACGAGCAACCGGCTCGGATCTGGAATTGTAGCGAAATCCAACATTCGACAATCGCACTTCGCCGCTATAGTTGCGAAAAATACCCAAAGAGCGGTTGATTGAGCGTTCAGATGAAAGCCGCATCAACTGGTTCACCTGGCGCACAGATTCACTCATCTGGCTGATATTGGAGAAACTCAAGAACAAAGTCTGGATGGGTGACAGCACCTTCCAGACCAGCATCATTATGGCGATCAATGCACCGGTGCTGATGCTGTCATCCAGCACCAAAAGCGTTCCAATCCATAGGGTCGCAATGCCTGCAATCATGACCAACCCCTGGGATACACTGTTCAGAACCCCGTCAAAGAACTGGCTCTTGAATTTCAAATGGGTCAGTTCAGATAGATAGGCCTCGAAGCGTTTTTGCCAAATCTGTTCCGCATCCAATTGCTTGACAGTTGCAGAAATCTCCATTGTTTCCAGGAGGAAATTTTGCGTCTGACTCCTGGCCTTTCCGGTTTGAAGGACGTTTCTTTTGGTCAACGGAACAGTAATCATGCCCATAGCCAGAAAGACCGCGCCGAGACAAACCGGCACCCAGATCAGCGAGCCTCCAATAGCCCCGATGACCATGAAAAAGATTATGATAAAAGGAAAATCCAAAGCCGAGTTGGCGACCTTGCCGGAAAAAAAGCTGGAAATGGACTGGAATTGCTTGATCCGCATCAACTGTGAGCTGATTGATGCCGACTCTGTCATAGATATCTGAAAACCCAGAATTTTTGCAAAACTCTCGCTCACCAGGGAGCCGGTAAATCGGGCACCAACAAACGCCACCAGTTTGCCACGTAGCGAACGCAGATAGAGCTCAAAGCCGATTATTAGCACCATTCCCACAGCCAGATAGACCAATGTATCAGCCGCCGAAGCGGCGAACACTTTGTCGTAAACCGTCATCACATAGAGCGGCGTCGCGAGGCCAAGCAGGTTGATAAACAAAGTGATCAGCCCGACACCAAAAATCTGCTGTTTGAAGTTGAGAAGTGCTTCAAAAAACCAGTTGTACTTGAGGTCCTTGCCTTCGTCCGGGTCAGCATTGAAAGAAAACAGGCAGAAATGATAGTGCGGTTGAGAGAGCTCAATTTCTTCCATCATTTCGGTTCGGCTGACCAACGCGCGAGCCTTCCCGTCTGGCAGCAATTCATAAACAACGCAGGGATAACCATCCGGTAGAATGGCCAAACAAGGTAGCTGGGAATCTTGCAACTTCTGCAGCGAGTCATTGTACAAGCGCACATTGAACCCCAGGCGCACCATGACAGCGGCAAACTGGCAGACATCCATGATTGACGATGCGTGTGGATGCGCCTCTATCAGATGACGCGGTTCGCCAGCCCAATTGAGCGCAATCAGCAACGGCTTTACGCAGCTTTCAAAAGCGTGCGCCAACTCGCTGTCGGGTGCATGAGGGTTAGATAGCAGGCTGCTGATTGGCGTTTGCAGCCCGCCGGGTTCAGGTGGTTGTATCGCGAAGGCTTCATGCAGGCTTTTTTGCTGATCGATCACCGCGTTGTGCTCGCCACCGGCTAATGCGGTAGCCGGGGTGGATATATCAACTGGGTTGAGTTGCTGCTTCATTGCTCACCCGCCGCAGCGTTCCAGTGTCCAAAAGCCCCTGTCGGTTGAACGCCAGCATGGGGGATAACCTCAATCGACTCGCGCGTTACCCGAAACACATTATGACAAATGGCCAGATAACTCGGGTCGCTGGTGACCATCAAAACCGTCATGTGATCTGCCAACCCCTGCAGGCAGGTGATCAGCTCAGCATCAATATCAGCGTCAAGAAAGGCCTGCGGTTCATCCAGCAACAGAAGTTTGGGCGACTGGGCAATTGCCCGTGCCAGCACAATCTGGCGGATCGTGCCCTCCGGTAGCGCTTCGGTGACCCCTTCGCGCAAATTCGTGTTGTAACCATCAGGCAGTTTGTCGATGACTTTGCGCAGGCCAAGCATCTCACAGGCATTGCGCGCCTGCAGCACCGACGCACCACCACCGAAAAGTGTGAGATTGTCCATGATCGTGCCACGAAACACAGATGTCTGCGGCGTTACATAGCCAATCGCCTGGCGCCCATTGTGACGGTAAACCGCTGGATCCTCACCGTCGATTGCCGAAATCAACCAAGGTGTATCCGAAATGGCTGACAGCGATCTCAGCACACTCGACTTACCACTGCCGTCGCCCCCTGTGAAAGCGGCAATGGTTCCACCAGGCAATTGCACGGGGTCAACTAGCCCTTGTTTAGCAGTGTGAATTACGGAAATCGAAGGCACGCCAGCATAGTTGATCTGCTTTTCTTCCGGCGATTCGGTGCTGCGAGAAACAATGGGGCTGGCTTCTTCCAGCGCCAGAACTGCGACTTGAATTTCATTCCAGGAGGCAGCCGAACGCACGACTGGCTGAATGGCTCTGGCCGCAAGCTGGCTCGCCGCTGCCAACATGCCGATCGTCATGTCTCCAAAGATCGCGATAACCGCACCGGTCGTCACCATTGTCACGGTTACCGCGTTGCCAAATGAAGTGGAAATTGTCTGGGCGCGGCTTGTCGCTTCAATCAACTGCTTGTTGAGATGAGCCGAGTTCTCCACCAAACTCTCAAACCTACGTTGAATGAAAGGTTCCATGGCTGCTGATTTCAGGGTCAGAATACCGCGCAGAGTCTCCCCGATGAAATCATACATACGGGTGCTTTGAATTTCCTGAGATTCCAGTGTGTCGCGCATGATTTTCGCAGAGCGAAATATGCTCCAGCCAAATATGCCAATCAGCAACAGTGGTACAATCACCAAGGGCCCCACAATCAGCCCGATAAAAACCAGGAACAAAGCGGCAAACGGCAAGTCGATCAATAACAGCCGCGACGTGCCGCCATAGAAATCAGCGAGCTTGCCAATGGCATTGACGCGCTCAACCAGTTTACTGGCATGATCCTTGGTAAACTCACCATTGGTGGCCGACAAAATATTGTTCAGCGCAGCGAGCGATGTGTGATGACCGAACTTGGAGGCGTTCAGACCAACAACATAAGACCTCGCAATGCGCAGCAATGCTTCCAGAACTGCAATGACGACCAAGCCACCGCATAGAATGTATAGGGTCGACAATGCCTGGTTAGGAATAATGCGATCATAGACCTGCAGAATCGCAATTGGGATGGCGAGACCGAACAGGTTGATAATAATCGAGGAAAAAACCACTCGCGGTGAAAGCAGAATCAAACCCGAGTACAGAAACCCCATTTTTTTCAGGTGCCTTGCCGAAAGCTGGCGCAGCGCAAATCGGCTCGAACCGGCAGACGAACCTGTCTTGGCATCTGCGTTGCCAGACCCACTCTTCCCCTTCTGGGGGCGATTTGCTCCAGGTAAACGCAAAGGCATTGGTCTTCCGTAGCTGACTTCCGATCACGCCTCAGCCTTTCCCCGATGTCAGCACTGGGGAATCACTATTGGCGCGATTTTGAAATGTCTAAAGATCCAATCCTTCGCGAACCTTGCCTGATTAATGCAGTTTCAGTGCGTCAGTCAGCGGCTTACCAACGGATTTCCTCGATATCGAAGAAATCGATGCTCATGCCATCTTCGAATTGGATTGTACCGGAGGCACCATCAGTCAGGGTCATCTCACCCTCTGCCTGGATTTCCATCTCGCCGGAATCCAATTTGATGGTCCAGTCACTGCCGATTGAATCGGGAGCAAAACCATCAAGCGAAATCGAATCCACCCAATTACCACCACCGCCATAAACAGTATCAGAGCCATCTCCGTCGGCGTAGATGAAAATGTCGTCACCCTGGCCACCGTGCAAGATGTCGTCTCCTGCTCCACCAGTCAAAGTGTCATCTCCACGACCGCCCAGCAGAATGTCGTCGCCAGAACCGCCATTGAGAATGTCATCGCCACGACCGCCATTGAGTGTATCGTCACCCGAGCCACCATTGAGCTTGTCGTCACCGCGGCCGCCGATCAGAATGTCATCACCGGAGCCACCCCGCAGGATGTCGTCTCCATTGCCACCGTTCAGAACATCATCGCCACGACCACCATTGAGAATGTCATCGCCTTGGCCACCAAATAGCTTGTCGGCACCATTGCCGCCGATCAGCGTATCATCACCAGCACCACCGCGTAGAATATCGTCTCCATTGCCACCGTTCAGAACATCATCGCCGCGACCGCCGTTGAGAATGTCATCGCCTTGGCCACCAAATAGCTTGTCGGCACCATTGCCACCTATCAACCTATCATCACCGACACCACCGCGCAGGACATCGTCGCCGTTGCCGCCGTTCAGAACATCATCGCCACGACCGCCGCTCAGAATGTCATCGCCTTGGCCACCAAATAGCTTGTCAGCACCATTGCCGCCGATCAACCTATCATCACCAGCACCACCGCGCAGGACATCGTCGCCATTGCCGCCGTTCAGAACATCATCGCCACGACCGCCGCTCAGAATGTCATCATCCCGGCCACCAAATAGCCTGTCTGCACCATTACCGCCGATCAGCGTATCATCACCGGCACCACCGCGCAGGACATCGTCGCCATTGCCGCCGTTCAGAACATCATCGCCACGACCGCCGCTCAGAATGTCATCACCCCGGCCACCAAATAGCCTGTCTGCACCATTACCGCCGATCAACCTATCATCACCAGCACCACCGCGCAGGACATCGTCGCCATTGCCGCCGTTCAGAACATCATCGCCGCGACCACCGTTCAGAACATCATCACCCCGGCCACCAAATAGCCTGTCGGTGCCATTGCCACCAATCAACCTATCATCACCAGCACCACCGCGTAGAACATCGTCGCCGTTGCCACCGTTCAGAACATCTTCGCCGCGACCACCGCTGAGGATGTCGTTGCCGGCACCACCAAATATTGTATCGTCACCTGCGCCGCCGCTTATTACGTCGTCTCCGGAACCTCCGCGCAGGATATCATCGCCAGTTCCACCCTTAATTTCATCATCGTCGGCACCCCCGTCGACTTCGTCATCACCAGCACCACCACTCAAAACATCATTGCCGACGCCGCCAGTAACTGTGTCTTCACCAGAACCACCACGCAAAACGTCATCGCCAGCACCGCCACGCAAGATGTCATCATCAGCACCGCCACGCAGAATATCGTCACCTGCACCGCCAAAAAGTTGATCTAAACCTGCACCGCCGATCAATTCGTCATCACCAGAGCCACCGCGAAGCTTGTCATCACCGACACCGCCGCGAAGGATATCGTCTCCAGCCCCGCCAAAGAGTGAATCTACACCGCCGCCGCCTTTCAATGTGTCCTCACCGGCACGACCCCTGAGCACATCGTTTCCAAGACCACCGGACAACTCATTGTCTGCGGCGTCGCCGTTCAGCTCAACACCTTCTGCGGCTGCGCCCATATGTGCATTGGACAAATTTCCTTCGTCGCTGCCATCGCCATTCGACAAGGCGAAGTCATGCGCAGACTTGAGCAGATCATCATCCTGACCAGTGTTATCGGTCCAGGTTTCATCAACTTCTTTATTTGCCGGTTGGTTATTGCCATTGATGCCAGAATTTGTCGGGTTCGCCATGTGAATCTCATCAAGCTTAGAATTTCTTGTGACATTCCGGGAGAACCGGCAGTGTAGCAACGCATCATGCAATCCCCAATCGTCGGTCTGAGGACAGCTACAGCTCGGTCGTAGCTGGTAATTCTTACTGTTTCGTCAGCGACGGGCCAGGCCTCAAGATTGAATTGACAGGCTGGTTAATGAATTACAGGCACAAAGATGAAACTTGTTGCTGTTATGCACCTTGGGAATCAGCCCCCGGATGACCGTGATAAAAAAACACCGCCCTCGGAATTGCCAAACCTGATCAGGCAGCAAACCGAAGAGCGGTGTTCAATTCTTCCGCGGCATTGTTTGAACGCCGCGGATATCGGCAAAAATTACTTGGCTAGCATCAAAAGCTAGTGAAGATCCCAGGCCTCGTCTTCAAACTCGATGACTTCCACATCGTAAAACAGATCGAAACCTCCGGACTGATCCCAGACGACAAAACCACCATCGTCTGTCTTGGCCATTTCGTGGTCACGCGCGCTGCCCTGCATCACGACATTGTCCTGGCCCTGACCACCGTGGAAATACTGAGAACCTTCATGGTCGGCCATCATGTCGTTGCCCTGCGTACCTCTGACAACCATGCCCTGCATGTTGCTGCCTGGCAGCGCTGTCAGGGCCCCGGAGGCCGGAACATGGTAACCACCGTCATCAAACATAATCTGTTCGACATCGTAGACCAGGTCGAATTTGTCGCCCTGCCAGATGACAACACCACCATCGTCGGTGCGGTCGACACCATAGTCTGCCATGTTGCCCTTCATGACAAAAGTATCCTGGCCACTGTCACCGAAGACGTAATTGGTGCCAGTTTGATCAGTGAGCATATCGTCACCTTTTGTGCCAAACATCATCTGGCCGTTGCCGGTACCGTACCCGCCGTCGCCACCACCGGGATGCCCACCGTTGCCTGGCATGTCCGGGCAGTCTGGATTCGGGTTTGGATTCGGTTTCGGATCTGGTCCCGGGTTCGGATTTGGATCCGGATTCGGATCTGGTCCTGGGTTCGGATTTGGATCCGGGTTCGGCTTCGGATCTGGTCCCGGGTTCGGATTTGGATTTGGATCCGGGTTCGGGTTCGGGTTTGGATCCGGGTTCGGCTTCGGATCCGGTCCCGGGTTCGGATTTGGTCCTGGATTCGGATTTGGATCCACCGGTGTGGGCAGGATATCTGCAATCACCGATGCCGCATTTGAAACGGCTCCGTCATTGTCTCTCACCACATACGAAACCGCGGTTGCGTTCCCTGTAAAGCCTGCCAATGGCGTGAAGGTAACTGTTCCATCATTGTTGGCAGACCAGGTTCCTTCATTTGCCACCAGGAGCTGACTGACTTCCAAACTGGTTGCGTCTAGCAGCCGCACTGATGTGGCGTCCACGGTTCCATCCATGTCCTTGTCATTTGCAATGACATTGATGGTGAGCGGCAGCCCTTGATTGCCCCAGGCTGCGTCATTTTTTGCAACCGGTGGTGCATTGACCGGGTCAATGACTTCCTGAACCGTGATGATCTGATTGGCCGTAGCCGTGTCCTTGCCATCGGTAATCACATAGGCGAATTGCTCCAGCCCGTTGAAATCCTGATCTGGTTGATATGTGATCACACCGGCAGCGTTGACATTCACAGTGCCGTTTGAAACCGCAATAGCCTGAGCTGTGTTTGGTGTGAGTTCAATGCCATTGATTGAAGCAACTGACAGCGTGTCACCATCAAGGTCGGTGTCGCCGCTCAATGGCGTCAGGGTCAGCGGTGTCGGCGTGTTTTCAAGCACCACATAGCTGTCATCAACAGCAATCGGCGCATTATTCGCTGGCGCGACGGTGACGATCTGATTGGCGGTTGACGTGAGTACACCATCAGAAACCACATAGGCAAACGTGTCGTCGCCTGTGAAGTTGGCGTTGGGCGTATAGCTGATCACACCGTTTCCATCGACATTAACAACACCGTTGGTGACTGGGATCTCCTGCAACGCGCCTGAAAGCAATGTCGTGCCGTTGATCGAGACCAATGTCAGCTGCTCACCCTCCGGATCGCTGTCACCATTGAGTGGGTTCAGAACCACCGGTGTGGTAGTATTCACTTCCGTTGAGTATGTGTCGTCGACCGCGATTGGTGCGTCGTCGATGGGAGTGACATCAATGGTCACGGTTGCTGCGGACGTCTCTCCGCTGCCGTCGGAAGCGGTGTAGGTGAAGCTGTCTGGCGCGGCTGCACTGTTGTAGTTTGCATTGGGCGTATAGGTAAACGTGCCATTTGCATTAAATGTCAGCGTGCCGTTACCAGGTTGAGTTACAGACTCGATGGTCAAAACATCACCATCAATGTCAGTATCATTGTCCAGCAGATCTGCCGCAGTAATGACCAGCGGCGTATCTTCGGCGGTGATCAACGCATCATCCTGTGCAACAGGCGCGTCATTCAGCGGCTTGACTGTAATGATCTGATTGGCCGTTGCGGTGTCGACGCCGTCGGTGATCACATAAGCAATTTGCTCTTCGCCCGAGAAATTTACATTAGGCAGATAAGAGATTTCACCGAATTCATCGACACTGACCACACCATTGGTCACCTGTATCACCTGTTCCGTGTCCGCGATCAGATCGGTGCCACCAATGGACACAAGTGAGATCGCATCATCCTCAGGGTCACTGTCGCCAGTCAATGGCGCCAAAACCAAGGGAGTGGTTGTGTCTTCATCAATGACATAAGGGTCATCAGCTGCCAATGGCGCGTCGTTGACCGCATTGACTGTGACCGCCACTTCTGACTGGGCCGTTTCCCCGTCAGCGTCCTGCACCACATACGTGATGGTGTCGGCACCGTTGAAATCGGCATTGGGTGTGTAATCAAGCGTGTTGTCCGAATTGATCACAACGGTGCCATTGGCGGCATCCGCACTTGTGACCGTTGCTGGTTCGTCACCAATGGTGTCATTGGCGAGCACCTCAATATTTATCGGCGTGTCCTCATCGGTTATCGCTGTGTCGCTTGCGGCAAGAGGTGTATCATTAATCGGATTGACCGTTACGGCGACAGTGGCCGATGCGGTTTCCTCATTGGAGTCTTTCAACACATAGGTAATCGTGTCCGGTCCATTGTAATTGGCATCTGGCGTATATTTCAGAGTGCCATCATCATTTATAGAAACTGAACCATTGTCTGCCACGGCGCTGACTACCGTCGCCGGAGTGTCGCCTATCGTGTCATTGGCAAGAACATCGATCGTGACCATCGTGTCCTCATCTGTCGTCGCCGTATCACTTAACGCAATTGGCACGTCATTGACCGGCACAAGGGTCACTTTCACCTCTGCAGGACCGCTGACCTGACCGTTGTTATCCTCCACCGTATAGGTGATCGGTGTAACAAGGCCATCGTAATTGGCTTCCGGCGAAAAGGTGATTGCACCGGTCACCGGATTGACGGTCCATTCACCCTGGCCAGCAACCGTCAAGGGGTCTCCCGGATTTGTTGTCGTCCCGATTTGTACTGTGGCCGGAATAAGTGTGCCATCGATGTCACTGTCGTTGTTAAGCACATCAATTGTCACAGCTGTATCTTCGTTTGTCGTCGCCGCATCTGCCACAGCTATCGGCCCGTCATTGGTCCCGGTTACGGTGACTTTGACGATGTTTTCTGCCGTCGCGCCATGTTTGTCTTTGGCCTGCACGGTGATGGTCACCATCGCGGTCTCACCTTCAGCCAGATCCTGGAATTCAGTGCCCGGATCGAAG
>JBDVMU010000007.1:0-26764 GCA_039969995.1 Rhizobiaceae bacterium
TTCGACTGACTCATCGACATTCCGCAAAGCGGAAGTCGAAAACAGACGAGCTGTAAATCGGTCAACGGCGGCATCGAGCCCAGAGCCGACATAGCTAAATAGCTGCCAGAACGACTCGCAGACGCGGAAACAGAGCCAATAGGCTGTTGGAAACACCTCTGATCCCGTGACCAAGCATCGGCTTTACCAATGCTTGAACTGTTGCGGCAACAGGTTTAGTTTCTCTTGGATTGTCATCGTGGATCGACGCGCAACAGTAGCTCAAATTGACCTGCTTCGCCTTGCTGTACAATCCGCGGAATACCGGAGGAAGCGATGCCGCGCGCGCGCGCTGATAACATCGAAGACCTGTGGGCGGATTTGCCTAGACTACTCAACAAGGCGAAGGACGGTGCTGCGGATGCCGAGGCGAGGCGCTGGATTGGGGGCGATCTGGCGGATGACCTGCTTAAAGCCGGCGCAGGACGGCTGCTTCTGGACGAAAGCCAAGGAGGGCTCGGCGGCACTCTGGTCGACTGGATCAGGATGGGAACGGAACTGGCAGCCGCAGACGGCTCGACGGGTTGGGTTGCCTCACACTGGGCGATGGCCTCGGCCGTGGTCGCTGCCAATGGAAGCGACGCGTTGGTCGAGGAGGTGTTTTCGAACCCGAAGGCATGCGTGGCCAGCAGCAATCTTGGGCGCGTTGACTTCAGCCGGGAAAACGACGGTTTGAGGATTTCAGGTAGTTGGGGATTTGCGTCCGGATGCCTTGCAGCCACGCATGTTGGCGGCGATCTTTTGCTGGAAGATCCAAACGCTGCAGGAGGTTTTCGGACGATCTCCGTGCTGACGCCGCGTGCGAACGCGTCGATTTCTGAAACATGGGACCCCGTCGGCATGGCCGCTTCGGGAAGCAATCAGATCGTGTTTGATGATGTTCGCATTCCGGCTTCGGGAATATATGACTGGCCCGACTCGAAGCCTGTAAAGAGTAGGCCGCGGGCATTTCTCGGGCACGGCGTGTGGCTGATTACTCTGAGTGTCGCGGCGGTCCAACTCGGATTGGCAAGGGCAGCCATTGATGCGGTGAGGGAGGAACTTACTGGGAAGATCGACAAGGCTACCGGGGAACCGGCTATATCAAAACCGGCAACGCTGCGCGCGCTGGAGGAGGCCGAGGGACTGTTGTTCAGTCTCAGGGCCGGTCTCGAACGCGCCGCCGAGAGGCTTTGGGCGGAGGGTATGCGGGACGGCAATCCGACGGCTCAGGCACGGATTGAGACCCGACTCGCGAGTTTGACTGCCGTTCACCAGGGAACCGCCATAGTCCGATCCGTTTTTGACGTGGCGGGAGCAAGCGCCATTCTTCGCACTGGCCGGCTTCAGAGAATCTTCCGCGATGCGAGCTGCCTGATCCATCACATCTCCAGCGTCCGCGAGCGGTTTGAACTGGTCGGAATGGTCCGACACGATCTGGCGCCACTTTCATACGCGATCTGAGCGGGCATCAGTTCTGTGACGGTAGCTGGCTTTGCCATTCCGCGGGCGGCGGCGCCCAAGCGTATTGCACCGCATTCGGTCGCTTTCCAAAAGAGCAACCAGACGCGACCCTTATTGCTGATGGTCGTTTAGTCCGCATCTCGGTCGTTAGCTTGTGATTGTGACCTGGTGTTTTGGAGGTCCGCTTTGCGAAAACCGTCGAAGCAGACGTTGAATGTAGCCAAGCCGCGAACAGGCCGACGGCTGCATCGAGCCCTGAGCAGAAGTTGATAATCTGTCTTAATGAACCGATGCTCGCTATGTTTCATGTCTTGTGTATGGTCAGAATTGGGTTTGGATGGTCATCCGCCATAGCTCTTAAACGCGGTAGAACTGGTGCCTCTAAACTTGAATATGGGGTGTAGATTAATCCAGATGAAATTCCGTCGTCGCATCCCAACGCCATATGCCCGTGCCTTGCATCTATTCCGGAACGACGGCGTCTACTTCAATCTCCACGAGCCATTCTGGGTTAACGAATCCGGTAACCGCCATGATTGTATCGACGGGACGCGAATCCCTGCAATATTTTTTGCGCGCCTCAATGGCTTCTTTCCAATTGTTGATATCTGTCAAAATGACACGTGTACGAACAATGTCCTGAATGCCGGAACCAGCCTGCTCCAATGCCAGTCTAATGACTTCAAAGCATTGGGTTGTTTGGACAAATACGTCTCCAACGCCAACCGTCTTGCCGTTTTGGTCAACCGGAGCAGTTCCCCCAACGGCGATAAACGAGCCAACACGCACCGCTCGGCTGAAACCGACGATTTCTTCCATGGGGTTTCCATTCGAGATCAAAATTCGATTGGTCGACATGTTTTATTCCTTAAAGTGTTTACTGGAGTATTGCAGCAATTTGGTTCCACGGGCATCAATCAGGGATATTCGATTTTGCAACCCAGGCATGCGCGTCATGTATCATGCTAGAAAACATTCCCTGTTCTTATTGCGTTTGAGCAATTACTTCTCGCACGCTGATTTCAAAATCGCTTGAATATGGGCGGATGCGGCGTCGATAAACACCTGCCCATCGACCGTAAAAATGGGTTTTCCCTCAAATTCGGGGAACGCGCTGGAAAAGTCCGTACAGGCAAGAACGATGGCCGCCTTGTCGGTCCAGTTATTCAAATCACTACAAAACTTCAACAAGGCCGCACGGCCCTCAAACCCATCTCCAGGATAAAAATACCTGCTCAGCAGATTTTCTGTTGCATCAATATCGGCCTGTGAAATCGAAATTGGAACGGCAATTCCTGCTCGCTTCAATTCATGGTCGAACCATCCACCCGACATGGTAACCGGTGTACCGAGAACAATCGCAGATCTGATGTCATTGCGGTTGGCAATGTCCGTACAGATATCAACAATGCTGATGATGGGAATGTTGACGCCACGTCTGATGGAGCTTAGGCGGGCGTGAGGTGTTACACTGGCCATTGCCGCAATGGCGCATCCAGCCTGTTCCAGCCGATGCATGGCATCAATAAAAATGGAATCGAAAAGCTGCCAGCTCTCCTCATCACCCGACCTGCCGCGAGCCGAGAGTGTTTCTTCCATGTTGAGGGACTCAATGACCATTGGCGGTGATCCAGCAGACATTACCGTCCGTGAGGCTTTGCAAATACCTTCATAGTAGGTGAGAGTCGCGGGCCAACCTATCCCTCCAATCAAACCGATTTTCTTGATTATGGCCTCCACCAGGTGTTGTCGGGTTGAAATTGGGACGAGATCGAATTAGTAAAATAGGAATACCCCAATATAGGTAAATTACTATATGCAGGAAGGAAATGAGTCAACGACAACAACGCTTCGCGCTCTGTCGAATGCGAGGCGGCTTTTGATTTTGCAGTGGTTGAAGGACCCTGTTGCCCATTTCCCCCCACAGCGGGACGGTGACCTTGTGGAAGACGGGGTCTGTGTTGGCTTTATCACCAAGAAAATCGGCCTCAGCCAACCCAGTGTCACGGAGCACATGCAGATATTGGCAGACGCGGGTTTGGTGACATCCAAGAAAATTCGAAACTGGGTGTTCTACAAGCTCAATGCAGACCGGGTTTCAGAATTTCTGACCAATTTGCAGGGGGCAATTGGCAAACCAGAAGATGGAGTTCGATAAGCGTGTTTGAAGATTGGTTAGACCGTGTGGGCGCAAGACAAGACGCTGTGAGACTGAGTGATTGGAGAAATTAATGGGTAACACATGTGATTTTGAAGCAATGGAACGAGATGGGTGGAGCAATTCATCCATTGCCCAGAGCTACGCAGATGGATTTGAACGAGCCACGAGACTGGTTGCCAAACAGCTTTCGCAAGCCGTAATGGCAGCTAAGGGAACAACAGTTCTGGACATATGCACTGGACATGGAGTTGTTGCAGCTGAACTGGTGAAGCAAGGGGCAAATGTTACAGGGCTCGATTTCTCGTTGCCCATGATCGCACTCGCGAAATCCGCAGTTCCGGAGGCACGGTTCGTAAATGGCGATGCCATGGCAATGGACTTTGATGATGAAAGCTTTGACGCGATCACAATCGGCTTCGGCGTGCCGCATTTTCCCGATCCCGAGCGCGGCCTGAACGAGGCCGCCAGAGTTTTAAAGCCGGGCGGGAAAATCGCATTCTCAATTTGGCATGGGAAAGGGTCGAGCGGTTCGTTCGGCTGGCTGTTTGACTCTGTTGGGCGTCTTGCCGATCCATCAATCACGTTGCCCGAAGGCCCTGATGCGCATGCACTAGTCGACATCGGTGTTGCGAGGCCAATTGTTGAAAGCGCGGGATTTGTTGACGTAGAGTTAATCGAGGTCAATTCCGAATTGACTGTGTCCAGTCCAGAAGCGCTGTTTGATCTCTTCGACAGCGGCGCTGTTCGAACCGCATCACTACTCAGTCGACAACCTGATCAGAGGCGGGATGCCATTCGAGATGACCTGGCTAAGCGTACTCAATCAGAAGGCACAGAGGGGGAGCTAGGCTATCTTGTACCCGCACCTTCAGTGATTATCTCTGCCGTTCGCGCCTAATTCAACAGCGCTTCTGTGATCAGTTGATGATCGAATTGGATGGCGGCTCCGTCCGCTCAGCTGCCGTTGGGCCATGTGCGATTTGGAAATCTGCGGACGGCTCCTTATGCCAAGCGTCAAAGGCAAAGTTAGGCCCGGAGGGGCCATTAAATCTCCGAATCTGATTGGTAGTATTCGAGTCATCCAGGTATTGGAAAGACCCAACAGGCAGCCTCAATTGGCCGAAAAATTGTGGCAAAATCATCCGTCAATGAACGGCAAGAGAGTTGCAAACAGAGCGCGGTTTAGTGGAGTTTTGACACCCAGATTTTCACCCAGTTTAGCGATGGTCCCACAGGCCGTTTCCAGTTCAATGGGCTTTCTGCGTTCCAAGTCAACCAACATCGAGGGCTTGGCTTCTGGCGGATAGGACGTAGCCAACCCAACCAGCTTGTCGATAAGCCCGTCGGGAAGCTTAGCTCCTTTTGCAAGACCGACTTGAAAGTTCTCGGTAATGACATCTCGGTAGAGTTGGATAAGCTCAGGTGTTGATTGCAGGCCTCCAAATGACATTCGACTGGCTGAAGTCACTGCACTCACTGCGGACCAACCAACGAACTTGGACCAGACCGCGGTCGTAATGTCAGGTGAGACTTGAGCATTCAAGCCAGCTTTACAGCAAACATCACAGAAGGCAGCGAGGCGCGAACTCTGTGTCCCGTCTAACTCACCAAAAACAAGGTCGGTTTTATCTCCGAGATGAGCAATTACGCCAGGCGAGGCAATATTTGAGGGAACAAATGTCAAGCCAGACACTGCATGTTTGGGTCCTAAAATAGCTCCAATTCGTTCCGCTGCATCGCAACCGTTCAAGAGCGAGATAACTGCGGTGTTGGCACTGAGCATTGGACGGCATTTTTCAGCGGCCACTTCCAAGTCGTAATTTTTCACACAGAAAAGTATGATGTCTACAGGCCCGGCCTGATTGGGATCATCGGTCGCCTGGACATTGCTCACACGTCTATCTCCAAGCTGACTGGTCACTGTGAGACCATTGGCACGCATTGCATCCAGATGTTCACCACGTGCGATGAAAGATACATCGACACCTGACGCAGCCAACCATCCTCCGAAGAAACCGCCTAGGCCGCCCGATCCCATGATGCCAATTTTCATTTTTTCACCTTTGATTTTCAACTAATACTGTTATTCGAACTTCATTTGTCTAGATCAGAATCGAAAGCGTAATTACGGAAAGTACAGTCGATATCAGCACCGCTTTGGATATCCGTTCAACTTCAACTCCATATTGGATTGCGATGACAAATGGCATTGCGCCACATGGCCCGGCGGCCACCAGCACAGCGATGCCCCCCCAATCTGAATTATCCCCAAAGATTGAGTTTCCGAACGTGACAAGCGACGGATGCAACAACAGTTTTGCGCAAACGACAAAAACAACAAGCCAGCCAATTGGTCTGAGGGGTAAGCCCGCAAGAATAACTCCAAGAGCGAAAAGTGACACTGGTGCAGCGGCAGCTCCAGCGAAGTCAGAAAACGTCATTACGCCTGAAGGGACGTAATCACCCGCCCACCAAGCCGCAGCGCCCAAAATCGGCGCATAAACAAAAGGGTTTCGCGCCAACCCCGCAAGAGCTTTACGTGATCCGCCCACTTTTGATGTCGTGGCGTCGACAAGGAATACGGTCACACAGAAGCTAACGACATCAACAATGATGACACCACCAATCGGAAGGGCAACCGAGGGGCCATAGACCAGGGTAGCGATCGGAAGAACGAAGAATACATGGTTAGAAAAAATTGCAGTCATGCCAAGCAACAAGGACTCAGCAAACGCCAGTCGAAAAACGAAGCGCGCTAACCATGTGACGGTGCAATAAATTAAAATTTCCGCCGCGAAGTAGCTTGCAAGGATCGGTAAATTCAGATTGCCCAAAGGGGCACGGGCGAAGATTACGAAGACGAGTGCTGGCGCGGCCAGATAGAAAACAAATCGATTTATTGCAGTTGCATGGCCAGAGTCAAAAACCGAGAGTCGGCAAAGTAAAAAGCCGGCAGCCAGTACCGCAAAAATCGGAAGAATGGGATCCGCGATAGCCTGAAGCATCTAGAATGGAACGCGCAAAGTGAAGGAGAGGCGTTCGACGTTCGTTGGATCGCGTTCGATTGTCAAAATTCAGCCCTTCCCAAGCACGTCAGGCTAGATGCGTAACTTAATTTCAGAGTGAGGTCCAATCTGCCACGCAGTGAAAGTCAAATGGCCGGATGGCCGTCATTGCGACCGTTTTCTGAAACCCAGCGTTATGACTTCGAATGGTTGCCACATTGGATCTGCAATTTTGATCCGAATTGATCCGTCGCTTTCCGTTTCCCCATTGCGGACATTGATTTTGGTGGTGCTGAGAAATGACGAGCGGCTGCAGTGAGCCCATAGGAGACCTACTTGATGAGTGGGCGCATTCTGTCAGCAGACCGAACGATCCTATTTGATATCGAGCAGGTAGGTGTTGGCGATGGTACCGGAATGCACTACGGTTCCGGTCGTCGATTAGGAAGGGCAGCCAGTTGGATCGCAAACTCGCTACGATTATGGTTGGAGACTATGTCGGATCAACCACTGCTATGGAGCGCGACGAAGAGAGTGCGCTTTCCCAGGTAATGTCCGGTCTGGATCTGGTTTCACGTTGCGTCGACAAACACCGTGGTCGTGTATTCAACACCGCAGGGGACGCTCTGCTGGCGGAGTTTGAAAGCCCAGTGAACGGATTGAAGGCCGCCATCGAAGCCCGATCAGAACTTGCGACCGCCCCCGGCCTGACGCCCAAATGCATGCGGTTTGGACTGCATCTTGCCGACGTGGTGAAAGTTGGAAACGATCTGCGCGGCGATGGCGTGAACATCGCAGCCCGCCTTCAACAGATGGCGGAACCTGGTGAAATTGACGTATCAAAAGCTTTATTCGATCAGGTCAGGCGTGTTTCGCCCTGTGCATTTGAAGACCGTGGCGAGCATCAGTTAAAGGGTTTCGACGAGGCAATGGGCATCATGCGCGTCAGATCCTCGATTGACCGTCATATCTATCAGCTGGCACCGACGGTGGAGACACCCAAAGCACAGGTGCAACCCAACTCCATTGCCGTTCTCCCGTTCAGGACCAGTCCCAGCCCCGATGAGGATCAGGCGTTTCTCGCTGAAGGCCTGACAGAAGATCTCATCCATGATCTGAGCCTCATCAAGTCGTTATTCGTGAGTTCTAGAACAGCATCCGGGGCGGTGCGGACTGAAGACCCGCAAGTCATCGGAGAGCTGTTAGGGGTGGGATATGTGCTGAGTGGCAGTGTTCGCAAAATTGGCAATCGGCTCCGGCTCAATGTGAATCTGGCGCGGACAAGCGACGGCGGACTGGTGTGGTCGGATCGCGTTCAACGCCCTTTTGAAGAGGTGCTGGATGCCATGGAGGAAATCGTTGCGCGTGTTGCAGCAACGGTTTCAGGCCGAATCGATCATGAAGCGATCAGCGCCGCCCGGATGAAAAGACCAGAGAACATGACCGCCTACGAGTATTACTTGCGCGGTTTGGAACAACACCGCATGGGAACGGTAGCTGACGCCTATTCCCGTGAAGCACGCGCCTGGTTTCAAAAATCACAACAAGTCGATCCAAATTTTGCTCGCCCTATCGCAATGGAAGTCTGTTCCTGGAGTGGAATGCCCGACTTTGATTTCAACGCAGCGGAAGAGATGCTCAACCGGGCAATGCAATTGGATTCCTCCGATCCTGAGCTGCACAGGATACTGGGGACACTTCAAATCAAGCTCAATCACGACTATGATGCGAGCCGAATACATCACGAGCGCGCCATGCAGTTGGCGCCAAACGATGCTTACATTCTCGGCCGCTGTGCCGCCTTCTATGTGTTTGATGGCCAGCCGGATAGAGCGCTGAAACTGTTGAAGCGCGCGTCTGCGCTCGATCCATTCCTTCCGGTCTGGATTGTTGAAGAACGGGTTGCAGCTCTTTATGCGCTAGGATGCTTCACGGAGGCGAACGAAGTTGCAAAGAGCCTGAGTTTTCAAACGAGGCGGTCTAGGCTATTTCGCGCTGCCAGTCGAGTTGCGCAAGGCGACATAGATCGTGGACGGGAGCTTGTGTCTGAAGCGCTCGCTGACGACACAACGCTCAGTATTGAATACGTGAAGTCGCAGGAATTGCTGCGCTATAAGGAGCCGCTGAATCTCCTGCTCCAACGCCTGAGACTAGCTGGATTACCGGACAAGCCTGCTGAAAAAAGTTGATTCAACCATCTGGTTTGATGAAGTTTTGGACTTCAACTTCGTCCGCACGGTTACCGTCCCGAGCGGATGCCAGTACGCCATGAAATGGGAACAGGTGTGTGCTAGTGGAGCACTATTGATGAACCAATAAAAAATTGAGGCGCTCTCATGATGAAGTTGGAAGGCTCATGCCATTGCGGCAAGGTCGAATTTACACTGCAGTCTCACTCTCCTTACCCCTACAGGTGGTGCTATTGCACCAGATGCTTGAAAACTCATGGTGGCATCGGTGGCGTAGTAAGTATCATGGGTGACTACGAAAGCTTGGACGTGAAAGGAAAGGAGCACGTTTCTGTCTACACGACTTTCAGCAACCCACCCGGACCAAACATCCCGCCAGTCGAGCTTCAACTCAATAATTGCAAGGAATGCGGCAGCCACTTGTTCGTTTATTCACCATCATGGTCGGATTGGGTTTATCCGGCGGCTTCTGCTATCGATACTGAGTTACCAACCCCTCCCGAATTCTATCACATAAACTTGAGCCAGAAGCCTGATTGGATTGAGGTGCCTAGTGGTGAGGGACACGTTCATTTCGAAGGTGTTCCCGAAGAGTCAATTGAAGATTGGCATAAACGCCACGCGATTTACCAATAAATTTCGCATTCTTGGCTGACAAACGGCACTATTCCCCGAGGGCTGCTTTGTCCGCTTGTCGGTCATTGGGTCAGGCGCCGCCAGTAAAGGGCTCAAGGTCAGGATAGAGCCCTAAAATAGACCTGAAATGTCTGTCTCAATTGGGACACTCGCCCGCCCAAAACTCAGACATAACGACTTGGAGTAAGTGAGTTTTGCGCCCCCCCGCATTGGCTATCAACAACAAGTTTGTGCGGGAACTGACCAAACCAGGCCTAGTATTTGAACTGAAAGAAAACGGGCAGACCTTCCAACCAACACTCAGCTTCAATCGTTGATGCCCACCGGTATGGTGTCCCAAATGTTAGGAATGACCACGAACGTTTTCCTTGATCAGTTCTTTGTACAGCTCTCTGATACGCATCATCATGGGTCGGGTACCATCACCGATGGATTTTCCGTCTATCTCAGAAATCGGGGTTTGAGCGCCGAACGTGCCCGTTAGGAAAGCTTCATCTGCGCCATACGCCTCATAGAGGGAAAAGTTTTTCTCGTGGACCGGAATTTCATTGTCGCGACACAGATCTATGACCTTTTGGCGGGTCACACCGTTCATGCAATAGTCGCCTGTTGAGGTCCAAACCTGGCCCTTCCTGACGATAAAAAAATTGCAGGCATTGGTGGTGTTTACGAAGCCGTGTGGATCGAGCATCAGCGCTTCGTCCGCCCCTGCCTGTTCAGCTTGGAGGCATGCGATCACGCAGTTGAGCTTAGAGTGGCTGTTAAACTTGGCATCCTGGCTGGTGGGCAATCCTCGCACTTGCGGAACTGAGGCCAGGCGAATGCCATGTCCTTGCACCGTCTCGGATGGCTTAGAGTGCTCCACGATTGCAACCACCGTAGGTCCTGAACGGCTCAGTTTCGGGTGCTGGAACGGTTTGGCCTTGCGACCACGAGTGATCATCAGGCGGCAATGCGCATCTGTCACCATGTCATTGGCCGCCGCGGTCTTGTTGAGCAGCACCTTGATGTCAGAGGGCGTCAGCCCCGGATCGAGCGAGACGGCTTTTAGCGAATTGAACAACCGGTCCATATGCTCATCAAAAAACGCCCATACCCCGTCATGCAGGCGCATGCCTTCCCACATGCCGTCGCCCAGCATAAATCCGCTATCGTAAACAGAGATCTTGGCCTCGTTTCTGTGCACAAGTTCGCCGTTCACCCAGATCAGGATGTCGTCGTTTCGGGCATCGTCTTGTGCCTCATGAGTAGACGTCGTTTCGATCATTTTCTGGCCATCTCCAGGCTTGCATAGACCTCAGCCATGCCTTTTTGCATATGGTCCTTGATATGGACCAGGACCGGCGCAAGGTCATCACCTTGGGCAAGACTTAAGTAGTCGTTGTTTGCATCCATGAACACGCCGGCCACGCCGTGCTGACGATTGTGAATGGACATGTAGATCCGAACGAGGGGCGCCAGTTTTTGCCAATGCGATTGCAAAAGGCTATGACCGCTAAGCTTATAGATCCAGTTGTGAAATAGTATTTCGCCGTTGACTGCAGCACTAATTTCCTGCGCATTTCTCGATTGCTCGAGGCCGACATAGAGTGCCCGCAGTTCATCCAGCGCCGCATCGGTCCGTTTTTCCCACGCTTCCTCGAAGGCGAAGCGTTCAAGGGTTGTGCGCAAGGAATAAAGTTCTTCCAATTCACGCAACGAAATCGAGCGTACCCGTAAGCCTTTATAGGGTTCTTTTATCAACAAACCTTCTTCGGTGAGCTGTAAGATCGCTTCACGCAACGGGCCTCTGCTCACATTGAGTCGCCTAGCCAGATCAATTTCCGTCAGGCGCTCTCCGGGAGGCAAATCGCCAGCCATAATCCCGTCGCGCAGCATGTCACGGACTTGCCCGCTCAGCGGCAATGGGCGAATTTCAGACAGGGTCATGTGTATTCCATGGGTGGTGTTGGGCGGATCGCTCCGCCCAACGTCGTGATTAGCGCATAAAGATCTGTTCGCGCTGGATGGGTGGGCTATCTGCTGGGTCCACGCCGAACTCGGTCAGAAAATCGTCGTACCAAGCCTGAGTGCGCCCAGTCTCATACCAGTAGTGGCTAACCGTATTCAGCCAATCGCGGAATGTTTTATCATCCTCGCGGCGGACACCGATATTGACAGGAGCGGTAAAGGCCGGTGTTGGTACGGAAATCACGCCGGAACCCAGTTTTTGACGCGCCGACAAAAGAGGTGGCAGCATCAAAGATACCGCATCTACGCGGCCGGACTGGAACGCAGCAATTGATGCAGCGTTATCTGGGAAGCGTTGAATGTCGGCATCAGGCGCCATGCGCGTCAGGAATTGGTCCATCGAGGTCGCTTGTGGCACCGAAAGGCTGGTGTCAGCGTTGTTCAAGCCACTCCATGTCGATGCATCGAAGCCATCCTTAGCCAAAACAGCCTGTGAAATATAGCCGATTGGATTGGTGGTGAAGTCAATCACCCTGGCGCGGGATGCCGTCGGTGACAAAAAGTACATGAGGTCGATTTTGTTCGACTGAAGCGCTGCAATTGAGGTACCCCAGGTGACTTCTACAGTCTCAAGTTTGACTTCTAGTGCTGCTGCCATTTTCTCACCAAGGGTGATGCCGAGGCCGCCAGTCCATTTGCCTGAACTGATGTCCTTGGTAAACCAGGGTGGAGCCTGCGTGACGCCGATCCGCAGTGTGCCGCGGTCCTGAATCGCTTCCCAGGTGGATTGCGCTTGGGCGATCACGCTTGAAAACGCTAGAACAGCCGTAGCCGTCAAAGCGCCAGTAAATGCCTTAAGTAATTTCATCATAATTCTCCCTTTTGGATTGGTCAGTTTGGTAGTTTAAAAAGTGAGTGCCCGGCGAGAAATTCGCGAACGCGTTGTGTTTCGGGGGTCTGCAACACAGACTGCGGCGCACCTTGTTCGATGATCAGACCGTCATGCAGAAAGCAAACCTTGTTGGCGACGTGATAGGCAAAGCCAATCTCATGCGTGACGCAAACCATGGTCATGCCGTCTTCTGCCAACTGCAGCATTGTTTTTAGGACTTCGCCCACCAGTTCAGGGTCCAAAGCTGAGGTCACTTCGTCAAACAGCATCACTTCAGGATCCATCGCCAGAGCACGGGCGATGGCCACACGCTGTTTCTGGCCGCCGGAAAGGCGAGCGGGATATTCCTGTGCCTTTTCTTCTAGCCCCACGCGCGCCAATTGGGCCATGGCCTTGTCTTTGGCTTCGGCCTTTGAACGGCCCAAGACAATGACCTGGCCTTCCATCACGTTTTCCAAAACCGTCATGTGTGGAAACAGGTTGAAGTGCTGAAAAACCATCCCAATACGGGTGCGCAGTTTGCACAGGTCCGCCTCGCGATAGCGCATCCGCCCACGTTGTTCGGTGCCGATCAAATCGCCGTTTACTCGGACCTGGCCCGCGGTCGGCTCCTCCATGAAGTTGATGCACCGCAAAAGCGTGCTTTTGCCTGAGCCGCTGGAACCCAAAAGAACGACCGCCTCTCCCTGGGCAACATCTAGATCAATGCCTTTAAGGACTTCGAGGTCACTAAAGCTCTTTCGCAGTCCACGAATTTCTACGGCGTTTGTCATGCGTCACTCTTCCCGAACCGGCGTTCGAGTAAATAGGTTAGTTGCAACAGAGGTAGCAGGACAATGAAGAACATCAGCGCCACAACGGTGTAGGCTTCAATGGGGTTATATTCATACGATGCGATCAACTTGGCCTGCTGCAATGTCTCGGGATAAGCAACCACCGAGGCCAGCGTTGACATCTTGAAAACCTCAATGCCACGCGATGTCAGCGGCGGCAGCATACGTTTCAGCGCCTGAGGCAGGATTACACGGCGCATGGATTGGGCATAGGACATGCCGATGGCTTTTCCGGCTTCCCACTGTTCGCGTTCTATAGACTGGATACCACCGCGAAAGACCTCTGCCGAAAATGCGATTGTGTTGAGCGTGATTCCTAGAATTGCGGCCATGAATGGCGAGATCTCGATGCCTGTTAGCACGGGAAGAGCAAAGAAAAACCAAATGATCTGGACCAGCACAGGTGTGTTACGGAATACTTCGACATAAAGCATCGCCGGATAGCTGATCCAACGCGACTTTGAATAACGCAGCATTCCCATTACCAGGCCGCCACCCAGACCAAGGATGCTGCAGATGACGAACAGTTGCACCGTGCCCCAAAGCCCTGTGGCCAGCACGTTCCAATAGGTAAAGACCGAGGCGAAATTCCAATTATAGTCCATTGCTATCTCAACGTCCCTTCACCGGTTTTGGCCAGGCGGTATTCCAGACGGATGGTCAGCTGAGAGAAAATTAGGATAAGGAAAAAATACATGATGGCAACGACCGTATAGACCTCGAGCGGGCGAAAGGTCTTTGATGCCAACTCATTGGCTTGAAACATCAAATCAGCGTAAGATACGGTTGAAATCAGGGTCGTTGTCTTCAAAAGCTCGATCGAGCGTTCTGCGAAAGCCGGGATCATCCGCTTCACCGCTTGGGGCAGGATGATACGCCGTAGGCTCGATTTGCGCGTCATTCCGATGGCCTTCGCGGCCTCCCATTGCCCTTTGTCGATGGAGTTGATCCCTCCGCGAAAGATTTCCGCAAAAAAGGCCGAGGATTGGATCGAGAACGTCAGAACCGAGGCTACAAATGGCGTCATCTGCACGCTGATCAGGATCGGCAAGGCAAAGAAAAACCAAAAAAGTTGCACCAGAGGCGGCGTGGTGCGGAAGAATTCGATAACAAAGGAACACAATTGGCTAAGAACTGGGATCCGTGACATACGACCAAGCGCCAGGCCCAACCCTAGCGGAATGCCAAAGGCAAGCGCCAAGAAAAAGACCTGAATCGTATTCCACAGACCCAACATCAGCAGATCCATATCTGCCAGAGTTGCGGTAAAATCCCACTCGTGCACGATTCCCTCCCAGAACGGTCTTCCTAGCATTGACGCCAATTTTTAAATTGTCAACAATCAACAAAAGGAGATTTCGAGATGAAAAAACCAAACATCGTTTTTATCATGGCGGATCAGATGACTGCCAAAGCGCTGCCGTTTTATGGACACTCAGTTGTCAAAGCGACGACGCTGTCGCGGTTGGCGAGGGAAGGCGTTGTTTTTGAAAACACCTATTGCAATTCACCACTTTGCGGCCCGTCACGCACGTCGATGATGACCGGGCTGCTGCCATCCAAGGCTGGAGGCTATGACAATGCTCATGAATTTTCTTCCACCCTTCCAACATTTGCCCACTATATGCGCCTTGGCGGGTACCTGACTTGTCTTTCGGGCAAGATGCATTTTACCGGGCCGGACCAACTGCATGGGTTTGAAGAACGGTTGACCACCGACATTTATCCTTCTGATTTCGGATGGACACCAAATTGGGGTGAACCTGAGGCAAAGGTCACCTTCCAGGATATGACCAATGTTCTTGAAACGGGGCCATGCCTGCGATCCTTGCAGATCGACTATGACGACGATGTGGCCACGAAAGCCTGCGGCTGGCTTTACGACCGCGCGCGGGATGAAAGCGATCAACCCTTTATGCTAACTGTGTCCTTCACGTCGCCCCATGACCCCTATGTGGCGCGCTCGGAATTCTGGGATCTGTATGAGGATGACGAGATCGACCTGCCAAAGGTGCCAAAGATCCCGGTTGACCAGATGGATGCGCACAGCAAGCGCATCCATATGCACTATTCCATGGATAAAGCTGAGGTCAGCAATGATGACATTCGCCGGGCTCGACACGGCTATTATGCATCCATCGAATACATCGATGCCAAAGTCGCAGCACTAACACAGGTCCTGAAAGAAACGGGGCTTTCAAAGAATACGCTTGTGGTATTCGCCTCAGACCACGGGGATATGATGGGCGAGAGAGGCCTGTACTATAAGAAATCATTTTTTGAGTGGTCGACCAGAGTTCCGTTGATCTTTTGGGCAGAGGGTCAGCTAAGCCCTCAGCGTATCGCCGAGACGGTATCGCTCTTGGACATCTTGCCGACCTTTGTGGACCTGGCGGGCACCACAGATGACGTGATTGAAGCTGATGGGGTGTCGTTGATGCCGCTTCTCGAAAATGAAACCTTGGGGCCGCGCAGTATTCCTGGTGAATTTCTGTCTGAAGGCGTTTTTGAACCCACCTTCATGCTGGTGCGCGGGCGCCTCAAGCTTTTCTACAGTGAAAGCGATCCGCCCCTGTTGTATGACCTACACTCAGACCCTGATGAACTCACCAACTTGTCAGATTACCAAAACTACTCGCAAGCCTTGGAAGATATGCTCGAAGAGGCCCGCGCAACATGGGACGCAGGTGCGCTGAAGATCCAGATCATCAAGGACCAAGACCGTCGCCGTCTGATCGATCGCAGTCACAAAATCGGGCGCCCCCCGGTTTGGGACTTTCAACCCCACACCGACGCATCCAAGCAATACGTCCGCGCCGGAAAGTGGACCACAGAGGTCGAATCAGTCGCCCATTTGGATCTCCAAAGGGATAGTGATTAAAATTATCTGGTCTGGCTGTCCGTTTGGTCCGCCCCTGCTACCGCATTCGACCCGTCAACAAGGCTTATCTGAACAAAAGCCAATCCGGCGGATTTCGCCCGGTCATGCCGGCGACAGCAGTTTTTGCACATGCTTCCAGACCACCGAACCGAACTGTACGCCCACACAGACCAGGGGCGTAATGGGCATATTTGCCTGAATTCGTCATCAGGTTGCGCGCTTTGGGCGGAAAAATGGGCTCGGTGATTGAGCACCAGCAAAGATCTGGGATGACTTTGACACCGCTGGCCTCTAGGCGCTCAACAATACCGGCCTCAGACGCTTGCTTTAAGACATCGCGCCCCACAGTAACAATAACATCCGTATCGAGGTGACGGGATTGACCCGCGAGTAGTTCACAGAACTGTACGACTTCATGAAACGAGGCATGCGGACTACCGATGGCCACCAGATCAACGCTCTCGGGACCCGAATTCAGGCTCCTCCACGCCTCTGCCAAGTCGGACGGCGAGATTGACGCCGCCTCCGTATTAGGGGTCAAAGGCAGATCTGCCTCCGGAGTGACACCCTCCACATGAAGCATCGGCGACGCAGAGGTTGTCCCAAAAGCCGCGCAAAGAGCGCGCAGATCGTCCATGGATGGGGCCAGATGTGCCAACCCCCTAAGGATGGGAACACGGCCCGGCGACAAGCGTCCTGCAATCCACCCGAGCAAGGGCCAAAGGCTATCGTCATAGCGCTCTGGGACCTGGCATTCGACCACCAGGGACGGCCGACGGCAGTCTGTGTGATACATCCCAATATCGGGCGCACGTCCGGTCATAGCCACGAACAGATCCAGATAATCCGGAAGTTTTGCCGTTCTCGCACCCAAGACAGAATTGGCAAAGATGACAGCGTTCGATTCTGACCAGCCGATCTTTTCACCCAGTTGCGGCGCGCCTTCCAGAAAGTATGGGGCGCAGGTAAATGTCGATTGGGCCCCCATCTTAACATAGGCATCGGCCAACCGGTTGGCAGCATTCTCGAACTTTGCGGATATGCCATATGATTTGCTGTTCTCCCGATCGACCGAGATTGCATTAATGGTCGTGGGAATTTGCACCTTTGCGCCCAGTTCTAACATGCGTTCGGCAAAGATGAGATTGGCATCATGGGCCAAAATACAGCCATCAATATGGCCACGCGCCACATCCGTCAGGCGTTCTGCGCCAAGGGCTACCGCCATGGTGCAAATCACATCCATCGCAATCGCGACGGGGTCCGCTGGGTCGCCCGACATTTGAGAAATATCCGACTGCATTAAGCTAAGATCGGATTGCTGTATGGGATGCAACGCACAACTGATTCCGCACGCATCCAATACATTCCCTTGGATTGTCGCTGACGGGGCATGGGACAGTGCGTCGAAGTCTTTACGCGCAACGCGTGCCACAGCAATATTCTTGCCAAAAAGTCGTGCGGCAATCACAGCGCCAAGGCTAAGAACTTCTTCGCTCTCGGAAAAAACAAACGCGGCAGGGGCATGCCCATTGAGCGCAAGTTCCAGCAATACCCCGCTGCCAGAACAAGAACCACGACTGGTCGGCATGACCAAAATCTTTCCCGCAATCGAGCGACCATGCCATGGGTGATGAACATCAATAACCCGTCCTGTTAGCGGGTCTACTCCGCCCCAAAAGCTAAGGCCTTCATTAGAAGACAAGACTTCACCTGAGACATCTGCTTGGACGATAACCATCGACATGTTGAGCGTCCTTTCAGGACAACGGTTTTTTTGCCAGCCCAAATTGCCGACCATCATGGCCTAACTGAGAATAGGCAGAGGTAACAGAACGGCTACTGTTTCTTGGTGAGTGGTTCAAGACCTAGCGGTGTATTGCGTCCCTCAGGTTCCACCGCTTGAGCGTTCTTATTGCTCCAGACCCACACGTTCAGCAGGCGCCGAATACTTCGACAATTCGGTCTCAACCCATTGTCCAGATAATTTGGAATAAATTGTCTTTTCCCAGCATGATCTGTTCAGCCGGCAAAGAAAACGGCATCAAGGACGCCAGCCTCGCAACAATTGGCCGTCGTCGGGCTAGTCGCCTCCCAACCAAGTCCGCTTGCTCCACGTTACGCCATTTCCAGCTGTCCCTGGCATTGGGCTCTTTGGGATTTAGGTTGATTTTGATTGCTTTTAGCCAATGACCAGCATTGGCACATTTTGACAGCGAAGGGCGTGTCGCGCAGAGAACATTGTCCGCTGATATACCAAGTTGTTTTGTCCGCAACTCGGCCGTTCAGCACTACTCAAGGGAAGCAGCTGTGAACGTCTGTTTAGATGAAGTCTGAATGGAATTCGGGTTAGATTTCCAATGACCGCAATGGGCCGTTTGCGTTACAAATCTAAAACCAATTGCATCTCCCCCAAATAGAACCTATCCCCGCGCCTCTCGCCCCCCGCGTGCGCCGGGTTGCCGCTCTGTTGCTCCGCAATTGCGCCGCTGAGATCAGAGACTACAGCGGTCACATCGTCGGGGTTGATCTTCGCTCACCCGTCGGCGCTCTTGCAAGGCACTTTCGGCATCCCTTGCCAATTGAGCGCATTGGGAGGAGATGTTTTTGCATTCGCTGTGTATATACATAATTGCCTCGAAATAATATTTGCGGAATTATGAAAAACTAATTGAGGGTGTGGATAAGAATATTTATTAGAGACATAATATATTGTATAGATTGATTATTGCATTGGTGACATTCAATATTATCCAGGCGAACGTGGCTCTTTGCGCTGAGCAGGGGGCTTGGTCTTTCGAAACCCACCCCCATCCACATAACAGGTACAAAACGGCCTCTGAGCTCGCCGAACTGGAGGCAGTCCATCAGGCTGGTTTCCGCCTTGCCAAAAGATGTAAGGAATTGCTCAAGGTCTCATTTGCGATCTACCATCAGCGCTATCCCGAGTTTGCAAAATCCGGCGGTCCAGAGCAGCGTTTCAAAGCATGGAAGCGGCACATGGCTGTAGACTATGATGACAGCGACGCGGCTTTCTGTGAGCTTTATCTGATCTTCATACGCGTACTTGAACCGGAGTCTGCTCCAGGAATTGTCTTTTGTGGCCGCTTTTCGGGGCCTCCCGAGAACGAACGTGATCGGTTCTTCTTCGAGCATATGTCAGAGATCAGGAATTATGCTCTGCTGGGCAGTGGGCGAGCGATGAGTTCCCTTTATCTTCTGAACTTTCCGAATACTGGCGTCAGTCTCAATCCCGATGTCCATTACTTTGTCCGAGTATGGTTGGCCGCGGGCAAGTATTTTTATTTTGGGGCTGGCACCAGCACCGAACATTTGAAGGAACAACTGCCCTTGGCGCGGCAGCGTTTTGTCGAATTGGCCGTTGCGCGTAATGATCTGAAATCGGTTTTGGACACCACGCCGCCCTGCGAACCAGCGCACTAACAGCCGGGCACCAACAGTTCGGCACCAACAGGTGGACACTTCCTGTTGGACACTTCCTGTTGGACACTTCGTGTTGGGCTGGCTCTTCAAGCAATCAGAGTTAGCTGCGCTGCGTTTAATGCAGGTCAAATATAGTTTTTGTTTGTAAATCTGAATGCGCGCAGATATATCAATTAATACGGCAGCGGGGGAATACTAATTGGCCCGCGAAATTGTTCCGAATAACAAATTGCTTTATTTTTTCAGTTTTCTTTTGTTTGTCTGTGTGTTGCAGCGCAAACGCCCTCGCGGCGGCAGATGTCAGCGACTGGTCGTTTAAAAAACATCCCCATCCACGCAAATACCAATACTCAAACCAGCAGTTCATGCTCTGGCAAAAGGCGCTGCTTGGCGGCGGGGATGCGGAGGATATTTGCGATTATGTCCTGGAGGCCGAATATGAGGTCTACAAGCTTCACTATCGCGACTTTGTTGAGAGTGAACAGGCGTTCGATCCTGACCAGCGTCAGGCCTGGCTGCACCACCTGGTCATCGATAAATACCACCTGCCGACCAAATGCATGGTGATGAGCGCCCACCGCAGCATTGTTGAACTTCTCAACCATGTACGGCGGGTCACTTTCCGCTATTGTGGGAATCTGGCAACCCAGCCCCAGACCTTTGATGAAGACTATCTCGCTGCCGGGCTGGATCAGATGCTGACCTTTGCCAGTCGCGGTGTGCCGGAAGCCATTATCAACATGTTGTATTATTCAGCGGTGCAGCCAAATCTGGCGCTCAATGCCGATGTTGAACATTACCTGCGCAAAACCCTGCGCCAGAGCTATCGGTTTGAGGCGCACTGGGGTGTTGTTCATCTCAGGCCGCAATTTGCCCGCCAACGTCAGAAATTCATCGACGCGGCGGTCGAGCGGCAGGATCTTGCAACCGTGCTCGAAACGACGGCGCCCTGTTCAGCTCCCATGTCGCGTCAGGAATATTACGGCCTGGACGTGACCCAATAGCGGCGATGGTGGTTGGGCCGGCATCGCTATCTTGAGTTTTGGCCCCGGATTTTAGCCTGTATGACTTATCCTTGCCGTGATTTTGTGGCACATCGCAAACCAGTTCAGTTCCGGAGCACATCATGAGCCACCAGGTCACCACCATTGAACAGTTGGAAGCTCTCTATTCTGGACCGGTTGCCGAAACGTCGAGGCGCAAGGAAACCAACCGCATCAACGACACCTATCGTCAGTTGATCGAAGCGGCACCGTTCTTTGCCATTTCCAGCATCGGTGGTTCTGAAGGTGGCATGGATTGCTCGCCGCGGGGCGATGGGCCGGGCTGTGTCCACATTGTCGATGCGCAAACAATCGCCTTCGCCGACCGGCGCGGCAATAACCGCCTCGATACGTTGCGCAATGTTGTGGCCGATCCGCGTGTGGCGCTGCTGTTCATGATCCCCGGGTGGAACGAATGTCTGCGCATCAATGGCCGCGCCACGATTACGACAGAGCCGAAACTGCTGGCTGATTTCGAAGTACAGGGCAAGCTGCCGGTGACCGCAATTGTGGTGTCAATCGATACCATGTATTTCCAGTGCGCCAGGGCGATTATTCGGGCTGGCCTGTGGGATGAGGCGTCGAAGGTTGATCCCCAAACCCTGCCAACGCCGGGGCGCTTGGTGAAGTCCGTGATGGATGAATTTGACGCTGAAACCTATGACGGCGCGCTGCAGGAGCGGCAGGCCGGGACGCTGTATTAGCGGTTTGGCTGATGGCATGATGGACGCGATCACCATATCCAACGACCGTTCGCTGATCGACTTCGAACGGCTCGGAAGTTTCATTCAAAACGCCTATTGGGGGAAAGGCCGTTCGCGCCAAACCATCCAGGCGTCGTTTGACGGATCACTTTGCTTCATCGCGATGGAGCAGGGGCATCAGGTGGGTTTTGCCCGTGTCATCACCGACTATGCCGTGTTGGGCTATATCTGCGATGTGATGGTTTTTGAGGAACATCGCGGCCGTGGCATTTCCAAACTGATCATGCAGGAGATCCTTGATCATCCTGATCTGGGCAGCGTGGAAGGTTTCATGCTGGCGACAGCAGATGCGCAGGGCCTGTATGAGCAATTCGGGTTTGAGAAAGTTGGTCCTGACAACAAATATATGCGGCTGAGCTGCGTTGGACGGTAACGGCTGGCCGCCGCCAGAAGTGTGTCACCAAGCCATCAGCTTGACGCTGCAACCTTTCGTGGTCTAAAGCCCGTGACATGATAAAGCCAATGCACATTGCAGAAAACTATTACCCGCAGCTCTCATAGCTGCGGATACTTTGTCGTGATCGTAACCGCTCTCCTGCCAGCGGTTCTTTGTCATCTCATGATCTTTTGCCCGCCGGCAAAACATAGGTCTGAAGATGAAACCGGAAAATTCCAACACCCATTTTAAATCAATCGGCATTATTGGTTTTGGTGCATTTGGTCGACTAATCGCTGCCCATATTGCACCTCATTTTCAGGTTCTGGCCTATGATCCAAGGCAAGATCTTGAGGCGGACGCTTCCAGGCTCGGGGTAATGCTGACGTCGTTGAGCAAAGCAGCTGGGTGCGATGTTGTGGTCGTCTCCACGCCGGTGACGACCTGCCAGGCGGTTTTTGCCGACATCGCCCGGCATTGCCGCCCCGGTGCTCTTATAATTGATGTTGGGTCGGTAAAGGTGAAACCCGCTGAAATCATGGAGAGGCTGCTTCCCGTCCATGTGGACATTGTGGCGACCCATCCGTTGTTTGGTCCCCAAAGTGCACAAAACGGTATCAAGGGGCTGAAGATTGCGATCTGTCCGTTACGGGGCAGGGCCCATTGGCGGCTTGCAGCATTTCTGCGCCAGCAACTCGGTCTGAAAGTGATACTCACCACGCCGCATGATCATGACCGCGAGGTCGCGACAGTGCAGGGGCTGACACATTTGATCGCAAAGGTGTTGCTGGAGATGGGGCCATTGCCCACCCGCATGACCACGCTCAGTTTCGATCTTCTGGTCCAGGCGGTTTCCATGGTTCAGCACGATGCGCCAGAGGTTTTCGACGCAATTGAAAATCTCAATCCTTATGCGGTCGACGTGCGAAAACGGTTCTTTGAGCTTGCTCACGAACTGGATCAGGAGCTCCGGTCTGAGGCGCCGTAGTTTGCAACGTGCCCGTAAAAACGGTCACTTCGGATCGGCCAACTGGACAACAAGCTGGGGCAGCAATTCGATTGAACCGATGACGTGATCTGCCTCAGGTTCCAGCTCGCTTGCAGGCCGCCCACCGCTGGTCACACCAACGGCAATTGCACTGGCAGCTCGTCCAGCTTTGCAGTCATGTGGCGAGTCTCCAACCATCATCACCTGATCGGGAGCCAGCCCCAGATGGTCGATAAAGGCACTGACCATGCCCGGGCCAGGTTTTTCGCCGTAACCGCTGTCAAATCCGGCAACAAAGGCAAACCGTTCGGTAATGCCCAGTTGGTCAAGATGGGCATGGGCGGCTTCTTCAGAATCATTGGTCGCGACGCCCAACACCAGCCCCATTGCCGCCAGTTCGTCCAGCGCGTTTTCCATAAATGGAAAGGCCGTCAGGCTTGCCAGCGAATGCAGAACGTACAATTCATCGATATGCGCCAGACAGGCTGCCAGGTCGGCATGGCCGGTATGAGGCAGCAGGCAGTCGGCAATATTCTCCAGACTGCCCGCGATTAACACCGAGCCAGCGCCTATTGACCCGCTTTCAAGGTCAAACTCAACGGCATTCGCCATTTGCGAAAGACGTTGGTCATCGCCGTTGGCCAGCGCTGTGAGCACTTTGGCGGTGGCTGGTGCGAACGTAGCTTCAAAGTCCAGCAGGGTGCCGTCTTTGTCGAAGAGAATGGCTTTGATTGTCATGGCGTCAGCTTTGTCGCAGTCTGGGCAATGAATCAATGGTGCAAACAGATAGGGGATGATGATGGCGTGTTTGAAACAGGCTGCGGCTGCAATTGTAGGGCTAACGGTAACGACGACGGCTCTGGCCGAGCCAACTCTTTCAGCCTGCGAAGGCCCGACCCGGATCGATGCGATCATTGAGCCCTGGGACCAACACACCCGTACCTTCGCCAATGGCGCGATCCGCATCATTGGTCTCGATACTGGCGAGCCTGCGTGCTGTTCCTATCATCTGGCGATCATCGCCCCCGATCCGCAGGAGGAAAACTGGCCGCGCCAATGCCTCGCGCTCAATGATGGCGGCGAGTGGACGGGCTTCCAGTCTGTCGATGTCGGTGGCACCCAGTCTTCCTACGATCCGGGCAGGGGGCTGCTGCTGTCGGTTCCGGTGGAGCGCTATATCGACGGCATTCGCTCAACCAAAATGGTGGTGGATATCCGCATTAATCAGGCCACGGGTGAGGTAACGATTGAATAGCAATACGCTCGACCAACTGGTGGTGGGCCTAAGCGCCTATGATGGCCGCGATACCAAATTTCTGCAGGCGCTCGCCGACCGGCATGCCGCGTCAGCTGATTATGCTGATTGCCTGATCAAGTGCTTTGATCGCAACCCGACCACTATTGCTGACGGCGCATCCTGGCTGCTGCTCGCCCATCTGCGCGGCGGCGGCGACGGCGGCGACGGCGACGGCGGCAACAGCGACGGCGACGGTGACGGCTGCTACGGGGGTGATTTGACGCCTCGGTTGGTCGATGGGCTCATTGCCCAGACCAACGTGCTCACCTCCTGGGCGGCACAACTGCATATTTGCCAGAGCCTGCGCCTGATTCCCCTTGATGCCGATCAGGCATTGGCCTTGGCTGAATGGCTGCGCCCATTGCTCGGGTCTGAAAAACCTTTCGTCAGAGCGTGGTCGCTGGATGCCTTCTTGCATGTTTGTACGCTTCTGCCTTCTCATGCGGGCGAGGGGCGTATGGCGCTGG
This sequence comes from Rhizobiaceae bacterium, assembly GCA_039969995.1. Taxonomy (GTDB): domain Bacteria; phylum Pseudomonadota; class Alphaproteobacteria; order Rhizobiales; family Rhizobiaceae; genus Pseudahrensia. The sequence continues at coordinate 24,409 of JBDVMU010000007.1, forward strand.
AGGCGGCGTTGAATGATCCTGCGGCGTCAGTGCGGGCCAGGGCGCGGAATTTGGGTTAATTTCCCCTCAATGAAAATCCCGGCTTTTCGGGATCACCCGCACATTTCTTGGGTGGCTGCCGCGACCTGGAACCGTGACCTGTCGATTTGGCGCGGCTTCGCGTTTTGGGCGACCGGGGCCAGTCACAATTTCCAACGGTAGTTTTTGGTTTTGCTGCAATGCCGCTAACCCCTGCTTGTCCTGTGCCTGACGTTCGGCCCGGCTCATGCGCAGGTATTCCTCCCCATGGCTGCCGCGTTTGACCTCGTCGGCATTGGCCAGAAATTCAGGCCGCGACGCTGGAGGGCGGCGTGAGTGCAGGGGCGATTTCATGTGGTCGGCATGGGCGACCACTTCCGGTAATTCGTCTTCAGACAACATATCGAGATCGGCGGTCAGGTCATCGATAGTATGGGCGACCACGTGAATGACGTCCCCGGCACGCTGCACTTCGCCATTGATCCGCACCAGCCGACCGCCCATCACCGTCTTGCGAAACCGCTCCATGACCTTCTTCCAGACGACAATATTGGCAACACCCGTCTCGTCCTCAATGGTCATGAAGACGACACCCTTGGCGGTGCCCGGGCGCTGGCGTACCAGAACGACACCGGCAATGCTGCAGCGCTGTTTCTGGCGCATGTCGAAGAGATGACGTGCCTCGATCATGCCTCGCTTGCGGTATTTGGCGCGCAGGAAGGAAAGCGGATGGGCCTTCAGCGACAGGCGGTGGGTCTGGTAATCGTTGACCACATGTTCGCTGGTGCGCATCACCGGCAATTGCACCTCAATATCCGGGCCGGTGGAGCGCTCGTCGGCGGCGGTGAACAGCGGCAGTTGCACATCGCCATCGCTGGCCAGACCGCGCACCGCCCAAAGTGCCTGACGCCGGTCCAGACCAATCGAGCGGAAGGCATCATTGGCAGCGAGACGCTCCAGCACAGCAACTGTCAGTGAACTGCGCTGGCGGATATGGTCGAGTGAGGTGAAGGGTTGCTGGCCCAGTTGCCGCCGTTCCTCGACAAAGTCCAGCATGATCTCCTCGCGCAGACCGTCGGCCTGACGAAAGCCCAGCCGCACAGCGAAAGACCCGTCATGATTTTCCTCCAGCGTATTGTCCCAGGCCGAATGGTTGATGTCGATGGGGCGCACTTCAATGCCGTGTTCCTTCGCATCGCGGACAATCTGGGCCGGAGCATAAAAGCCCATCGGCTGAGCATTGAGCAGACCGGCACAAAAGACGTCCGGGTAATGGCATTTAAGCCAGCTGGAAACATAGACCAGCAGGGCAAAGCTCGCGGCGTGGCTTTCGGGAAAGCCGTATTCGCCAAAACCCTTGATCTGCTCAAAACAGCGGCGGGAGAAATCCGGGTCATAGCCACGCTCGATCATCTGCCCGACCATTTTTTCCTGCAGCGTGTGGATCGTGCCGGCCCGGCGGAAGGTCGCCATTGCCTTGCGCAGCAGATTGGCCTCCTCGGGGGTGAACTTGGCTGCATCAATGGCAATCTGCATGGCCTGTTCCTGAAACAGCGGTACGCCAAGTGTGCGGCCCAGAATATTGCGCAACTCGTCCGGGTCCGCCGGTGGGGCGGGGGAGGGATAGATCACCTCTTCAATCCCGTCGCGCCGCCGCAGATAGGGATGCACCATGTCGCCCTGGATCGGCCCGGGGCGGACGATTGCCACCTGGATCACCAGGTCATAAAATCGTGCCGGTTTGAGCCGCGGCAGCATGTTCATCTGGGCCCGGCTCTCCACCTGAAACGTGCCCAGTGAATCGCCGCGCTGCAGCATCGCATAGGTGACTTCATCTTCCTTTGGCAGGTTGGCGAGGGTGAAATCCTGTCGGTAATGGGTGCGGATCAGGTCAAAACATTTACGGATGCAGGACAACATGCCGAGCGCCAGCACATCCACCTTCATGATCTTCAACTCATCGATATCGTCCTTGTCCCATTCGATGAAGGTTCGGTCTTCCATGGCTGCATTGCCCACCGGTACGGTTTCCACCAGCGCGTCTTCGGTCAGGATAAAACCGCCAACATGTTGCGACAGATGGCGGGGAAAGCCGAGCAATTCCTGGGTCAGCTGAATGGTCCGCGCCAGATGTGGGTCTGAAATGTCCAGCCCGGCTTCCTTGATCTGATCTTGCGGAATGTCTTTTCCCCAGGAGCCCCAGACGGTGGAGGCCAGCGCCGTGGTAATATCTTCCGTCAGCCCCATCACCTTGCCAACCTCACGCACCGCCGAACGGGGACGATAGGTGATGATGGTGGCGGCGATTGCAGCACGGTGGCGGCCATAGCGGCGGTAG
>JBDVMU010000008.1:0-5899 GCA_039969995.1 Rhizobiaceae bacterium
TCGCACTGAACATGTCGGTATACACTCCTTCCGGCACAGGTGGACCGGGCAAGCCACATGTCGACAACACCTATGTCAATATTTCCTACAACTTCCTCACTCCGATTGATGAAAACAACACGCAATATATCTGGTTCCAGCATCGCAATACGGACCCCACTGACAAGGCAATTTCAGAGAAGATGAACGCCGGTGCCATCATGGCATTCAACGAGGACAAGGAAATTCTCGAAGCGGTGCATCAAGGCATGGCCGAAAAGGCGAGCGCCAATATTGACCTGGGCCTCGACCGAGGAGCCAAGACTTTCCGGCGCAAACTGCAGATTATGATTGATGCCGAACAGGCCGCGGTGGCGACGGCGACGGCGGCAACTAAAGAAACGGCGGCGACAGCAAAACTTTAACCGTCACCACTCACATGCGGCCAGGTGTCACTCAATCTGTAGCCCTGTGGCCAAGGGTCGGTTCTGTCCAGCATCACCTGGTGGGTGCCGGTTATCCATGCCGTACCGGAAATCCTTGGAATGATCGCGGTCCTGCTTCCCACTTGGGTCTGCGAAACAATCTCACCTTCGAATTCTGAGCCAATGATTGACTTTGCCAGCAGGCGGTCACCCGCCTTCATGTCGCCCTTGGCATGCTGGACGGCCATACGGGCACTAACTCCGGTGCCACATGGCGAACGATCGAGCTTGGCAGGTTTGATAGAAACCGTGTTCAAACCGGTTCGGCGCCCATCAATCAGTTCAATTGGATTGGTAAACTGACAAAATGAAATATGATTCCAGTCGGGCATCTCAGGGTGTGAAAACCCAATCTGTTGATTCGCCGCATTGGTTATTCGCGCTCCAAGAACAGCCAGATCTCGTGCATTTTCCGGCACAATTTCCAAGCCGATTTCGGCGCTTTCGACAAGCACAAAGCTATCGCCACCAAATGCGGTATCAACCGTTAATGTGCCAATACCCTCTACTTCCAGCGGCACCCCGATATTGTCGGCAAATGACGCGACATTTGTCACCGAAACCTTTGTCACCTTGCCGCCAGCACAATGGGCCTCGACATTGACCAAACCGCCCGGTGCTTCGAGCACAAGTTTGGTGACAGGCTCCTGCATTTCAATGATTCCGGTTTCCAACAAAACCGTCGAAACACACATGGAGTTCGATCCGGACATGGGAGGCGTGTCTTCCGGCTCCATTATGATCCAAGCAGCCTGGGCTGCCGGATTGACCGAAGGAACGAGCAAGTTGATGTGCCTAAACACACCACCGCGTGGTTCATTCAGCATGAAATTGCGCAATTCTCCGTCCTGCTCAATCCAGCTTCGTTTGTCCCACAAAGTTTCACCTGGTGGTGGTGCAACGCCACCGACAATCACATCACCAACTTCCCCGGCAGCATGGCATGAAACCACCTGGATCACTTTTGAAGACTGCACTGTGCTGGCTCACCGTTCTGATCGAAATTTTGACAAGCCTAACAGCAAATTGGCGCAGCATTCAATCAATCCCGTGGTCACCAGCCTATGGTCACCAGCTCATGGCCACCAGATGAACCTATTCGGCCACTGGCTCTGATGACGGCCACCTATTTGTGCTGACTATTGTTTTCAAAAGACCGCATCACCGGCGAATGCGAGATTTCGCCCAGTGCAAGCGCCTTATAGATAAGGCTCTGCGAGTTACTTGCCTGAAGTTTGCGCGCAGCGTTTTGCATCAGCATGGAAACCGTAAACTCACTCAGCCCGGTGGCTTTTTCGATTTGCGATGATGGCAAGCCCTCACACACCCTTTGTATGACCTTGCGCTCCAGTTCACTGAGATGCTTCTTCTCAAACAGCGTCTTGATTCCCTGGAATCGGTCTATGAAAGCAGGTACTGATTGACCTATTGCCTCGACAATGAGTTCCCGCAATTCTCCCTTAAATGGCTTGTCCAAAAGTCCGACGGTAAAAAGCGCTACAGCGCGACCCAACATCACTGGCACAATGGCAATATGCTGGTGGCCAGTTTTGTCCATCTCCATAAAAAAGCGGCGGTCCAGAAATGTTGCGTATTGGGACCGATCGATGGTGCAGGAATCGTAGGCCTGCAATCGACGCACCGCTTCTTTCGAAAACGGACATCCGCCCTGTGAAAGCAATTGCTGGCTTACAGTCAGCACATCTTTGGGATAGGCCGTAAACGGGCGTATTGCGTTACCTGGATCAGCAGAATCGCAGAATTTGACGGATAAAAGATGGCTGTCAAAGGCGAGAAAATGCTGTTTTAACGCACAAGCCGCTGCCTCCACGCCGTCTGCTGTGGATATCTTCTCGACAAGCCTTAAGCGCGCCTCGCGTCCGGCGAGGCCAGCTTTTCCAAGGTGATCAGCATTTTGCATGATTTTCCCCCTAGCCAGCGATTTACCCCTGACGTAAGGGTAGCATTAGATGTTGCAGTTGCAAACAACTTGGGCATCTTGCTAAGCGCACGAATAGTTGAACGAGCGATTCGTTGCCGGTAATACTGGCCCGTAATACTGGCCCGTAATGCTGGGCCGCGGCGGGGACTTTTGGGGGACAGAAGACCACAATGTTATTGTCTGGCCTAATCGATTCACACAACGAATGTGTTTCTCGACTGATCCTAGCTATTCAAAATGATAGTGCTCCCGAGATAATTGATGGTCTCGATTCCCGCATCAAGCTGTTTGCCGGTTCGGTTCGCGATATTCATCTGTCTTCGCCACTCGATATCAATCAACAGATCAAGTTCTTTTTGAATCGTAGCCAGTCGTTGGGCGATGATGCGCTGACGTCTGAAGATCGCAATACCGTCGAATTGCTGATCGACCGATATACCAATCAGCCAAATTCGGGACGCGGCATTGGTCGCAACGACCCAATCGTCGATACTCAGGCACTGGTCAATCTGCGCGACAAACGATTTTTTACCGATCAATTGATCGTGCAGTCCAATTCACGCATTTCACTCTACAATCTCGATTATCAGTATGAATATACCAGCACTGGCAACGCCCGTTTTCATGATACGGATCAAGCCAGTTTTGTTGGCAAACATGTTGCCGACATTGTTGGCGATCGTCGGTTCAAGGAACGGGCTAAGCGTTATTATGACCGCTGCTTCAGCGGCGAACATCTCCACTACAGCTACTTTCTGGATGTCGCTGACAAGGGCGAGAGACTGATGGATTGTCAGCTCACGCCATACCGCGATTCAGATGGTTCGGTGCGCGGCGCATTTTTTGCGGTTGAAGATATAACCGACCGGATGGAACGTGCGACCCAATCAGCAATCAGCAATGCAGTAAACTAATCCAACCGTTTGGTTGGTGACCCCAAGTGGATTCGAACCACTGGCCTCAGGATTACGAATTAGATGACCAGAGGGTGAAAAAGGCAATCGGATCATGGCGTTGATGTAATCAACAATTACCCAAGCACCGAATGAGTACCGAAAGTCGACCACATCACGAAAAAACTGGCGGATATTTGTCTCCTTTGATAAGCAAATCATGTTGGCCCCGTAGCTCAGCAGGATAGAGCGGCAGATTCCTAATCTGTAGGTCGGAGGTTCGAATCCTCTCGGGGTCACCAGCGAGAGTGCCATAGATTAGACTCCTAACTCGCTTTCGTTTGCTATCTTCGTGGATTAAGCTCACCCCAGCTGCACAGAAACGGTTCCAGACTCGGTGACGAGCTGGCCGAAGACGGCATCACAGGAAATGCCATTTCCTATGAACCGTCCGCAATCAAGATATTTGTTGAGATCAATTTCTGTGGAGAGGATGCCAATCAAAACAAAGCCCTTTTCTTGGCCCCCGATGCATCCTTCGTCACCCGTCAGGTTCTCCATATGTGCGGCGGTTCGTCTGGGGGACGCGCAGCGCTTTGACTACCAATAGAAACGTTGTTGGAAAAGCTTATGAGGTAGAAACTACCGAGCATGCATATTTGCATTGTTGCAGGCCGCGACTATCAATCATTGTTTGCAGCGCAAATCTGTTTATTGATACTAACAGGTTCACACATTTAATTCTGCGACGGTGCACTAGGAGCGAGCATGACTGGCGAAGATCAAGTTGGTCCGGTCCGTTCGGTGGAGCGTGCTCTCAACATTCTAATTCTCATAACGCATTCGAATGAGCCTCTCGGGCTGTCTGAAATCAATCGCGGGACAAAAATTCCCAAAGCGACAGCCTTGCGCCTGCTTTGTACGCTGGAAGCCTTCAAACTGATCCAGCAAGATCCAGTGACCCGACGCTATGAAACCGGCCCAAGATTCTGGCAACTCGCCAACAACAGCCGCAACGATTTAAGAACCATCAGCCAACCCCATCTAGAAGCACTGCGGCGGGTGACCAAAGAAACCGTATCGCTTGTCTGTCCGCGAAATCTAGAACGGGTCGTAGTGGAGACCCTTGCTACACCTCATGAGCTGAGCGTTACCCCGTTGATAGGGTCATCCGTTCCAATCTACGCCGGAGCGTCCGGCAAGCTGATCATGACGTATTTGCCAGAAGAGGAACGCAATCGCATTATCGAACTCACCCAACTAAAACCAGTAGGTGCCAGCGTTGCTTTGAATCGGAGGACTTATCTGGAGATCCTCAGCAGCATCCGGGAAAAAGGCTATGCTATATCGGTTGGGGACGTGAATCCGGGGATCGCTGCGATTGCCGCTCCGGTCTTTGACTCCTTTGGAAAATTCCTTGCTGCTGTTTCGCTGCACAGTCCTGAAGTGCGCATGTCAGTTGATAGTCTGGAACGAGTTGCGCCTTCGGTGGTCGAAACGGCGGCTAATATCAGCGCTGATCTTGGATTTGACATGGATCTACTAGAACCCGGTTCCTAAGTCTGACCCACTGCACCAAATCCGCCCGTAGCGTTGACGAAACGCCGATAGTCGGAAAACGCAAATGGCAGGCCGTTTTTGCCAAGCCGGACTGGAGCGTAATGGAGCGCTGCAAGCGTCGATTCGAGTTTGGCACGTGCCACCCCATGAGTACTGAAAACAATGTGGCCGCGCCGATCAACATCAGGCCACTCGGCCAGCGCCGTTGGTTCATGGAAAATGTCTTAAACTGCTTGAACAACGATAGGCTCACCTTCGACATTCATGATGGCTTTCTGTCTTCAGCGAGAATCTCGGCGAAGGTTCATAGCAAAAATCGATTTCCCACCCAATCCAACGATCAGCGAGCGGCGAGCGGCGAGCGGCTGCATAATGTCGCATGGCGGCATTGTCACATTCCCAGGAAATTCGAAGTGATCTAAGCGCAACACATATTTAATCACGGACAAATTGCTGCAAACTCACCGAGTTCAAGTTGTTAGGTCTCACATGGAAAGTGAATTGAAGATGCGTGTTTTTGCCGGCCTGTTTACCGCCGTGATATTGATCACCCCGGCAATTGCAGATGTTAAAGTCCAGTTTCTGGAAGGTGCCCCCAAAGACCGTTTTGTCATAACCAATATGGGCTCCTGCGACCTTGGCACAGCACAGGTATCGATTGATTTAAGTGGCTCGCCCTACGGCCTTATCTTTGATGTGACCAGTTCCGGCGCTGGAGTTGAAGTCTTCCAACCCCTTGAGTTCACCAGCGGTGCTGACCTGCTGGCCAACAAACCCCGGGTCAAGGATGGCGACAATAATATCTCGCTCAAGCTTAAGGGGCTGAAGGCTCGGTCGTCTGTTTCATTCACAATTGATGTGGACGATACTGCAAACAGCCGCGAAATTACCGTGTCTGACAGCGAGTTTATGGGAGCTTCTACCAGCTGGAAGACCGACGCTTCGGTCAAAATGGCTGAATTCGGTGCCAATTCAGAAGCAATCATATCCCTGCCCAATTGCACCTAGCCTCACGGCGCGCCTCAGTCAGCGCGGGGGGG
>JBDVMU010000009.1:0-64902 GCA_039969995.1 Rhizobiaceae bacterium
AACCACTGGCCAGAATGGATCTGTACCCTGGGTGTGAGTGATCATCACATAGCGCTCAGCGAATGCGGTGGTTGCGGTCAAGGCTACAGCAGCCGTGGCCATCAAAAGTTTCTTCATTACGTTCATTCAATTTCCTCCCGATACTTTTTGAACAGAGTAAATTTTATGAGTGATATTTTTTCGATGCACAAGCAAAAATTTAAATGGATTTAAAAATGGGACCGTGCCTCCCCAGTTTTGAGACAAACGAGCCACTTTCTTGTCTCGATTTATGGGTGCAGGGCGGCTAGTAGCCTAGAAAATATCGATATTTTTGCGCCTCAGATGGTGAAGGCCTGTTGGAAACTCTCAAGTGCAATCTCCGCATCGCCCTTTGCCCAGGCTTCGAGGGCGACGGGGCCTCGATAGCCCATTTCGAACAGTCTTCGAGCAACGTGGGGGTAGTTGATTTCGCCGGTTCCGGGTTCAAAACGGCCTGGGTTATCCGCAACCTGAACCTCGCCGATCCAGTCGAGGCACTTTTCACTCCAACGGACGAGGTCCCCTTCGCCGATCTGGGTATGATAGAGATCAAGGTTGATCTTCAACTGTGGACGGTCAATTGCTGAAACCAGGCTGAGGACATCTGCGGTCGAACCGAATGGGCAACCGGGATGATCGAGCAGGTTCAGGTTTTCCAAAGTGAAGATCACACCTTCCTCTTCTGCAAGATCACAAATTCGGTGCAAGGTGTCCTTCGCCTTTAGCCACATTTGACCCGTGACGACGTCATGTTTGCAGATTGGAATGCCACCATCTCCCAGCCCGGTACCGTGCAGATTGAGCCGGTCGACGCCCAGTCGTTTGCCAATTTGTGCGGTTTCGCGAGCCGACTTAAGTAACATATCGGCGCCCTCGTCATCGGCCAATCGGCCTTCGAGATAGCCATTCATGATGGTGTAATTCGCACCGACGGCTTCCAGCGCGGCGAGGTCGTGGGCCGGCCAATTCCAAAGGCCAACGCCAAAGCCCATCTCCGTTAGCTTGGCGGCGCGCCAGTCGATTGGCTTGTCGAGCCACAGCATTTCAGCACAGGCCGCGAGTTGAAACGGATTGCCCATATTCATCTTTCCTTCCAGCCCCGGTTGAGCGTATTGACACTTGATGGATTGTCGTCGCCGTCGCCGTCGCCGTCGCCGCTGCCGCTAGGCGTCGCGGTCCATGATCCATTGAACCTCTGGGGCAGCGACGAAACGCCATTTGCGCAAGGGACCGGCCATAACGTTGAGATAGTACATTTCGAAACCGTAAGGTGCGCCGCAAGGATGGTGGCCACGAGGGACCAGCACGACGTCACCATCGGATACCGCCATGGTTTCATCGAGTCGGCCATCGTCAGTATAGACCCGCTGGACACCGAAGCCCGAGGCAGGGTTGAGGCGGTGGTGGTATGTTTCTTCCAGATAGGTGATGCGCGGAAAATCATCTTCATCATGGCGATGGCTGGGATAGGACGACCAATGGCCAGCCGGAGTGAATACCTCTGTGACCAACAGTGAATCACAATAGTCCTCGTTCTCCATAGCAATGTTGTTGATGTGGCGCGTGTTGGTGCCTTTGCCGCGCTCTGTGAGGCTGATGCCATCGGGCCCGATGCGGCGCGGTTTGTGGCCACCCATGCCGGGAGCGGAACACACCGCCAACACGCAATCGGTTTGTGCAATTGCTGACCAGTCCGTGCCATTGGGCAGATAAAGACAATGGGGCGGGGATTTCTCAAACACATTCATTCGCTCGCCCAACACGCCCCAATCCTGACCAGCTCCCTGAATTGATGCCTTACCTTCAACCATGACCAAAATGACTTCGGTGTCGCCCGTGATTTCGGCAGCTTTGTCGCCAGCCTTGAGGTGATAAAGCGAAAAGCCGACATACCGCCAGCCAGCACTTGCGGGGGTGATCTCATGGACCTTGCCGCGGGTTCCAAATGGTTTCTTTAAAAGATCAGCCATCGGCCAGTCTCCTTTTTGGTCTGCTTTTATGCATAGTCACTGAGTTTAACCGGCTGGCCGGATTGAGCTGAGTAGGTCGCTGCTTCGGCCATTGCCAGAGAAGCGACTCCATCGTCCAGAGTTGTTGGCAGGGCCGATCCGGAGGTGACGGCTTCAACAAACGCTGCCCATTCGATTTCGTAGGCGGGCATGTAGCGTTCGAGGAAGAAATAAGTTGGCTTGGCGCCTGTCACCCCAGCTTCTGTCGATTTGACGACGGAATTTTCCAACATGTTTTCTACCTGTAGCATGCCCTTGGAGCCAAGCAGCTCGACGCGTTGATCGTAGCCATAGGCAGCGCGACGTGAATTGCGGATGACGGCCAAACGTCCATCGGCATAACTCAATGTCACAACGGCAGTATCCACGTCACCGGCTTCACCAATCTTCGGGTCGACAACCGAACTGCCCACAGCAGATATTGTTTCCGGCAGATCACCCATAATGAAATTTGCCATGTCAAAATCATGGATCATCATGTCGCGAAACAAGCCACCCGAGACTTTGATATATTCAACCGGTGGCGGTGCCGGGTCAAAAGAGGCGATCGAAAGCAATTCGCTGTTACCAATTTCTCCGGCATCGGCGGCAGCCTTCAGCGCTTGAAAATTTGGGTCGAAACGACGGTTGAAGCCGACCATAACCGGCATCCCGGTTTTATCGGCGGCCGCTTTGCAGGCCTTGGCCCGATCAAGGCTAAGGTCCACAGGCTTTTCGCACAGCACGGCTTTGCCAGCAGCTGTTGCGGCTTCAATCAAATCCGAATGGGTGTCGGTTGAAGTGGCGATCAGCACTGCGTCGATATCTGGATCTGCAATGATGTCATCAGAACTGGCGACTTGCGTTCCATAATGCTTAGCCAGCTTTTCAGCGTTTTCGGCGAACACGTCAGACACAGCTACCAATTTGCTGCCGCGATGGGCGGCTATCGCCTGAGCGTGGACATTGCCAATCCGCCCGGCGCCAAGAAGTCCTACTTTGAGCACGGAGAATACCTCACAAATTTTGAATTGCGGGACACTAACGACACTGTGCGCAGATTCGCAATAGGCGTTTTTAGTCTCGATTCCGGCACCATACCTGTGGTCACATCGGGCTGAAGGTGTGTGATCGAAATGGCGGCATTGGCAGGCATGGGGACAACGTCACGGATATCTTCGAAATAATACTTGACCGCGATGACATTTGGTCGCACAGCTTGAGCATGCTTGGTGCTTAGACGCCAAAGGCCGACGCTTAATAGGGAACCCGGTGAACTGTACCCATCAGGGGGTTAGTCCGGGGCTGTACCCGCAACTGTAAGCGGTAGGGCGTGCCATATGCCACTGGGATTTCCTGGGAAGGCTGGCACATATGCCCGATAACCGCGAGCCAGAAGACCTGCCAGGCATAATGAAACCCAAAACTGGGGCGGGTGTCCCTAAGGGAGTTGATTATGCTTTTAAAAGAAATGACGGAGAAATTCCGTCCCGAATTCAATCTGACAACAGCCAGCACATTTCACCATCTGATTGCGGTGGCCGCGACCTGTGCGTTGCTCTGGAGCGTCATAGTTGCAACCATTGGTAGCTGATCAAGCCACCTTCGCAACATGAAAAATTCAGTGCTTTCCTCGACCGGGCTGAAGCTCGGCTATGGCGACGCGTCCCCCGTCGTCGATGACGTGTCATTTGATGTGGCGCGCGGTGATGTGTTTGCCGTGGTCGGTCATAATGGCTCGGGCAAGTCGACCCTGATCAAAACCATTCTTGGAGCACTGCCTCCTCGGGCCGGCAGGCTTGATTGGTCCGCAGGAAAGCCAAGGACCATTGGCTATCTTGGCCAACAAACTGAGTTTGATAATCGGTTTCCCATCCGAGTGCGGGACCTTGCCGCCATGGGTGCCTGGCCGGGTCTGGGTATGTTGGGGCGGGTCGACAGGGATTGTCAGGCGCGGGTCGCTGCTGCGTTGGAACGAACTGGCACCGCAGATATCGCCGACATGCCGCTGCATCATTTATCGGCCGGACAGTTACAAAGGGCGCTATTTGCCCGAACCATTGTGCAGGATGCGCCGCTCATCCTGCTGGACGAACCGTTTTCGGCAGTGGATCAGACAACCGAAGCCGCCTTGCTGTCGTTGATTGACGAGTGGTCGGTTGAAGGGCGCGCCGTGATTCTGGTATTGCACGACCTTTCGGCGGTGCTTCAGCATTGCACATCGGCGCTGCTGTTAGGCAACGGACGGTCTTTGTTTGGTGAGCCACGTGAGACATTAAAGCCTGGCAACCTTGTCGATCTCGGATACATGTCGAAAAGTCAGGCCGAATGGATGGAGGCGATGTATATCGGGCAGGGGGCTGCCGTCGATGTTTGAATGGCTGCAATATGACTTCATGGTTCGGGCGTTGACGGCGACCATGGTGTTGAGCTTTTCGGTTGCGCCGGTCGGGGCATTTTTGGTGCTGCGCCGCCTGTCGTTGGCGGGCGAAGCCATGGCCCATGCGATTGTACCGGGCATTGTCATTGCGTTTGTCATTGCTGGTCTTTCGGTCACATCGATGATTGTCGGTGGGCTGACGGCGGGCATAAGCGTGGCGGTGCTGACCAGTCTGTTGGCGCGCAAGACGATCATCCGTGAAGATGCAAGCCTTGCCTCGCTGTATCTGATCGCATTGGCGCTGGGCATATTCATACTCTCGGCAGCTGGTTCGGCGGTGCCGCTCAAGAGCTTTTTGTTTGGCTCAATTCTGGGCATCGATAACGAAACCCTGTTGCTGATTGGTGCCACCGCAACCGTTACACTCGTGAGTTTTGCATTGATCCTGCGGCAGTTGATCACCAGCACCATTGACCCGGTGTTTTACGAGAGCCAATCCAATAATCCGGGGCTGGTGACCCATTGGTTCATGTTCCTTGTGGTGCTCAACCTGTTAGGGGCATTCAAGGCACTGGGTACTTTGATGGCGGTTGGTCTGATGATCCTGCCAGCGACAGCTGCCCGCTATTGGGTGTCGACCATCACCTCATATCTTGTTCTGACCTTCTTGTTTGCCCTGACCTCCTGCTGGGTCGGGCTGATCGTCTCGTTTTATTTGCCTGAAGTCCCGTCCGGCCCAGCCATCGTGCTGGTGGCGGGCTTTTTGTTTTTCATCAGTCTCATCCTTGCCCCCCAGGGACTACATCTTGGGAGGCGGGCGAAATCGCCTGGCCGTGGGCAAAGTCAAAATGGCTCTTCGCCTCCTCAAAAGTCCAACTAAAGGAATCAAATCCATGCGTAAAATTCTCGTTGCCCTGCTGGCCTTTGGTTTTTCCATGGCTGCTCTGCCTTCACTTGCTGCCAACAAGATCAAGGTTGTTGCCAGCTTCTCCATTCTTGGGGATATGGTCGAACAGGTGACGGGTGACCTCGCCGTCGTCACCACCATTGTCGGTCCGGATGCGGATGCTCATGTCTACACGCCGAACACCGGCGACGCCCGGGCAGTGGCCGATGCCGATATGATCTTCGTCAATGGCCTTGGCTTTGAAACCTGGTCCAAGACGTTGATTGAAAGCTCTGGCACTAAGGCGCAGGTATTGGTTGCGACAAACAATGTTGCTCCTCTCAAGGTAGATGGAAAGATCGATCCCCATGCCTGGAACACGCTGACCAATGGCATGATCTATGTCGACAATATTGCCAAAGGCATGGCGGCTGCCGATCCGACCAATGCTGATACCTATCGGAGCAACGCCAAAGCTTACAAAGCTCGGTTGCAGATGCTGCATGATAAGGCGCTGACTGAACTGGCGAAACTGCCGGCAGACTCAAAAACGGTTGTTACGGCCCATGATGCATTTGGCTATTTGGCCGATGGTTATGGCCTGACCTTTCTGGCGCCGATTGGCATTGATACGGAAGCAGAACCCTCGGCCCGCGAGCTGGCTGACCTGATAAAGCATCTGAAGGCTGTGGGCGCAGGTGCGCTGTTTGTTGAAAATATTTCCAGCCCCGCCTTGATCCAGCAGATATCCCGCGAGACTGGAATTGAGATCGGTGGTCGTCTGTTCTCAGATGCCCTGTCGGCGCAGGGCGGTCCGGCGACAAGCTATGAAAAGATGTTTGAGCACAATCTTGGCACCCTCGTTTCAGCTTTGGGGAAGTCTTCGTGATTGAAATGCAATTCACCGCCCAAGAGCCATATTGATCCGCGCGGCAATCAGCTTGGTGAACAGTCGTAGCGGGAATCTGCGGTAATTGGGAGCATCCCCTGGGATTTCGGTGCCGGCTTGTCGATAGCGCACATTTGTGCGCATTTCGACCGCTGGGAGGTCATCGCCACCGAAGCAATTGCGGTAGATTGAAACCCAGTGCCCTCGTTTGTATTTCAGATACATTGCTGAATTGCAGCAGGACGCCACGTAACGGGTGGTTGGTGAACCGTCCTTCAACTTGATGCCCCTGAGAAAGCCTTCGCCGCTCACACAGCGAAACCTGTCGTCACGATAGGTCAAATAAGATGCGCCTCCATCGCCGTCCAAAACGGCGGCTGCATTCGGCAATGCCTCAATCAAACGTCCCCCAGCCTGACAGTCATCGCAATAGCAGACGGCGGCAAGGATTGGGTCCATTGCTGCTTCAAAAGTCACCTGACCACATTTGCAGCTGGAAATTCTGGACACCTCAGTCATTGACCTGTTCCTGCATGGCGCTTGACATTACCGGGCTCGGGCCAGCCGCTGTTCACGATATTGACGCGGCGTTTCTCCAAACCGAGTTTTGAACCAACGTGAAAAATGACTGCTGTCAGCAAAGCCGCATTCATAGGCGATTTGTGTGACGGTCCGCTTCGAGTTCATTAATCGCCAACGGCCATGTTGGAGGCGCATGTCGCGCCAGATTTCCTGCGGGGTCGCCTTGGCGTGTTGCATGAACACCCGGTTCAACTGGCGCACGGTTGATCCCAGCATTTTGGCTAGATGTTCGGTCGTATCCGGTTCACGTAGCTTTTGGCGCATCAGTTTGATGGCCTGTTCCACACGCCAGTTACCGCATTCTTCCAGATCCTGAAAAGGCAGTCTTCCCACCTCGTGGGCCATGCGATGTTCATCGACAACCAGCGCGGTCAGTCCCTTCATGCCGCGTGATTTGCCACACCGTTCAATCAGTATCTCGACAGCCAGGTCAATCGCCGCTGTGCCGCCAGGGCAGGTGAGGATGCCACTGTCGCTGACATATAGTTCGTTTTCGACTGGAACAACATCGGGAAAGAGTGCTTCAAACTCGGGCCGATGGTGCACGTGGATCGCTGCCCTTTTGTGGTCCAGCAGGCCAGCCTTGGCGATGGCAAAACTGCCAGTGCACAGGCCGACAAGTTTTACATCCTGGGCATATTGCTGTCGTAAAAACTCTAGGGTTTCGGGGGCAATTTCATCCAGCTGATCAATCAGCCCACCGACAATAACGATATAATCGTACTCGCCTGCATCGCGGTAGGTCTTCCAGGGAGTAATCCCTAAACCGGAACTGGAAGCGATTGGCTCCAGATCGTGCGAAAGCAAATCCCAGTGGCAAAAGACTTGTCTGCTTCGGTCTGCCTCATCTGAGGAATGACGAACCGCGTCAATGAATCCGGCCAATGGCAGAATGGTAAAAGCCGGTGTCAGGACGAAGGCGAACCGCACGTCCGGTTCAATCTGTGTCAGCTCCTGTGGTTGGGTCAGTAAAGACATGGCTTCCCCGTTATCACGTTAAATGTCCATCTCATTCTATTGTCAGACTGTCACGTCCCGCATCCCAGTGCAAAGGCTTTTGAGGGCTTGGTCCGAAACCTGCGAGGCAATATGCGTTGGAATCGAACGGTCACTGTGATTGGTGCACATGCGGAAGGCGAGGTTGGTCGCGTTCTGACTGGTGGTGTCTTGGACATTCCCGGCGGTTCGATGCTGGAAAAACTGCAATATCTGAGGGCCAATGATTCCTTGCGGCAGTTCGTCAATCATGAGCCCCGGGGCTGTGCGCAAATGACCACCAATCTTTTGCTGCCCCCCTGTGACCCGTCCGCTGATGCGGCATTCATACCAATGCAGGCAGATGCGACCCATGCAATGTCCGGATCGAATGCCATGTGCGTCACTGCAGTGTTGCTGGAAATGGGAATCCTACCCATAGACGAGCCCGAAACGGTGGTGATTTTGGATACAGCCGCCGGTCTTGTGAAAGCGGTTGCGAGTTGCAGCGAAGGGCATGTTGATCGCATTTCGCTTGATTTCTTCCCCGCCTATGCAGAAGTGCTGGACGCCAAGCTTGAGGTTGAAGGTCTGGGCACGATCAAGGTCGATGTCGCCTTTGGCGGCGTGCACTACGTTATGCCTGCCGTTGACCAGTTGGGTTTCAAACTTGGTCCCGACGTGGCCCAGGACATGGTTGCGCTGGGCGGCAAGATCAAACGAGCGGCACAGGAACAAATCAATGTGCGGCACCCGTTGATTGACCAGTTCAACTCAATCGACTTTCTAATGTTCACGGACGATGTGAATGCGGAGCAGAACATCTATCGCAACGCCACTGTGATGCCACCAGGGCGGATTGACAGGAGCCCCTGCGGCACTGGATCTGCCGCTCGACTAGCGACGATGCATGCCAAAGGCCAGATCAAAGCCGGTGAGCAAGTCGAGATGCTGTCGACAATCGATTCAAGCTTCATGACTTCCGTCATTGGTGAGACCAAGGTGGGGGACTATGCGGGGGTTTTTCCGCGCATTTCCGGGCGAGCCTGGATTTATGCCATGATGCAGCTTGGTCTTGATCCGGCCGACCCATTCAAATCGGGCTATACATTGAGCGATACCTGGGGCACCGAGATCGATCACAAAATCCCTGATTCAACCTGATTTGAAATCCAAGAGAACCCAAAAAACCCGGTTTTTCCAAAAGCCGGGTTTTTTCGTTTTTGTGCCTTCCGTCAGCTGAAATTGGGCCACAGAACCTGCGCGGGTAGCCCCTAGATTCATCAATAATGCGTCCTTTCTGTTATCTTATTGGACTATTTCATTCAATTTATGGGCCGTATTGCCACTTACCCTTCCCCTCATCACTTCAAGTAAGCTTGGAGCGTTAGCCAACTTGGAGATCACATCAAACCTGAACAGGGAGTTCATCGATGCCATATAATTTCAGTCGAAGATCGGTATTGGCCGCCACGGCCGCTGCCACGATAAGTTTCACTGCATTTGCTGCCTCCGCCGCCGACACAACACTGCGCCTTTCGCACCTGTCACCTCCTGGGTCAGACATGGATGTGTGGGCTAATGAGTTGTCAAAACGCGTCGGCGCTGCCACGGATGGACGTGTGGATATCCGCATTTTTCCAGCAAGCCAATTGGGCGACTGGGAAGAAGTCTACGAACAGTTGAGCCAGGGATCTGTTGATCTGGCCATTCAATCTGTTTCCACCAAGTTTGATTCTCGCCTTGCTCTGACTTGGTTTCCCTACACCGCCGTTGACTATGACAGCGCTAAGGAAGCCTGGAATACCGGTGGCTTCCTCTTCAACATTGTCAACGATCTGATCGAACCACAGCAGATTCAGGCGCTGGCCCCTTACGCATTCGGCCTTGGCGGCGTTGCAGTTGGCAAGCCTGTGCCGGATCCCAAGAACCCTGATGCTGATAACAGCAATCTGAAGATTCGCGTTTGGCCATCAGGTGTGGGAACCCACAAGCCGCTGCTCGAGCGACTTGGCTATTCCACGACCACCATGCCCTGGGCAGAGCTTTATACCGGTGTGCAAACTGGTGTGATCGACGGCATGATCGGTGGTGTGCCGGAAAATGCGGTGCGTGACTGGAACGGTGTTGTCGACACCTGGCTGCAGCTTAACGACCATTTCGAAATCAACTGGTTGTTGGGGTCGGCTTTCTCGATTGCTGGCATGCCTGATGAAGACCGTGCGGCTCTGACCAAGGTTGCAGCTGAAATGGCAACCGAGCGTTTCGACGCAGTGGAAGCGGCTGACAACAACTATCTGCAGCAGCTCCGCGACGCAGGTGTCACGGTTGTGACCTATTCCAAAGATGAAATGGAAAAGATGGCCGCTGCCGTTCGAGCCGACGCTTGGCCTCAGATGAAGCCTGAGATTGGCGACGACCTCTATAAGCTGATCCAAAGCCATTACGGGAAGTAATTTCCTGACTGAGGGGCGGGTTACAAACCTGCCCCTCCACTCCAACTCCTCGGGGAGGGGACAATGCTCGAAGCACGGCAATCGCAAATTCAACACCCAATCTGGCAGTACAAGCTGAAGATACAACGCTTGATAATGTTCATAGCCAGCATTGCATTCACCGCCGCCGTCTTTCTGCAAGTTGTTACACGGTATCTCTTCAATTACTCGCTTTTCGGGATTGAAGAATTCGCCAGCTTTGCCGGCGTCATCATGTATTTTATCGGTGCAGCTTATGCCACGCACGAACGCAGCCACATATCGGCCAGTTTCGTGGAAACGATATTTGGCGAGGGCAAGATTACCGCGAGCGTTCACGCCTTCACCCGACTGCTGGCGTTTGTTTTAACTGTCTACATTCTTTTCGCACTTTGGGACTTACTGGTTTTCACCGAACGGATGAACACCAAGTCGACTGAATTGCGCCTGCCGATGCTGTGGATCTACGGCACCATGTTTGTTGGCCTGATCCTGACCGCTTTCTATTTTCTGCTCGAATTTTACGACAGCGTGCGATCGATGATCTGGCCCCAACTCGACCAGGAGAAAGACCAATGAGTACCCTTATTCTGCTCGATGTTGCCTTGCTGGTGACGCTAATGGTGCTGGGTGTTCCAGTGGCCATGACCTTTATTGCGGCGGCTGCTTTCCTTGTCATCTTTGGTGACTACAATTCCACCACTTTCCTGGTCACGTCAGGCTACTCCAAAGTATCGTCTGTGGTCCTGCTGGCGATCCCGCTTTACATCCTCGCCGGTGGCATCATGACACAGGGTGGGATCGCAAAGCGTCTTCTGGATCTGGCCGACAGCATATTGGGCCGCTATCGGTCCGGGCTTGGCGTTGTGACCGTCATCACCACAGCCATATTTGGTGCAATTTCCGGAATGGCATCTTCCGCGGTGGCCGCTATCGGTTCCATCGCCATCCCCAAAATGGTCGAACAGGGCTATGACCGGGGCTATGCCACATCGCTGGTCAGTTGTTCTGCTGTGCTGGCACTGCTCATTCCACCAAGCGCGACAATGATCCTTTACGGCTGGGTCACCGGTACCTCGATTGCTGCTTGTTTTCTGGCACCGCTCCTGCCTGCCATTTTGTTAATCGCCTTGTTCTCCTTCTGGAACATGGTGCTGACCAAACGCATGGACATTGAAGTCAACGATCCTCAGCCCTTCAAGGTGCAGATGAAGACTGTTTTTCAACGGTCGCGTGAAGCCGGATTCGGCCTCGCCATGCCGCTGATCATCCTGGGCTTCATCTATGGCGGCATCACGACGCCAACGGAAGCTGCCGCTGTTGCGGTGGTCTATGCCTTGCCCGTTGCCTTCCTGATTTACCGCGAGCTGACGTTCAAGTCCTTCTACGATGTGGTATGGAAGTCGGCGCAGGTTACGTCGGTTTTGATGCTGGTAATCTTCACCGCCAACATGCTGGCGCGGGTGCTGACACTGGAAGAAGTGCCGCAGCAGATCCTTGATTCCATGTTGGCCATTTCAAGCAATCCGATCATCCTGCTTTTGCTGGTCAATGTGTTCCTGCTGATGATCGGGATGTTCATGGAAGACGTTTCGGGCATCTTGCTGGCCGCACCTTTGCTGTTGCCGGTGGTGACTGAGGCCGGTGTCCATCCTGTGCATTTCGCCGCAATCATTGGAACCAATCTGGGAATGGGGCTGATAACACCCCCGACAGCGCCGATACTCTATTTCGGCACGCTGATCGGGAACACGACCTTAGCCAAGGTTGTTAAACCTACACTTGTGTTTGTTTTCCTTGCCTATTTCCCGGTGGTTCTGATCACCACATTTGTTCCGGAATTGTCGTTGTGGCTGCCACGGCTTGTGACCGGAATTTAAGAGGAGCGTGTCGAAATGAAACTACGCATTCTTGTTCCGGTAGACTTTGAAGAACCTGTTTCCTGGGAAGGTGTCCAGCCAATGCTGCGACAGGTTGCCAAGGGCAATGAGGTTGAAATCACCGTTGTCACTGTGGTGCCCAAACTGGGAACTGTCATCGCCCAGGCTGCTCAGGCCGCCCCGTTCATTTCCTCGGCACCAGAGGAAATGAAAGAAAAGGCTCTGGCGCTGGCAAGTGGACGCCTGCACCAGATCGTCGACACAGAGGAATTTGGCGAAATTCAATACGTTGTGAGATCAGGCTCAGTTTACTCAAAAGTGTTGGAAACAGCAGAGGAGGCGAAGGTGAACCTGATTTTGATCATGTCCCACATTCCCGATCTCGGCGATTATCTGCTGGGACCGAACGCCGCCAAAATCGTCCGGCACGCCAAATGTTCTGTACTGGCCGTGAGGCCTGAATAAACAGCTTCAGGATAGAAAATGATAAGCAAGGGTGCCGGGCCCATTCGGGCCGGAAAGCTGCGGGTTGCCATCTTCATGACCGGCGGGACCATCGCCAAGAGCTATGATCCTAAAACGGCCCAGCTTTATAATTTCGAGCTGATGGTAAAGTTGTTGGTTGATGAATTGCGTACCGATGATCTGCAACTGACTTTCTTCGACTTGATGCACAAGGACTCGCTGGAGATCGGAGCTGACGAACGGCACTACATTGTTGAACAGGTTGGCGCTGCGGTTCGACGTTACGATGCCATCATAATCACCCATGGTACCGACAAACTACCCGACACGGCGCAGGATTTATACGATGCCATCGATTCCCCTGCCGTCCCGGTGATCTTTACCGGTTCCATGGTGCCCTACACGATCATGGGGTCCGATGCGCGCCAGAACATGACCGAAGCGCTGCTGGCCATACGGCTCGTCCCGGCAGGGATCTACATCGTCTTTCACAACCGCATTTTGACGGTGCCGGACATACGCAAAAACCACGAAACCATGACTTTTGAGGGCACATCGGATGGCGAGAATTGAATCGGACAGTATTGGTGAAAGAGAGCTTCCCGAAGACGCTCTCTTTGGGGTCAACACCTTAAGAGGTGTCGAGAATTTCGACATATCCCCTCTGAAAATTGGGCGCGAGCCAGCGCTTGTGCGTGCATTGGCACACATCAAGATGGCGGCTGCAAGGGCCAACAATGAAATAGGGGCACTGCCTCCGGCCAAAAGCAACGCCATTGTTGCCGCCTGTCAGGAGGTCATTGCAGGGCAGCATCATGAGCAGTTCGTGGTCGACCTGCTGGAAGGCTCAGGTGGCACCTCGATCAACATGAATGCCAATGAAGTTTTCGCCAATCGGGCGCTTCAGATCACGGGGCACGATGTGGGGCATTACCAACACATCAACCCTAATGATCACGTCAATCTTGGCCAGTCCACCAATGATGTGGTGCCCACGGCAGTCAAACTGGCGGTGTTGGAAAAATCCGCACAACTGGTCGACAGTCTCGACCTGCTGGCCCGGTCCTTAAAGAACAAGTCGGACGAGTTTGCCCATGTCCTGAAAATCGGGCGAACCTGCATGCAAGCGGCGCAGCCGATGACATTGGGTCAGGAGTTCGGCGGCTACGCAGCGGCATTGTTTCGGGCCAGGGCAAAGCTTGAGGAAGTCGTTACAGACCTGACGACGCTGCCGCTGGGCGGCACCGCCATTGGCACAGGTCTCGGCGCCAGGCCCGGATACCGGGAGGCGGTCTATCGCCATTTGTCCAGCGAGATTGGCGTTCAGTTCCGGCCAGCTGACGACATGTTCGACGGCATGCAGAATTCCGACACCTTTGCCCGGGTGTCGTCTGAAATGCGCATTGCTGCGGAAGTGATCGGCAAAATTAGTCTTGATCTGATTATCCTTTCCTCTGGCACCAAATCGGGCATTGGCGAAATCTGTTTGCCAGCGGTTCAGCCTGGTTCGTCGATCATGCCCGGCAAGGTGAATCCCGTCCTGCCCATGATGATGCAACAGGTTGCCTATGCCGTTATTGGTAACGATGCGGCAGTGTCTTTGGCCTCTCTTGGGGGGCAGTTGGAGATCAACCATTTTGAACCGGTGATAGCATCGCGCCTGTTTGATACGCTGGACCTTTTGACCCGGGGAAGCCGGATATTCGCCAACAAATGTATTGCTGGTATCCAGCCCAACGAAGAGCAAGCGCTTGAAAATCTATTGGGCTCTTCGGCGCTTGCCACCGTCTTCGTACCAACATTGGGCTACGCCCAGGTTTCGAAAATCGTCAAAGATTCCGAGGCCAGGGGTCAACTTTTCGTCGATGCGCTTGTCGACCTGGACCTGATGACCCGTGAGGAGGTCATCAACGCCTTGCAGACAGCAACGGGCGCACAATTTCCCGTTGCCAAATCTATAGAGACTGTACCGGCATGACGAAATATTCTGCTCTTTCGATCTTCCGCAACGGGCTCAGTGGGAACAGGAACTGGGACCGTGCGTGGCGCGATCCCGAAGCTAAATCGTCCTATGATGTCGTCATTGTTGGCGGTGGTGGACATGGCCTGGCCACCGCTTATTACCTGGCCAAGGAACACGGTATCACCAATGTGGCTGTGGTCGAAAAGGGCTGGCTTGGGGGCGGTAATACCGGCCGCAACACCACCATCGTGCGGTCAAATTACATGATGCCCGGCAATACGATGTTCTACGAGCGCTCGATGCAGTTGTGGGAGAATTTAAGCCAGGATCTCAACTACAACGTTATGATCTCGCAGCGTGGCCAATACAATCTGTGCCATTCGCCGGCGCAAATGGATGCGGCGCGCAGGCGTGGCAACATCATGAGGTCCAATGGGATTGATGCCGAACTCTTTGGTCGCGAGGAAGTCAAGAGACGGCTGCCTTATCTGGACTATTCAGAGCGGGCGCGGTTTCCGATCCACGGTGCAATATTTCAGGGCCGCGCAGGAACAGCGCGTCATGATGCGGTGGCGTGGGGCTATGCCCGCGGTGCTGATCAGCGTGGTGTCGACATCCTCCAGCAGCGGGAGGTGACGGGTTATCTCTGGGAAGGCGGCCGGATTGTCGGCGTGCAGACCAGCAAGGGTGATATTCGTGCCAACAAGGTGGCGCTGTGCGTGGCTGGTCATTCCGGTCATCTGGCGCACATGGCCGGGCTGCGCCTGCCCATCGAAACCCACAGCTTGCAGGCCTATGTGACCGAACCTTACAAGCCGCTTGTCGATACCGTCATCAGCTTTGGAGCGGCGCATTTCTATGTCAGCCAGTCGGACAAGGGCGGGCTGGTTCTGGGCGGCGATCTGGAGATGTATAATTCCTACGCACAACGGGGTGGACTTCCCATGGTGGAACACACATTGGCCAGCGCCAAGGCCCTTATGCCGTGTGTGTCGCGGCTGAAGCTGCTGCGTCATTGGGCCGGTGTCATGGACATGTCCATGGACGGTTCGCCCTTCATCACCAAAACACCGGTGGATGGCCTCTATCTCAATGGTGGCTGGTGCTATGGCGGCTTCAAAGCGACACCGGCAAGTGGCTGGTGTTTTGCCCACACGATAGCCCGCGACGAACCTCACGAAGACAATGCCGAGTTCACCCTCGACCGGTTCAACCGTGGCTATCAGATCGATGAAAAGGGCGTCGGCCCACAACCTAATGCGCACTGAGGTTCGACATGATCAGGATCAATTGTCCCATTTGCGGCATACGCAATGAAACTGAGTTCACCTACGGCGCCGATGCTACGGTCACCCGTCCGGCAATGGACGAAGCTGCCCTGCAGCCCTGGGTCGACTATGTCTTCAACCGGACCAATCCGCGTGGTTGGCACAATGAATATTGGCACCACGTTGAAGGTTGTCGCCAGTGGTTGGTGCTGGAACGCAATACGCTGACCCATGAAATTGGTGAATGCCAATTGGCAAGGGAGTTCAGCCAATGAGACGCTTACCAACCGGAGGCCGGATCGACCGCAGCCAACCTTTGTCGGTCAAGTTTGACGGGAAATCATTGCCCGCCTTTCAGGGGGACACGCTTGGTTCGGCTCTGCTGGCGGGGGACCTCAAACTGGTCGGCCGCAGTTTCAAATATCATCGACCGCGTGGCGTCTATTCTGCCGGAGTTGAAGAACCAGGGGCTATGGTTCACCTGCGTGAAAGCAGTCGGCACGAACCCAATGTTCGGGCCACGGTAACAGAGGCCTATGATGGTTTGGTCGCCACCAGCCAGAATGCCTGGCCCAGTCTCAAATATGACATCGGCGCGGCGAACAACTGGATTAGCCCATTTCTGAGCGCAGGTTTTTATTACAAGACCTTCGTTGGGCCGTTTAAACACTCGACGCGATTTTGGATGATGTGCGAAGCCTTTATTCGCAAGGCTGCGGGCATGGGTCGGGGCAGCCATCTGGAAGACCCAGACCACTATGACAAGCGCCATGCGACTTGTGATGTCCTGGTGATTGGCGGCGGTGTGGCTGGACTTTCTGCCGCGCTGGCAGCCGGTCGGGCAGGTGTCAGAGTCATGCTGGTTGAACAGGATACAGAACTGGGCGGAGCAATTCTGTCGGATCCTGTTGATGGGGAAAGCAACGCCTGGCTGGCCATCCTCGAAGCTGAACTGCGCGCCATGGACAATGTCCATATTTTGCTCAGAACGACGGCATTTGGTGCCTATGACGGTGATACATATGGATTGGTTGAGCGCATCGGCGACCAAACGGTGGAGCCGCTGCCACATCAGGTGCGTCAACGTTTTTGGCAGGTTCATGCAAAACGCTCGGTCCTGGCGAGTGGCGCAATCGAACGGCCAATGGTTTTTGGGGGCAATGACAAGCCCGGCGTGATGCTGGCCGGGGCTGCACGGACCTATCTGAATCGATATGCAATATTGGTCGGCAGAAAGGTGGTGGTCGCCACCAATAATGACAGCGCTTATGCAACAGCGGCCGATTTGGCCCGCGCTGGAGCCGTCGTGATGGTCGCAGATTTGCGGTACGAAGTTGCTTCTGAGGTAACTCAGTGTGCACA
This sequence comes from Rhizobiaceae bacterium, assembly GCA_039969995.1. Taxonomy (GTDB): domain Bacteria; phylum Pseudomonadota; class Alphaproteobacteria; order Rhizobiales; family Rhizobiaceae; genus Pseudahrensia. The sequence goes on from JBDVMU010000009.1 coordinate 17,134, forward strand.
GAATGCCGGGGTGAAGTTGGCGTTTGGTCATGCTGTTTTGGCAGCCACCGGGTACGGCCGCGTGACGGCGGCTCATGTTGTGCCTGTCGATCTCAAAGGCTGCGCCATTGGTACTGCTACCCGGGTTCAGGCTGATGTGATCGCCACCTCCGCTGGTTGGTCGCCAAGTGTCCACCTATGGTCTCAAGTCTACGGCAAACCGGTGTTTGATGCAGACGCAACAGGATTTGTCCCAGCGGTGAAGGAAGCCCATAACATGCAAGGTGCCGGCTTGGTGATGGCCGCCCAGTCGCTGCAGGAGGTGATCGGGCAAGGGTTCCAACAAGGTGCAAAATCTGCCTCAGCCTGCCGCACAAATGGCGCACTCGCCGACCTTTCGACCAAACCTGACGCTTTCAATACCGGGCCGTTTTGGCAAAACAAAATGAGTCCGGTCTGGGCAATCTTTGACCATCAAGGCAAAACACAGGGCAAGGCTTTTATCGATTTCCAGCATGATGTGAAGATCAGCGATGTCGACCAGGCCCACCTGGAAGGTTACGTGTCAGTGGAGCATCTGAAGCGTTACACCACGCTCGGCATGGCAACTGATCAGGGCAAGCTTTCAAACATCAACGCATTGAGCCGCATGGCGGAACTGCGTGGGACGGAAATCCCAAAGGTTGGAACCACCACCTTTCGACCGCCCTTTACACCCATCACAATCGGGTCGCTTGTCGGGCATGAACGTGCCCGTCACTTTCGACCGGTCCGTCTGTCGTCAATCCATCATTGGCACGTTGAAAACGGTGCGATGATGACCGAAGCGGGGGCCTGGATGCGTCCATGGTTTTATCCGCAAAATCGCGAAGGGCTGACGGAGGCCTATATACGTGAGGCTGCCCATGTGCGCCAACATGTCGGCATGGTTGATGTTTCGACCTTGGGCAAGATCGCCGTGCAGGGGCCCGATGCGGCGGAATTTCTCAACCGGATTTATGTCAACGGCTGGAAGACGCTTGCCGTTGGGCGGTTGCGCTACGGCGTCATGTTGCGTGAGGACGGGGTCGTGCTGGACGATGGCGCCACCGCGCGTCTTGGTGAGAACGACTATTTCATGACCACCACAACTGCCAACGCCGCCCGGGTTCTCGCCTTTGCCGAACTGTTGCTGCAGACCACCTGGAAAGATCTCAAAGTGCATGTAACGACAGTCACCGATCAGTGGGCGGCTATGGCAATTGCCGGACCAAAGAGCCGTGATCTTCTGGAACAGGTAACTGGCGCAGTGTTGAGCCGTGACGAGCTTCCCAACAATCACTTTACCCAAGCCATGGTGGGTGAAACGCAAGTGCGCATTCATCGCATGTCCTATTCTGGCGAACTGGCTTATGAAGTCTATGTTCCTGCCGGATTTGGTCGTCAGGTGTGGGAAGTGCTCCAGGACGCTGGCCAGGTCTTCAACATCCGTCCCTATGGCACAGAGGCGATGAGCACTTTACGCATTGAAAAGGGGCATGTTGCAGGTCCGGAACTGGAAGGCCGAACCACCCTGAAAGATCTCGGTCTGGAAGGTTTTGCATCCTCCAAAAAGCCTTTTGTCGGATCCGTCCTGCGCAAGCGCCCGGTGTTGGAAGATCCGGCGCGCCCAACTCTGGTTGGGCTGGAGGTTGACGGCCAGCTTGGAGCAAAGTCCGGCTCGCTGCTGTTTCCGGCAACGGGCGAAACCAAAGGCCATGGTGACGGTTGGATTTCGTCAACCTCCTATTCGCCAGCGCTTGAAAAACACATTGCCCTTGGGCTGCTGAAAAACGGCAAGGGCCGGCAGGGGGAAACAGTTCGCGTTGTAAGTTTTGTCGATCAACAGGTCTTGTCGGCGCGGGTGGTCTCGCCCCACTTTTTCGATCCTCAGGGAGAGCGGCAAAATGGTTGATTATCAGTCAGCTCTGCACAGCAAAAACATCTCCACTCATTTAGATGTGGATGGCGAAACAGGTATCTACTTGTCCGAACGGCGTCTGTCTTGTTTGTGGCAGGTCGCAGGCTGGGACGATTTCGAGCTCGCTGCAGTTGAGCTTTGCCAATCATTGGGTTTGAAGGGGGTCGGTAACTATCAAGAGGCCCAAACAGCCGGGGAGGTAACCACCTGGCGCATTGGCCCGGACAAATTGCTGCTTGGGGGGTGCGGTGACCTGAGCTCCTTTGCCACCAGCAATCTGGTGGTGCTGGACCTCAGCCATGCCAAGACAGCAATACAGCTTTCCGGCCCCAACTGCCTGGATCTTCTGAGCCAGCTGTTTGCCATCGACCTTCATCCAACAGCCTTCACACCAGGTCAATTTTTGCAAACAGGCATTCACCATGTGGGCGTATTGGTTCAATGCGTAGATAGCGGCGACGGCCGCGACGGCGGCGACGGCGGCGATGGTGGCGACGGCGAGAGATTCGAGATACTGGTGCCGTACACCTGGGCCGAGTCTGTCTGGGAAGTGATTGTCGAAAACGCGCTGCAGTTTGGGGTGGAGATTAGCGACGATTAGTCAACTAGAACTGACCAGAGCTACCCATTTCTTCGGAGCCCGCTTCGAACAAATCTGTCGATAGATACTTCAACCCCGAGTCGCAAATGATGACGGCGACGGTCTGCCCCCTGTGTGGCCCAGCCAGCAATTCAAGCGCTCCGGCGACATTAGCGCCAGCGGAGAAACCGGCGAAAATACCTTCAAGCCGCGCCAGATTACGAGCGGTTTGCCGCGCCATCTCGCCATCGATCTCGAGGTATCCGTCCCACTCAATCCCGCGGAGAAACTCCAGATCAGCCATTGAATAACCGCCACCCTGAATGGGATGATCGGGATGGTCCGCCTCGTTGCCTGCAATCACAGCAGCGCCCTTGGGCTCAATCGGATAGCATTTTAACTCTGCATTTTGTTGCCGCAGATAGCGTGCTGTACCAGCCAGGGTTCCACCCGACCCGACGAAATCACAAAAGGCGTCGACCTTGCCTCCAGACTGTTGCCAGATCTCCGGGCCAGTCGTCGCTTCGTGAGCATTGGGGTTGCCGGTGCGATGAAACTGATCCGCTCGAAATCCGTTGCGTTCTTCAGTCAGCCAGGTTGCCACCTTGTCGACTTCTGCAAGATCTGCTCCGGAGACTTCGCCGGGGCGGCTGTGCGGCAGTTGATCGACCAACACGACCTCAGCCCCAAGCGCGGCCATCATGCGCGCCCGTTCCGGTGAATTCCCCTTCGACATGACAGCGACGAACGGATAGCCCTTTATCGAACAAACGATTGCCAGGCCCGTTCCCATATTGCCACTTGTCAGTTCCACCACCGTTTGTCTCGGCTTCAACGTGCCGTCCCGTTCGGCGGCCTCAATGACCCCCATTGCGGCGCGATCCTTTTTTGAAAATCCGGGATTGAGATGATCGAGCTTGGCCAGGATTGTGCCCTCAACGCCGTGGGAGCGTGTCAGTCGGTCGAGCCGTACCAGCGGCGTGTCGCCAATGGCATCCAGAACTGAGGGCATAGTTGAAGACTGGCGCTGTTGTTTCATTGTAATCGTCCTGGACCAAATCAATTATGTCGAGCAAACAGCTCGCTGCACCAATAAGAAAATTCTAGCTGATACGCAGCAACAATCAAACGCTTTGCCGGACTGGTATGCTCAATCAAGTCAATGGCTGTGGGCAGGAAGCTTGCATGTTGTCACGATTTGGCCGAAATTGAATTCTAATATTAGAATATTCTAATATATTGATTTGGAGACGACATCATGAAGCGTATTTTGCAAGGCCTGGCCGGTGGTTTTGGGCGCGTGACCTTGGTCCTTGCTGCAGTCATTATTCTGCTGGGCGGTGGCGTCTACCTTTCGGGCAACGGCAACACTCTGGCGCAGATGATGCACCATGGCGGGGGGCAATATGAGGCTGGTCAAGATGGTGCCGGACATCATGGTCAAAGACATCAGGGCCAAAAACATCATGGAATGCGCCACCATGGATCTGATGGCACGGGTCACGACATGAAGAATATGCCGGGATTGCAGGGACTCGATGCAACCCAGGAAGAAAGTACGGAACTGGCGAAAATGTTTCGTAATTTCCCCGACATTTCCCGTGAGGTAACCAAGCTTCCCGACGGCATTCGTACAGTCACCTATTCGGCCAATGAGGAGTTGATGGACGTCATTACTTCCCATGTGGTGGGAATGATTAATCGAGTGGAGGAGGGGCGCGATCCCAAAATCTTCATTCAAAGCCCGACTCTGGACATCATATTTGAACGTGCAGACAAGATTAAGACCGATATCGATTCAACTGATGAAGGCGTGGTTGTGGTTCAAACATCAACCGATCCGGAGGTGGTGAAGGCGTTGCACACCCATGCTGATGAAGTCACCGAAATGGTGGAACGGGGTATGCAAGCTGTTCATGAGAAAATGATGGACCGCCATCATAATTGATATAGCACGGCTGATTTGATCATGCCGCGTTGACTTGCAGGCCAAATTACCTGACCAATTGCGAAAGGTTTCTGGGCGCGATTTGTGCCGCATGAGGTTTCAATGTCGGCGCAAAGGCCAGTTCTGCACATCCTGTGCGGCAAAATCGCTGCCGGAAAATCGACTCTGGCCAGGAAACTTGCCAGCCAGCCGCAAACGGTTCTGATTTCTGAGGATGACTGGCTGAATCATCTGTTCGCCGATCAGATGACGTCTATTTCCGACTATGTGCGCTGTTCGGCGAAGCTGCGTTCAGTCATGTCGGAACATGTTGCGTCATTGCTCCAAGCCGGAAGTTCGGTGGTTCTGGACTTTCCGGCAAATACTGTTGAGACCCGCAAATGGATGCTCGGTATTGTCGATCAGACTAACGCCGATCATCAGTTGCACCTGCTGAATCCTCCCGATGAAGTCTGCCTGGAGCGCTTGCGCCAGCGCAACGCGACTGGAGACCATCCCTTTGCTGTGACTGAAGAGCAATTTCACCAGATCACTCAACATTTTGCGCCGCCATCGTCCGATGAAGGGTTCCATGTCGTGCCGCACCAGGAGCAAACATGATTTTGAGGTCGGGTTCACATGTCATCTAGCATCCGCGCCATTTTAATCTGTCTTTTGGCATATGTTTGCTTTGATATCATGAGTGTTCATGTGCGTGTTCTTTCGGCTCGTTATTCACCGCAGGAACTGTCTGTCTACCGCAATATTCTGGGTGTTCTGCCGTCTGTTGTGCTGCTGGCCTATTCCGGTGAACTCAGCTTCAAGCTGAGTGACTACCGTATCAAGCAATGGAAATTGGCGTTTGGACGGGGACTGTTTGTCGCTGTAGCACAATTATTGTTCTACACGGCTCTGGCCAATCTGGAACTGGCAACAGTATCGGCGTTGGCACAAACCAATGCACTTTTCGTGGTCCTCGTTGCGATCATTTTCTATCAGGAAAAGGTGGGTTTCTGGCGCTGGGGGGCGGTCATCCTTGGCTTCATCGGTGCGCTTTGGATCGTTCGTCCCGGCTCGGAAGTATTTTCCTGGGTGGCGATTTTTCCAATCGGCGCGGCCTTTTGTTACGCCGTGTCGATCGTCACCCTGCGCAGTTTCGATAAATCGATTTCAAGCGCCATTCTATACCTCTATTCCGCGTCTGCTGCGGCTATTGGCGCCATTCTTTTGGCGGCTATTACGACTGACTTTTCGCCAATCCAGTCTGTCCAGGATGGTCTGTTGATTTTGTCGATGTCGATATGTGGCGGTTTTGGCGTGGTGTTTTTGATGTATGCGTTTCGCAATGCGCCTGCAGCCGTTCTGGCCCCGTTCAGCTATTTTGGAATACTGACCGCCTTTTGTTTTGGCTGGGTTTTCTTCGGGGAATTCCCGATCGATACGTTGTTCCCTGGCATTCTGTTCATCGTGCTGTCTGGTCTGACAATTGTCTGGCGTGAGCAACGTAAAACGGCAGGTTGATGCTGCCGATGTTCAAAGACCTTTTGAAGAGAAGTCTGTAGTCACTTTATCTGCGCGAACATGTCTACTGTTATTCAGTCGGGCATAGTTGGCGAAGATTTTGTTGATCAAATCATTCGTTAGAAGCCTCGCATAACCAGCTGCAGAACAAAAAAAGGGCGCTCTCTTGAACGCCCTTCTTCGATTTCTGTACGCTTAAAAACTCAGGAATCCGGGCCCGCATCAAAGCCGACCTTGTCGACCAGTTTGGAGGCCAGGTCACGGTGTTTGCCGATCTCGTCCAGGGGCAGCTTATCGGGATTCAATTTGCCCCAAGATTTGGTCAGTTCGTCCGGTTCAACGCCCGGCTTCGCTGGGTATTCGAAATTGGCAGAACCGTAGATCTGTTGCGCCTTGTCGCTCGACAGGAATTCCATGAGCTTTACCGCGTTGTCCCGGTTCGGTGAATGTTTGGCCAGCGCCATGCCGGAAATGTTGACGTGCGCGCCACGACCATCATGGTTGGGGAACAAAATGCGGGCTGAAGCTGCCCAGTCTTTTTGCTCTGGCTCTTTCGTGTTGGTGACCATCTTGCCCATGTAATAGGTGTTACCAAGGGCCAGGTCGCATTCGCCGGAATAGATGGATTTAACCTGGGCGCGATCATTGCCTGTTGGCTTTCTTGCCAGGTTGTTCTTCAGGCCGGTGAGCCATTTTTCTGCGCCTGCTTCACCCAAATGTGCAACCATCGAGGCGAACAGACCAATGCTGTAAACATGCTGGCCTGAACGTGTGCAGATTCTGCCCTTCCATTTCGGATCGGCGAGTTCTTCATATGTGATCTTGTTGGTTTTTACGCGATCGTTAGATGCGTAGACAATGCGCGCCCGCGTGGTCAGGCCAAACCAATGCCCATCAGCCTCGCGAAAATGGGCGGGGATATTGGCGTTGATCACATCGCTTGACAGGGCTTGGGTAACGCCCAACGTCTTGACTGCATCGAGGCGGCCGATATCGACCGTCATTATCACGTCAGCAGGTGAATTGCGCCCTTCAGCCTGCAAGCGCTGGCCCAAACCTTTCGCAGCGAACAGTACGTTTGCTTTGATCCCGGTCTCGGCGGTGAAGGCATCCAGAAGCGGCTTCAGCAAAATCGGTTGGCGATAGGAATATACATTAACTTCATCCGCAGCGGTCGCGGCGACAGGGGCCAAGCTTGCCGAGGCAATTGCAACTGTGGCGATAGCTTGGGCGATAGACTTACACATAAGGTTCCTCAAGAAGGGGAGTGGAGCCACGAAATGCGGCGAATGATGGGCACACTAATTTATCTTCACTTTTATAGTCAAGTTTAAAAAGCAAAAAACTTGAGTGGAAAAGTCATCTTTATTTGCGCCTGAATCATTGGGCAGGTACCGCTTGTTCCAGCGGTTGCAACATGGCGTTGTTCAGGTCCAGCAGCACATTGATGTTGTGTTCTCGTTTGATCAGGTCGGCGATGGTGTATTCGTCCAAGACATCAAAAAAGGCCATGAGGGCACGGGAGAGGGCGCCGTTCAGCCCGCAAGTGGCAACCAGCGGGCAGGTTACTTCACCCTCCTTAAAGCACTCTGCCATTTCGAAATTGTCTTCCATCTTGCGGACAACCTCGCCGAGCGAAATCTGCTCAGCTGGACGGGCCAGACGGATGCCCCCATTTCGTCCGCGCACGGTCTCCACAAAACCAGCCTTGTTAAGGCCGCCAAGAATCTTGAACAGGAATTTTTCCGGCAGGTCGTAGAACTGGGCGATCTCGCCAACTCTTGCCAAATCTTGCTTGGAAGCGCAAAACATCAGCATCCGAATTGCATAATTAGTGTGGCTGGTGAGCTTCACCGCTTTGCTCCGTGACAAGTTAGATTTTTTCTAAACTATACCTTTAGAGTCTTAATTTCAATCAACCCCATCTTATAGTCAGTTCCTGCGACCAAACCACCGGAATTTGCTGCAAGGGTTCTACTTGTTTTGGCGACTCGACTTTCAAAGGCTGAACAGTATATTGAACCACTGGACTACGGCCCGCGTGGGTCAAGAATGTCGCTCAGGGGTAGGATTGTGAGTGTAAGAGAAACTGTTCAAAAGAGGCTTGCGGAGGCAGTTGCAGAACACTCTCCCATGCCGTTTCCCGAATCTATTGACGACGATGACGAACTGGACATTTTCAGCCTCGACTCGCTGGCATTTATGGGGCTGTTGACGGCCATTGAAAAAGATGTGGGTTACATTCCCAGTGCGATACTGGAGGGTGATCTGTATCCGGAAACCTTTGGCGAGCTTGTATCCGCCTATGACGCTGACGGCTCAAAATGAAAGCCGCCGACCTCCCGCTGCACTACAATATGTGCGCGATTCTGGAGCACAATCTCGAAACTCGGGCTGACAAAACGGCTGTGCTGAGCGCCGACGGATCGATGACCTTTCGCGAGGTTTCCGATCAGGTCAACCAGGTGGCGAATGCGCTGCTGCGATCCGGCGTCCGTTTTGGCGAATGCGTTGCCATTCTCTGTCCAGATCGGCCCGAATGGGTGACCTCGTTCTTTGCTGCTGCAAAAATCGGTGGCGTGGCGCTCGGCATGAACACGCTGCTCAAGGCGCCTGAATATGACTATATCCTTGCCGATTCCCGCACCCGCGTACTGATTGTTCACGAAAGTCTGCTTGACCTTATCGAGCCTGTTCTTGGCAATCACGAAACGCTCGAGCACGTGATCCTGATCGGCGATGGGGAAGACAGTTCCTACACGCGCTTCAACGACTGGATTGATGGCGAAGACAAAAGCCTGGCGGCTGCGCGTACCCATCGTGATGATTTTTGTTCGCTGCACTATTCAAGCGGTACCACCGGCATGCCGAAGGGAGTGATGCATGCTCACAAGGACTATCCACTGATCGCCCAATTGTCGGGCGTCGATGTTTTCGGCATGACCGAGGACGACCGGACGTTTTCCGTTGCCAAACTGTTTTTCGTTTACGGCATTGGCGGCAATCTGATCTTTCCCTGGTATGTTGGTGCCAGCTGTATTCTCCACGCCGGACCGCCGCGTCAGGCCGCTGCTGTTTTGAAAACAATTGAGGAGTTCAAACCAACGATATTCGTCAGTGTGCCGACAGTCTACGGCGCCATTTCGGCGCTTCCGAAATTCACTGAACGCTTTGATCTTGGTTCAATCCGCATGTGCCTGTCGGCTGGCGAACCTCTGCCAGCGCGTTCATGGCAGACATGGAAGGATGCAACCGGTCTGGAGATCCTCGACACCATTGGGTGCACCGAAACCTATCATACCTTTATGGCCAACGTGCCGGGCGCTATACGCCCCGGAAGCAGTGGCAAGCCGATTGCCGGCTATGACGTGCGTCTGGTGGATGAGGAAGACCGGGATGTGCCGGTCGGACAGGTTGGTAACTTGATGGTGCGCGGGGAATCCACGGCATTGTTTTATCTGCATCAGGCTGAAAAGACCCGCCACACTTTTCGCGGAGAGTGGCTGTTTACAGGCGATCAATATCTGATCGATGAGGACGGCTATTACTGGCATCAGGGTCGCGGTGATGACATGCTCAAAGTTGGGGGGCTGTGGGTGTCTCCCACAGAGATTGAGAATGTCTTGAGCGAGCATGATACGGTCACGGAATGCGCCGTTGTTGGGCATTATGACAATGCAGGATTGCTCAAGCCACGCGCGTTTGTTTGCCTGGCAGAAGGGGTGGAGCAAAACGATGCGTTGCTGGGTCAGTTGCTGAAGCTTTGCGCTGGCAATCTGGATGCCCATAAGCGTCCGCGCTGGCTGGAATTTGTCGATGATCTTCCGCGCACTGCGACCGGCAAATTGCAACGCTTCAAACTGCGAGATCAATAGGACATGTCGGATCAGACCGGGCCGGATGAAACCCGCCCACTCACGCTGGAACAGGCCAACGCCGAAATTGAGCGCCTGCGCGCCCAACTGGCATCGGGCGACAACAGCAAGGCGGCGCGGGAACCCATTGCGGTAGTTGGCATGGGGTGCCGCTATCCAGGTGGCGTGCGCACGCCCGATGACTTCTGGGAATTGCTGAGTTCTGGCCGCGATATTTTGCGCGACATTCCAGCCGAGCGCTGGGATGTCGACGCCCATTACGATCCCGAGGTCACTGTTCCCGGCAAGATGTATGTCCGTCAGGGATATTATCTTGACGACATAGACCAATTCGACCCGCAGTTTTTTGGCCTCTCACCACGCGAAGCCGAGAGCCTTGACCCCCAGCAACGCTTGGTCATGGAAATCAGTTGGGAAACGCTGGAGCATGCTGGCATTGCGCCGAGCAGCCTGAGTGGTGGCAAGACGGGCGTTTTCGTCGGCCAGTATTGGGATGACTATTCCGCGCAGCGCATCTATTCAACGGACAATCGCGAGATCGACCGTTACGCACAGTTGAGCGCCCTGCGCGGACTCACAGCTGGCCGGATCTGCCACATTCTCGATTCTCACGGACCAGCGATACAGTTGGATACGGCTTGTTCGTCCTCGTCATTGGCGGTGCATCTGGCTTGTCAGTCCTTACGCGCTGGCGAAAGTGATTTGGCGCTGGCTGGTGGAGTGAGCCTGATCCTTTCTCCGGAACATCTGATTGGCATATGCCAAATGACGGCGCTGTCGCCTGACGGGCGCTGCAAGACTTTTGATGCCGGTGCTGACGGATTTGGACAGGGGGAAGGCTGCGGCATGGTCGCGCTGAAGCGGCTGAGTGATGCCCTTGCTGATGGCGATGATGTTCTGGCCGTTATTCAAGGCACGGCGGTCAACCATGATGGCCAGGCGCGCACCGTGACCACCCCAAGTGGTAAAGCGCAGCGTGCGATGTTGCAGGAAGCGCTGGATGATGCCGGACTTGAACCGCATCAGGTGGACTATCTGGAAACCCACGGCACCGGAACACCGCTCGGCGATCCGATCGAGGTGATCGCTATCGCCAGGGTGCTGTGTCAAGAACGCAGCAAGCCGCTTTATCTGGGCTCGGTGAAGACCAATGTTGGTCATCTGGATTCAGCTGCTGGAATTGTCGGGCTGATGAAGGTGGTGCTGTCACTGCAGAATGACACCATTCCTCCGCACCTGAATTATTCTCAACCCAACAGGCATATCCCGTGGGACGACTGGCCATTGAAAGTTCCCACGGAGAATGTGCCTTGGCAGGGCGAGGGACGGTTTGCCGGGATCAGCGCGTTCGGCATGAGCGGCACCAATGTGCATTTGATCGTCGGGCAGGCACCAAAGCCAACAGAGATGTCAGTTCCGGCCGATGTGCCAAAATCTGGTGCTGAGCCCACCGAACATATGCTGACACTGACTGCGCAGGCGCCAAGCGCATTGCAGGAAATGGCTGGTCGCTATGCCGCACTGCTTGAAACAGATGGAGACGCCGCCCCGCCGGGAACGATCGTTAGCGACCTTGACCTGAGCCAGCTTTGCTTTTCTGCGGCAATGGGCCGTTCGCATCTGGCTCATCGTGCAGCCTTCGTCTGTGGCAATCGCGAAGTGTTGGCTCAGTCGCTCCGCAAATTCGCGTCAGGCGAGTTGCCAATTGGCGCAGCCAGCGGAACCATTGCCCGCCGTGCTCCTAAATTTGCCTTTTTGTTCACCGGTCAGGGTGCCCAGCATGTTGGCATGGGCAAGGCGTTGTATGAGATCAATCCCAGCTTCCGCGCCTGGATGGATCGCTGCGCGCAATTGCTGGAACCACATCTTGAACAGCCCTTGCTTGACGTCATGTGGCGTGGTGAGGCGCTGCATCAAACGGCCTATACCCAGCCTGCCTTGTTCGCCATAGAATATTCCTTGGCCAAGGTTTTTGAGGAATGGGGTGTTGTGCCCGATTTGTTGCTCGGCCATAGCGTTGGCGAATATGTGGCAGCCTGTCTTGCCGATGTCTTTCCGTTAGAGCAGGCGTTGCAATTGATATCTGCACGTGGCCGCTTGATGCAGTCGCTGCCCACAGGTGGGCAAATGGTCAGTGCAGCCACCGATGAAGCCACGGTTGTTGATGCCATTGGTTCACAAGCTTCAGTTTCCGTCGCTACGGTCAATGGGCCTCGCAGCACCGTGTTCTCTGGTGATGGCAAAGCTGTTAATGCGGTAACCAAGCGGCTCAACGACCAAGGCGTGAAGACAACCGCGTTGAAGGTTTCTCACGCATTCCATTCACCGATGATGGATCCAATCCTCGATGAATTCCGCGCCATTGCGGCGACCGTCGACTTTAAGCCGCCAAACAAAACGCTGATTTCCAATGTCACCGGCCTGCCCTGGGATGACGCCCAATTGTCTGCCGATTATTGGGTTGATCATCTGCGTGGGACAGTCAGGTTTGCTGACGGAATTGTTTACGCCCAGTCCAAGAAGTTTCAGACTTTTGTCGAGATTGGACCCAGGCCCACGCTTTTGGGCCTGGGGCGAACCAGCATTGACGCTGACTACGGAACCTGGCTCCCCGGTTTGAAGCCAAATAGCGAATGGCCCACATTGCTGGGCAGTCTGGCCGAACTTTATGTTCGCGGTGTTGAGATTGACTGGCAGCGTTTCTACGCCAATGCCGGTGGAAAACGCGTGCAACTGCCCAATTATCCGTGGCGCTACCAGCGTTGCTGGACTGATGTGGTTTCCTCTGGAGGCAATGGGCAGCGGCTTCATCCGCTGGTGCACCGCCGCATCGAGATCGCCAGCAGCAGTATCATCTTTGAATCCACTTTGAGCTCTGCGAGCCCTGCCTATCTCGATGATCACCGGGTTTTCGGCAGCGTCGTGTTCCCAGCCAGTGCCTTTTTCGAAATGGCAATGGTCGTTGCCAGAACGATTTTTGAGCAACGCGAAGTTGCGCTCACCAACGTCTCCATTGGGCGGGCATTGATGTTGTCCGACCAGCCAGTGACGGTGCAAATGATAGCCACCCCCCATGCTGATCGTTTCGATTTTGAAATTTGCAGTCGCACGTCCGACGCGCCCGAGGGAGAATGGGTCCAGCACACCACTGGCACGCTCGAGCGTCGTTTGCCGAGCCCATCGGCATCCATCGATATTGAGGAAACGCTGAAACACTATACCGAGCCGGTCGATATTGCTGAGCTTTCTTCGCGCTTTGAGGCGCGGGGTTTGGAGTATTTTCCGCGCTTCCGGGCGATTGAGCAAATTCATAAACCGGCCATTGCATCAGATGAAAATTCCGGCAGCGCGTTTGCCCGCATTCGGTTGCCCGCCGAGGCCAACCTGCCAGGCGACAGCTATCGAATGCATCCGGTCATTACGGATGCAAGCTTTCGAATTGCCGAAGCCATTTTCGCTGATGAGGATCTGGAACAGATCCATCTGCCGTTTGGTATTTCCGGGTTCAGTTGCGATCACGCAGCCAGCGATACGGTCTGGGTGAAGGCAACAGCGCGGCAGCAGGCGCAAACCCGTGTTGTCGATCTTGAGTTGTTCGATGACAGCGGCGAACGGGTCGCAAGTGTTGAACAGTTGACACTTCGCTCTGTGCCGGTGTTCAGCTTGAAACGGGCAATGACTAAGCCGCTGGCTTCCAGCGATGTGCTCAATGACTGGCTTTACCAGTTCGATTGGGAAGAGTCAGAGACATCTGAGAGCGACGCTGGTGGTGAGCTCGATCCGGCCGAAGGTGATTGGTTGATATTGCAAGATGCGAGCGGCATGGCAGCGCAGCTTGCCGATCAAATGCAGGCGACGGGCAGGACTGTCCACCTCGCCAAAGACGCAGCCGCCGCAGAGGTGCTGATTAACTCTGACGATGTGCCCGCCTTTGCGGGGGTCGTTCACCTATGGGCCATTGATGCCGGAGAAGCCGCGCCTGAGACCGCACTGCTGTCGAGTTTGAACGTCGTGCAGGCGCTATCGCGTGCAGGCGTTGCAGGCAAACACTGGTTTGTTACGAAGGGGGGTCAGTCGGTTACCGCAGGCGATATTGTTTCACCCTGGCAGACCCGATTCTGGGGATTTGGACGCACTCTGCAAGTAGAGCATCCAGAACAGTTGGGCGGATGTATTGATTTGGATCCGGCTACGTCGGTTGGTGAGGTCAGCAATCTTAAATTGCTGATGGCTGAATTTGAGCAAGCTGGTGCCGATACGGAAGTCGCTTTTCGTCAGGGTTCGAGAAGCGTTGCACGGCTTGTAAGACCGGAGGCTTGTTTACCGGAGATCGATCCGCATGAACCTCTCGAACTGTGGGGCGATGCCTCCTATTTGGTCACTGGCGGGGTAGGGGCGCTTGGCCTGCAGGTCGCCCAATATCTTGCAACATGTGGTGCCCGGCATTTGCTGCTCACTGGTCGCAGTGGCGTTTCCACAGATGATCAGCGCACCGCGCTCCATGCGCTGGAAGATGCAGGCGTCAAGGTCAATGTGGTGGCCGCTGACATTGGCAATGGCGATGATGTTGCCCGGGTGCTCGCTCAGGCGACCAATCTGCGTGGTATCGTTCATGCCGCAGGCGTCCTTGATGATGGCATGGTCATGCAGCAAAGCGCCGAGCGCTTTCAGAAAGTTGCAGCGCCCAAGGTCGATGGTGCCTGGCATTTGCATTCGCAAACCCTCGACCTTGAACTCGATTTTTTCGTCATGTTCTCCTCGGTTGCGTCTGTCATGGGCTCACCGGGGCAATCGAACTATGCCAGCGCCAACGCATTTATGGACGGACTGGCGCATCTGCGCAAAGGGCAGGGATTGGCCGCGACCGCGATCAATTGGGGGCCATGGGCGGATGTTGGTATGGCAGCCTCTGATGTGGTGCTGCAACGTTTGATGAAAGACGGCTGGCAGGCGATGAACGCCAGTCAGGGCTGCGATTTTATTGCCCATTTGCTGACCGCCCGTAATCTGCCACAGGCCGCTGTCATTCCCCTCGATTGGGCGCAATTTGCCCAGCGCATTCCGGGTGCTGCTGATTGGAGCACGCTTAAACATCTAGTGCCGAGTGGTGAGGCCAGCCCGTTGACGGCCAGCTCAGCTGATGCGGCTGCGGGGCGCGTCAAATCAGCCGAACCCGACCAGCGGGCCGACCTGATCTGCTCCTACCTACTTGAACGCATCGCACAAACCCTGCGTGTACCAGCTGCTGATCTTGACGAATTTGCTCAGCTTAGCGCTCTCGGTGTGGACTCATTGACCGCGGTGGAACTGCGCATATGGGTTCAGGGTGATCTCGACGTTGATCTCGCCGTAGAGCAATTATTCACAACACCGAGCATTCGCGATCTGGCGATTGCTATTGATCTATTGCTTGGTGGTCAAAGTGCCAGCGCTGCCGGTTCAAATGGGCAGACTGTCGCGATGGAATCACCGCGCTGGGTGATCTGTCCACAACCCCGCCCAGATGCGCAGATGCGCTTGATCTGCTTTCACTATGCAGGCGGTGGCGCATCAGCCTTTAAAGACTGGGCTGACGCTGTTCCGTCGGATATTGAGCTTTGTATTATCCAGATGCCAGGGCGCGAAGAACGGTTGGGTGAGCCATTGATGACCGCGATGCCTGTTCTGGTCGAAGCTCTGACCGAACAGCTTGCGGCCTATTCAGACCGTCCATTTGCCTTTTTTGGGCACAGTATGGGCGCCATTGTTGGATATGAGGTTGCGGGTCGGTTGAAGGCCACTGGGGCGGCGCTTCCAACACATTTGTTCGTCTCTGCCCGAGCGGCTCCGCATTTGGAAAACACTGGCGATCCACTGCGCTTCCTCGACAATGATCAGTTTATCGAGCGGTTGCATCAAACCTATGGTGCGGTGCCGGAAGCAATTCGCAACAGTGCCGAACTGCAGCAGGTTTTCCTGCCGATCCTGCGCGCTGACGTGGAATTACTCGAAACCCACGAAGACGACACCGAAGCGCTGTTGGATTGCCCGATCACTGCTCTGGGCGGGGCCTCAGACCCTGCAATTTCCGCGACCATGCTAGCGGGCTGGCAGACCCGGACCACGGCAAAGTTTGCCCAGCATGAATTTACGGGCGATCATTTCTATATTCATGCCGCGCGCGAGGAGGTCATGGCGGTGATTGCCGATGGCCTAACCGCCGACAACTAACGGATGAGGTAAATTCTGATGACCAATGACAAAGTGATTATCGCAGGTGGCGGAATAGCCGGTCTGACAATGGGGCTGACATTGCATCAGATCGGAGTGCCATTTGTGGTGCTTGAGGCCTCGCGGGAGATGCGTCCGTTGGGGGTTGGTATTAACCTGCAGCCCAATGCTGTGCGCGAGCTTTTTGATCTGGGTTTGACCGCCGATCTTCTTGATACTATCGGCGTGCCGGCCCTGGAATGGGCACTGGTTGGCTTGAATGGCAAAGAGGTTTATGCCGAATCCCGTGGTCTGGAGGCAGGATATAACTGGCCCCAATATGCGGTGCATCGGGGTGAGTTGCTGATGCTGCTCTATCGTACTTTGCTGGAACGCGCTGGCGAAGATGCCATTGTCCTTGGCGCTCGCTGCGAAGCCTATGCCAAGCGCAAAGATGGCGGAGTGGATGTCACTTTGCGCCACAGCGATGGCTCGGCCAGCGAAATTGCAGGCAGCCTGCTGATTGGTGCCGATGGCATTCATTCGGCGGTGCGCGCCCAAATGCATCCTGACCAGGCACCCATCCACTGGGGTGGCGCTGTGATGTGGCGTGGCACGATCCGGGCTAAGCCTTTGCGCACGGATTCGTCCTTTGTCGGTCTTGGAACCCATCAAAACCGAATGGTCATTTATCCGATCTCAAAAACAGATTCCGATGGTACGGCGCTGATCAACTGGATTGCTGAAGTAACGATGGACAACAGCGAGGGCTGGCCGGAAGACTCCTGGTTCAAGGAAGTCACCATCGACAGTTTTGCCCACCATTTCGATGAATTTCGCTACGACTGGCTAGACGTTCCGGCGATGTTGAACGCTGCAGACTGCGCCTACATGAATCCGATGATTGACCGTGACCCGATACCCACCTGGAACGACGGGCCGGTGGCGTTGATGGGCGATGCAGCACACGCCATGTATCCGACGGGATCAAATGGAGCGAGCCAGGCCATTGTTGATGCCCGGGTTATTGGTGCTGCCTTTCTTGAACAGGGTGTGACCGCTGGTGCGTTGAAGTCATATGACATTCAGTTGTGCTCCAAAGTGTCGGAGCTGGTACTGCGAAACCGTTCAGCTGGACCGTTCGGTCTGCTCAACATGCTCAATGACAGATGCGGCGGGGTTTTTGATGATATTGAAATGGTCATTCCGCTCGAAGAACGCAACGAATTCATGGGAAAGTACAAAGCTGCTGCAGGATTTGCGATTGAAGCCCTGAACAATGCTGCGCCAACCATCGCACCTGGCGCCAAGGTTGGCTAATCCAAGTTGGAATCTACAGGTTGTCGAAGGTCAGGCGATGCGGTCAATCCAGTTGGAAACCAGTCTTGCCATGGTCGTGATATGATCTGCTTGTGTCAGTCCGGTAACGCGTTTGCGGGGTTTGAGATCATGGTCGCCGTCGGGCAACCACTCCAGCTCAATTGACGGTGACAGGTCATATTCCAGCACTTCCTCCTGAGTGCCGAAGGGGTCGCGGGCTCCCTGTACGATCAAAGTTGGCGTATTCAATTCAGCCAGATGGGCAGTGCGCAAATTGGTGAGTTTGTTGGGCGGGTGAAAAGGATAGCCGAGACAAAGCACGCCGTTGATCTGGCCGTGTTCATGGCATTCATCAGCAACCATCGTTGCTACGCGTCCGCCCATTGATTTTCCGCCGATCACCAACGGTCCCACACAATTTAATGCTTTGATCGATTCTAAATACTCAGGCAGAAGGCGCTCGGCGCGGGGCGGTGGCTTGCGTCCCCCTTCAGTTCTTCTTGCAGCCATATATGAAAACTCAAAGCGTGCGACCTTGATAGATTGTCCCACCAGCGCGTCAGTGATGGCTTCCATCGCAGCTGAGTCCATCGGCGCGCCAGCGCCATGTGCCAGCAGAACCGTTGCCCGGGCATTACCCGGATCGTTGATCAAAAAGTCATTTGCCATTCTATTCCCCCGTAAGCCTGCGCGCAGCAGTCGACCATTGTGTTCGTCGCCCGGTGACAAACAAATTCCAATCTCACTCAGTTTTGAACGGTGCGCAATATTGCAGTTTGACAACTGAGCAGTCTGAGCCATGGTGCAACAGGTATACGATTGTGCAGTCTGGTTGGGTCTCGTTGTTGGATTCAACCGCCGGTGCACCCAACAATTTTCCAAAGGATGTGTGAGTTGAGCGACAGCGCAAATTCTTGCGAAGTAGCGATCATCGGTGGTGGCCTTTCAGGTCTTACCGCGGCCAACCTATTGCAGGCTGCAGGGGTTGATTTTCGAGTGCTGGAGGCATCTTCCCAACTCGGCGGCCGAATAGCGTCGCTGCGAAACGAGCAAAGTGGTGAGGCGATTGGCGACCTTGGACCAACGTGGGTTTGGCCTCCTTACCAATCATCTGTGCGCCATTGGCTTGATAGAATGAAGCTCAAGACTTTTCCACAATATGAGCAAGGCGATGCGCTTCTCGATGTTGAGGCAAATGCACCTCCGACGCGTCAGTTTCTTCCAGGCCAGCACGGCATGGCGCGCATTGCCGGTGGCCCATCCGCATTTATTGATGCCCATATTGCGGCAATAGAGGCTGAGCGGGTGCTGCTTGGTTATGCCGTTTGCAAGATTTCCAATTCAAACGGCAGCTTTCGTATTGATTGCAGCAACAATAAGAGCGTTGTTGCAGAAAAGGTGATCGTTGCGGCGCCCTTGCGCATTATTGCTGAACATATTGATTGGTCTGATCTGCTGGACGACCAAACCATCTCAATCATGCGAGATGCGCCGACATGGATGGCGACGCAGGCCAAGGTGACGGTTATGTATGACCAGCCCTTCTGGCGCGAAAAGGGCCTCTCGGGGCGTATTGCAAGTCGGTTGGGCCCGATGGTCGAAATCCATGACCATTGCGGAGAAAACGGATTGCCTGCGGCTCTGTTTGGATTTGTGGGATGGCCACCCGATGTCAGACAGCAACAGGACACGCGATCGGCAATTATCGACCAGTTGGTTCGTTGTTTCGGCGACGAGGCCGCTATGTTCAATCAATTGGAGATCTGTGATTGGTCCACACGGTCAACGATATGTTCAAGACGTGATTTGGAAACACTGCCTGAACATCCTCGTCGTTTGCACGACACAATGCGCATGGGGTTTTGTGGTGACCGTCTGTTTTTTGCAGTTGCGGAGACGGCGAGCGAAAGCCCCGGTTTGATCGACGGGGCGCTTGAGTGTGGAGGCCGCGCGGCCAGGCAAGTGATTGGTTGATTGCGGCAAGAAATCTTCACCCAGGAGCTGTGGCCAATCTCAAACCTTGCCGTTGTCAATTGGACAACAACCGTGCTCGCTAATCGCCCTCTCGTTTGATCTTCTCCTCCAGCAGGGTTTCTGCTTCTGGAGGTTCTGTGGTGAGTATTTCGGCGGGCTCTGGTTCAGCAATGTTCTGGATTGCGCGCTCTATTTGGTGTCGGATTTTCGACACTCCAAGTTCAGGCGTTGTTGCTGATTTGATGGCCTTCGTAGCGGCGTGAGTTAGCTTTTGCGTCGTCGCTGCCAGAGTCAATCTGACCCCGATGCTGCGAGCCCCAACTCCTTGAATGGCTGCGTTTGAAAGCCCCATGTTCCTGGCGACACCAACAAATTCAGTCGCCGATCCCGAATTTGCATATAAACTTGCCCACAAGGCTTTGGATGTGGCCGCGCCACCTTTGGCAGCCGCAGCTCCAACAGGCAGAGATGGTAGATAGGGGGAAAATCCAACAGCACCCAGAACTTGCAGAAAGCTGCGGCGATTAAGGTTCGGCACGATCAAACTCCATCTTGAAAACAGCAAGAGAATCAACGATTCCTTGTGAGCTAAAGGTTCATATGGAACTTCAACGTGGCATTTAAAGGGACGTTGAAAGATTCATCGAACTGGTGTGCAAATGGCGTTCATTGAGCGCGAGCAACCAGCTTGCGCATTAAACGTGAAGGAAAGAGGCTCTGGGCTTCATCAAACACTGGCGACGAAACTCAATCGCACACCCGTCTGCAATTGCTGGATTTTCAGCCTTTGAAAGTGATTGGTTCAGCGTTCCGCGAGCACAGGCGATGTATCTGTCAAGGCTCGGTGAGCGAAGTCTCTACAGGCTAAAATTGATCTATTTAGAGGAAATATTGCATTGCAAACAATAACTTAGTTCAATTCGACTTTTCGATTTTGCAAGGCTGAGCCCTTGTTTGCGTGCCTGTCGCTGAAACAACTTATACAACACTGCTCGAAATTCTTCGTCGATTTCATCGTCCTCAATCACAAGTTGTTCTGGTAAAAGATCAGCAGCCGACGATTTTTTACCTTTCTTTTTAGAAGACTTTGATTGCCCAAATATACTGTCCCAACCAGCTCGATATTCAGGCGTGGCTACGCTGGAAAAATGACTGATTGAGGTCTGAGATGCTGATTTGGGTTTTTCTTTGGCAGCTTCTTTGGTGCCCGACTCATTGGACTTCGGAGCTTTATCAGCTTCCTTTTTTCCAGCTTCGGCTTTGCCTGGAGACTTCTTTTTTGTCTCCGTAGATGCTGCTTTTGCTTTCTTGGTTTCACTCATGTCGCGGTCGCTTCGATGCGCTAAATAATTGCCGCTCCTCTATCAATAATTTTCACTGCAATCCAGCAGGTGTCGTCGAAAACTTTCGACTTCCATTTTCTTCCGAAAGTGGGACCAAAGCACTTGCTGAAATTGAAATCAGGATTTTCCCTGCAACATTGTTTCAACAAGTTTCTGCACGCTCAAAGCTTCTTGCGGTGTTGCAAGACGATTTGGCCTCCCGTTCATACAGACCAGAAGCTCATCCAATTGTGCCTTCAGGCTGATCGCTCTGGGGTCGTTGGGTCTGTCAGTGACCTCAACGAAAGGACCGCCGTTGGAGATGGCGTCAATATAAAACTCGGAAACTCGACGACTGCCTCGAGTTCCTTTGATCGTCAATTCTTGTCTGTCCGGTTGAACCCCTCCGACGCTGGCCATGATCGAAACGGGCCTTCCATCCCCTGTCTCTAATCTTGCATGCATATGCGTTTCACAAAGCAATGGATCGTTTGGATAGACAGGGTGGGCCCAAACAACAGTGAGAGGTCCAAGGATGCGTTCTGAGAAAAATAGGAAATGGGAAATCACTTCCCGCGTCAGCCCACCCTCATCGCGAAATTTCAGCCAGCCAGCCTGTTTCTGCCAATCACGCGGCCATTCCGCGTAAGTAACGACGATGTCGACCCCCACGATATCACCCATCTCACCCGAACGAGCAGCTTCGGTTACGCTGGACAATGCAACACCAGCAGCTTGAGTGAAGTTAACCGCCGTCGGAACGCCCCTTTTCTCTAGCTCAGCAACCAGTTCATTGCTTTGCTGAATATCTACGCCAAGGGGTTTTTCCAGAAAAACGGCCTTTTTGGCCTCCGCCGCTTCGAGCGCATAAGCTTTGCGAGGAACAGGTGGGCAGGCCAGATAGATAAGATCGGCTGCCGCAATGGCTTCCTGCGGTGAGGCCGTCACTTGAGCCTCTGGCGCGATGACTTGAGCATATTGACAAGCGACTGGATCTGGGTCCCAAAGGGCGACGGGTCTGTAACCTTTATGGAGAACCAGGTGTTCAAGCATCCTGCGCCCCATGATCCCAAGGCCGATTATTGCCACCGATATACTCAAGTTTTTGTCCCTTCCTTTTACCCCATGGAATACCGTCTTCAGGTCAGGTCTTTCAGCACCTCAGCTGCAATTTCGAACGATCGACAACGCGCGACATGATCGTGGATGGACCCGGTAATAATCAATTCGTTAGGTTGATGGTCTGATATGATGGTCGTCAGTTCACTGTGAATCTTATCTGAACTGCCGCTAGCCGAACAGGACAGCGATTGGTCTACCTGAACTTTGATATGCTCTGGGACTTCGACCTCCAAATCGTGAGTCGGTCGGGGCAATTTGCCTCGTCGTCCGGTAAACATCCGCGTAAAAGATAGCACTTGGCTTGACCTAAGAAAGGCTGCTTCTTCATCGGTGTCAGCAGCACATACGCTTGCGGCAACAATTACATAGGGTTTGTCCTGCCACTTCGAGGGTTGAAACGTTTCGCGATAAATCTTCAAGGCTTGTTCCAACAATTGCGGTGCAAAGTGGGAAGCAAAGGCATACGGCAAACCAAGATGCGCTGCCAGTTGCGCTCCAAAAAGGCTTGATCCCAAAATCCATACCGGAACCTGCGTTCCCGCACCGGGAATTGCACGGACTGTTGCCTCGTCGGGAACGTCATCAAAATAGCTGAGCAGTTCCAATACATCACGGGGAAATTCATCACCGCTTTGCAAATGGCGTCGCAATGCTCTGGCCGTATTCATGTCGGTTCCCGGAGCACGTCCAACGCCGAGATCAATACGCCCCGGGAAGAGAGTGGCCAATGTGCCAAATTGCTCGGCGATGACCAGCGGAGAATGATTTGGCAGCATTATGCCACCAGCACCCACGCGCATGGTTTTGGTTCGGGCGGCCACCTGGCCAATCACCACAGATGTTGCGGCGCTGGCAATGCCCGCCATGTTGTGATGCTCAGCCAACCAATACCGGTGGTAGCCCAGACTTTCTACTTTTGGAGCAAGATCCAGGGTATTTGAAAGAGCATCAGTCGCTGTCGCACCTTCAGAAATGGGGGAAAGGTCCAGAACTGAATAGTGTTGCATTTAAGCGGAATCCTGGTGAGCAGCGGTGTTCCCCAACAATAGGTCATCAGTTCCACACGCGTCTACATCAATAGTGACCGGGAGAATGGTTCTCGGCTCTGACCCGATTTTGGATTAAGCTGAAGACCTTAATCGACGGGCACCAACGCGGATTTGCAGGCGGATTCCCTTCCGAGCAGGCCCCTGATTCATCAAATACAGGGCGCTATGAAGTCTGGCCTGATGCCACTTTGCAGGATGAATTTCTCGGCATCATGACCTCTGAACAGGCCATAATCGGTTATGAGGGCCGTCGACCAACCCTGGAACGCGCCTCCCAGAACATCCGTGTGTAGGGTGTCGCCAACCATGCAAATACGTTGGGGCAACACATCGCCCTGCAAACGCTGCGTGACAATGTCGAAAACTGATGGAAAAGGCTTTCCGTAAAACTCAACTTGAATATCAAGCAGATCGGCGATCCGGTGACCGGAATATCCAGGTTCAGTTGAAAACCCAATTTCTCGTGGTGCGATGACATCCGGATTTGCGATGATCAGCGGTCGAACTCTATTCGAAAGAGAGTGTTCTAATATCAATGCTTGTTGGGCGTTCCAGCGCTTTGCGCTCAGGAACAGAAACCCATCAACCTGGTCGTAATCGCGCTGGCTCGTCGACAGCTTCAGGCATGGAAAATCGAGATCTCCTTCAAAGAATTCATCACCAGCGATGACCCCCCATGTCCGCGCAGAATGCTGTGAAACCGCAGCCTCCGCGGCCATCCGACTGGTGATAATCTCCTCATCAGCGAAGTCAAAACCCAATCTGTCAAACTTCTGGCGGGCTTGCCTTAGCGACATGCTTGCCGCGTTGGTGACAACAAACAGTCGTTTTCCCAAACCACGCAAGGCAGTAACAGTTTCAACGGCGCCTTCGATGGGCCGTTCACCAACATTCAACACGCCAAATGCATCGAAAACAAACACGTCGATATCATCTACCAATTCGAGCAGGCCGTTGACATTCGTTGACTGCACAGGGAACCGCCCGGCCGGAAGCCGATGACGAATCTCCTCGTAAAAATCGAAGGCGGATATCGTGTCAAATCCCTCATAAAAGGGACCAAGCTGTTTAGATAATGGCACCGCGCACCTTTGCCGAAACCCATTCGCTTATGATCACAGTGACCAGAATCACCAGCAGGATCATCGAAACCTGAGTCCAGGCCAGTGTGTTGATCGAACCGTTCAATTCCAAGCCAATGCCACCGGCACCAACCAGGCCGAGAATGGTCGATTCCCGGATATTGATGTCCCAGCGGAATACGCCAACACCGGCAAAAGTGGGCAGCACCTGAGGCACGATACCGTAGGCCATTTTCTGAGCACCAGATGCCCCGGTCGCTTCGATCGCCTCAACTTGGTTGTGATCGATCTCCTCGATGCTTTCGTAAAGCAATTTGGCGCAGAAACCGATTGACCGCAGGCCAATCGCGATGGTTCCCGCCAACACTCCAGGGCCGAATATGAACACCAGCATCAGTGCCCAGATCAAAGAGTTAACCGAGCGCGACGCAACGATGATAAACAGAGCAATTGTCCGCACGATGGGATGTGGCGTGGTATTGCGGGCTGCAGCAAAGGCCACCGGCACGGCGATAACCAGCGCAATAACTGTGCCCAGCGTCGCAATGTTGAGCGTGTCCCAAATCGGCCACCACAATTTTTCCATGTAACTGAATTTCGGCGGCACCATGCGCGATCCGATATCGGCTGCCTGGCGTGGTGCATCCTGGACAAAAAACCAGATGGTCTTCTCCGAAATACCTTGCCAGGCGTAAGCCGTTATTGCCAAGGCGACCAGCCAGCCAAACCAGATGGCCCATTGCTTTTTAGGGGTGCGGCGCTTCCAGACGGGGCCGTTTGCCGTATCGATACGGGGCATTATTGCACATACTTTCTCAGGAAGCCTGACGTGTATTCCAGCACCATGACAATGCCGATAATGATCAGCAAAATGGCGGCGGCTGTATCGAATTCATAGCGTTCGAAAGCCGTGTTTAATGTTGCTCCGATGCCGCCGCCGCCGACAATGCCGACAACCGCAGACTCGCGGAAATTGATATCGAGTCGATAAACCGACAGACCAATCATGCGCGGCATGACCTGTGGTTGAATGGCGTAGTTGATCCATTGGAACCACCCGGCACCGGTGGCCTTGATGGCCTCGGCCTGGGAGGCACTCATGTTTTCAATGTCTTCTGCAAGTAGCTTGGCATAGAAGCCGATTGTGCCAATCGAA
The DNA here is from genome assembly GCA_039969995.1 of Rhizobiaceae bacterium. Classification (GTDB taxonomy): domain Bacteria; phylum Pseudomonadota; class Alphaproteobacteria; order Rhizobiales; family Rhizobiaceae; genus Pseudahrensia. The sequence continues at coordinate 42,169 of JBDVMU010000009.1, forward strand.
AGAGCGATGAAACCGGCGAACGGGCCGAAACCAAAAAGCTTCACCGCAAAGATGGCCAAGATGACCTCGGGAAAAGTGCGTGAGCCACCAATGATCGAACGATTCAATAGATACACCCATTTGGGTGCCAGATTGCGTGCTGCACCTAAGCCGATGGGGATCGACAGGGCGATGCCCGCAATGGTGGAAATGATCGCCATCCAGATGGATTCGAATATGCCATCCCACATGACGCCGAGATTGTCTGAAAAATTGGGTGGGAAAAATGCAGCAATAAATCTTTGACCCCGTGGCAGACCTTCGGCCGCACGTGTCCAATTGATGTCCATCGTTCCAAAAGCCAGTGCGAGATAGATCGCAACACCGATGGTGAGGCACCAACGCAGCAGTCGGCTCTTGATAAACGGAGGCTTGCGCCAGCTTGTCGGGAAAGGCTGGTCATTGGTGCTCATTGAGCTGGCTCCATACCCGCTTCCAGGCCCGCCTCATCGACCTTCTCAATCGTTGCTTCCCAGTCTTCTTCCCCGTAAATTTCGGTCAACACATCCGGGGTAAGACCGTCGGGCTTGCCGTCGTAAACGATTTCTCCGAGTTTGAGCCCAACAACGCGCTGGGAGAACATCTGCGCCAGCAGGACGTCGTGAATGTTGATGATGGCCGCGAGACCACGCTCTTCGCACAGTTCGTTGATCAACCGCATGATCTGCCTGGATGTTTTTGGGTCAAGACTGGCAGTCGGTTCATCGATCAACAGCAGGTCCGGGTTTTGGATCAGTGCACGGCAAATACCAACCCGCTGGCGTTGTCCGCCCGATAATTCGTCAGCCCGCTTGTCGGCCATGTGCATCAGACCAACCCGGTCGAGCAATCGGTAGGCTTCCTGAACATCTTTTGCTGGAAAACGGCGAAAATAGCTGGCCCAGAATCCGACATAACCGAGACGTCCGGAAAGCACATTTTCCATCACTGTTAGCCGTTCGACCAACGCATATTCCTGAAAAATCATGCCCATGCGACTGCGCGCTTTTCGCAGCTTGGACGATGAAAGACGGGTCAGCTCCAGATCGCCAAGATAGGCCTTACCACCCGTAGGTTCTACTAGTCGATTGACGCATCTGATAAGTGTAGATTTACCAGCGCCAGACGGGCCGATAAGCGCGATGACCTGTCCATCTGGAATTTCCAGATCAACGCCTTTCAGCGCCTCGTCGCCTGTCTTATAGCGCTTCTTCAGTCCTTCGAGTCGAAGCATGAAGCCTCCCCGTTGCTCGCTGCTGGTGGTGGATAGAATTGACTATGACGGGCCGGGCGAATTCCGCCCGGTCCCTTTTTGATCACGTTAAGTGACGTTTATTTACAGTTGTAGCTTACGCCGTTGGCAGCATCGATCTGACGAATGACCGCCCAGTCGAACTTGTGTGTGATACCGACAAAACGGTCTGCCTTTTTGAACTCTTTCTTGAAGTTCTCATCCCACTCATAAGTCCAGAACGCCTGCTTGAGCTTAGCGACCAGATTGGGATGCAGGTTATGGGCATGTCCGTAACCAGTGGTTGGGAAGGTCTGCGACTTGTAGATCGTGCGAACCTGTCCTTCTTTGACCACACCGCGACGTACCATCCGCTGCAACACCGAATTGGCGATCGCTGCTACTTCATAGTCCCCATTGGCAACGCCCAAAATGGAGTTGTCATGTTTACCGGAAAAAGTTGGCGTGAAATCGGTGTCAGCGATTAAGCCAAACTCACCCTTCAGGATTGCGGAAGGCGCTTTGAAGCCGGAATTGGATGTCGGCGACGTAAACGCCATGGTCTTGCCTTTAATTTCGGCCGGTGACTGCATGGCAGAATCCGCAGGAACGATGATTTCCATCTCGTAGCCAAACGAACCATCGTCATAGGCCATCATGCCGAATGGCACGAAACCAGCGCAGCTGACTGCGATTGGATTGGAACCAGTGTTGAAGCCTGCAACGTGCAGACGACCTGACCGCATTGCCTCCAGCTGTGCAGCGTTGTTCTGCACGGGGAAGAACACGACATCACGTCCGGTGACTGCTTTCATGTGGTTGACAAACCCATCCCAAATATTTGCGTAAACGGCGGGATCTTCAACAGGCGTGTAAGTGAAAATGATTGTGCTGGGATCTACCCACTGACTTTCATCATTTGGCAAGTCTGCGACCTGGTCGAGATTGCGGTCACAGTAGGCCACGTCCAGCGTTCCGCGACTGCATTCTTCCTGGGCTTGGGCTGGTTGAAGCCAAGCCATGGACATCAGTGCAGCGGCCAACAGCCCCAGTTTCAATTTGGTATTTTTCATGATTTTCCTCCTACTATAATCTATTGAGAGTACGCGTTTCCCACCCGATGGCAATCTGCTTGCCTAACTTGAGCGTTCGGCTAGTTGTTTCCCACAGGCGAAAACGGCCATTTTTAAATGCAACCCGGCATTTCCTCCTTTGCTTTCCACATTCTCGAAACTTGCAATCTTATTCCTTCAACAGAACCGGCCCCCGGTCTGCGAACTTCAAACCAACCTTGTCGCCTGCTTCAACCGACGCATCGACATCGTTGCTGGTGACGAACAGGTCCCCCTGGCTGGTCTGAACCGTCAATTCTAGATGATTGCCGACATATGTCACACGAAGGATTTCGCCACCCAGACTGTTTGGGCTGCCAGCATCAACGAGAGCCATGCGGTTTGGTCTGATGCCAAGCAGTGCCGGGCCGACGCCGAGGTCGCGCGCCGGCATTTCCAGCTGATAGCCGTTAAGGTCGACCCGTGCCTGTCCACTATCAATCGAATTTACCTGGCATTCCAAAATGTTGGATTCGCCAATGAAATCGGCAACAAAGCGATTGGCTGGAATATCGTACAATTCGCGCGGCGTCCCCTCCTGAGCGATGACCGCATTTTTCATCACCACAATGCGATCTGAGACAGCCAGGGCTTCCTCCTGGTCATGGGTGACATACACCACCGTCAATTGGAGTTTTTGCTGAATATCCCTGATTTCCTCACGAACCTGACGGCGCAACTTGGCATCAAGATTGGAGAGCGGTTCGTCAAACAAAAGCACCTGCGGTTCCAGCACCAGCGCTCTGGCCACGGCCACCCTTTGTTGCTGGCCGCCTGATAATTCGCTGGGCAATCGACTTCCATAGCCGTCAAGACCAACAAGCTTGAGCCCCTCGGCTGCTCGCTCCTGGGCCTCCGACTTCCCAAACCCGGAGAATTTAAGACCGTAGGAGACGTTTTCAATCACGGTCATATGCGGAAACAAAGCATAGGACTGGAACACCATAGAGACATCACGATCAGTTGCCGGAAGCGTCGTGACATCCTGATCACCGATGCGGATTTTACCTTCGGATGGCATCTCGAGCCCCGCGATCATGCGCAGAGTAGTCGTTTTCCCGCAGCCAGAAGGTCCAAGCAAAGTGACCAGCGTTCCGGCTTCGACCTTCAGCGAGACATTGTCGACAGCGCGGACACCTGTCGACGGATCGCCAAAGATCTTGGTGACATTTTCAAATGAAACCGACGCGGCGTTGTTGCTTTTGTTGAACATTGTATCCGTCATCAGTTTCTCAAAGTTGTTTGTGATTGGCGTCGCCCGATATTGGTTCGACCAACGATTAGCTGGAGCAGGCCGACCGCGGCGAGCATGACGAAAATCAGGGTTGTGGAATAGGCAATCGCCAGACCGTAGTCGTTGTTTTCAACCCGCCCGATAATGTAGCTGGTGGCCATGTTGTATTCGGCGCTGACCAGGAAAATTACAGCGGAGATCGCTGTCATCGCGCGGACAAATGAATAGACCAGTGCGGCCAGAATCGCCGGTTTGAGCAAGGGCAGGATAACCAGGCGGAACGTGTGCCAGGAATTTGCTCCAAGCGTCAAAGAGGATTCATCAAGGCTTTTGTCCAACTGGGACATGGAGGCAATGCCCGCACGAACACCGACAGGCATGTTGCGGAATATGAAGCTCACCACGAGAATGACACCCGTGCCGGTGATTTCGATCGGTGGCACGTTGAATGCCAGAATATAACTGACCCCGATAACCGTTCCGGGAATGGCAAAGCTCAGCATGGTGCCAAATTCGAATGCGTTTTTACCAACGAAATTCTGGCGCGTCAGCAGATAGGCCGTTACCAATCCGACCGCTGCGGTGAGCGGCGCTGCAATTGCAGCAATCTTAAGGGTCGTCCAGAACGAATCCCAAGCCGAGCCGCTCCAGTGAAGCCCATGTTCGTTGAAACCGACAGCAAACGCGGTGATGTAGTGTTTGAAAGTCAGATCGTTGCGGACGCCCCATAGTTCCACAAATGAGCCGTAGATGATCATTGTGTAAATGGTGATGGTGAACAGCGTCCAAATTGCCGCAATGGCAAACACCGGATAGGCAAAGCCGCCAGGCAGATTGGGATGGACGCCTGAATCGCCCTTACCGGTCATCGTGGTGTAGCTTTTTTTACCGAGCCAGAAACGCTGTGCCCAAAAGGCCGCCAACGTGAAGCCAAGCAGGACCAGCGCGAGCACTGCAGCTCGCCCCTGATCATATTGAGCACCAACAATGGCAAAAAAGATTTCCGTCGACAGCACATCAAAATTGCCGCCCAGAACCAGAGGATTGCCGAAATCGGCCATGCTCTCAATAAAGCCAAGCAGGAACGCATTAGCGATGCCAGGGCGCATCAGAGGGAGAGAAACGGTTTTAAACGTTTGCCAACGGTCGGCCCGCAATGTCTGTGCGGCTTCTTCCATCGATGGGCTGACCCCTTCAACGACGCCGATCAACACCAGAAAAGCGATTGGCGTGAAGGCCAAAACCTGGGCAATGAGAATACCCGGCATGCCATAGACCCAGCGTGTTGGGGCGATGCCGAACAGGTCCGCAACAAAAGTTGTAACCGTTCCTGAAAGGCCAAACAGGAGAATAATCGCCAGACCAATAACAAAAGGCGGTGTGATCACTGGCAACACGGTGAGGGCCCGCAACGCGCGTTTGAAGCGAAAACTGGTGCGCGTCACAACCAGTGCAAAAGCCAAACCCAATGCCGTTGTAAGCAACCCGACGGTGACCGCAAGAAACAGTGAATTCCAAGCCGCGCCGCAACGTGCCCCTTGCAAGCAACCCAGCCCCCAGAGACGGCGGTCGGTGAATTTTTCAAAAAACACTGAGACCGAGTAGGCATTTTCCTCGGTGATAAATGCCGAGCCCAGCATGTTGAAGATAGGATAGAAGACAAAGGCCGCGACAATTGTCACGACAAAGCCAATTGATCCGACGACAAAGATGTCACCGCCAACTGCGCCGCGCGCAGCAATGCCTTGAGTCAGAATAAACAAGAAGGCACTGGCAACCAGCATCGCGCCAGTACCCATGCCAAACTGACGGTCGCCCAAAGGTCCAAAAACAGCCTGAAGCCATTCAAAGTTCCACCCACGGATGCCTATGAAAAAGCCTTGCGCGATGAGCCAGCCAAAGCCCAGCGCCCCGCAGATAATCAGAATTTTGCCGTGAGAGGGGTCTGAACGTGGTCGAGACAGAGCCAGCAAAGGACCTATCAAGAAGGGCAAATGCCCCAGCAACCAGAGTTTTTTGCCTGCCAAGGCCAGAAAGATCGCTGGTGAGTAATCGTCATCGAACGGGTAGCCGTCAAACAGCCATCCAGACGTAAAGATACCGTCCTCCACCCCATACCAGGGCAGAAGAAAAAAGCCTGCCCACCCCACCGCGAGCCAAAGGATCAACGTGGGGTGGGCAGATGTTGTGTTGGAAACAGGTTTCACTGCCGCTTACAAAACTTATTGTGGCAGCGTGGAAACCTCATCATCCCATTTCTTCAGCAAACGTTTGCGCTCGGCGCTTGAACCATACTTTTTGAAGTCGTAGTCAATCAGCTTGATTGAAGACAGGTCCGGCGCTGACGGAGAAGTCTTGGCGCCCTTGTTTGACGGCACCTGATAGGCCTTCACGTCCAGTGCACGCGACTGCGCTTCGGCGGTCAGTGCCCAGTCGTAGAACTTCTTAGCCTCGTCCAGATTGCGCGCACCAGCGATGATCGACATGGAGCCGATTTCGTAGCCTGTGCCCTCGCAAGGTGCGACGACCTTTACCGGAAAACCGGAAACAGCCTGCTTCACAGCGTCATGCATAAACACGATGCCGATGGTGTTTTCGCCGCGGCCTGCCGCTTTAATCGGGGCAGAACCAGACTTGGTGTACTGGTTGATGTTCTTGTGCAATGCCTTCATGAACTCAAAGCCGTCGTCCTCACCAAACAGCTGCACCATTGTGGCCAGCGTGGTGTAGGCGGTGCCACTTGAATTGGGGTTAGCCATTTGCACGAAGCCTTTATATTCCGGCTTGGTCAGGTCTTTCCAACACTTTGGCTCGGGCAGATTGTTGGCCTTCAACAGATCGGTGTTGTAGCCATATCCAAGGGCGCCGGAATAGATGCCAATCGTCTTGTTTCCAGCCGATTCAGCTTGGGAAATCGCCCAGCCATTGAGCTCTCCACGCATTGATGATTCATAAGCCTCTGTAAGACCTTCCTCGGCAGCCTGCAGATGTGGATCACCCGTACCACCCCACCAGATATCACCCTTGGGATTGGACGATTCCGCCTTTATCTGGGCAAAGGTTTCGCCAGAGCTTTTGCGAGTCATGTTGACATCGATACCAGTCGCTTCCTCAAAGCCGCGCGCCATGGACTGGCACCAGTCTTCTTGTGCACTGCAGTAGAATGTGAGTTTTGCGGCCTGAGCCATGGACGTTGAAACCATCAGCGCTGCTGCGGTTGCCAATAGTGGTTTGTAGATACGTCTCATGTGTGTTCCTCCCGGGCGATCAGCCCCCAATGACAATTTTGTTACAGTTTTATGACACGTTAAAAAGGCAGGCGAGTCAATCTTCGCGCGGTCGACTTGGGGACGCTTTTCGACATAAGTTTGTAAAGGCGTTGAACGAGGAATGCTGAAAACTCCAAACCGGATGCAACATCGCGGGAGCCTCAGTTGGCGGCGGGTATTGCCCGAAGTTTTGTGTTTTTGCAGACCGTTGTGGAACTGAGAGAGCAACTCGGAAGGGACCAGAAGGGCCCCTGTTTTGTCAGGTGAAAAAGTGCTGAGTTGCTGTGGTTCTTCCAGCAATCGATTACCTCCGCTGAGAGTCCGGTTCAGGCCCAGCGCGTTCAAAGCTACCTTTGGCGAAGATCCGGGGCCTCAAAGTTAAAAATCGAGTCTGGCGGGTTATCTGCTGCTCTTTATCTTTGGGCTGCTCGCAATCAGGAAAGCTGCGGATACGAGGGCCATTCCTGATGCCACCTGCACGACCGTTCGAAAGTCGTAGGCATGAGCCAAGAAACCCACCACCGGGCCGGCAAGCAAGCCGCTTACCATGAGGGTATTCCAATAAATTGCGGTGGCCTGCGCTGGCCGGTCCTTTGCAAAGGACTGTACATAACTGATCCCCAGGCTGGCAAAGAAGCCATAGTAAAGGCCTTCCAGTGCTGCTCCCATGAGCATTTGAGGAAACGATTGAACAGAGGCCAGAATTTGGATCGTAGCAACGGCCAGAAGTGAAGTGGCCAGAAGTGCCGGGCGGATTCCAAATCGGGCGATTATCGCTGGTGTCAGAAAAATGGCGAACACCTCAACGAAAGTCTTGATGCTGAAGGCCACACCAGGTGCAAAACCCGGTAGTCCAACTTCCTGAACATAAAACAGTGGCAGCGAGGAGAAGGTCAGCGAATGGGCCACAGAAAGACAGAAGACAAAAATTGCTGCCAACCACAATCCATTTGAGGCACGAGGTGCATCATCAGGGTCGCTGGATGGCAGCTTTGCCCCGGCAGCAATGTCGTGTGGTAACGTCCACCACCACAAACCGATCCAGACCAGCGATAATCCAGATGCAACAATAAACACTGCCTCGATGCTGACCTGGTCAGCAACGAGGAACGTGACAGCGGGACCGATCATCCATGCCGTCGACGTGGTTGCCCGCATGTACGCGTTAAAACGACTGCGCTCAATGTCATTGCGCTCGGCCAAATTGCCACCGAGACTGAACATTGTTGAAACTGCGCTTGATCCAAAACCAAAGCCAACCGCTCCAAATGTCAGCACCACCCAAATGGTTGGTGATAACGAAAGCGCTAATGAAGCAGTCATGTAACTGACAGCTGCAATGCCAACCAACGGAAATACCCGGGCGTTGTTGTCAATGCGTTGAGCGAATGTTCGATTTACCCACAGCGTCAAACACACCGCGAGAATAGAATAAATGCCGATGATCCATGGATCGTGGCCAAGCCCTTCCACTAAGAAAAAGCCCATGAACGGTACGATCATCGAACTGCACATGGTTCCGCAAAACAGCAGCAGGAGAAAGGGGAGATGTGCGGTGGTTCTGTGAGTCACCACGTTTCCTTTAACGATCGAGAGATAATCGTGCCTCTGGTATGTAGCCAACACAACTACTGTGCCCGCAACATAGCCGAGTGTTGGCGATCCAACCATCGGCAAGTTTGTGAGGAATTGGGGCGCAATGCCCCTCCCATAAATCCCAACAGCTCAAATGCAGACCTCTCCAGTGCCACTCACTTCTGTTCGACATGTAACGTGTTGAAGGCCCATTTCTGAAAGGCAAGCAGCAGCAGAAAGGGAGGGATGATGGTGATGATAACCAGCGCCATACCCGGGCCCGATCCCTGGCCGATCAATCTGATGCCCCGCACCAGTGTGTAGAGAGTGTCATCAGTGCTGATCATCAAGGGCCACAAATATTGGTTCCAGCCAATCATGAAAGAAATAACGAAGATGGCTGCGGTACGGGTCCAGGACAACGGGACAATGATGTCGGCAAAAAACCGTATCGGGCCAGCACCATCGAGTATTGCAGCCTCCATCAGTTCTTCGGGTAAGGTTAGAAAATATTGCCGGTAAAAGAATGTGCCAATGGCGGCGGCAAGAGCTGGCAAAATGATCCCCAAATGGGTGTTGATCAGTCCCAATGACGCAGCTACTTCAAACGTGTTGACGAAACGCGCCTCCAACGGAAACAACAACGTGACCAGTACCAGCCAAAAAATCAGCGGCGCGACACGAAGTCGAAAAAACACGATCGAATAGGCTGAAAGCAACGAGAACAGCGTCGTCAACGTTGCCACTCCCAATCCAACGATCAGCGAGTTTTTCAACATTGCCAGAGGCGTCACCTTATCGGTAAAACCGGCTTCAAAGCGCAAAACCCGGCTATAGTTTTCTATGAAATGAGCACCCCAACTGAATTGCAGACTTTCGCGTGCCAATGTCCCAGTCGCGTGAGTAGAAGACAGGAACGTCAGAGCAATCGGCCCCACCAAAAAGATTACGCCAACAATCAGTATGGTGTGATTGATCAGGCTGCGAAGAGGCATTGAAGAAGTCACCCCGACATCGCCTTCGTCATATTTTCAGGAGCACAAGCTGCCAGCTTGTCAATCACAGCACCCGCTGCCCGGAGTCTTTTCTAAAGACCAGTGCCCGGCTGAGATCCACGTCGAGTTTCAAAGTCGATTCAATCGCTGGCAATACCTGCTGATCGACCTTGATGCAGATTTCCGTCTCGTCGCCTTCATCGGCTTCGGCACCCAACAGGGCACCATAAATCAGATTGTCCGCACCATGTTGCTCAACGAGGTCAACACGCATCGACAATTTTCCATTGTCGCTCTGGATCAAGTCATCAGGGCGCATGCCAAGTACCAGATCAACGTCCTCGGGAAGATCCTTAAATCCAGAAAGAGCGAGATCTCCACTGATCAGTTTTTTGCCATCAAACCTGGCCGGAACCAGATTGATTTGTGGGGAGCCAATAAATGAGGCGACAAAGAGCGTGCTTGGGTTGTTGTAGAGTTCCAGGGGCGCGCCCATCTGTTCGATCCGGCCGTCATTGATTACAGCCAGCCGATCCGCCAGGGTCATAGCCTCGGTCTGATCGTGGGTCACGTAGATACTGGTGACATCCATGCGACGCTGCAGGCGTTTGATTTCGATGCGCATCTGCACGCGGAGTTTGGCATCCAGGTTTGACAGGGGCTCATCGAACAAAAAGACCTTTGGTTCGCGCACAATGGCCCGCCCCATGGCAACGCGCTGACGCTGTCCGCCGGAAAGTTGTTGGGGTCGACGGTCGAGAAAGTCGGCTATGCGCAACATTTTTGCAGCTTCCTCAACCTTGCTGTTGATTTCTGCTTTTCCAATGCCGCGGTTCTTGAGTCCGTAAGACATGTTTCCCCGCACCGTCATGTGGGGATAGAGCGCGTAGTTCTGGAATACCATCGCAACATCACGGTCGGCCGGCGAAACGTCGTTGATGACCCGGCCATCAATCGAGATTTCGCCGTCTGTGATACCTTCCAGTCCGGCCACCATACGCAGCAAGGTTGATTTGCCGCAGCCAGAGGGACCGACGAAGACGATGAACTCGCCATGTTCAATTTTCATGTCGACGCCGCGAACCGCCTCAGCCCCATTGGGGTAAACTTTTCGAACGCCTGTCAGTTCAACGCCAGCCATTATTTTTCACTCTCCACGAGGCCCTTGACGAACCAGTTCTGAAACACCAGCACCACAAGCACTGGCGGCAAAGTCGCCAGAATGGTCAGTGCAAATGCTTTTTGATATTGCGGCAATTCCCCACCTTCAGCGAGGACCTGATAAATCTGCTTGATGCCGATAACCAGGGTATAATTCTCTTCCTTAGTGGTCATGATCAATGGCCACAAATATTGGTTCCAACCGACGACGAACATGATGATCAGGATTGCGGCGATCATGGTTTTCGAAAGTGGAATGAGGATATCGACAAAGAACCGCCACGGCGTTGCGCCATCCAGACGGGCCGCTTCAAGCAATTCATCCGGCACCGACATGAAGAATTGGCGAAAGAAGAAGGTGCCGGTTGCTGAGGCAATCAACGGAACGATCAGCCCGGTATGTGTGTCCAGCAGGTTGAGCCCAGCCATCACTTCGTAGGAAGGGATGATGCGCACTTCCAGCGGCAGCAGCAGGGTCATGAAAATGATCCAGAACAGCGGTGCAGCGAGACGGAAACGGAAATAGACGATTGCATAAGCAGCCAGCATCGAGATGATCACTTTACCAACGGCAAAGCCGATGCCCAGAATCAGGCTGTTTTTCAACATGGTGGTGCCAAGCACCGACTTCATCACCCCGCCTTCAACAAACAGAACTTCGCGGTAGGTTTCGAAGAAATGTGTACCCGGCCAGAATTGCAGTCCGTTTCTCAAGATGGTCTCGGCATCGTGCGTTGACGTTGCAAAAGCGACCCATACCGGCAGGCTCATGAAGATCACGCCGATGATTAGGACGGTGTGAGTGTAGATAAGGCGCCAATTGATTGTGTTCATTTCATCGCCTCCCTAATAGTGCACTTTCCGCTCGATAAAGCGGAATTGGACAACAGTGAGAGCCAAAACGATCAGCATAAGAACCACTGACTGCGCCGACGAACCACCCAGGTCTGCGCCACGGAAGCCATCCTGAAACACCTTGTAAACCAATGTATTTGTGGCACCGCCCGGGGCGCCTCTGGTGGTGGTGTCAATGATGCCAAAAGTCTCGAAAAACGCATAGGTGATGTTGATAACCATCAGGAAGAAAGTTGTTGGCGCCAATAGGGGGAAGGTAATCGTCCAGAAACGGCGGGTGGCATTTTTGCAGTCCATGGTTGCCGCTTCCACCACCGAATGGGGAATGCCCTGGAGCCCTGACAGGAAGAAAATGAAATTGACCGAAACCTGTTTCCAGACCGAAATGAGAATGACGACAAAACTCGCATCAAATGCATCAAGCTTATGGTTGAAGTCCCAGCCAATGGCATTCATCAGCTTGTATAGATCGCCTATCAGCGGATGGAACATCAAGTTGCCCATCAAACCAGCAACAGGTGGGGCAATGGCATATGCCCACATCAAAGTTGTTTTGTAGGTGCGGGCGCCGTGAATCACCTCATTGGCTTTCACCGCCAGCAACAGGGCGATGGCCAGCGAAAGCAGCGTTACCAGAGTTGAGAAAACGACGGTAAAGCCGGCAGCCTGTAGCCAGGACGTGCTGAACACCGTGTCAGAATAGTTTTTAAACCAGACGAATTGCGAGGACAGGCCAAATGCATCCTCCAGCAGAAACGATTGGTAGATCGCCTGGGCGGCAGGCCACAGGAAGAACACGACAATAATTATGATCTGAGGCGCAATAAACAAATAGGGAATTGGGCTGTGTTCGAACTGAACGCGCTTCATCAACTGGCCCTTCGGAATTTCAAAGTCAAAAACTGGGAACAGGTGCCGCCAAAGGAACTTGGCGGCACCTGCTTTTTGTCACTTAGTTATAAGTGGCGTGGAAACGAGCAAGCAGGTCGTTTGACTCCTCTTCCATGGCGCTGAATGCATCATCAACAGATGCCTTGCCAGAGAAGATGTCATCAAAGTGCTTGTACATCACGTCGCGGATCTGGACGTAATAACCAAGGCGATACCCCTTGGTCCATTCACCACCCGGCTGGTTCAACTGCTGGATACCGATTTCCGCATCTGGCGTTGAATTGTAGTAGCCTTCTTTTTTGGCAAGGTCATAAGCCGCATTTGTAATCGGCACATAACCTGTTTCCTGATGCCAGAAATACTGCATTTCTGGCTGCGTCAAAAACGCCAGGAAGTCTGCAACACCCTTGTTTTCTTCTTCCGATTTTCCGGACATCGCAAACAATGCTGCGCCACCAATAAAGGTGCCTTTTGGCTCGGCAATGATGCTCTTCCAATACGGCAGGAAGGATGCACCGAACTTAAAGTCGGCGGACTTGGTCAGGCCACCAAACGAACCAGAAGAACCCAGCCACATGGCGACTTTCTTCTGTACGAATGCGTCCTGATTATCACCCCATGCACGGCCGTAGAATCCGTACCAACCCTTGTCGAGCCATTCCTTCACCTTCGACCAGTGCATTTTCATGTGGTCGTTGTTGTAAAGGATTTTTACGTCGGTTGAGTCATAGCCATTATTGCCGGTTGCCAACTGGATATTGTGACGGCTGTGGAAGTTCTCAGAGAAAATCCATGGGCTGTGACTTTGCGCCAAGGCGACATAGCCAGCTTCTTTCAGCTTTGGAGCCATCGCTTCCAGCTCTTCCCAGGTGCTTGGCGGATTGGCAATGCCAGCCTTCGCAAATGCATCTTTGTTATAATACAAAAGCGGAGTGGAGGAGTTGAACGGCATGCCGATCATCTTGCCATCTGAATCGGCATAGAAGTAACGAACACCAGCAATATAGTCGCTGATGTCAAAACCACCTGAATGCTTGGCCATCAGATCAGCAACCGGTACTGTCGCTCCCTTGGCGTTGATGATGGTGGCGGCGCCGGCATCGAAAATCTGAATGATATTGGGTTGCTGCTTAGCGCGGAACGCGGCGATACCAGCAGTCATCGTATCTTCGTAGCCACCCTTATAGGTCGCAACCAGATTATAGGTGGATTGGCTGGCATTATATTTGGCGGCGATTTCATTGACGACTTCACCCAGTCGTCCTCCCATGGCATGCCACCACTGAATATCAGTTGCAGACCAAGCGGCACTGCTCATCAGCGACGCTGATGCGAACATTCCCGCAACAAGAATCTTTCTTAGCTTCATAGCTCTCTCCCAGATTAAAGGGGTTGTTGTCATACCCGTGCTTTTCAGCCTACCGGCATGACATCAACATGACACTCGAATTTGGTATCACTCGATCCCTGCAAAAATATTAGTGCTAATTTGGAGAATGATGCAAATCGATTTAGGATTTAATTTCGCACAGGCCAAGATGGTGGTGGATAAGCTGTGACAGTATCTGTGAGGCTTGCCACCGTAGGTAGAATAAATCTGGCAGAATTAGTTTTTAACAATCAGAAGGGCCTTAGCCAATGAATTTGAAAGTAATTGCTTTGTTGATTTGCGCCATAATGCCGGCCACGACTGTGTTTGCCTTCGACCTTCAGGGCCATCGCGGTGCCCGCGGTCTTGCCCCGGAAAACACCTTGCCGGCCTTTGCAAAAGCATTGTCGATAGGGGTGACAACTCTGGAGTTGGACACGGGAATCACGCGCGATGGTGTCGTAATTATAACCCACAACCCAACCCTAAAGTCCTCCCTGGTGCGTGATGCCCGCGGGAAATGGTTGGACGAAGAGCCGCCAATTTTCTCCAAGACATTTGCGGAACTTCAGAAATTTGACGTTGGCAGCTATCGTCCCGGATCTCGTGAAGCGTCACGTTTTCCCGATCAGTCCGGTATGGACAACGTGCCTATGCCATCACTGGCCCAGCTTTTCGACCTGGTTAAAAAGTCAGGTAATGAAGAAGTTCGCTTCAACATCGAAACCAAGATCAATCCCTCTAAACCAGCTGATACGGCCGACCCCGACGCCTTTGCTAGGGCGGTGGTAGGTGAAGTTGAGAAGGCCGGCCTGTCTTCGCGGGTTAGCATCCAATCCTTCGATTGGCGAACCTTGCAGATCGTGCAATCCATTGCCCCCGACATTCAGACGGTTTATCTCAGCGCGCAGCAGCGGTGGATGGACACCATAGCTGGTGCAGACGATTGGACTGCAGGGTTGAAGGTGGCTGATCATGACAATTCAGTTGCCAAAATGATTAAGGCTGCAGGCGGGGAAGTGTGGTCTCCATTCTACGGCGATCTCAGCGCCAAGCTTGTCAAAGAGGCCCAGGAGTTAGGCCTCCAAGTGATCCCCTGGACGGTTAATGATGAAGCCGCCATGGAAAAACTCATACAGATTGGGGTTGATGGCATCATCACCGACTATCCCAATTTGGGCAGAAACGTCATGCAAAAGCGCGGCATGAAGTTACCGCCTGCAACGCCGGTCAGTCCCTGAGAACGGGGCGAATCTTTGCAGGCTATGTAGGAAAATAATAGCACATCGTGCGCAGAGCGTAATTCAAGGTTCCACCACGGCCAAGAACGGGGACATAGCTCTTGCGATTCTCGTTTTTGGATTTCTGCAATCTGGGAGAAGCAAGCAAGTCCTGCGACGGGAAAAGATCAACGTTAACCGCTACATGAAGGAGGAACTGGTGGACCTTCAAAGAGAACACAATCAGGCTTTACGTATTTGCGAGAAAAGGCTGAATGATGGTTACGATCAACTTCACGCGGAATTCAAATGGCGATTTAGCGCTAAGTTCAACGATCCTGAAACTGGGTTTGGTTGCAAAGAAAGAATGAAGCACTGTGAGAAGTAATTCGGATCGGTTTGAATTCAGCGAAATCACCACAGCGATGCAAGGGAGGGCTTCGCGGCTCCTCTGCCAAGTGGTGCTGCAAGACAGGACGCAATCTTTGCTAGGCACGAACAGGCGAATGATCAGTGATCTGCTTCAGCAGGCAAAGCCATGCCCAAAATCTTGCTCAATTGCTGAACACTCAAATCAGCCGATCATCGATCAAAGGGTTGACCTTGGCCATTGCCTCTAGGCTGGGCAAGTCTTCCAGATAAATCTCCGGCCCACGCACCCTAACGCCGTAGGGTTTCAATGTATTGAAGGCCCGCGAGAGGTTTTCAGGTGTCATTCCCAAAAGAGACGCAAGCGTTCGTTTGTCATAGGGCAGTTCTATGCTGCCATTTGCGTTTTGGTCTTTGTGAAACCTGATGAGTCGGTTGGCCAGCCGCTCAACCCCGGTTCGCAGTTTCAACCCCTTGCTGTCTTTGATCACCGAACGGTAACACGACGCCAGCTCAACAACGATCGCTCGGGCAAATGCATCATCGTGTTCAAATACCGAACGAATGTTTTCCGACGGTACCATCAGTACGCGAGATTTGGTCGTAGTTCGCGCCGACATCAAATAGACGGCGTCCTTCAATACCGCAGCAAGAATGAATGTTCCCACCGGGCGAACGATCGCCATGGAGGCTTCGCGACCATTGGCTTTGGTGAAAAGCTCGATGGCTCCTTCAACAACAATATAAAGAAAGTCTGCAGGGTCTCCCTCGTGAATGAGTTCCACCTGTGGAGGGAAATGCTGCAAATAGGCAGCATTGGTCAGCGCTTCAAAGTTCTTCTCATTCATGCTTTCAAACAGGGGCAATTCCCGAATTTTGGGAAGATCTTCAGGCCGCATATTACGGGTCTCCTGCAAAGCGGATTAACATCTATCAAGCCAGCAATTGATAATTTTTGCAAGCTGGGCCCAACTATTCGAAGCCGCAGCAAAACAAATTAATCCGGCCATAATGACATTCTCCTGCATTGGCCTTGTAATTTGGCCAAGTGTTCCTGGAGTTGATCTGGATCAATAAAATCCGGCCCAAACAGCCAACCTTGCCATTTCAGGAGACCCGAACAGCGTTTGCTCGAACTAAGCCGAAGCACGCACCGCTGGGTTTCCAATATGATTTGTCGCAATACGCAAGGGGGCCAAATTCATGGAACTACAAAACAAGGCCACCAGTCTTTGGGGAAATTTTTTCAATATCTCGATGGTGCAAATCAGAACATTCCACATGACGTGGTTTTCGTTCTTTTTGTGCTTCTTTGCCTGGTTCGGCATCGCTCCGTTGATGCTGATTGTCCGCGACGAACTGAATCTGACAAAGCAGCAAGTTGGATGGACAATTATCGGCTCGGTTACAATCACGATATTTGCCCGACTGTTAATTGGCTGGCTGTGTGACAGGATTGGGCCGCGCCTGACCTATACAGGATTGCTCACTCTGGGTGCCTTTCCTGTAATGGGTATTGGATTGGCGCAGGATTTTGAATCCTTTCTGATGTTCCGCCTTGCGATTGGTGCGATCGGTGCGTCCTTCGTTATTACCCAGTATCATACCTCCGTCATGTTCGCGCCAAACGTGGTTGGCCAGGCCAATGCGACCTCCGCTGGTTGGGGTAATCTTGGTGGAGGTGTCACGCAATTCGTGATGCCGATGATCTTTTCAATCTTTGTCGTAGGATTCGGTTTTTCTGAAGCCGCTGGTTGGCGTTTGTCGATGGTGGTGGTTGGCATCGCAATATTTCTGACCGGCATTGCTTACTATTATTGGACCCAGGATGCTCCCGACGGAAACTACAAGGACCTGCGCGCCAGGGGCATGTTGGGGGAGAAGAAGAACGTTACCGCAGACTATTTTGAAGCGCTGAAGGACAATCGCGTTTGGGTGTTGTTTGTTATCTATGGCGCATGTTTCGGCATCGAGCTGACAGTCAATAACGTCGCGGCTCTCTATTTCGCCGACTATTTCGACCTGGGCCTTGTGGCTGCCGGTGGCGTTGCCGCTTCATTCGGCTTGATGAACATTTTTGCCAGAACGCTGGGCGGCATATTTGGCGATAATTATGGTGCGCTTTGGGGCCTGAAGGGCCGTGCGTTCTGGTTGTTTGTCTGCCTCTTTTGTGAAGGCCTTGCATTGATGCTGTTCAGCCAGATGCAGGTCCTGTTCCTGGCCATTCCAACCCTCATCTTGTTTTCCTTGTTCACACAAATGGCGGAAGGCGCAACCTATTCTGTTGTCCCGTTTATCAACAAGAAGTCGCTGGGTGCGGTTGCTGGCGTTGTCGGGGCAGGGGGCAATGCCGGTGCGGTTGCAGCCGGGTTCCTGTTCAAAGGCGTGGTCGACTGGTCGGAAGCATTCCTGATCATTGGCATGGTTGTCACAGCAGCATCTTTCCTTGCCTTTCTGGTGCGGTTTTCCACCAAGCAGGAAGACGAAGAGCGCGCCAACTTTGCAGCTGCAAATATCGAAACCATCAAGGCAAAAGCGGCAAAGGCAAATGCTGACCTTGAACTCGCAGTGCAAGCGCTGAAGGCGAAGGAAGCAGCGAATACTTGATTAATTGAGAAATTGGCCCGTCACGTCGACGGGTCTGTCCAAAACATTGTGCCAATGAGCGCAATTCAACTCTAGGAGCAACAAAGTGGGACAAGACCTACGCAACTGGAATCCGGAAGATGAAACATATTGGGAACGCGAGGGCAAAAAAATCGCCAATCGCAATCTATGGATCTCCATACCCAGTCTGCTGTGCGGATTTGCCGTTTGGCTTTATTGGGGAATCATCACCGTCCAGATGATCAATCTTGGCTTTCCGTTTGAAAAATCGCAGCTGTTTACTCTCGCTGCAATAGCGGGTCTGACCGGGGCAACACTGAGAATTCCCAGCACATTCTTTATCCGCATTGCCGGTGGCAGAAACACCATCGTGTTTACAACAGCATTGCTGATCATTCCCGCACTCGGTGCGGGGCTGGCCTTGCAAAACCCGGATACGCCGCTTTGGCAGTTTCAGGTTCTGGCTTTCCTATCCGGTATTGGTGGCGGGAACTTTTCTTCGTCCATGTCCAACATCTCCTTCTTCTTTCCCAAGAAGATGCAGGGCTATTCGCTGGGCATGAATGCGGGTCTGGGCAACTTTGGCGTCACCACCATGCAAATTCTCATTCCGCTGGTCATGACTTTCGGCCTGTTCGGTGGTGAAAGTCGCACCCTTGTCAACACGTCTGGAACGCTGATCGGCAAAATCCCCGCTGGTACCGAAACCTTCATTCACAATGCCGGACTGGTCTGGTTGGTGGCGCTGATACCACTCGCCTTTTTGGGGTGGTGGGGCATGAACAATATTCGCGACGAGCACGTGTCACCCGAAATTCCAAACCCGATTGGTGCCTTTTCTACCATCACGGGCATGTTGCTGATTGGCTTCCTGACAGCTGGGTTCGGGCTTTGGCTCTTGCTGCCAGCAGCTGTTGGTGGATCCGGTTGGTTGGTGTCCAAGTGGATTGTCCTGCCCATCGTTATCGCGCTCACCGTCATGCTCCTGAAGATGATTCCAGGATCTGTCGGTCAAAATCTGACGCGCCAGTACAAGATCTTTGGCAATAAGCACACATGGGCCATGACCATCATCTACACGATGACCTTTGGCTCCTTCATTGGTTATTCAGCCGCGTTGGCATTGACGATCAAGGTGGTGTTCGGGTTCCAGCACGTCATGGTTGACGGTGTTATGACCCACGACACGGCCAACCCACTGGGCCCAAGTGCTTTGATGTATGCCTGGATGGGACCCTTCATTGGTGCCCTGATCCGTCCCGTTGGCGGCATGATGGCCGACAAGCTGGGTGGGGCCCGCGTAACCCAATGGATTTCTGTGGTGATGGTCGCGTCGGCCCTTGGCGTCGCGTATTTCATCCAAGCTGCCTATGGCTCGGCAACGCCACAGGACTATTTCTGGCCATTCCTTGGGTTGTTTCTGATCTTGTTTGCAGCCACCGGCATCGGCAACGGCTCAACCTTCCGGACAATCGCCGTGGCCTTCAACAAGGAGCAAGCCGGTCCTGTTCTTGGGTGGACCGCTGCGGTTGCTGCCTACGGCGCTTTCATTATTCCAAAAGTGTTTGGTGAGCAGCTGAAGGCCGGGACACCTGAATATGCACTCTACGGTTTTGCGATCTTCTACGCGGTCTGCATCGCCATCAATTGGTGGTTTTACCTGCGTCCAAACGCATACATCCACAATCCGTAGGTTCAAAAATGCAATTGGCGGGAGCCCGGCACCAGCGGCCCGGCCCTGCCAGCAAACCGAAATTAGGGAAGCAAAACATGTCTCATCTCCTCGACCGCCTCAATTTTTTGGCAAAGAAGAATGTCGACACCTATTCAGATGGCCACGGTGTTGTAACAAATGAAAACCGTGACTGGGAGGATGCCTATCGCAAGCGCTGGCAGCACGACAAGATTGTCCGCTCGACCCATGGTGCCAACTGTACCGGATCCTGCTCTTGGAAAATCTACGTCAAAGGCGGCATTGTCACATGGGAAACCCAACAAACCGATTATCCTCGCACAAGGCCTGACCTTCCCAATCATGAACCTCGAGGGTGCTCGCGTGGAGCAAGCTACTCCTGGTACATGTATTCGGCCAATAGGGTAAAATATCCCCTGATCCGTTCCCGCCTATTGAAGCAATGGCGCAAAGAAAGGGCTTTGAAAACACCGGTTGCAGCCTGGGAAGCCATTCAAAGCGACCCTGCAAAGCGGGGCGACTATGTCAAGCTGCGCGGTCATGGTGGATTTGTTCGTGCCACTTGGGACGAGGTCAACGAGATCATTGCCGCCGCCAATGCGTATACCGCGCGCAAATGGGGGCCGGACCGGGTTATCGGTTTTTCTCCTATCCCTGCAATGTCCATGGTTTCATATGCTGCCGGATCCAGATACCTGTCGCTGATGGGCGGGACATGTATGTCCTTCTATGACTGGTATTGTGACTTGCCACCGGCTTCACCCATGACCTGGGGAGAACAGACGGACGTTCCCGAATCTGCAGACTGGTACAATTCCGGCTTCCTTATCCTGTGGGGATCCAACGTCCCACAGACACGGACACCTGACGCTCATTTCTACACAGAGGCCCGCTACAAAGGTGCCAAGTCTGTCGTGGTGTCTCCCGACTATTCTGAAGCGGCGAAATTTTCCGACATGTGGTTGCATCCAAAAGCCGGGACGGATGCCGCACTTTCCATGGCCATGGGTCATGTAATCCTGCGCGAGTTCCATCTCGATCGCCAAGCCAAGTATTTTGAAGACTATTGTCGCCAATATACCGACATGCCGATGCTGGTTCGTCTGGTTGAGAAAGACGGCCAATATGTACCGGAACGCCAGCTAAGGGCTGCCGACTTCCCGCGCAATCTTGGTGAGAAGAATAACCCGGACTGGAAGACTGTTGCGATCGACTCCAAGACGGGCAAGGTCGTCGCGCCACTGGGCTCCATAGGTTACCGCTGGGGCGAACAGGGAAAGTGGAACCTCAAAAGTCAGGACGCCAAGGGTAAAGATCAAAACCTTGCCATGAGTTTGATCGCCAAGGCAGACCATGACGAAGTTGCCGAGGTTCAGTTCCCATACTTTGGCAACCGAGAGCATGATCACTTCGAAGGCACTGACCACGACAGCATTTTGTTGCGTAAGGTTCCTGCCAAGAAGGTGTTGCTGTCAGACGGCGAAGCGCTGGTTGCGACGGTCTTTGACCTGTTCATGGCCAATTATGGGCTTGATCGCGGTCTGAAAGACAAGAACAGCGCCAAAAATTATGAACAAAATCTGCCCTACACTCCGGCCTGGGCAGAGAAAATAACTGGTGTCCCGGCGGCCAATATTATCACGGTTGCCCGCGAATTTGCACTCAATGCCGAAAAGACAAATGGCCGCTCGATGGTCATTCTCGGCGCCGGACTAAACCATTGGTACCATATGGACATGAACTATCGCGGGATCATCAACTTGTTGATCATGTGCGGTTGCATCGGTCAGTCTGGAGGTGGTTGGAGCCATTATGTCGGGCAGGAAAAATTGCGCCCCCAAACCGGCTGGCTGCCGCTCGCCTTCGGCCTTGACTGGAACAGGCCGCCGCGCCAGATGAACTCGACTTCGTTTTTCTACGCGCACACCGACCAGTGGCGCTACGAAACGTTGAAAGTCGATGAAATCCTGTCGCCGACTGCTCCCGAAGGTGATTGGGACGCGACACTTATTGACTACAATATCCGCTCGGAGCGTATGGGCTGGTTGCCGTCGGCTCCACAATTGCAAACCAATCCGCTTGAAGTTGCGAAGGCAGCGGCCAAATCGAAGCTTGAACCGAAGGATTACGTAGCCCAACAATTAAAGTCCGGGAAGCTACGCATGTCTTGCGAAGATCCAGATGACGAACGCAATTGGCCGCGCAACCTTTTCGTGTGGCGGTCAAACCTGCTTGGGTCGTCCGGCAAAGGCCATGAATATTTTCTCAAACACTTGCTGGGCACCTCACACGGCGTGCTTGGCAAGGACCTGGGTGAGGAAGGGCGTCAACGGGCCAAAGAGGCCGAATGGCACGATGAGGCGCCGGAAGGAAAACTGGATCTCCTCGTCACCCTGGATTTCCGCATGTCGACCACCTGCGTCTATTCCGACATCGTGTTGCCCACCGCAACTTGGTATGAAAAAGACGACCTCAATACATCTGACATGCACCCCTTTATCCACCCGCTGACGGCTGCGGCTGATCCTGCTTGGGAAGCACGCAGCGACTGGGAAATATTCAAGGGCATTGCCAAGAAATTTTCAGAGGTTGCCCCTGAAGTTCTTGGCAAGGAAAAAGATGTTGTCATGCTGCCGATCCAGCATGACAGCGCTAACGAGCTTGCCCAGCCGTTCGACGTCAAGGAATGGAAAAAGGGAGAGGTTGACCCCATTCCGGGCAAGACCATGCCAATCATTGCAGTTGTGGAGCGGGACTATCCCAACCTCTACAAACAGTTCTCAGCACTTGGTCCATTAATGGGCAAGATTGGTAATGGCGGCAAAGGCATTGCCTGGAACACCGAACACGAAGTCGAGCTTCTTGGAAAACTCAACGGTGTTGTCACCGAAGATGGTTTGACGAAGGGAATGCCGAAGATTGATACGGCTATCGATGCAACTGAGGTCATCTTGTCTCTGGCTCCTGAAACCAACGGCGAAGTCGCCGTTAAGGCCTGGCAGGCTCTAGAGAAATTCACAGGTCTTGATCATCAGCATCTGGCCTTGCCGAAGGAAGATGAAAAAATCCGCTTCCGTGACGTTGTCGCACAGCCCAGAAAAATCATTTCTTCCCCCACATGGTCGGGACTGGAAT
>JBDVMU010000010.1:0-2485 GCA_039969995.1 Rhizobiaceae bacterium
AACCACTGGCCAGAATGGATCTGTACCCTGGGTGTGAGTGATCATCACATAGCGCTCAGCGAATGCGGTGGTTGCGGTCAAGGCTACAGCAGCCGTGGCCATCAAAAGTTTCTTCATTACGTTCATTCAATTTCCTCCCGAAAATAAAAAATCGATACGTGATTCAGTCGCGCACCGATGCATTTTTATGAGTGAATTCTCAGGAGTACACAAGGGCAAATCTAAAGAAATCAAGGACCTGCGGCGGCATGTCTCAAAATCATGTTCGGCGACAGGACGGCGACTGGACGGCGACTGGGCAGCGGTGGGTTGGCTGCGACGCCGCAGTTAGTTTCACCCGCCTCTGCGCTTCAATTGTGTAAAAAAAAGAGGCACGCAAAGCGTGCCTCTCATTATTTGGTCAGCTTAGAAAGGACCGGCTTTAGATCTCAGCCAGTTCCTGCTTCAGATCACCCATCTCCGCGCCACCCGACATCAGGCGACGCATTTCGTCGTCTCCGATCTTATCTGCGGTGCCCGCACCAATCACCTTGCCCAGTGCAAGGAAAGTGTAGCGGTCGCCTACAAGGCGGGAGTGGATCTCGTTATGAGTAATGAAGATGATGGCGATATCGCCACGAGCACGAACCCGCTTGATGGTCTTCAGAACACCCATTTGCTGCTTCTGACCCAGCGCCGAAGTCGGCTCGTCGAGGATCAGAACCTTCGCACCGAAATAGATCGCACGGGCGATTGCCAGCGTTTGGCGTTGACCACCGGACATGGTGCCCACGGCCTGAGTTGGGTCACTGAAATCAATACCGATCTTCAGCATTTCGTCATGGGCGATCTTGTTCATCTCGTCCATTTTGAGACTGCCAAACGAACCTTTCAATTCCCGACCCATAAAGAAATTGCGGGTGACGGACATCAACTGGTTTAGCGCCAGATCCTGATACACGGTGCCAATGCCAGCAGCAGACGCGTCACGCGGTGAACGGAAACTAACCGGTTTGCCCTCAATAAAGATTTGACCTTCTGTTGGCTCGTGAACACCAGCCAAGGTCTTAATCAGTGTTGACTTACCGGCACCATTGTCCCCCAGCAGCGCATGAACTTCGCCGGGAAAAACTTCCAGATCGACACCGGCAAGCGCGGTGAAGGGACCGAAGCGTTTTACGAGGTTTTCTACTCTCAGGTATGACTCAGCCATGGATCAAATACCTCCCGTGATGCGTTTGCGAATTCGCTCGTTGGCAAATACCGCGGCCAACAGGATGGCTCCCAGGAACACACGGAACCAGGCGCCGTCGATGGACGGGATGAAAAACACCGCATTGGCCACCAGGCCGACGGTGATCGCACCGAAGACAACGCCGATAATGGAACCAAAACCACCGGTCATCAGCGTGCCGCCAACAACCGCGATAGCGATGGCGAACAATTCCTGAAGGTTACCTTTGGCGGCGTCTGACGTGTTGGTGTCGAATACCTGACAGGCCGCAAACATGGTTGCGCAGAAGGCTGTGAACATGAACAGGCCAATTTTAACCCGATTGACCGGCACACCATTGGCCCGCGCGCTCTCCTTGTTGTCGCCGGTTGCATAAATCCAGTTACCCAATTGGGTGCGGCTCAGCACGAAATAGGCAACAGCTGCAATGATCAGCCACCACATGAAGCGGGCATCAAATCCGTCAACCCATTGCTCGCCGCGGCGATTAAGATTGCCGCCAAGCCAGAACCAGGCGTCGTAGAACCAACTGAATACTTGACCGCCGAGCAAGTCAGCGAACCAACTTGTTTCCTTGTAGTCCGGCAGGCCAGAAATCTGTGTGGACTGGTTGATCAGGCGGAAGGACACTTCGGTCACACCGCGCAGGAAGAACAAAAAGGCGAGCGTTACGATAAAGCTCGACAAGCCTGATCGGACAACGACATTGCCGATGACCCAGCCAATTGCCAGGGTCATAGCCAGAGTGATGAAAAACGCTGAAAAAGGCGAAGCTTCACCGAGCCCGAAAGGCAGGCCCCATTTCAACATCATGGCCATGGACATACCGGCAAATCCGATCATTGATCCAATCGACAGGTCGAACTCTCCAGCGATCATCAGCATGGCAGCGCCAAGAGCAATGATGCCATATTGAGCAATAATAGCGATGTTGTTTTTCAATCCAAGCGCGTTGAACGCTTTGCCGTCTGATGCGAATGTCAATGCAATGATGATTACAATCATCACTGCGAAGGATCCGATTTCCGGCTTGCGCAATACCCTTTGCAATCCGGATTCTTGTTTGAGTCTATCTGACTCGCTGTTATCAGCCATCCCCGCCTCTTTTTTTGGAGCTTCTAAATGAGTGAGTCAGGCGGACAATTTGCCCGCCTGACTGCATGTGTTTTTCGAGCTTTTTGCTCGTCAACTTTTGGGTGTCGCCGCTTAGCGGTCGACGCCAGCCAGAGCCTTAACGCTTGCAGCGTTGGACTTGTCAACGAAGCCTGGGCC
>JBDVMU010000011.1:0-44817 GCA_039969995.1 Rhizobiaceae bacterium
CGGTGACGATGGTGACGACACTACCGACGATACCGATGACGGTGATAACGGTAGCGACGAGACCTATGACGGTACCGACGGCAAGGATGTCTGGAACGACCAATCTGGCGAACAAACCTACAATGGGGGCGAGGGCTACGATCAGGTCGATTATGACGGAGCGCTCAGCGACTATTCCATGGAACAAAAGGACGATGGATCAGTCGAAATCACCAACGAAGACGGAGAAACAGATACATTGAAAGGTATCGATGGTCTCTGGTTCAACGGTGAAGGCGAATGGTACAGCATCGACTATGCTCTTGAACTGGCAGGCGCTGACAACACTGGCGATACCGACGGTGACGATAGCGACGACACGACCGACGATACCGATGACGGTGATAACGGTGGCGACGAGACCTATGAAGGTACCGACGGTAGCGACGACAAGGATGTCTGGAACGACCAGTCTGGCGATCAAACCTACAATGGGGGCGAAGGCTATGACCAGGTCAACTACAAGGGCTCGCTCAGTGATTACAGTCTGAACAAAGAGGATGATGGCTCGGTAACCGTCACCCACGAATCCGGCGAGGTCGACACGTTAATCGACATCGAAGGTTTCTGGTTCGATGGCGAAGGCGAGTGGTACAGCATCGAATATGCGCTCGAAGAGGCTGACTTCGCCTAAGCTGCAGTCGCCAAAACAAACCAATACGGCCCGCCCGGGAGAGTTTCCGGGCGGGCCGCCGCATTTTGAGGACAATTTGTGGCGGCAACCTCCCCACTCCCCTTTGCAGTTAATGCCCTGTTTCTACCCCGCCGAAAATTCGGGTTTCGGTAACTAAACCCACAAAATTGACACCCGTTCGCCCCCGCAAAAGCGGCCCGGACGGTTGAATCTAAATAAAAGCTTCAACAATTGTCGCAAGTCTGAGCCAATCCTTGGGAATATGGATGGGCCTATGTCAGCAAATCTTACGTCAAAAACAAATCAGATCACTGCAGCTCTAAATTGGGCCGAAAGTCATTTCAAATTTGACTCCGTCAAACCCGTCACGGACCACCCCTGGGCCCAGACCCTGTCATTACAGGCGGCGGCTGGAAACGCCTACCTGAAGGTCTTGCCGGCCCGCGGCATCGCAAATCCACACTATCATGCGCTGAAATCGGTTGCCGACCGCTTTTCGACTGCTGTCCCGCAACTCATCGCATCCGATGTTGAAAGTGGATTCTTTCTCTACAAAGATCACAAAGGCGAAGTCCTCGACTCCGGTTGGAACACCGATCTGCGCAAGTCGGCATTGCAGGTTTACGCCAATATTCAGGCTGAAGCTGTTTGCGATGCCACACTGCTCAACACCCTTCCCAGCACCCGGTGCCAAGACCAATTCGCTTTGCTGCTCGAATTTCTAGAAGCTCATCCAGAAGACGCGCCAAAGCTCGATGGTTCCCTGTCGGCTGCCTATTTCCTGGGTCACCAGCAGGCAGCAAATTATCTTTCAATTCTTGCAGCCGCACGCCCGGCCTTTGAACAATTGCTCACCAAGGGCGACCGACTGGCTTTGACCATCAATCACTGCGATTTGCGGGTCAAGAATATTGCCCGCAGGGCAGACGATTCCCTGGTCATCTTCGATTGGGACGATGCTGTAGCGGCCCCTCCCGGCCTGTCTCACCACGCGCTGTTCAGCGGCAGCTATCGTCCGCTTGTCGCTCTCTCAATGGATGTCGCCAAAGACAATTCGCGCGCTCGTCGTGATCGCGACGTTCTGCTCCACTATATGGAGCGACTTTCAGCAACCGGCCACTACGACATCGATCAACTTCGCGACTGCCTGCCGGCAACCATCTGTGCCGGAGTGATGCGTTATTTGCTCAGCTTCGCCGAATACCCGGTCGCCGACGAAAAGCTGCGCCGAACGATTGGGAAAAACATGGCCCGCCGGTTCAGCGACCTGTTGGACGTGGCACAAAGCCTGATGAGCTCCGAAAAATTTGCAGACAACCACCACTCATTCGCGCAAGCCTTGCGCGAGTCGGGGCGAGATAAACGCGCCAAACAATTCGAAATCGCTGCAAAAACCGACAATCACCAACCCAAAGCTGCCATGTCGGATTCCGATTGGATGAAAGCCCAATTGCAACATTCCGACGCCGAAGGCGTGTTCCCTACCCTGACTGTATCGGATGATGAACTTCGGGCAGGCAAAATGCTTCCACGGAGTACTGATCTTGCAGTTGCCATGTTCAAACGTCACGGCACATTGATGCTGGAAAACGCTATTCCCGTGGAACTGGTCCAACAGTGCCACAGCGAGTTTATGGGAAAATACCAGCGCTATTTTCATGATGACCGGCATGATGACGCGCTGCGCGTTGGTGACAAGCGCTTCATGATCACCGTGGAATTTGACGGCGGGTTTGCGCAACCAAACCTTTTTGCATCGCCTTTTATCACGCCCATGTTGTCGCAATTGCTGACACCAGAATTCATCCTTGGCAGCCTTACCGCTGTGGCATCCCTACCCGGCTCTGCCGATCAACGGTTGCACAAGGACAATCAGGCACTCTTTCCAGAAGTTGACGACGGAATCCTGCCGAGCTTTTCAATTGCGATGATCGTCCCGCTGATCCCCCTGGACCGCCAGACAGGCGCAACGCGTGTGGTTAAAGGCAGTCACCGTCACTCTTCATCGGTATCCAAGACGATGCCGCAACAGGACCCGACAGTGCCACTGGGTTCCTGCTTTTTCATGGATAGTCGCCTCTCCCACCAGGGCCTGGCCAACAACAGCACGTTTGTCCGGCCGATTGCCAGCCTCGTCTACCAACGTCCGTGGTACCAGGACAACCTCAATTACAAAAAACAAAAACCATTAAATATCAATGCGCAACAGGCAGATATGGTGTGCGATGATCTAAAGCATCTTGTTGAATGGGCGGTGTAATCATGAACATGGCAGCAAATATCGAGCTCCAACAGCCGCAGTCCGAATATGTTCTGGATGCGCCTTATACCTGGAGTTATTTCGAGTATCAAAACCCACTGCTGATGTCGTTCATTGCGCGACTCAACGGTTTCCAGATGCCGTCGATCAACCAGCCTTTCACCTATTGCGATCTTGGCTGTGGCAACGGCGTCAGCGTCAACCTATTGGCTTCGAGCTTTCCGCAAGGCCACTTCTACGGTGTTGATTTTAACGCCGAGCACATCGAGAATGCCCAGCGCATCGCCGATAAATCCGGCTTGACCAATGTCACTTTTATCGATGCCTCGTTTGAGGACTATGAGCGCAGTAACCCACCCAAATTCGACTACATTGCCATGCATGGCATCTACAGTTGGGTGAGCGAAGAAATCCGCGAACAATGTCGCCGTCTGGTCGATCTGACCCTCAAACCAGGTGGCCTGGCCTATCTGTGTTACAATACCCAGCCGGGATGGGCAGAGCTCATTCCACTGTGGAAGATGATGCAAGCCTATAGCGCTCACCTGCCTGTCGACTCATTGACCAAGGCGAGGATCGGCTTGGAAAACTTGGCACTGCTGCGCGACCAGGGAGCTCAGTACTTCAAGGAAACACCATCGGCGAGCCGTTATCTCGACCGCTTGTTGGAACGCAACCCACATTATGTGGCTCACGAATTCTGCAACGGCGTTTTCGAACCTCAATATTTTTCCGACGTTGCCAACGCGTTTGGCGAGTTTGGTCTCGATTACGCCGGCACGATGAAGATGCATCGCAACAATCTCAACAACACAGTTTCATCGCGCTTTCGCGAACATCTGGCAGCCGCAACAAACCCGATCGATCATGAAAGCCGCGTCAGCTTCATCCGCAACGAGTTCTTCCGTCGCGACCTTTATATCCGCGACGGTGTCCGGTCAGAAGATCCCAATGACTTGCTCGATGACATCAGGATTGGTGCCAATGTCGTGGCGGGCAAACTGGACAACAAGCTGGATCTTGGACGACGGGAAGTCGACCTTCAGCACTCGTTTTGGCCAGTCGTGCAAGAGTTGGCGGCCAGTGGCCAACACACGATCGCAGATATCGTGCGTCACCCCCAGTTGAAAGAACATAATTCTGAAGCTATCCGCAACGCCGTTATCGATCTGCTGGGTGGCTATCAGATCCAACCAATCGCTGAAGCATGCACTCCAGCTGAAGTCGAATTGACTACGAAGCTGGAACTGACCACCACCATTAACCGGGTGTTGATGGAAGAAAGGCTGAACGCTGAAGGCAAGACCTATGTCGAATCCGCCACTATGGGCGGTGCCATGCGATTGAATTTCATCAACGGATTGCTGGTGATGGCACTCGATGGAACAAGCTTCAAAGAAGCTATTGCCAATGTCAAAGCGACGGTCGCGGAATTTGACGCAAGTCTGCTTGAAAAGCTCGAAAAGTCTGATGATGAGCCGACCCATCAATGGATCGACCGCAAGGCCAGACAGTTTTGGAAGTACAAGCTGCCGGTATTGATCCGCTACGGGATTGTTGCCAAAGCGTGACTGTCACACATCCTGGCTTGTTTGCCCTGCCGGTTTGATATTCACTTCGTTGCAACAAGCCACGAGGTTAGAATTCAACATGAGCGAGTTTTCAGACATTCCCGTGCTCGACGTGGCTGCCATTCATGGTGACGATTTGGCAGCAAAACAGACATTGGCGGATCAGTTTGCGCACGTCTATGGGACAACCGGGTTTGGCTATGTCGCCAATCACGGAATTCCAGATCAACTGATCGACAATGTGTTTGCCGCGTCGCAACGGTTTCACAACGCATCGCAACCCACCAAGATGGCTGTGGAGCTCAACCACCTGCACCGCGGCTATATCCCGATCAACACATCAACCGACGTCAATTCAAAGCTGGCAGACGTAAAGAAACCCAATCAATCCGAAAGCTTCATGGTGATGCGTGAGGATGGTCTGGAATCGTTGCAAGTCACCGCTGGAGATTATCTCGCAGGACCAAATCAATGGCCGGATCTCACAGATTTTCAGCAACATGTTGCTGCTTATAATGAGGCAATGTCGGGTCTCGCATTCAAACTCGTTGAGATCGTTGCTCTCGCTTTAGGGACTGATCCCCAAGACCTGCAATGCAATTTTGCTCCGCCAACGACTTGGCTTCGGCTGCTCTATTACCCACCAGCGCCACCAATTGACGACCCTGATCTTTACGGCTCAGCCCCGCACACTGATTTTGGCTTCCTAACCATACTGGCACAGGATGATATTGGCGGGTTACAAGTTCAAACCCCTGCCGGAAACTGGGTGGACGCGCCGCGCATTACAGGTACATTTGTCGTCAATGTCGGTGACATGCTGCACCGTTGGTCCAATGGCCAGCTGAAATCGACCCCCCATCGAGTGATCAATCGGTCGGGCCAACCACGTTATTCCTGCCCCTTTTTCTACGATCCAAACGTTGCAACAGATATTGCGCCGCTCGCATCAACAGTGTCGACCCAAAGGCCTGCGCAATTTGATCCGATCAACTTTGGCGCGTTTCTAAAGCGCGAGTTAGAAGCCGGATACCAGCACCACAAGAATCCTTAGGGTGCTGGCATTTCAGCGGCGTCACATCAAGCAGGCGCAACGCTTGAATCGTGGGCCAGCAACTGCTCTTCCAATTGAGTGACCAGCTCCGCAGGCAAAGCCAGCTCGGTCGACAATTGCTGCAGATAGTTCCACTCCATCGGATGATCTGGATCAATCGCCAAACGAGAAACGAGATAGATCTCGCTCGCTTGTTCCAAACAAGCAGCTGAATTCGCGATCGTTTTCACGTCGGGTGGGTTTTTAAGTGTTCTGAACACCAGCGCCTTGTCTTCCGGTTCGAGCTGCATTTTTTCAATCAGATCGAAGATTGCAAACTGTTCCTTAGTGTCGATGTGGCCATCGGCATTGGCTGCCGCGATCATTGCCTTGATCAACACTTCTTGGAATGGCGTTCCTTCCGCTGACACCTGGATGGCCGCATCGAAATCGGCCTGGCTGGGCTGCGTATTTGGTGGTGTGGAACCCTGCCATGCCTGCATCGGAACCGGAGGCGGCGAGGAGGCAATGGGAGCCGCCAATTCTGCGACCGGTTGAGCCGCGGAGCTTCCAACTGCGCTTTGAGGCGTGTTTGGAGGCGTCGGAGCACTGCCACCCGAAACGCCGCCTGAGCCGCCGCCTTGCCAGTTTTGATAGGCCTTGTAGGCGACATAGCCGAGGGCCGCTGCACCTCCAAGACCAACTGCGCCACCTGCCATTTTTGTGGCACTTTTACGCATCTTCTTGTTGCCGATTACGGCGCCAAGAATACCACCTGCCGCCAGACCACCAAGCATCTGGTTAGTGACACCACCTGGCAAAATCCCGGAGAGTCCACCTTGTTGATTGTCTGCCTGTTGATTTCCGGCCCGCTGACTTGCGGCCTCTTGAATGCCGGATGGCACCTGTTGTCCGCCACCTAAAAACTGGTCAAACAGCTGGTTCAAGCTCATGTTATAATCTCTCCGGAATGCGTCATCATTCCTGATGTGGTAGGCCGAACAGACATTTCCAAGTGAAATTTTGTTAAGGTTGGCGAAAATAGTCGCCAACCGGTTATTGGCGGGTAATGCCTGCCTGGTGGCCGCGCAACTGGAACTTTTGAACTTTGCCAGTGGCCGTTTTTGGCAACTCATCGACAAAACTAACCCATTTGGGCGTTTTGAAATGGGCCAGATTGTCCCGCACGTGAAGTTTGAGTTCCTCTTCGGTGGCTTCGGCTCCGTCCCGCAGAATGATGAATGCATGAGGAGCCTCTCCCCACTTCTCGTGAGGCATGCCGACGACAGCCGTTTCAAGCACCGCCGGATGGCGCAGAAGACACCCCTCGACCTCCACCGACGAAATATTCTCACCCCCGCTGATGATGACATCTTTGAAGCGGTCACGGATTTCCACGTAGCCGTCCGGGTGAACCACAGCCGCATCACCGGAATGGAACCAACCATCCTTGATCGCCGCGTTGGTGGCTTCCGGGTCATTGTAATAACCCTTCATGACCACATTTCCGCGCACTGTTATTTCTCCCAGTGTTTCGCCATCGTGAGCAACTTCATTACCGTCTTCATCGACAATACGCAGTTCGCCAGAGCTGATCAGTTCAACCCCCTGACGCGCCTTGACGATGGCACGATCACCGGGCGTCAGGTTTTGATGTTCGGGGCGCGGTTCGCAAACCGTGATCAGCGGCGCAGTCTCCGTCAAACCGTAAACATGGGTCAGATCCCAACCCAGTTCCGTTTCGACCAACTCGATGGTCGCCGCTGCCGGTGGAGCACCGGCGGTGAACAACCGAACACCCCGAGGCGCACCCTGCCGCATTTCCTGAGACGCATTGGCGATGCCGATAAGCACCGTTGGCGCTGCGCAGAACATCGTAATCTCTTCTTCGCGGATCAGCTTGTAGATCGCTGCCGGTTCCACCTTACGAAGGCAGACATGGGCCATGCCCCGGGCGGTATTGATCCAGGTAAACGTCCAGCCATTGGCGTGGAACATCGGCAAAGTCCACAAGTAACGGTCTGCCGGTGTCAGGTGATGATGGGCCAGCGTACCCATGACGTTCATGTAAGCATTGCGGTGGGTAATCATTACCCCTTTGGGGCGGGCCGTCGTGCCGCTGGTATAGTTGATTGTGATCAGGTCGGTTTCGGCAATTTCAACTGCAGCGAAATCGGACGAAGCGGCCTCCAGCGTTTCTTCATAGTCAATCCAACCATCGGCTTCGCCCTCCAGGGCAACGAAGGTTTCGACATTGGTCAGCTGATCGCGAATACCGTCAATGGCATCGAAATAATCAGGATCTGCACAGACAACCTTGGCGCCGCAATGGTTGATGATGTACTCAAAATCGTCTGCCAGAAGGCGGTAATTGATCGGCACCAGCACCGCGCCGATTTGTGGCACGGCGTAATAAGCTTCAAGATGGGAATGGGTGTTTGGAGCGATGTAGGCCACACGATCACCCTGCCCAACGCCAAGCGCCTGCAAGGCTGCCGACCAGCGATCACAGCGCTCCAGAAATTCGGCATAAGTAAAGCGCTTATCACCATCAACAACCGCTTCACGTTCAGCATAAAGACGACGCGCCCGCTGGGCGAATTCGATTGGACTAAGTGCTACTTCCATGTTGCAACCCCAGATAATTCACATTCAGACAATGCTAATCATTTCAATCCGGCGAGTCACCCGATGGATGCAAGCTTATTCAACCTCCGGCGGTGCTGGTCCCGTTGACTCCCTTGTGACCAATTCCGCTGGCATCAGCGAGATTGTCGTGGGCATTTCGGGGTCTCGGATTCGATCCAATGCAACCCGGGCAAGCTTGCGTCCCAGTTGATAGGGAGAAACAGACATCGTCGTCAGCGGTGGCGTTGCTATGGCAGCATCCTGAACATCATCAAATCCGACCACGGAAATATCCTTGCCGGGCTGTAGACCCATTCGGATCATTCCCGAACAGGCGCCAATTGCCACCATATCCCCATTGCAAATAATACCCGTCACTTTCGGATGGGCCTCACGCAGCCTGGAAATTTCGACCAGGCCTGACACTTTTTCATCTGGGCAATTCCAAACCACCAGATCGGGTAGTCCAAGTTCTGCAATCGCCTTTCGGCAACCTTCAATTCGTTCGACGCGAACACCAAATTCAGCGGTCCCGCCCAGATAGGCAATATGGCGATGCCCAAGATCGGCAAGATATCGAGTTGCGCTCTCTGTAGCTGCGGAGTTTTCAATGCCGACATGATCAAACCGGCCCTTCCCCGAACGCCGCAAAAATGAAACCGTGGGAATCCCATGCGCCTTCAGCAACTCAAATGTATCATCGTCCGTATTTTCAGCGGGCACCCACAATAGGCCCCCACGGGAAGACCGTATAAAGGCCTCCAGATTGCGGCGTTGCCGGTCGGTGTCATCGCGACTATCGAGTACGGAAACCAGATAACCTTCGGTTTCCAGCAAATCGGAAACGCCACTTATGACTTCCGCGTTAAAAGGGTTTGCGATCTGAAGAACAGCAAATCCAATCTCACGATTTTCGCCCGAACGCATTGAGGCCGCACGGCTGTCGCGCACGTAATTCAACCGCTTCGCCGCAGCCACAACGTTTTTGCGTGTGGACTCAGATATCCGGCCAGTGCCCCGCAAAACCTGGCTTGCCGTCGCGGTGGAAACCCCGGCAGCTTGAGCAACATCGGCAAGTTTTGGCTTGTGCTCCATCGGCTTTGTCTGGGCTATTTCTTTCAAAGCCCAATATTGAGCGGAATTTGCAATAAAATCAAACGATTTGGCAATTTTTTCCAATGATGTACAATATTTTCCCAGAAAATAAG
Source organism: Rhizobiaceae bacterium (assembly GCA_039969995.1). GTDB lineage: Bacteria > Pseudomonadota > Alphaproteobacteria > Rhizobiales > Rhizobiaceae > Pseudahrensia. The sequence continues at coordinate 9,374 of JBDVMU010000011.1, forward strand.
GCTTGACGGATGGTTAAACGTTATACCAATATCAACCCCAGCGCACCATGGGAGGAGCTTAACGCTCTATCTCGGACAGTGTGTGGGGCGCTGTGCCCAATCAAATTGTAATGACTGGCATGCCGGTCAAGATTTCTAACTGGAGGAAATGATGTCTTTAAAAATGAAGCTGGCTGGCGCTATATCAAGCGTCGCGATCCTGGCCTCGACGGCCACGGTTCATGCCGACGTGCTGTTCTGGTCGACTCAGGCCAAACCAGTCGAAGAAGCTCAGGCTATGCGCGAAAAAGTGCTGGCAGGTGCTGGTGATGTTGATTATCAGCCTAATGATGGCGGCCCTTGGCTGACCCGTCTGAAAGCTGAATTGCAGGCCGGGTCCGGTTCCATCGGCGTGCTGGGTGCACTACACGGCGACTATTCTGCAATGAACCCTGACGATCTTGTGGATCTTGAAGGTCTGGGTGCATCTGCATCAGATACATTCAACAACCTGGCCAAACTCGGCACCGGCAAGATGCAATACATCCCATGGATGCAGGCTTCCTACATCATGGCTGCCAACAAAAAAGCTCTGGCCCATCTGCCAGAAGGCGCAAACATTGACGCCCTGTCCTACGATCAATTGATCCAGTGGGCTGCCAATGTTCATAAGGCCGAAGGTGAGCCTAAATTCGGCTTCCCTGCTGGTCCAAAAGGCCTGAAGCATCGCTTCTTCCAGGGTTATCTGTATCCATCTTATACAGATGGCGTTGTCCGCACCTTTGCTTCCGACAAGGCGGTCACAGCCTGGGAAAAAATGCGTGAGCTCTGGTCGCACACCAACCCAGCATCAACAAACTTCAGCTTCCTGCAGGAGCAGCTGCTGAACGGCGATGCATGGATTGTGTTTGATCATACTTCTCGAGTTGCTCAGGCATTCAATGAACGTCCGGACGACTTTGTTGCCTTCCCTGCACCAGCCGGTCCTGAAGGCCGTGGCTTCATGCCCGTTCTTGCTGGCGTTGGTATCCCACGCACAGCACCAGATATGGATGCTGCAAAGGCTCTGATTCAGCACATGCTGAAACCCGAAACTCAGATTGCAACACTGCGCGCGACCAACTTCTTCCCGGTTGTTGACGTTGAGCTTCCCGGCGATCTGCCACCGGCTGTGAAGGCTGCTGGCGATGCCGTTGCAAAGATGTCGGGCTCTGCTGATGCCAACCCTGGTCTTCTGCCAGCCGGTCTGGGCTCCAAGGGTGGTGAATTCAGCCAGCTCTACACAGAAACCTTTGAGCGCATCGTTCTGGCCGGTCAGGACATCCGCACAGTGCTGGACGAGCACAAACCACGCCTGCAGGCGATCATGAATGAATCTGGCGCTCCTTGCTGGGCCCCGGATGCACCTTCCGACGGACCTTGTCCTGTCGAATAATTTGGCGTTAATTCGCTAAATGTCCGGGCCGCACGTTTGGCCCGGACACCTGACCCGATTTCCAAAACCCGGATACCTGAAAGGAGCGGTTCGATGAACGCGCGATACCTGCCCTATATCCTAATTTTGCCGGTCACATTGTTTCTGTGCTTCTTCTTCCTTTATCCGTTCGTTCTGGTTGCCCAACAGGCATTCACCATCGGGGACGGATTCACGATGGCTAATTTTCAGAAAGTCACTTCACACTGGAAGTTTCCGATTTCGCTGCAGAACACCCTTTTGCTGGCCGCCGCCGTCGTACCCGTTCAGTTGGCGCTGGCCCTGTTGATGGCCTCAATGGTCAGCAAAATGAAGAAGGGACGCGACCTCGTCCTCTATATATGGACCATTCCGCTGGGTATTTCAGACCTCGCCGCCGGCATCATCTGGCTGGCCATCTTTGAGCAGTCCGGCTTCTTGAATTCTATGATGAGCGGTCTTGGTGTCATCGACCGCCCGGCAAACCTGTTGAGCTATCAAAACCCCGGACTGGTATTCCTGGCGATTGCCCTGGCCGAAATCTGGCGTGCAACTGCCATCATGCTGGTGATCCTCGTTGCAGGCATCGGTCTCATTCCAAAAGAATATTATGAAGCCGCAGAAGTGTTTGGCGCCTCTCCCTGGAAGCGCTTCCTGAAGATTACACTACCGCTACTGCGGCCGTCACTTTCCACCGCGCTGGTAATTCGCGTGATCCTCGCCTTTGAAGTCTTCGCTGTAGTTCAGGCCATTGGGGGCACACTGTTCCCGGTCCTGATGAGCGAAACCTTCAATTATCAGTTTGAATTGCTGAACGGCGGAGCTGCTGCAGCCATTGCCCTGATCATCCTGGTTATTTCGATTGCCTTCACGGTGTTGATCCTGCGCCTGCTGCGTGTCCCGAAAGGAGCCACGATATGAGCACTGATGTTGAAAACGCCCCCGCCAATGACGTCCGCAAGGCCGGTCGATGGCTCTATTCATCTGCCGTCTTCCTGCTCTGCGCCTGGGTGATTGTTCCGCTCTATTTTTTGCTGATCAACACGCTCAGTTCGCCAGAAGCGGTCAACGCTTTCCCCAAGGCGTTCATCCCGGAATTTGACACAGGCTCACTGCAGTTCTTTGCATCATTTGCCGGCATGCTGGACGCGCTGAAGAATTCAATCCTGGTTGCCGTGTTGACCATGGTCTTGTCGATCGTCGTTGGAGCACCAGCCGGTTATGCACTTAGTCGCTTTGACTTTAGGGGCAAGGAACTGTTCCGGATGTTGATCCTGCTAACGCGGGCATTTCCCCTGCCGCTGCTGGCCTTACCGCTGGCTGTCATGTTCATACGCACCGGCCTTGATGATACGATTTTTGGTCTGGCGCTGGTTCATACAACGTTGGCTATCCCATTTGCTGTGTTGATCACCTTCTCTTTGTTCTCCGGCATTCCGTTGGAACTTGAGGAAGCGGCCTGGACATTAGGATGCACCAGACTGACGGCTTTCACCAAGGTGGTGTTTCCGCTGATTTTGCCAGGAATAACTGCATCGGCAATTTTCGCCTTCGTGATTTCATGGAACGAAGTTTTCGCTGCGGCTGTGCTGACCATTGAAAACCGGACCTTGACGGCGTTTCTGTTGACCAACCTGGAAACGTCACCCCTACATCTAAAATTTGCAGGCGGCTTCATTCTTGTCGTACCTGCACTGATTTTCATCTTTGCCGTGCGCAAATACTTGTTTGCCATGTGGGGCATTGCGAACCGCTAAGCTCCTGAAAGGATAATGAAATGGCTGAGATTCAAATAAAGAACGTCGCCAAGCGTTTTGGAGATTACCAGGCGTTGCAAGACATCAACCTGACGATAGCAGACCAGGAGTTCATGGTTCTGCTGGGCGCCTCCGGTTGTGGTAAAACCACATTGTTGCGGATCGTTGCAGGACTGGAAACAGCGACCACTGGTGAGGTCTGGATTGGTGGACGCCGCATCGATCATCTGGCGCCAAAAGATCGTGGCATTGCTATGGTGTTTCAAAACTACGCGGTGTTCCCACACCTGACCGTTTTTGAAAATATCGGCTTTGGTCTGCGCATGCAGAAATTGCCGAATGACGAAGTGAAACGCCGGGTCGAACGGACCGCGACACTGATGCATATCGAGCAGCTTTTAAAACGCTATTCCGGCGAATTGTCTGGGGGGCAGCGTCAGCGTGTTGCGGTGGCACGTGCGTTGGCAATGGAACCTGACGTGATCTTGATGGACGAACCGCTGTCCAACCTCGACGCTCTGCTGCGCATGGAAATGCGGGCTGAATTGAAAGGCGTCTTGGCTGAAAGCAAAACCACAGCGATTTACGTCACCCATGACCAGGTTGAGGCCATGTCCATGGCAGACCGGATCAGTGTCATGCACCAGGGGGAAATCGTCCAGGCGGCAACGCCGATTGAGGTCTATCGCAACCCCGCGGCTGAATTTGTTGCTGGGTTCATTGGCAACCCGCCAATGAACTTTCTGCCTGCCAATTCTGTTGGAAATGGCAAATGGGAAGTGGCCGGGCAAAAGGTCGATGGTCCCTCTTCTTCGGGAGGATTGAAATTCGCCATTCGACCAGAAGATCTGCGCCCCGCCGACAGGGGGTTAAGCGCCACAGCCAAGGTTATCGAACCCCTTGGCGCGCATCTCTTGGTGACTTGCGACGTGGATGGCCATTTGTTCCGCGTTGTACTGGACAGTGATTTGTCCATTAAGGCAGGAGATACATTGACCCTGGCACCGCAGGACGACCGCATTCGCTGGTTCGATCCCGAAACCACCAAATCAGTCGCCTAAATTTGATCCTGGAGTGAAGTCATGTCGAAACAACTGATCGATCGAGCCGCAGAAGTACTTCAGACAAATGATCTGGGACGCTATACTGTACCTACCCATGGGCTGTACCCCTTCCAATGGAACTGGGACTCTTGCCTAACGGCGCTTGGGCAAGCGCATTTTAACGAAGCCCGTGCCTGGCAGGAAATTGAAACACTGTTCGAGCACCAATGGGAAGACGGAATGGTGCCTCACATCGTGTTCCACAAGGAAGACGATGGTTATTTTCCAGGACCTGAAGTCTGGGATACAGGGCGGCGCGTCCCTACCACCGGGATTACTCAGCCACCTGTCGCAGCCTTTGCCGTTTTGCGGCTGTTTCAGCGCGCCAAGGACAAACAGCTTGCGGCCGAAAAAGCCCGCGCATTGCTGCCAAAACTACATGCTTGGCACGCATGGTTTTTCCGCTGTCGCGATCCACAGGCGACAGGTCTTGTGGCTGTAATTCATCCCTGGGAAACTGGTCGGGACAATTCAATCGACTGGGATGAAGCTTTCAAACGAGTGCCGACTGACAACGTAAAACCGTTTGTTCGCCGCGACACCCAGCATGCAAATCCTGAACACAGACCAACCCAGGAACAATACGAACGCTACATTTGGCTGGTTCAAGAATTTCGTTCCCTGGGATGGGACAATTCTAAGCTTCACAATGCCTCACCATTTCGCATCGTCGATCCGGGGTTCAATGGCATCCTGCTTCGTTCATGCGCCGACTTGGCCGAACTGGCAGACGCATTTGGGGAGACCGAAATCGCGACAGAATCAAGAGCCTGGGCTGCACGCGGCATAGACGCGATGGAACAACTTTGGGACGATTCCTACGGTCAGTATTTATGTTTTGACAGAGCCTCAGGAAGCATGATCGACAGCCCTTCTGTCGCCGGCATACTGGCAGCTTTTGCCCCCATTTCACCTGAACGCAAGCAAACAATTGCCCAACGTGTTGAAAAATTGGCGCAGCTGTCTTCCTATCCTGTGCCTAGCCACGACCCAGCCGACCCACGGTTCGATGGCTTGCGTTACTGGCGCGGGCCAACATGGCTCATCGTCAATTACATGATCGCCGATGGCCTTCGTGCTGGCCAGCAACCCAAAACTGCGGCAATGATCGAAAACAGCAGCGTGGAGTTGATCAAAAAGAGCGGCTTTGCTGAATATTACGATCCGATTACAGCGGAACCCTGCGGCGGCACCACCTTTACCTGGACTGCCGCAATGGTCGTCGAAATACTATCGGGATCTGAATTGATCACCGGCTGAGATGGCAGACCGTCAAAAACTTGGCTAAGCTTGCGCCGATTTTGAAGCAACTCAAAAGGATGCAAGCTTGGCTTCCGAAACCGACACACCAGATCCGCGCCTCGCGCCAATCTACGCTATTTTGGAATCAGCGAACCTCGACGCAGTGGCCTTTGTTCCAGGTCCCAACTTCCAGCGGATATTCGGTGCCAATTTTCACCTGATGGAAAGACCGCTTGTCGTCGTCGTTCCACGAATTGGCCAACCCACGGCCATTGTGCCGGACTTGGAAATGGCCTCATTTGAGAAATTGAAATTTCCCGGCCACGCGTTTAGCTGGAAGGACGAGACTGGCTATGCTGGAGCGTTTAAGCAAACCAGCGACACATTGCCTGCATTGAAAGACACCAAACGAATTGGCCTGGAAGCCCAACGCATGCGGGTTTTTGAACAGATGGCTTTACAAACAGCATTTCCCAAAGCCGAATTTGTTGACGCCCATGCAGCAATATCCTCAATTCGCCTGGAAAAGACGCAACAGGAGATCGATCTCCTGAAACGGGCAATTCAGATTTCCGAAGCGGCTTTAGAAGCCACATTGCAACAGGTTGAGATTGGACAGACGGAAAAGCAGGTCGAAGCCATCCTGCTCAATGAGTTGTTTTCTCATGGCGCAGACGGTCTGGCATTCGATCCTATTGTAGCCGCAGGCGACAATTCTGCCGAACCTCATGCTTCAGCCCGAGCCGACTATAAAATCCAGTCAGGTGATGCCTTGTTGTTTGACTTCGGCGCAAGTTGGCAAGGCTATAACGCCGACATCACCCGCACTTTCTTTGTTGGCGGAGTCTCCGATCATGATCGGGCCTTTTACGATACTGTACTTGCCGCCAATCGTCGCGGCCGCGAGATCAGCAGGGCTGGCAAGTCAGCCCACGAGATTGATGATGCGGTTCAATTGGTGTTGGAAAATTCTCAGTTCGCCGCGTTTCGGGTCCACAAGACCGGGCATGGCCTTGGCCTGGACGTCCACGAAGCGCCGCAGATCATGCGTGGCAACCATCAGGAACTGACAGCAGGCATGGTTTATACGGTGGAGCCTGGGCTATATCGGCCTGGCGAATGTGGCGTCCGTATCGAAGATGATGTTGTGGTCACAGAAACCGGCATTGAGTGTTTGACTTCCTTCCCTCGCGAATTACGCATCATTGGATAGAAATTGTGATCCGCAATCCGGCCCCATCACTGGCAAGTAATCAGAGCCCGTGTTAAAAGCATCCATCACAATGGAGATTTTATGTCCTGATAAGGTGGGGAGGCAAAGAGGCCTCCTTGAAAATTGCTGAACATCCATCGCTCCGACCTGGATCAGTTTCGAGCGACCGTTCATTTACGTAAATTTTTACACCTCGACACGCCCGCATGCGGCGGTGTCTGGTACATGGAAGTCTAAAATCAATGAAACGGGAACATCTAAACGTCCTGAAGTCGGCATCGAATAATGCCACCCCCAAACCTGCACTCTCCAGCCTGGAACGCCTTGGTTGGCAACCTTTTTTCGCACAACAAACGAGCATCGACGAGCTCGCCGTAAGCCCACCTGTACGTGTTGTGGAAGTCCAACGCAGCGGTCTTCGCGTCCGCGGTGATGGTCTCGAAACGGTGTTGCCACCTAACGCAGAAATCACTGTGGGAGACTGGTTGCTCCTGGATGAGAACCGACCGAACGCACCAATCCTGCTTCAACGCAAAGGCTTAATAAAACGCCGCGCCGCGGGGCATGATCGCAAGATCCAATTAATTGCTGCCAATATCGACACGGTTTTTGTCGTTACGTCCTGCAACCCAGATTTCAACATTGCGCGCCTTGAACGGTATATCGCACTGGCCCTCGAGGCCCAGGTGACACCGGTAATTGTGCTGACCAAAGCAGATATGTGCGACGATGCGGCGCCCTATCGCCAGCAGGCCGAATCCATCTCGGAAACCGTTGATGTGGTCGTGCTCGACGCTCGCGGCGAGGAGCCTAAGTCAAAGCTTGCAACCTGGTGCAAGCCAGGACAGACGGTTGCCTTTCTTGGTTCATCGGGGGTTGGCAAAAGTACGTTGACCAATTCCCTGGCTGAAAACGATTCGATCGAAACCCAAGCAATTCGTGAGGATGACGCACGCGGACGGCACACCACGACCAGCCGCCAGCTCTACCTATTGGACAATGGCTGTGCAGTCCTGGATACGCCCGGCATGCGCGAGCTGCAGCTCACCGATGTTGAAGCGGGCCTGGCTGATCTGTTTTCAGACATCGAGGATCTTGCAACACAGTGTCGCTTTAATGATTGTCAGCACGCGCAGGAGCCAGATTGCGCGGTTTTAACAGCCATTGAAAACGGCGAGCTTGACGAAAAACGGTTCGAACGTTGGCGAAAACTAGCAGCCGAAGAGCAGTTTAACTCGTCAACATTGGCCGAGCGTCGCTCGAAGGATCGGGCTTTTGGCAAAATGGTACGCAAGGCGGTGCAGCACAAAAAACGATAGCCCATAAAAAAACCCTCAATGCTGACACAACAGGCCAGGATTGAGGGTTTTCAATTTCGGCGCAGGTCAGGCGTTTCAGCGGTGCTTGTTCGTCGGCTCAAATGCTGACACGACGGCATCACGTGGATTGTTGACCCAAAGCTGCCTATCCGGGTGCATGCCGGAGCCCTGAATGGCCGGCACAGCGAGACGACGCATGCGGTTCAGCAGGCGAGTATCAGCATCACCACAATGGGGATGAAGTCCACCATTGTCGGCAACGACTTTCTCCCACTTGGCCTTGCGTTCAGCCAGAACGGCTGCGTCCTGAAGTGGCACACAGTTCAACTCATTGTTGTTGAGGTCGGCAACGATTTCATCGCCATTTTCAACGAACGCGATAGGTCCACCGAGCGCGGCTTCCGGCCCAACGTGGCCGATCACCAGACCAACAGACCCACCTGAGAAGCGGGCATCAGTCATCAGACCAACAACAATGCCACGCTCACGGCACAGTGTGGTGATGCGTGAAGTAGAATCGAGCATTTCCGGCATGCCCGGCGCACCGCTTGGACCTTCATAGCGCACAATGATCATATCGTGGTCTTTGAAACTGTCCGGCTCGACATCCAATGCATCAAGCAAACCCTGCTCGCCTTCAAATACCCGAGCGGAGCCGCGGAAGATGTTGTCTTCCAAACCACCTTCAACACCGGCCAGCTTGAGAATAGCGCTGAATTCCGGAGACAGATTGCCACCCAGCAAACGCAGGCCGCCGGTTGGTTTAAACGGTTTGGCAACCGGGTAGATCACAACGCCATCAGCAGATGGCGTTTCCAGACGCGCAACCTGCTCGGCCAGTGTTTCGCCAGTACAAGTCGGCACATCGCCGTTGAGAAGGCCAGCTTCCATCAGTTCCTTGACGATAACCTGAACGCCACCAACGCGGTCAATATCCACCATCGAATAACGGCCATAAGGACGCGCATCAGTCAGTACAGGCACAACGTGCTGGGACAGATGATTGAACTCTTCCGGCGTCATGATGTCTTTCCAGAAATTACCATAACCGGCGGCGCGGGCAATTTCCGGCACGTGCAGCACCACATTGGTTGAACCACCAACGGCCATTGCAACAATCACCGCATTGCGCAGATTATCCCGGCCAACGATATCGCGTGGTTTGGTTCCAGAATCGATCATGCCCCGCAGATATCCCACAAGCTCCTCAGGGAACTCTTCCAGACGCCGTGGGTCGTCAGACGGCGGAGCCACCATATGCAGCGGCTGCATGCCCACGACACCAATAAAGGTCTGCATTGTGTTGTAGGTGAACATACCGCCACAGCTCCCAAAACCCGGGCAGGCGGCACACGAAATGTGCTTGCGGAATTCTTCGTCTTCATGACCAGCCACCTGATAGGCTGTGACCAGATCGATTGGTTCATTGGACTTTGGATCAATTGCCGGATGGATCGAACCATCGGACATGATGATGCCAGGCTGATTGTGTTCCAACAGGGCAGAAAGAGTGCCGACGGGAGGTTTGTCGCAAGCCACCACGGCAATCGTGCCGGCCAGACCGCTGGCGCTGAGATGTTCGCAGATGGAATCGTTGGTGACCTCGCGGCCAATCAACGAGTAGCGCATTTCACGGGTACCGTTGCGGATACCATCGGACGTGGCAACCGTGTATTCGGGCTGTACCAGGCGTGCGGCCAGCTGACCTTCTTCTGTGCCGATATTGTTCAGCAAGCAATCATGGATCGCTTCCACCTTTGCCTGCACACCGATGTAGCATTGGCTATCGCCTTTGGTGCCCACCACGCCCACAGAGGGCTTGTGGATCAGGTTGATATCGGTTCCGAGTTCGCGGGCAATACCATAAACCTGCGCGTTACGGCCGGGGTGTGTATCAATCAAAACTGGATCGGATTTGGACACGTTCAATTACTCCTGAAAAATTCTAGCCACCAGATAGAACAAAGCGCGGCAAAAGGGTAGAATTTTTGCCGATCAATGCGCGATTTTCCGCTCGATCCGGAGCAGCAATCTCTGTTTTTACCCGTTGCCCCTTCAACAGGTATAGTTCATCGCCAGTCGACCACCATCCACATAGATGGTTTCGCCCGTGATATAGCTGGCCTTATCGCTGGCCAGAAATGCCACCACATCACCAATTTCCCGCGGCTCACCAATACGCTGAAGCGGGGTACGCGACATCACCATTTTCATTGCATCTGGATTGGCGTTGACGCCAGCCAGCATGGCGGTATCGATGGAGCCTGGTCCAACCGCATTGACGCGGATACCATGTGGTGCAAGCGCCTGTGCGGATGACTTTGTCAGCTGCATAACCCCTCCCTTAGACGCGCAATAGGAGGCGATGGAGGGAATGGCAACCTGGGCATTGATCGACGACATATTAACGATTGCACCCTGAATGCCTTTATCAACCATCGTCTTTGCAGCCCGCTGCAGAGCAACAAACGTCCCCAACAAATTGATGTTGATCACTTCCATGAAATCTTCAGCAGAAGTCTCCAGAAAATCGCCCGATTTGGCGATACCGGCATTGTTGACCAGAATCGAAACTGGGCCGATATCTGCTTCGATTTTGTCAAACATGGCATTGATCTGGTCAGGCTTGGACATATCGCAGACCATACCGATGGCGCCATTGCCAAGTTTCTCGGCGGCTTCCATGACGCCTGGTTCGTTGATATCCGCGACGACGATGCGGGCGCCGTTTTCCTGAATTGCCGCTGCGCACGCATAGCCAAGCCCGCGAGCGCCACCGGTGATAAGCGCGATGGGTGAATCAGTCATATTGTCTCTCCGAACCAGAATTGTTGGCGTGTATATTGCTGCTGGGCCGTGTTTTGTAAATCAGGATTTAGCTGTAACTGGCCATCAAGCTGGCCTGCACGGTTCACCTGCGACATAAACCTCGCTGACAGAGCGGTCGTCTCCCATGGTTTGCAGAATAAACAATTCTTCGCTCAGACTGTTTGCCGCTTCCATGCGCAAGGCCATGCCGGGAGTTGCCAGGCTGTCCATCACGCAGATATCAGCCTTGCTGCCCGCATCCAGTGTTCCAATCTCGTCGCTAAGGGAGATGGCTTCTGCATTGCCAAGGGTCATCATATAGAACGATGCCAGCGGATTGAGGTTCTGGTTCTGTAGTTGCAGAACTTTGTAGGCTTCATCCATGGTGCGCAGCATCGAGCAGGATGTGCCGCCACCAATATCAGTTGCAACAGCAATCCGCACTCCGGCCGAGCGCGTTGCGGCCTCATCGAAAAGACCACTGCCAATGAACAGATTGGAGGTTGGACAAAAGACCGCTATCGAACCGGATTCTGCCATTGCCTGACGCTCCCGATCGGACAGGTAGATGCTATGGCCAAACAGGCTTTTGTTTCCCAGCAGACCATAGCGTTCATAAATGGCAAGATAATCCTGGTCCTCAGGATAAAGTTCCAAGGTAAATTCAATTTCCTTGCGGTTCTCCGATATGTGCGTTTGCACGTAGCAATCGGGGAATTCAGCAACCAAAGCCTGCGATGCCGCCAATTGCTCCGGCGAAGAGGTGATCGCAAAACGCGGCGTTATGGCGTAGTGTCCCCTGCCCCGACGGTGCCATTGAGCAATCAATGCCTTGGTATCGTCGTAACCGGATTGGGCCGTATCATGGACCGCTTGAATCGCATTTCGATCCATCATCACCTTGCCACCGACCACGCACATATTGCGGCGTTCGGCCTCTGCGAAATAAGCATCTGCAGAATGTTTGTGCACTGAGCAATAGGCCACCGTGGAGGTTGTGCCATTGCGCAACATCTCGTCAAAATAAGCGGCGGAGATGCGTTTGGCGTGGGTTTCGTCAGCAAAGCTTGCCTCGGCTGGAAACGTATAAGTGTTCAGCCAGTCCAGAAGTTGCGCCCCATAGGAACCGATTACCTGCATCTGCGGCAAGTGATTGTGGGTGTCGATCAGACCGGGCAAAATAAGATGTGGTCGATGATCGATGACCTCAACACTTCTGGCCTTTGCTGACAGATCGGAATATTCGCCAAACGCGGCAATGTCTTCACCGCGAATGAGCACAGCACCATCTTCGAAATAGAAATAGCTTTCATGATCATCGATGGAATTGGGGCGTGACTTAAAGCTCAGCACCCGCCCACGCAAAATCCTGTCCGCCATATCACTTCCCCATTTCAGCGGCGATCCGTTTATCGCGTTTCAACTCAAATTATCAGTTTCAGCAACGACCTGCTCGATCGTGTCGAGAAACCGCTGTTGTTCGGCGGTTGGATACCATTCCAAGCGTTTGGTGATGCCGATATCGCGAGGCTCATCGTCTAATTCTACAGCCAGAGGCTCCACCAGGTCACTGGCCTGCTCCTGCAATATCTGATTTCGCGAGATCATTGCCAGTCTGTCACTGTTCGCCAGCAATCCCCTGATGAGGATCAGCGAACTAGCTTCCAAAACGCGCGTTGGCCCGCCACCACCGTCATCATCACCATCCTCACCAACACCAAAGAACATGTCAAAGTGCTGACGGGTCGGCGTTCCCGGACGCGGAATGATCCAAGGATACTCAGCCAATTCGGCTTTTGAAACAGTTTCGCGGCCCGTCAATGGATGGCCCTTGCGGGCAAATACGCCCAAACGGTCAGAGAACAGCCGTTCCTGTTCCACGTCATTGACCGGGAGATCATCACGTAGGGCGCCAAGTATGAAGTCGACACGGCCATGGCGCAGCGCATACAGCAAATCGTCATAAGGACCGTCGACCACGCTGATATGCGTATCCGGGCTTTCGCGGGTAAATGCGTTGATGGCCCGCGGCAGGATGGTTGTTCGCACCAGAGGCAGCGTGCCGATGGTCAGGCGACCGGCACCACGCCCCATGCCTTCATCGAGTTCTTGAAAACCCTGTTCAATTTCAGCAAAAGCCAGTTGTGAAAACTGACCGAGCACCTCTGCTGCAGGCGTAAGAGCAATGCCCTTGGCATGACGCTGGAACAAGCTGATCTGCGCAGACCGCTCCAAATCACGGGCGAGGCGGTGGACTGAAGGTTGTGACAGCCCCATGGCGCGAGCGGCCATGGAAAAATTGCCAGTGTCTGAAATGGCGATCAGCGCCGACAATTGCTGAATGGTCAGCATGTGGTCGAAAGAACCGTCCGATTTCGAACCGCGACCACCACCTTCCTGGCTGGCGCGCTCGCAGCCCGTCTGCAACAATAACAGTGCCCTCTCCACACGTTTCAGGAAGAGTTCGCCGGGTTCTGTCGTCGCCACGCCTGAGCGGTCACGCATCAACAGTTTAACGCCGAGGGCTGACTCAAGCTTGGACAGCGCCTGGGTGATCGCCGGCTGCGACAAATGGATCATCGGCGCAGCTGCAGATATACTGCCAGCGCGTGCGACAATCGAGAAGGCTTTCAAATGCCTTAGATTGGGTAGCGTTCTTTGAATTGGGTCACCCCGTAGGAAACCGGTCCAAACATTTATTTATGGTACCGGTCGGCATTTGAAATGGCAATTTGCCCCAATTGCAAGAATAATTCTTGGGTTCGTAAATCTAATATTGAGCCCGTTTCATGTCTGACCAAAAAACCGCTCTGATCATCAGCGCCCATGCCGCCGATTTTGTTTGGCGCTGCGGTGGAGCCATCGCGCTGCATCAAAAGCTTGGCTATGAGGTAACGGTGGCTTGTTTATCGTTTGGTGAGCGGGGCGAAAGTGCCAAATTGTGGAAGCAGGAAGGCATGACGCTGGACAAGGTCAAGACCGAACGTCGTCGCGAAGCGGAAAATGCTGCCAATGCGCTGGATGTGCACGACATTCAGTTCCTCGACCTTGGCGACTACCCGCTCAATCTGGACAACGACGCCAAGTTCAAACTCGTCGATATCATTCGCAAAGTTCAGCCGAACTTCATGATGAGTCATTCGAAATACGACCCCTATAATACTGACCACATGTACACGACCGAGATTGCCATGGAAGTGCGCATGATCGCACAGGCCTGGGGTCACAATCCCGGTGAAAAGGTTCTGGGAGCTCCCCAGCTTTACCTGTTTGAACCGCATCAAACCGAGCAGATGGGCTGGATTCCAAACGTCTTTCTCGACATTACCGATGTCTGGGACAAGAAGCGGGCGGCAATCGAATGTATGGAGGGTCAGCACCATCTATGGGACTACTACACCAATGTAGCGCAAAACCGAGCCAACCACTTCCGCCGCAATTCTGGTGGTCAGGCAGGCGGCCGGGCCGCCCAATATGCCGAAGGCTTTCAGGCGATTTACCCCACTTGTGTTGATGAACTTTAGGGAGCGTCTTCATGGAACATGTTGTCGTACAAAATATCGAACGCGCCGATCTCGGCATTGCCAAGGAACTAGGTGAGGCGGGTGTTGCCACCGTTCACGAGGCGCAGGGTCGCAAGGGCCTGTTGGCCAGCTATATGCGGCCAATCTACAAAGGTGCTTCAATTTCTGGCCCGGCGGTCACCATTCTTGCCCCGCCCTGCGACAACTGGATGCTGCATGTGGCCATCGAGCAGGTACAACCGGGCGATGTCCTGGTGCTAGCCGTGACCAGCCCCAGCGATGCGGGCTATTTCGGCGACCTGATCGCCACGTCGCTGAAGGCGCGCGGCGGGCTGGGTTTGATCATCGACGGCGGGGTGCGCGACACCAAAGACCTGGAAGAGATGGAAATGCCAGTCTGGTCACGCTGCATCGGATCACAAGGAACCGTGAAAGAAACACTTGGCTCTGTGAATGTGCCCGTCGTTTGTGCCGGTGCTGCGGTCAATCCAGGCGACATCGTTTTGGCCGATGACGATGGTGTTTGCGTGGTCAAGCGTGAGGAGGCGGCAACTGTATTGGAAGCAACCCGCGCCCGTCTTGCTAACGAAGAAGAAAAACGCCTGCGGCTCGCTGCGGGAGAACTTGGGCTCGACATGTACAAGATGCGTGAGCGTCTGGCCGAAAAAGGCCTGAAATATGTCTGATAGCGCCGGTGTGCCCTGCATGTGGATGCGCGGTGGCACATCCAAGGGCGGCTTTTTTCTGAAAAATGATCTGCCCGTCGACGAGCAGGAGCGCGCCGAGTTCCTTTTGTCGATTATGGGGTCCCCCGATGATCGACAGATTGACGGTATGGGCGGAGCCGATCCGCTGACATCGAAGATTGCTGTCGTCCACCAATCAGAACGACCGGGGGTAGATGTCGATTATCTGTTTCTGCAAGTGGCCGTCGACAAACCAGTTGTTTCAGACGCGCAAAATTGCGGCAACATGCTCGCCGGCGTGGGTCCCTTCGCCATTGAGCGTGGGCTGGTGACCGCTGATGAGGGCGAAACCCGCGTTTCGATCTATATGGAAAACACCGGCCAGATCGCCATTGCGACAATACAAACTCCCGACGGTGATGGTGTTGTAAGCTATTCCGGACAAGCTCGCATTGACGGGGTGCCCGGAACATCCGCACCCGTGCCACTCGAATTTAAGGACACAGCAGGGTCGAGCTGCGGCGCTTTGTTGCCCACAGGAAATGCAACAGATGTCATTGATGGTGTCGAACTGACGATGATCGATAATGGCATGCCCTGTGTGGTCATGCTGGCCAGTGAGATGGGTATCAGCGGCGAGGAAAGCCGGGAAGAACTTGAAGCCAACGCTGAATTGCGCAGCAGGCTGGAGGCCATTCGACTGCAATGTGGTCCACTGATGAATCTTGGCGATGTTACCGACAAGACCGTGCCAAAAATGACCATGGTGAGCCAACCAAAAAACGGCGGTGCAGTTTCGACCCGAACTTTCATTCCCCACCGCTGTCACGCCAGCATCGGCGTATTGGGAGCCGTCAGTGTTGCCACAGCCTGTCTGTTGAATGGTGCTCCGGCGAATCAAGTGGCCGAAATCCCAGACGGTGACAGCAAGATCATGCCGATCGAACATCCCATTGGTGAAACAACCATCGTCGCGGAAATGACCAATGGCGAGGTGACCAGTGCAGCCATATTGCGTACAGCAAACAAGCTGATGGACGGCAAGATATTCGCCTAGGCGAATGCCGTTCCAAGCTTATTCCTGCAGTTTGTGTACCCGGGTTCGGAAGGCATGGCCGGGATGGTCGGCAACCTGCTGCCAGGGGCCATATTCCGATTGATTGTTAGGGTCTTTGGGCAGGCCAATATCGACGGTAATGCGGTCGTCATGATTGGGCGCACGCCAAAGTTGGAACGTCCGGCCAGTCACCCGCCAGCGAATTCTCGCTGTCATGCGCAAGATGCTAATACCGTTCTCATCCCGCACCCGCGGCAAGTCCCAACTGTCAGACAAAATCCAGTTCTTGTAGGAGGATCTCATGGTGAAACGAAATAGTCGGTCCACTTGCTCGTGCCGTACCTTCTCCGGCAAACGCCATTCGATATGAACGGTTGGCTCCTGTGTAGCCAAGTACGGATTTCCATCAGAGAGTTCTTCATAAACGAACCAACCTGCTATTGCAGCGGCAATCAAAGTCGCCAGACCAAAACCGGCGACCATCGTGGCCCCTTTGGAAAGGCGTTTCATTACCTTCCATGCCAGCCAAATGCCCAGTCCAGCACCGACCACTCCACCAATTGGCATCAGGCCTGCTGCCCCCATGGCCAGCCCGCCCTCCATATTGCTGGCGCCAAGCAGATTACCAATCCCTATCACGCCGAAGAACAGCACAATCGCCCCGATAGCGGCCATGGCCACTATCATTTGGAAGCCAAGGAAAATACGCGCCACCCAAACCATGCAGTTTCATAACACAGGATCGGTGGCACCTCGAGTCACGCCAAAAATCACCGTCTTGAATTTCCCCCCTTGACCTTCCCCTTACTGGAAGCCCCATCTACCCTCCATAGCGGCAATTGGAAGGCGGCAAATGAGCACCCAGGCTTCTGCAGAATTAGCTACAGAAATGGAAACCGACCCGGTCTGCGGAATGAAGGTCGATCCAACAGCGGGAAAACCGTGCGTTGATCATGACGGCAAAATCTATCATTTCTGCGCCACGGGATGCCAAGATAAATTTCAGGCCGACCCATATTTTTACCTGTCCGGCAGCCATAAAAAACTAGCCTCGCAATCCAGCACGGCCAGCAAAGTCAGCCAATACACCTGCCCCATGCATCCTGAAATCATCGAGGACCATATGGCCGACTGCCCGCTGTGTGGCATGGCGCTGGAACCGATGGGCGTTCCAACAGACGAGCCCAACCCGGAATTGATCGATTTCACCCGCCGTTTCTGGGTGTCTGCAATTTGCAGCATTCCGCTGCTGATTCTCACCATGGGCCCGATGGTCGGCTTCGATCTGCGCCAGCCCATGGGCGAGCGCAATGCAATCCTGCTGGAACTGATCCTTGCTGCTCCCGTTGTTTTATGGG
Source organism: Rhizobiaceae bacterium (assembly GCA_039969995.1). Lineage (GTDB taxonomy): Bacteria > Pseudomonadota > Alphaproteobacteria > Rhizobiales > Rhizobiaceae > Pseudahrensia. The sequence goes on from JBDVMU010000011.1 coordinate 26,873, forward strand.
CTGCCTGGCCGTTTTTCAAACGTGGCTGGGGCTCAATCGTCAATAACAGTCCCAATATGTGGACATTGATTATGTTGGGCGTCAGCGCGGCCTTTGGTTACAGCCTGGTCGCCACTTTGCTGCCGGGCGTTTTCCCACCAAACTTCCAGCACGCAGACGGCACTGTTCCGGTCTATTTTGAAGCAGCAGCAGTCATCATTGCACTGGTTTTTCTCGGCCAGGTGCTCGAACTGAAAGCCAGGGAGCGGACTGGCACAGCCATTCGAGGACTTCTCGACCTTGCTCCGAAGCTGGCGCGTCGCATCAACCCGGATGGCAGCGAACGAGACGTGCCAATAGAAAATATTCTGAAAGGCGATCACGTACGCGTCCGCCCGGGCGAAAGTGTGCCGGTGGACGGTGTTGTCACGGAAGGGCATTCGTCGGTCGATGAAAGCATGTTAAGCGGCGAGCCTCTCGCAGTTGAAAAGAATGCTGGAGAAGCCGTCACCGGGGGCACATTGAACGGCAACGGATCGTTCGTCATGCGGGCACAACGGGTCGGCAGCGATACGATGCTGGCACAGATCGTTGATATGGTTGCCTCCGCCCAGCGCTCCCGCGCCCCGATCCAAGGCATGGCCGACAAGGTTGCCAGCTATTTCGTTCCAACAGTCGTATTGGCGGCCATTGTCAGCTTTGTCGCTTGGGCAATTTTAGGACCACAACCACCCTTGGCCTATGCACTGGTGGCTGCGGTGTCGGTGCTGATAATTGCCTGCCCCTGTGCATTAGGCCTTGCTACGCCGATGTCGATCATGACAGCCACAGGTCGTGGTGCACAGGCTGGTATTCTCATTCGCGATGCCGAAGCTCTGGAACGCTTTGCCGATGTCGACACATTGGTGGTCGACAAAACTGGCACTCTCACCATGGGCAAACCACAACTGAGCGACATTTTATCCCTGCCCGGTTTTGATGAAGACAGCATTCTTGCCGCTGCTGCTGCACTCGAAAGGGGATCAGAGCATCCACTTGCCGAAGCCATCGTAGAGGCCGCCGAAGAAAGGCAATTGCCATTCCAAAAAGTAAGTGGTTTTGCAGCGACCACCGGCAAGGGAGTTTCGGGTGAAGTGGGGGCCAAGCAGGTCGTTTTGGGCAATCAAGCTATGATGGAAGAAATTGGCCTGGTTGTCGGCCAAATGTCGGAGCAGACAAACAGGCTGCGGGCAGCTGGGAAAACAGCCATGTTCGTCGCCATAGATCGGGAACTGGCCGGACTGGTCGCGGTTATGGATCCCATCAAACCCACCACCGAAAAGGCGATTTCCGCGCTTCACAAACAAGGCTTCAAAATTATCATGGCCACGGGTGACAATCAGATTACAGCCAAAGCCATTGCATCTCGATTGGGTATCGATGAGGTTCACGCCGATATTCTGCCGCAGGATAAGAAACAACTCATCGACACCTTGCACGGCCAGGGTCGCAAAGTTGCAATGGCTGGCGACGGGATCAATGACGCACCGGCCCTTGCGGCCGCTGATGTTGGTATCGCCATGGGGACTGGTGCGGATGTTGCTATGGAAAGCGCTGGAATCACCCTGCTGAAAGGCGACCTCACCGGCATTGCCCGCGCGCGTACATTGTCCACGGCGACCATTTCCAATATCAGGCAAAACCTGTTTTTCGCTTTTGTTTATAACGCCGCCGGTGTGCCCATCGCAGCAGGAATACTCTATCCGTTTGTTGGCTGGCTGCTATCACCAATGCTGGCAGCCGCGGCGATGAGCCTGTCCTCTGTCTCAGTCATCACCAATGCCCTCAGATTGAGGACCGTTAAACTTGAAGGTCAGGACTGACACTAGGCAAATTTGATCCAAACATGCGCTTGCACCGTCCAGATAACCAAGGAAACCAGATGAAATCCCGCACCCTTATTCTCGCCTTTGCTGCCGCGGCAATTACGGTCGGCACAGCCATTGCCCATGGCGGAGCAACCGGAATCGTCAAACAGCGCATGGATGGCATGATGGCCATGGGCAAGGCACTTGGTGTCGTCGCCGATATGTTCAAGGGTGTGACAGCTTACACACCAGCCAAAGTCGCCAAATCAGCCGACATTGTGCGCGGCCATGCGCAGGAAATGAAGCTATTGTTCCCCGATACCAAGACCAGTCGCGAGGGCAAAGGCACTGAGACTTTGCCCGCTGTCTGGCAAAATCTGGAAGAGTTCATGGCTCTTGCAGACCGACTTGATAATGATGCTGCCCAATTGAAGCTGGCAGCCCAATCAGGAGGCCAACAGGAGGTGCGGGCTGCCTTTGGCAAACTGGCCAAGACCTGCAGCGCCTGCCATAGCGACTATCGCAAGCCCAGAAACTGATCCTTGTTGACCGTGGACGTTTGTCGGTGACCTACCAACCAGCATAGTCCTTCAATTCGGATTCATAGGCAAACAAAGCGGGCAATCCACCGGTGTGGACAAACAGCACGGACTGGCCCTGCTCAATAATACCGCGTCGCACCAGGGAAATCAGTCCGGCCATGCCACGCCCGGTATAGACCGGATCGAGCAACAGAGCCTCCTGCCGCGCACTCAAATTGATTGCTTCCATGACAGCGTCATTCAACTGGCCATAGCCAGGTGGAAAGACTTCATCATCTACCAACACATCCCGCGATGTAATGTCAGCACGATTGCCCAACATGGACATCACTTCCTGAGCCCGCTTCAACACCCGGGGGTGCTGTTGCCCCACATCGCGGCGCACACAAATACCGTGCACTGGCACATCCCGGCCAATGGCACGTGCACCAGCCAAAAAGCCAGCATGGGTCAGACTGCTGCCCGATGGAATGACGACATGATCAACCTGTTGACCAGCTTCCTGCAGCTGTACGAATGTTTCGACCGCACACAGGGCATAGCCAAGACCGCCGAGCGGCGGATGGTCCGTACCGAGATGAATGACGTATGGATTTCGTCCCTTCTGAGCCAATTCAGCAGCGATTGAGTCGAGATTGGCGTCGGCAGCGGCCTCGTTTTCACCTTCCGGGAAATAGTGGATGTCCGCTCCCAGCATCCGGTCAATCAACACATTACCCGAATTGTTGTAGGCGGGGTCGGAATTAGGCACACGGTCTTCCAGTTGCACCACAGGATGCCAGCCCATTTTGCGCGTCGCAGCAGCACATAAACGCACAAAGTTGGATTGCACAGCTCCGGTAATCAACACCGTATCGGCACCCATTTCCTGCGCCGGACCCAGATAATACTCCAATTGACGCACTTTGTTGCCGCCCAGCGCCAGATTGAGCGTGTCGTCACGTTTAGTGGTCAGCTTTATGCCGAGCTCACCGCCCAATCGATCGAGAGAATCGATGTTTGTTCGCGTGAGGCCCAGATCGACCCTTGGATGCTCTTGCAATTGCGGCAAAAGCTCAAATTCTTTGTCGTGCATCAGCGACTCCTCCACAGGCACCGAAGCTGGAACCTGCGGGCCATGATGTCAATTGCCATCATCATCAAACCTGACTGGTCTCAGCATCGATTGTTGATGGTTATTGACGGCCCGCCTGACCGCCGAATAGGTTTATGCCAACGGGTCTATGAAAGGGCGCTGGACAATGACCACAAAGCTACCTCCATTGGATGAGAAGATCAGCATTGCCGATTTGGTGAACGATCCCTATCCAATATACCGGCGCTTGCGGGAACAGGCGCCGGTGTTGCGGGTAAAGTCCATTGGGCGAACTATGCTGACCAAGGCGGCCGACACGCGTTACGTAAAAGAAAATGCTGAGCTGTTCAGTTCAAATGACCCAAATACGCCGATGAAGCGCGCATTTCGCGCCCATACGCTGATGCGCAAGGATGGTGAAGCCCATCGCCGCGAACGTATGGCTATGGCACCGACATTTGGCGCAAAGGTCATTCAGGAACACTGGATTCCAGCCTATCGGAAAATTGCTGAGGCCTATCTTGATCGTTTGCCGGTGGGCGAAGAAATTGACCTTTTCGCAGCCCTGTCGGCACCTTTTGCCGCCCGGGGACTTGCCGTTCTGTTGGGCACGGAAGAAGCCAGCGATGAAGAAATGCAGCGCTGGAGCCAGCACCTGATTGATGGTGCGGGCAATTTCGGCTGGGCAGACGGTCCTTTTGTCAACTCAGACAAGGCCAATGATGAAATGGATGCGCTGTTCGACCGATTGGTTGAAAAACATCGAGCCGATCCCAATCCTTCCGCCTTGTCTGTGATGGTCAATGCGGATGATCCAATTGAACGCAGTCAGATTTATTCCAACATCAAGATCGCAATCGGTGGCGGCATCAACGAGCCCCGCGATGCGCTTTGCACGATCCTTTACGGCCTGTTGACGAATCCTGATCAGTTGGCAGAGGTGAGGCGCAATGAGGACTGGAAACAGGCTTTTGAAGAAGGCGTGCGCTGGGTTGCGCCGATCCAGGTGTCGTCCCGGCTGGTGATGGAAGACACGGAAATTCGCGGCATGCATATCCCCAAGGGTGATACGGTGATGACCGTTCAGGCTTCAGCCTGCCGCGATGAGGAATTGTTCGAGGACGGTGAGAGCTACAATGCATATCGTCCGGCGCAATCTCACCAGGCTTTCGGCAATGGCCCGCATTTCTGTCAGGGCACCCACGTTGCCCGCCGTGCATTGGCAGATGTCATTTTGCCAATGATTTTCGAGCGCTTTCCCAATATCCGGCTGGTTGATCCCAACAGGGTGAACTGGAGCGGATTTGGCTTTCGCGGGCCGATCAATTTTCCAGTGATCTTGGGCTAGACCTTTTCAGGATTAGACGGCTTTTGAATAACTGAATTGTTCCGGCGCGTAATAAGCGTCGAATTGCGCAGCAACGATGCGGACGAATGCGCGCGCATGAGACCGAATGATCAGCCTGTCACCATCCATCTCGCACAGGCCAAATGGATCGTTAGCAACGGCGTCATGAGCTTGGCGCAAACAGATCGTGACCAGTTGTTGAGGAAACTGGGTCTGATGCGCAAAATTGATTTCAAAGTCGCACATCAGGCGTTCGATAATGTGTCCGCGCAATCGATCTTCAATTGTCAGAGCCAGACCCTTGTTTTTTGGCAATATGCCATGGGCGATCTGCTGTTGGTACAAATGGGTGGGCACGGTGTTTTGAACATAGCCATCGGAAAAGCGCCCGATTGATGACGCGCCGAAGCCCAGGAGGGTCTGATGGCTGTCGGTTGTATATCCCTGAAAGTTGCGCTGCAGCCGTCCCGCATTGGCAGCGAGGGCGAGTGTATCATCAGGCTTGGCGAAATGATCGATGCCAATGGGCTGGAATCCAGCATCCACCAGGCTTTCTGCAGCTGCCTGAGCATCATCGTAGCGCTGATTGGTTCCGGGCAAATCCTGCAGCTTGATCATGTTTTGATGTTTCTTCAACCACGGAACATGAGCATAACCGAACAGGGCCATTCGGTCCGGTTTCAGCGCTATACATTGATCAATTGTCTTCAACAGGCGGGATTGGCTTTGCAGTGGAAGCCCGTAGAGCGCATCGATATTGACGGAGCGGACACCGGCTTGCCGCAGACCGGCAATTACATCGCACGTTACCTCAAAACTTTGAGGACGGTTGATTGCCTGCTGCACCTGCGGATGAAAGTCCTGAACACCAACGCTGGCCCGGGTAAGGCCAAATTCAACAAGCCCATCAATCGACTGGGCGTCCACATCACTGGGATCGATCTCGATACTGATTTCTGTTTTTTCGTCGATGCAAAAAGCCGAGTCGAGCACCTCTCGAAGCATCTGCAATTCATCGCGCTTCAACAAACTTGGTGACCCTCCGCCGAGATGCAACTGGCCCAGATGAGGTCGAAACGAAAGGTGTTTTTTAAGCAGATGTACTTCTGCACTCAGCGACTGCATATAACGGGCAATGGGCGCGTATTTGAGCGTGTGCTTGGTGTGACAACCACAGAACCAACAAAGGCGATCGCAAAACGGAATGTGCAAATAGGCAGAAACCGATTGCTCAGAGTCTAATTGGCTCAGCCCCCTTGCGAAAACATCGCTGCCCACATTGCCCTTAAACTGGGGAGCTGTTGGGTAGCTGGTATAACGGGGAACGGGTTTTTGGTAGCGAGCCAGAACCGCATGGGGATCAAACATGGTAGTTTCCAAAGAAAGAAAGGGATGCTTTGTGCGTACTCGTTCAATTTGCCCGCAGCGGAAAAATCCTCCTTGATGCAGATCAATCGGGGATAGTGTTTCAAATCTTAAGGTAAGAGGGCTGGCAACTTGCGTCGCCTCGGATTTGCGCCCATTAGTGGGCACCAGGATCGCGGATCCAACTCAGCCGCAGGCAATGACAATCATAGGGAAGCAATATGGCATCGACGATCAAGGGACCCGGGATTTTTCTCGCACAGTTTGCAGGTGACGAGGCGCCGTTTAATTCCCTGCCCGCCATCACCAAATGGGCCGCATCGCTGGGCTACAAGGGTGTCCAGATTCCGACTTGGGATAGCCGTCTGTTTGATCTGGAAAAGGCCGCAACATCACAAGCCTATTGCGATGAAATTCAGGGCATCTGCGCCGATGCTGGTGTCGTAATTACAGAATTGTCGTCGCATCTGCAGGGTCAGTTGGTGGCAGTGCACCCAGCTTATGATCTGGCTTTTGATGCCTTTGCCCCCGACCACGTGAAGGGCAAGCCGCAGGCCCGCCAGGAATGGGCGGTGCAACAAATGATGTGGGCCGCGCAGGCGTCGAAAAACTTCGGGCTAGAGGGCCATGTCTCTTTCCCCGGTGCATTGGCCTTCCCGTTCCTCTACCCTTGGCCACAGCGGCCAGAGGGGTTGATCGACGAGGCATTTACCGAACTGGCACGCCGCTGGAGGCCTATACTGGATGCATTTGATGATGCCGGCACCGACGTTGGCTTTGAAATTCACCCGGGCGAGGATGTATTCGACGGCACCACGTTTGAGATGTTCCTGGAAAAGCTGGACGGTCACAAACGGTGCTGCATCAACTACGATCCATCGCATTTCGTGCTGCAACAGCTGGACTATCTGGCCTTCATCGATATCTATCACGAACGCATCTCGGCCTATCACGTGAAAGATGCCGAGTTTAATCCCACTGGTCGTCAAGGTGTCTATTCTGGTTACGCCAACTGGACAGAGCGGGCCGGACGGTTCCGCTCTCTCGGCGACGGACAGGTGGATTTCTCCGGCATTTTCTCCAAGCTTGCTCAATATAATTATGACCGCTGGGCAGTCATTGAGTGGGAGTGTTGCCTGAAACATCCTGAAGACGGCGCAGCCGAAGGCGCACCGTTCATCAGCGACCACATCATCCGGGTGACGGAGAAAGCATTCGATGACTTTGCCGGTGGTGAAACCGACCGCGAAACCAATCTCAAACTGCTGGGGCTTTCCTAGAGCCCTTCAAGGTTGAAGACCGGGGCCCAGTCCTCGCCCCAGGCCTGTCTCCACAATTCCACCCGGGCGGAGTTCTGAACAGGCCTGCCGGCTGACCACAGATCAGCCTCTGGTCTTGAGTAGACTTCAAAATGGGCCTGCAATCTTGTGTCCAGATCAGCCTGAACTGCCGCGAATTCGGGTTTATCAATTAAGTTGATTGACTCCTCGGGGTCGGCCTCAACGTCATAAAGTTCATCGCCAAATGGCTCGACACCATCGCCCGCAAAACGCTTGAAATAGGTCCATTTGCTTGTGCGTATGGTGCGGGTTTCCTCTTGCTCTGAATAAATCGCATCCTCATCATGGCACGCTGCGTTACCTTTGAGAATTGGAGCAAGGGAACGACTAGGTAGCGGACTGTCCTCAACCGTCGAAGTTCCGCCTCCAGTGAACTCCAGAACAGTGGCATAAAGATCCATATTGGAGACCATCGCGTTGGAGCGAACGCCAGGTTCTATACTTTTTCGGTGGCGAACAATCAGGGGAACGGAGTGAGCAGCGTGATGCATGTTTGACGGCATCGTCGCCGCACCATGTCCCCAGAAGCCATGATGTCCCATGGACAGGCCATGATCCGCGGTAAAGATCACCAGCGTATCATCGCCCATACCAAGTCGATCCAACTCGGCAACAACTCGTCCTACCCCTTCATCAACCATCGAGATTTGAGCATAATAGTTTCGCAATGTGCCAAGATCATTTGGTGCACGCATCAACATTGAAAAGTCGAGACCTGCGCTGGAATGTTTGTTGCGCATCAAAAAGCCATCAACCGCAGCCTTGCTCAATCCTCGGCGCGGGATGGAGTTGATCGGACAATCATCATAGCGGGCTGAATGGCGACACCGGTCTGTTTCCTTAGTCGCGGGCCAATGGCCATAGGGTGCCGGGTACGGCAGATAGAGAAAGAACGGGCGGCCACTGCCTTCCTGTGCCTGAATAAAGTCCAGAGCTTTTTCGGTGAAAAAGTCGGCCGAATGGCCTTCGTGAAAGTAGCTGTTACCGTTTTCAGTGATCTGGTTGCGGTAAAAACTGCGTACGTGACCATCTTCCATGGTGACCCAATGATCGAACCCGGGCATCGGAGTGGTAGGCTGTCCAAGATGATATTTGCCTATCAACGCCGTAGTATACCCCTTCGAACTGAGCTGTTCGGGCAGGGTCTTTTGGCCGCTCAGGGCGTGCCAACCACCGGGCCATTCTCCGGCGCGACGGTCATCGAGCCAACTATGAATGCCATGCTGAGAAGGCATTTGACCGGTCAGCAGTGAGGCACGGCAAGGCGAGCAGAACGCGTTGGGGCAAAAGGCATTGTCAAACACCATGCTTTCGCCCGCCAAAGCATCAAGGTGCGGTGTATGGATCTCCGAATTGCCATAACAGCCAAGCGTGGACGCCTGCTGATTATCCGTAAAAATCAATACAATGTTCGGTTGTGAATGTGCGTCCACGTGCGGCTTCCTTCATTGCGTCCTGATGCCCATGGTAAGGCAGAGGCGCAAAAAGGAAAGTCGTCGCGAGCAGTGTCTGACTGACGAGCGATGCTTTATTGCTGTCAGGCAACACTCTCCAGCGCGCTGGCAAAACGCTTTGAAATACCGGTCTTTCTGAAGAAATAGGCCAGCAATTTGCGAATGCCGATGCCGGAACGAATCTCGAACTCCTCGAAGTGAAATTGCGACTTCCGCAGACCATGGGATTGCAAATCACGGATCAACCCATTGCGCATGACCTCCGGACCGCAGAAGAAAGCACTGGCCTTTTTCATATCGGCTCCAGACTTCTCTACGATGGCGGATGCAGTCAAACGGCCTGTTTGAGAGCTGTCTATGATGTGCAGGTTGAGGTTGTCCAACTGCGCAGCTCTCGCCTCGATCTCGGCAAGATGCGGAGCGCTGTCTCGGCCACGAATGCAATAGAAGAAGTCAACTTGGGCATGATCAGGGGTCAGTTCTCCGAGCCAGGCAAGGAATGGCGTGACACCTATGCCACCAGCAATCCAGATTTGAGGGCGTTTGTTCTTGCGCAGGCGAAAATGTCCATATGCCGGCGAAATATAGGCTTCTGTTCCCGGTGAAATGGCAGACTGCAGTTTGCGGGTATAGTCGCCCAGTGGCTTGATGGTGAAACGCAGCGAGTTGTTCTCGTTGGGCGCGGCGCTGATGGTGAAAGGGTGCACTTCGGCTAGATGCGGCACATCAAAGTTGATAAACGCAAATTGTCCAGCCTTGTGTTTTACAGCCTTGCCGTTCGGGCTGAGCTGAACCGAAAACGCGTCGCCGGTCTTCTCCACTTTGTCGACAGTGAAAGCATCGGTGCGACTACCAAAGTTTTGGGGCAACAGAGTGTAGAGATAGGCGACTATGCCAAGGCCGCAGATGATCAGCACATACGCACCGATCAGATCAGTATTGGCAAAGGGTTTGTTGATGAACGCCAGATGGAAGACGGAAAGGGCGAAAAAGGTGCCCATCAATTTGTGGCTCCATTTCCACAGATTGTAAGGAATGAAAGTTACAATGGTTATGAGGACTAAAATGAGAAAGGCATAGAGGCTGATCTCGCCCATCGTTTCGGCCAGGTCGGTCAACCCGGTTTCGGCACCCAGCCCGTCAATCTCAGCGTCAATTGTATCGTGCAGCAAAACCATGACCAACGCGCTGATACCAAGCCATTTGTGCAGCACATAAACCCGGTCCAAACCACCGAATATGAGTTCAACAAAAGCCAATCTGGTGGCCAAAATCTGGGTGATCGCCATGGCGATGAGTGCTGTTACACCGATATACTGGCTGAATACCGCCAGCACGTCGTGCTTACCCGCCAGCGGCACGAAGTAAAGCAATGGTGCGGCCAACAAGGCGGCCACGATCAATAATCCAGAAAATCTCATGATTTAGTTGCCCGTAATTGTCTTCTAAATTTACTCTACTTATTGGGGAGCCCGTCAGCCATCAACTCCTCAATGAACAGGCTGAGCAATTGTGGCCTGCCGCTGACACCCGCCTTGCGGTAGATAGCGTTGCACTGAGTTTTGATGGTTCCCTGTTGGGTCTCACGAAGCTCCGCCATTTCGGCGATGGAAAACCCCTTGATGGCCAGCAAAGCAACGTCCCGTTCGGAAGGGGTCAATACCCATTCATCAAAATGCCGCTCCAGCAGCTCGGCAAATGCACCCGATGCAATCATCAATTGATCCTCAATCCGTTGCTGCCGGTTGAACATGGTTTGCAATTGAAAGCCGGTGAAAATCACACTCAGGATCAGCACGCCGGCGATCAAGTATTCAAACCTGTCCGAATAGCGGGTTTCGTTTCGGCTGGTCGGCCCAAACAGATCCCAAAGTCCATCATACAAGAAGAACAGGGCGCAAATTGCTTGCAGAAACACAAGAACCCAGAGCGCCGTTTTTGAATTGAAGTTCCACATAGTTCATCCAGCTAAAGCGAACAGGACCAATGCGCAAGAATTTTGACCCGTTTACGCTGAATGAACCTCCTGCACCTTACAGCAGACACATGGTGCAGGAGGCCCTTTGAGAGCTAGTTAGCAGTGACTAGCCCTTATTCGTTTCCGACTCATCGGCGTCGTCATCGTCATCGCCGTCTTTGTCGTCGCCGTCGTCGTTTTCATCGTCCTCATCGTCGTCTGCGTCAGCGACTTCGATTTCCGCGACAGAGCCATCGGTTGGCGAAATTTCAATTTCATAATCCTGGCCATTCAGCGTTGCTTCGACCTCGAGTTCATCGGTTTCGATCTCGATTTCCTTGACCATGTAGCCAGCGCTTTGCATGCTGACGCGGATTTCGGCTTCTGTCGTACCCACCAGGTCGCCAACGGCAAGTTCGGCCAAAGCGTAGGTTGGGTAGAGAATGGCCACGGCTGCAATGGCGGAGAATTTCTTTAGATTTGTCATAGGTTTTTCCTTTTGGGGGTTTCCCTTTGGAGATTAGGAATTAGAGCATTTCTGCCCACCCGCTCTTCTACGGGCCCTTGCAACCTGCGCCCGCAAATCAGCATTTCCCATTGCTCAAAGGTTGATGCAGAGGGTCCTATAACTAAGGTTTATAGAGTGAGTATCGGGGAATAACGCACTGGCTCGCAGTCCGGCGCTGGTAATTCCAGGCTCTGACCCGATACCCAATCAACGGCGTCGTTGTCGGCGTCATTCAACAAAGAACGTCGGTCGAAAGCCGATCAACAGCGAGCCTGCGGACACTGCGTCCAACACGGCTCAAGGATTTCAGCTTTCCCCAGTCTTTTGAAACCACATGCGGGAGAGCAATTCGTCTTTCTTGATCAACTGATGGTAAAGCGCAGCTCCTGCATGAAACAAAAACAACAAAACCATGAACCTGGCACCGAGGCCATGGGGAGTCCGGGGAGGATAGTCGTGGAAGTCGGGCATAGTCCCTGCAGCTTCGGTAAAGATAATCGGCCCCGCACCCGACAGCACAAGCATCCCAATGCCACTCGCTGCCATACCGATGATTACGACGTAAAAGAGCAGGTGGACAGCGCGGGCGCCGAGAGCTTGCCATTTAGCCATGCCTGCAACGGGATCGGGCTTGCGATCGGCAAACACCCACCACGCGATGCGTGCCAAAGTGAGGATCATAATCGCCAATCCTATCGGAATATGAAAACTAAGGATTTGGGCCTTCACATCAGGCTCAATGGTGTTGGCCGCCCTAAATCCTGATCCGATCAGGACAAGGATCAAAAGGGCAGACAGCCAATGGATAGTGACTGCAACGGTTCCGTAATTTGTTGGGGTGCTTTTCGCTGACATGGTTTCTCCTGCAATTTGCTAGTATGACCGGATAAGGCGATGGGCAGAAGGTGCCCTTGCTTCAGGCCACGCAGTGGTTGGCGACACTGAGTTTCTTGAATAGGTGGGGTTGGGCAACAGCACTTGGCGGGTAATCAGCAATTCGGCGTTGAAATTCCGGATTGGTGAAGGCGTTACGGAAACTCTCAACATTCTGCCAGACAGCGTAGTTCACAAAGGTCGAACTGCCGGCAATTCCTTTGTGTAACTGGGTCGAGACGTAGCCAGGTTGCAACTTCATGAAATCGGCATCGTGGGTCCATGCTTTTAACAACGCATCCTCTTCGGCAGCGTCTACGGTGAATATGTTGATCAGCACGATCGGCCCCTCTTGCGATTGCAGTTGATCCGCGAGCGATACGATTGGGTCGAGTTCTTTAAATCCAGGCATTTTTACTCCTCAAGATAATTTATATAGCTTGCTATCTAAACTTGCATAGCAAGCTATGCAAGTGCTATTTTGCAGAATGGGATTTGCTAGGGAAAATTCTGCTGGATATCTAATCAACCAACTGGCGCGTTTATTTGCCCGGGAGTTGCAACATCACATTCAGCCATTGGGCATAGTCACAGGCCAGTTTCCGGTTCTTTTGGCACTCTGGGGCAGAGACGGAGTAACGCAGCGCGAATTGTTGGCTGAAATTGACGTCGAACAGGCCACTTTGGCCAACACCCTGATCCGAATGGAACGCGACGGTCTGGTCAAACGCACAAAGCATCCGACCGATGCCAGGGCGCAACAAATTTGGTTGACGCAAAAAGCGCTGAATGTGAGGGATGATGCCTATCTTTCGGCTAACCAGGTGAATCAAGACGCACTGGCCTGTCTCAGTGACGACGAGAGGGCGCTGTTCATCAAACTCATGTGCAAAGTTATCAAGAACATGCGCGAAGAATGACATTTTAACCGGGGTATTTGACCCGCAATGAGTTTCAGGACACGTTCAGTGGCCTGAAAGACTGACCCGCTGCCCAATCAGAGGCGTTATTGTCGGTGTCAGTCAACAAAGAACGTTGGTTGAAAGTCGAGCAACAGCAGGAGTGGGAACATTTTCACTTTTGACCTCCCGGTTGGCTATCCAGGCAACGACAGCGCAAGGCCGACTGAACTGAGCCATGAATTAAAGTTCCTTGCAGCATTCTATGTTGCAGATAAGGTCGGTGGCTTAAGTTTCACAAGAGCGTCTGTTTTCACTATCTAGGAGCAAGAAATGACTGATGGGATCAATGTATACTACTCATTTCGCAGCCCGTATTCCTATCTGGCATCCGCTGACATCGTTGCGCTTGAAAAGGACTACACAATCCCCGTCCACCTTCGTGTCGTTCTGCCAATTGCAGTTAGATCGAGCGAGTTCTTTCGGCCGCAAAATGAACAGTGGGTTCGTTATATTCAACTCGACTGGCATCGACGGGCTGAATTTTTGGGCCTGCCCCACGTGTGGCCCGAACCTGATCCGGTCGTCCAGGATATGACGACATTAGAGATATCCAAAGACCAGCCCTACATATTTCGTCTGAGCAAACTTGGTGTTGAAGCTGAACGCCAAGGTCACGGTCCAGCGTTCGCCTTTCATGTTTCCCGACTCATCTTTGGAGGTACAAAAAACTGGAATGACCCGGAAAAACTGAGTGCTGCTGTTGCTAGAGCGGGATTAGATTTGGCGGTCCTCGATGCTGCAATTGATTGCGGCGACCACCTCGATGAAATCGAAGCCAATCAGGAGAACCTTCGAAAAGCCGGACACTGGGGGGTTCCAACCTTTGAGTTTCGGGGAGAACCGTTTTTTGGTCAGGATCGAGTTGAATTGCTTAGATGGCGGCTAAGCAAAGAAGGTATAGACAAGCAGTGATTGTGATGGTTGAGGTTCGAAGCGTGGACGCATTATCTTTTCCAGATTAACCGGCTGTCCCGCCAACGATCCTTATTACGAGGGACCTAATTTCCAGCACCAATCGCAGCCCTATTGCCTCAACCGTGCCTTAAACCGTCGACCCAATTCGAGAACCGATTTTGATTTGACGGCCCAAACTCCCGCAATGACGCTGGCTACCCGGCCTTCTCATCGTCGGATGCGTAGTATCCAACAATATCACCGTCCGTGGTGACACCCAGGCCATTAAGGCATCGATTGACATAGTTGAAATACCCGATGATCTGATTGGCTTCGAGAATTTCGCCGTCCGGCACACCGGCATCCTTGAGCGCCTGGACATCGGCCTGCTCCATTTTGCCAGGGTTCAATGTCAGCTTCTCGGTATATTTCAACAGGGCCAGTTCGGCACCTTTAAATGCAATCTCGGGCCGTTGAGCTTGCAGGGCCTGCTCCACAATATCAGCCCTGGCATCGTCGCCAATCAGATGTTTGGCATTGGACCAGTGATTGGCCAACGAATAGGGGCAGTCGTTCAAGATTGAGACATAGGACGAGATTGTTTCCTGAAACCACATGGGAATCGTATTGGCATCGTCATGCAGGGCAGCGCGATAGAGCACCACATGGCCCTTCATCGTATTGGGTCGCAGCGAATGCACACGCATCACATTATCAACCGTACCGTGCGGTGTGCGGGCAAGTTGCAGCACGTCCAGCAATTCCTCGCTGGCATCCTCATCGGAAATCATTTCAATCCAGGCAGACATGTGAGTATTCCTAGTTGCGTTCGTCGGTTTGCATACGCCGTTCCAGCCAACGCACGCCAGCCGATACAATCAGGATCAGCACCAGATATTCCAGCACTAGAACAGTGTAGATTTCCAGCGGCCGATACTCGGTGACAACCAGTTCATTGGCCTTGCGGGTCAGTTCCTGCATGCCGATGACCGAAACCAGCGACGACATTTTCAGCATATAGACCAGTTGGTTTCCCAAAGCCGGCAAGATACGGCGAATCGCCTGAGGCAAAATAACGAACCGCATGGTGTCAGCGTAGTTCAGCGATATTGAATGGCTCGCCTCATACTGGCCTTTATCGATGGACTGGATACCGGCTCGAAAGATTTCAGCTTCAAAGGCACTGTCTGAAAGCGCCAAGGCGATCACTCCAGCCCAGAATACGCCAATGGCAATGCCAGCCAATTGCGGAAGGCCATAATAGACCCACAAAATCAGCACCAAAATGGGTACGGCGCGGACAAATTCCACATAGACGCGGTTGAAACCACGCAGATATTTGTTGGCCGAAAGCCCAGGCAGCGCCACCAGCAAGCCAATCACAACGCTGATGACAATTGCAGTGACCGACAACAGCACCGTGTAATACAGGCCGGTCAGTAGGAACCAGACATTATTGTAGCCCGAATTTGTTGTGGGATCGACCACATACCAACCCCAATTGCTCGCGCAACCGCTCAACGGCAGAAGAAGCAGCAATGGTGACAATTTTTTCAACATCATGCTCTCCTTAATGCTGCAGAATCTTCTGCAGAAAATCCTGGCAGCGTACGCTGTCTGGCTGTTTGAAGAATTTTTCCGGTGGCGCCACTTCAACAATTTCTCCGTGATCCATGAAAACCATTGTATCGGCAACCCGCCGGGCAAAACCCATTTCGTGGGTCACCACAATCATCGTCATACCGGAGGAGGCCAGCTCGGTCATGACATCCAGCACTTCGTTGATCATCTCCGGATCCAGCGCAGAAGTTGGTTCATCGAACAACATGATCTGCGGCTCCATGCAAAGGGAACGGGCAATGGCCACGCGCTGTTGCTGTCCACCAGACAATTGACGCGGAAATTTATCACTCTGCTCAGGAATGCGCACCCGTTCCAGATATTGCATTGCCAGCTTTTCAGCGTCCGGCTTACTCATGCCCCGCGCCCTAATTGGCCCCAGCGTGAGATTGTCCAGCACCGACAAATGCGGAAACAGATTGAATTGCTGAAAAACCATGCCGACCTTCTGGCGGATGGCATTTAAGGATCTGGCCGTACCGTCGTGGGTTACATTATCGACGGTAATGTCACCTTTTTCGTGCTTTTCCAGTTGATTAATGCAGCGGATCAGGGTCGACTTGCCTGAACCAGACGGCCCGCAGACCACCACACGCTCGCCTTTGCTAACTTTCAGATTGACGGACTTCAGCGCCTGAAAAGTTCCGAAAAACTTCGAAACATCTTCGATTTCAATCAATACATCTGCATCATTTTTGGTCATTGGCATCCTCGTCTTGCTTGCAGTTTGAGCACGGACCGCAAGGTTACGCAACACGTTGCATTTGAGGGCAATTCACGCAATGCTGCGGCAACATTGTAAAGGGAGAACTACTATGAAATTTCTGAAAATCGCCGCCGCGGCGCTGACCTTGATGCTCGGCTCCGCGCAGGCCAACGCCCAGGCGTTGCAAGACATCCTAAGCAACGGCGTGCTGAAAGTCGGCACCACCGGTGACTGGAACCCAATGACTATGAAAGACGTCGCCACCAACAGCTACACTGGTTACGACATCGACGTGATGACCGAACTAGCCAAGGATCTTGGTGTTGAGATCGAGTTTGTTCCAGCCGACTGGAAGACTCTGGTCAGCGGAGTCACATCCGGCAAATATCACATGACCGGTTCAGCTTCGGTATCTCCAGCACGTGCGAAGGCTGCTGGTTATTCCACCAGCTATTTCTCATTGGCAACCGTGCCGCTGATCCTGAAAACCAGCGCTGATAAATTCAAAGACTGGGGTGATCTCGACAGTTCAGACGTAACTGTTGCTGCAACTCTCGGCACAACTCAGGAAAAACAGGTTAAACAGTATTTCCCAAGTGCCAAGCACCAGATCGTTGAAGCCCCTGCCCGTGATTTCCAGGAAGTCCTGGCCGGTCGCGCCGATGCGCACATCACATCAAACGTGGAAGCACTGAAGCTGGTGGAAAAATACCCCCAGATGATGATCGTACCTGTATCGGCTCCTAAGTCGCCAACCCCGATCGCCATGCTGTTGCCACAGGCTGACCAGGTTTGGATCAACTATGTGAACACTTGGATCGCCCTTAAAACCGAGCGTGGATTCTTTGACACACTCGGCAAAAAGTGGCGCTTGAAAGAATAATCAGCCCCGCTGATAGTGAGGAGGGGTGCCCTGAAAAGGCGCACCCCTTTTTTATGATGCTCACCATTTATGCCGTTCCAATCAGTCTCTACTGCGCCAAACTGCGCATTGTGCTTCGACACAAGCAGCTTGAATGGACAGAAGTGCCCCCACCCGGAGGATATGGCTCAAAGGAATACAAAGCTTTGGTTCCCGCTGGGAGTTTGCCGGCTCTCGATCATGATGGATTTTTGATTGGTGATTCCGAGGCCATTGCGGAATATCTCAACGAGACATTTCCAATACCTGACATGCTGGATGGCTCTGCACAAAAACGGGCCAAGATCCGGGAGCTGTCCCGGTTTCACGACACCCGTTGGGAACCCAGCGTACGGGCGCTGTTTCCCCTGATTGCGACTGCGAACCGCGATGAAGTAACACTTCAACAAAATTGGGCCGCCATGGTGAACAGGTTAGAACAGATGACGCCCTTATTGCCCGACCATGCGGGCGATTTAACCTTGGCTGATTGCGGTCTGGTGATTACCGGGCTTTGGGTTAAAGAATTGGCTGCACACTTTGGCTTTACCAATCCAGTCAGCAACCTATTGTG
>JBDVMU010000012.1:0-182531 GCA_039969995.1 Rhizobiaceae bacterium
CAGCGCGGTGGTTTCAAAGCCAACAAATCCCGCCGCTAAAGCGGGAATCTCAGGGAGGCTGTTAGATCGATAGTTTCCAATAATCGTTGATGGCGACACCAAAATCAGGAGGTTCGCCACCCAGAATCGGCGCAACAGCCGAGGCAATCAGGCAGAAGCTGAAAGACGCATTGCGGGCCTGCTCCAACGTGAGCGCCCAACCACAGGGCACTCCTATGGGCTTAAATATTCAAATACCGCTGCAAGAACATGTATTTATGCTGCCACCCCCGCTGTTGCAGAGCAGGCCTTTTCACAAAATGTCACCGAATGTGCAGAATCGCACATTCAGCTGGGGTTCATCTGCGCCATTATAAGATCAGACGGAACTCCCCAAAACGAGGGAGGCTAGTAGGGAAAAGGAAAAGTCATGAAAATCACAACACTTATGGCAGCTGCGGTCTTTGGTGCTGGTCTCGCCTTTGTCGCTCCATCCGCTGAAGCGATGCCACGAGGTCTTGCTCCAGTCGATGTCACAGAAACCGGCAACGTGCAAAAGGTACATGGTCGCCACTGTAAACGCATCCGTGGCCACCGTTCACGCTGTAAGCGTGTTGTTCGTCGCAAACACCGCCACCAACATTGCCACCACAACGGCTGTCACCGCCACAGCCACTTCAACAATCACCATCATTCAAACAGCTATTGGCGCAAGCGTCGCCCCGGCTTCAGCATTCAGCTGAACTTCTAATAGCTGTAATATCAGTCTCACAACCTGTTGCGGGAGCCCCTCGGCTCCCGCCTTGTTTTGTCCTAAATTAGAGTGCGGCAAAGCTCGCCTGATTCATCTGATCCGGTGCAATTGCCACGTCGCAATGAGGACAACGGCTGTTCGTTAGAACCTTGTTCTTCATCCGCTCATCGACATATGAAGAATTGAGTATGCCTTTGAGATGATTAGCCAACTCCGCATGATGGGCTGCACATAGGCGGTGCGAACCGGCCATGTCGGCAACAGGTGCCGCATTGGCTGCCATATTGGCGCCCGACAACATTGGGAACAAGGCGGTTGAGGCCAGGCCTGCAGCCGTTCCAGCAAGGACAGAGCGACGGGTTACGGTTGAGGGTGAATGTTGAGACATAGTGGTCTCCTTTTTAGAGCGTATCCATGCCGATATCACCGCGATATGCGGCCGTGATGCACCCACACAGCTAGGAACAGCGCACGCAATTGCAAGGAAAAAATTCCTGTTCCGTGCCATTTTGTACGCCACTAATTTGTTACATGCAGCGGGAATCTCCTTGTTTTGAACCAGTCTCGAAGATAGTTTTACGTTAACGTCAATGTGAGTCGGGGGCGAATATTTGCCCACTTGCCAATTGAACGACCAAAGGGAGAATTGGGTCATGGAATCGTTGAAGGTGTTGGGCTCTGGGGCTGCTGCGTTGGCTGTTGCCGCTGTGTTGATCAGTTCTGGCATTGCCCGGGCAGACGAGCCGATCGTTGGCAATTGGAAAACCGAGTCCGGTGATACCGCTGCCATCGGATCGTGTGGTGGATCTTACTGCATCACGCTGAGAACCGGAAAATACGCAGGCCAGCGCATCGGACGCATGAGCGGTTCCGGCAAATCCTATTCAGGAACAGTGACCGATCCGGCCGATGGCAAACAATATTCAGGCAGTGCAAATGTCGGCAAGTCGTCGATGAAGCTGAAGGGCTGCGCGCTCAAGATTTTCTGCAAGACGCAAAACTGGATAAAGCTGTAAGACACTAATAAAAAACAGTTTTACAACTGACTCGCTCAGCAAAGCCTGGCGCGCGATAGGCGGATTTTGCTGTGATGTGCGCTCAACCTGAACACAGGATGAACGGGCCAATCAGCTTTGGTTCAGGGCGATTTCGGCATTGTTGGGGCATCTACACTCACGGATACCCACCATGCTGTTTCGTCGTTTTGCCATTGTCACCACCTCCATCGCTTTGATGGGCATTTTGGTCTCCAACATCATCGAAGCCACCCATTCGCCGGCCAATGGTTTTGCAGTCGAACAGCGGTTGAATGAATGGAAAGCCCATGACGCGCGCAAGGCTTGCCAGTTGGATGCCCGTCTGTGCCAGGATATGAGCGTTTCAATTCCTCCCCATTCAGTCACGCTTTAGCAACCTATTGTTTCAAAAAACCGCCGCCGCCCCCGAAATTGAAAAATCGAGAATTTGAGTATGTTCATGTCACATATTCGGGTTAAAAGCGGACATGAAAACAAATCCAATTTTACACGTGGTGGACGATCTAGCGATCGAGTGCCCACCCATTTCCGAACCTGAACAATTTACCGATAGCCACGCGGCGGTTGCGCAATTGCGGGCGCTTTACGAAGAAGCGACAGAATTTCTGCGCAACCGGTTTGATGCCGCAGTGCGCGGCGAGCCGGTCACTGCCCGCTACCGGGCCTTCTACCCAGAGATTCGCTTGGTCACCTCGTCCCATACGCGGGTCGATTCCCGCCTGGCCTTTGGCTATGTACCCGGCCCCGGTCACTACTCCGCAACGATCACACGTCCCGATCTGTTTGCCACCTATCTGCAACATCAGATCGAACTGGTGATTGAAAATCATAATGTGCCGGTGACCATCGCCATTTCCAGCACGCCCATTCCGCTGCATTTTGCCTTTCGAGAAGGCACCCATGTAGAGGGTTCAATCGAAGACAAGATTGACCGCCCCTTGCGTGACGTCTTTGACGTGCCTGATCTGGCGTCGACCGACGATTCCATCGTCAACGGCCAGTTCGATATGAATGGCAGCGATACGTTGCCGCTTGGCCCCTTTACCGCTCAGCGCATGGACTATTCTTTACACCGTCTGGCTCATTACACAGCGACTTCGCCAGACCATTTCCAGAACTACGTTCTGTTCACAAATTACCAGTTCTATATTGATGAATTCATTGCCTTTTCCAAAAAATCTCTGGAAGATCCGCAGAGTGGCTATGACGCCTTTGTCGAGCCGGGCAACTGTATCACAACCCGCGACGGACGGAAGCCTGGCACAGCGCTATCGCGCCAGCCACAAATGCCGACCTATCACCTCAAACGCCCCGGCCAATGCGGTATTACCATGGTCAATATCGGCATCGGACCTTCCAATGCCAAAACCATCACCGATCATATTGCCGTTCTGCGCCCTCATACCTGGCTGATGCTCGGCCACTGCGCCGGTCTGCGCAACAGTCAGCGGCTGGGCGACTATGTGCTGGCCCATGCCTATGTGCGCGAAGACCACGTGCTGGACGACGATCTGCCGATCTGGATTCCGGTCCCCCCACTGGCCGAGGTTCAGGTGGCGCTTGAACAAGCTGTTGAATCGGTTACCGGCTATTCCGGCTATGATCTAAAACAGGTGATGCGCACGGGCACAGTTGCCACTATCGACAATCGCAACTGGGAATTGCGTGATCAGACCGGCCCGGTGCAGCGATTATCGCAAAGTCGGGCAATTGGGCTTGATATGGAATCGGCGACCATTGCGGCCAATGGTTTTCGGTTTCGCGTACCTTACGGTACGCTTCTGTGCGTGTCCGACAAGCCTTTGCATGGTGAGTTGAAACTGCCCGGCATGGCGACGGATTTTTACAACACACAGATCAAGCAGCATCTGGAAATTGGCATCCGGGCGCTTGAAAGCCTGCGCGAAATGCCTTCCGAGAAACTCCATTCCAGGAAGCTGCGCAGCTTTTTCGAGACTGCCTTTCAGTGACTGGAAATCCTTTCATATTGCTGGTCAAGCTCGCAGCATTCGGCATTATTGGACTGCTTGCCGCGAGTTGGCTGCAGGAATTGCATCCAGCATTCGATACACCGTCGCATTTTCGGCTACATTTTTCGGCCGCGTTGCTGGTTCTTGCTCTGTTACTGCTGTTTGTTGGCGCCTGGCGCTGGACATTGATTGCCATCGCCACAATTGCTGTGACGCTGTTTCTCACTCAACCCTATCTGCCAACGCTCAATTCCTTCAATGCTCAGACGGCGGCACCTATGGCGGACTCACAACGTGCAACTGGACCGGATGAGCTATCGGTGCTGCAGTTGAACATCCGCTTCAACAACCAACAGGTGGAACGCACCACAAAGCTTGTTCTGCAGGTTCAGCCGGACTTCGTGCTGCTGCAGGAAATCACCCGCAACAATGAAGCCGTTCTCAGCCAATTGCTGGCCGCCTATCCACATCAATGGCATTGCCACCGACGCGGCATCGGCAGTGTTGCCGTCCTGTCGCGCTATCCATTTGCCCAACATCAGGACAGCACCTGCCTGGAAACCCGGGGCTTTGCCCAGGCCAAGGTGCAGGTAGGCGAACGGATATTGACGCTCGCCAGCTTCCACTCCCGCTGGCCGTTTCCCCGCTCACAACCCAGACAAATGCGTGCCTTACAGGCTGATTTCGAGGGATTGGACCATCCACTGGTGCTGGCCGGCGACTTCAACTCTGCTCCCTGGAGTGCGGCCGTCCAACGCGCTGCCCGATGGACGCGTACAAAGCCAGCCGAGGGCATGGTGATGACATGGGGGTCAAGATTTTCCGTGATCCGGGACCTGATTGGACCCAGTCTGCCGATTGATCAGATCATGATTTCCCCCGAGCTTTCCTTTCAGCAACGGATCGTGCTGGAGGACATCGGGTCAGACCACTATCCGATCCTGACCCGCCTCAAATTCCGCTGAAGTTATGCACACCCACCCCAATATGCGTGACCTGAGCGCCGCGAGGGCTTAGGTTGAAAACGCACGTTATATGGATGCATTGATGAACCACACTGCGGCAGAATTAGGCGACATTCTCACTTGGTATGCAGATGCCGGGGTGGATATTGCATTGGACGATGCGCCGATCGACCGGTTCGAACAGTCCAAACGGGCCGTTGCGGCAGCGTCAAAAAAGGCAAAGCCTGGTGCAACTGCGGCGGCGACGGCGGCGACGGCGGCGGCGGCGGCAGCGAACCAACCCGGCCAACCGGCCCAATCTACTCAACGTCCATCGCCAGCCACGCGCCCGGCAACGCCGCCAGCCGCTCAGATGGAACGGGCCATCCCAGATGCTGGCGTGATTGAGCGCGCCCGCAAGCTTGCTGCCGAAGCCACAACTCTGGCTGAATTGAAGGCGGCAATTGAGGGCTTTGATGGCTGCAATCTCAAATTCACCGCCCGCAGCACCGTGTTTGCCGACGGGAATCCGCAATCCCGCATCATGTTGATCGGTGAGGCACCGGGGCGCGATGAGGATGAACAGGGACTGCCATTCGTTGGCCCCTCCGGCCAACTGCTGGATAAAATGCTGATGGCCATCGGGCTCGACCGCACCAGCGTCTATATCGCCAATGTGCTGCCCTGGCGTCCGCCCGGAAACCGAACACCCACCGCGGCGGAAAGCGACATTTGTATGCCCTTCATCGAACGGCATGTCGAATTGGCCGCGCCCGACCTATTGGTGCTGGTGGGGGGAGCGTCGGCCGCGACCATGTTGCGAACCAAAACCGGTATCATGAGCCTGCGGGGCAAGTGGCAAACACTGACCATTGGCGATCGGGAATTACCCGCCATGCCCAGCCTGCACCCGGCTTATCTGCTCCGCACTCCCAATCACAAGGCCCTGGCTTGGCGCGACCTTTTGGCGATCGAGGCGAAGCTTGCTGAACTGGCAACGCCTGCAGACGGCGCATAGCCGACAAGACATAAAAGACATTTTGTGTCGCTTCATGCCATATGCCCGCCGCAATGCGAGGACTAATGGTGAAAGTTGGGGCGCCAATCAATGCGCCGTCAAAACAGATTTCGAGGAACCCGAACTGATCGGGCGTAAGAGCTTCGGCTCAAGGTGGAGACCGGCGTGATGTTGCGTCAACTTGGTGCACTATTTGCCCTTCTGGGGGGCATGGTATTTCTCATGCTGGGCGGCGGCCTACAGGGTATTTTGATACCCGTGCGCGGTCAGATCGAGGGTTTCACCTCGTTCCAGCTGGGTTGGATCGGTACCGGCTGGGCCATTGGCTTTACGATTGGCTGTATTGCTGTGCCCCATCTGGTGCGCCGCGCAGGTCATGTGCGAACATTCAGCACTTTGACCGCATTGCTTTCCGTATCCGTCTTGATGAACGCCATGTTCGTTGAAGCCAATATGTGGATCGTGCTGCGCGCCATGGCCGGTTTCTGCTTTTCCGGCTGCTATATGGTAGCCGAAAGCTGGCTTAACGAGCGGGTTTCCAACGAACAGCGCGGCAGCCTGTTTTCGATCTATGCGATTACCACAATGGTTGCGATGGCGGCCGGACAATATCTGCTGGTCATTGCCGAGCCCACCCGCGACACGCTGTTCATGGTTGGGGCAATCCTCTACGCACTCGCCGTGGTGCCAACGGCGGTTTCCAAAGCCCAATCTCCGGCCCCACTGACCAATGTCAGCATCGATATACCAGCATTGTTCCGCAACTCTCCGGCAGCCGCCGTAGGCGCGTTTCTGTCGGGCATCATTTCCGCAGCATGGACCAATTTCGGCCCGGTCTTCGGACAACAGGTCGGCATGTCCAGCGCTCTGATTGCGTCCTTACTTGCGGCGGCTCTGCTGGGCAGCGTTATTTTCCAGTATCCGCTGGGCAAGCTCTCCGACATGATCGACCGACGCTATGTCATGGTGATTGCCGGAATTATCGGCGTCGGTGCCGGGTCGCTGATGACAGTTCTGTCGCAGACAAATTCCTTTTCACCGCTCTTTTTTGCAGCTGTCGTTTTGTATGGCGGCGTGATCTATTCGATCTATTCGCTGGCAGTTGCCCATGCCAACGACTTCGCCGATTCCACCGACTTTGTGAAAATCTCCAGCGGTCTGTTGCTGGTCTATGGCTTTGGCACCATGGTCGGCCCGCTGTTTACCGCGCTGATGATGGATATGGTTGGCCCGTCCGGGGTGTTTACGACGACGACCATCGCCCATACGCTTTTTGCAGCCTACGCGCTCTATCGTACCTTCCGCAGAAGCCAGGTCGACGAGGAAGAGCGGACCGATTTCCGCACGCTGGGTTTGGCGCGTACCAACACGCCGGAATCCTATGCCCTGGATCCGCGCTCTTCCCCAGAGACCTACGTGCTGGAGGAGGAAGACGAACTTCCCCCCATGCCACCACCTGTAAAGGTCGAACTCGACTAGCGACGTCGACGAGCGGCGGCGAGCCGCAGCGAGCGGCGAGCGGCGAGCGACAATGAGAGAGCTGCAATGCCCGCCTCTCACCACTGCCGCCGCTGCCGCCGCTGCTCGCCGCCGCTGCTCGCCGCTAGAGCGGGAATCTCAGGGAGGCAGTTACGTCGAAGGTTTCATTGTTATCGTAGCTGACCTCAAAACTGACCGGCCCGATATCAGCACCGATGATGCCGCGATAGGTGAATTCGTCGAAGGCTGATGAGATGTCTGGGACGCTCTGGCCGCCAATCTCCAACCCGTATTCGCCCTGGCTCCACAACACTTCCGCACCAATCCGCAAGCGGCCGGTCTCCGTGGCCAAAGGTGCATGAAGCTCGGCGCGAGCGCTGACTTCATGAGCGAATGTCTGCTCAACGACGGCCGCAACTTCATCGTCCAGTTGAATTGTCCGCTCTCCCTGCAACGTACCGAGATAGCGCGCGCCGAACACGACTTGTGATATTTCCTCGATCATATCCAGTTCATAGGCATAGCTGAGCGCGGGCATGACAAACCATGTGCCGTAATCGTCGGACTGGTCCACCAGACCGGCTTTAGTGATCTCGGGCCTGTTATCACTGATCTGGTGATCGGTCTCGTGGTGCAGATAGCCTGCGGTGAAGCCATAGGAGATTGCGTCATATTCACCGCGCAGTCCGGCAAAGCCGCCATAGGTCTCACTGTCAAAATGATCGCTGTTGGAGGTCTCGGCCCAGCCATAGCTGAAACCGGCATAGATGCTCTGCCCCCAAGGGGTGCAGCCCCCGAACAAATTGCCAACCTAACCTCCCTCGAAGGCGGCGTGGGTGTAGGTGGGATCATATTTTTCCATGTCATCGGTTAAGACATTGGAGATGCCGCTCTCGCCATTGCTGGAGATGGCGGAGCCGAATGGCTGGGTCCAATAGCCGGCGCCTTCGCCGCCGCCGCTGTCGCCGCAATTGGCATGGGCAACGCCGGAACTGATGCTGCGCCCGATGCTGGACAGCATGGCTTGCCGGGCGGTTTGTTCGGTGGTCAGGTCGATCCCGTAATTGGTGCCGTCTTTGGTAATATGGGCACCATTCACCCCCTTGATTTGGTGGGGAAGTTTCCATCCAGCGCCGACCTCATGGCGGACAATGGCGTTCAAACCGGCCCCAAAGGTAAGATGATATTCCACATTTTTTTGAGAAGTATCATCTCCGTACCCTATGTCCCCAACGAGCACAGAACCTTCCAGCAGATGGATTGACGCATTTCCGTTATCGTCGTCGCCATAAATATCGTCAAAATGAATGATCTCAATAGAGTGCCGGCCACCCTTTATTAAACCACTGTTGATGATCGTAGCCCCCCCATGTGGCTGTGGATGCCGGAGCCGTCTTCGTCGTAGGCAATGACTTCTCCCGTGTTGAATACTCGGGCGCGATGGGAGTCGGTGTCTTGATCAATGCTAATAGCGTCACTAGCAAGGAACCAGTGTATCTTACGGCCGTGGCTTTCAATTCGTCCAGAATTAAAAATGGTCAGGTCTGCATCCCTATCGTCAAATTTCAAGTCTGCGAAAATGCCACTACTATCCCTTGATTTAACGATTATTGTGCCGGTATTGGATACAAAATGATCCTTATGCACTTTCAATTGGATCCCATGTGTAATGTATCCATTTGGGTTAATAGCAGATATCAAGCCCGCGTTGTGGACCTGAACGCCAATTCCAATCGCATTTATTCCTGAAGCAGCCCTAGAACTACCCAAATTGTCTATGTTGATCGTATGGTTGTTTATTATGATCGCATCAATGGAGTTCTCGGGATTATTGAACCCGCCGGAAAAGATTCCGTTCGATGCTGTTCCTGTGGCATTGATGATGCCGTTATTGATTATCAGACCATTGCTCACACCAGTGAGGCGAATTGCGGCGGCTCCATCTACATTCGTAAAATCACCACTTATGTTGATTGTGCCATGGTTTTGCATCGTAACGCCGTCTGCTCTTGCGAACTTTGCATTTGCCAAAGTCCCGTCGGTGGTAAACTCGACCCCCGATTGCAGGATGATCGTTTCGCCTTCTATGTTGCCGTTCGAATAGCCGCCGTTTTTCTGGCTGAAATCGGCGAATTCATCGATCAGTATCTCTTCTCCCAAAGCGGCGGACGGCAAGGCTACAGTGGCGCCCAGCAACAGGATTCGGGAAATGGTGCAAAGTGAAGCGGTGGCAGTTTTAAGACGCATTTTGGGCGTACTCCGACTCGAGTTGCCCATCCTACTTTCAAAAAAATAGCAGATTCCGCTTTCGGGCACCACGGCACAAATATGCGTTGGGCCTCTTCAGAAGACAGCCGCAGTCTGTGCCCGCAGCCTCGTCAGCTTCTCGCCGCCAAAAATTTCTGCACTGACTGAGATGACCAGTCTTTCAGATGGGCCGAAGCCCCCCGGAAACTGGCGACTGCTTCAGCTGTCAGCGCATCCCGGGCTGCAAGACTGTCCAGCGCTTCAACCGTCGCGACACGGGCAGCCTCGATGATGTCGGCGGGATAGTCGCGCAACTGCACGCCCTTCTCCTCTACCAGCGTCTTCAGACGCGCCGCATTCATCCATTCGGACTCACCCAATGCCAGAATGTTTTCTGCCGCGCAGGCGTGCTCGACAATGGCTTGCAAGTGGGCCGGTAATGCGGCCAAGGCCTGTTTCGAGACAAGGGCCTCGCCGGTACCGTTGGGTTCGTGAAAACCCGGTGCATAGTAAAACTTCGCGGCCTTGTAGAAGCCCATGGCAAAATCACTGGACGGGCCGAGGAACTCGGTCGCATCGATGACGCCGGTCTGCAGCGCGGTGAGAATCTCGCCCGGTGCCAGCGTAACCGGCGACGCGCCCAGCAGGCGCATGACTTCGCCGCCAAGACCGGGCATGCGAATTTTCAACCCGGCAAGGTCGGCGATCGAGTTCAATTCCTGTTTATACCAACCACCCATCTGAAACCCGGTATTGCCGGCCATATAGGGCTTGATACCGAACGGTTCATAAAGCTTGTCCCAGATTGCCTGACCGCCACCATGATTGATCCAGGTGATGTGTTCGATTGGAGTGAGGCCGAACGGGCCAGCCGTGAACAAGGGAGCCGCTGGCACTTTGCCGCCCCAGAACAGGGAGGCCGTGTGCCCCATCTGTGCAGGGCCGCCGGAGACGGCGGAAAACACTTCCAGCGCTGGCACAAGTTCACCGGCTGCGTAGAGTTTTACAGTCAACTGGCCGTCCGACATTTTGGTAATTGAGTCGGCCAGCCGCTGTGCCGTAATGCCCGGGCCAGGCAGGTTTTTCGGCCATGACGTGACCATCCGCCATTCAATTTTGGGTTGCGCCAGGGCCGGAGTGGCGAGGCTAGAAGCCGGTGCGGCGGCGATTAAGCCAAGGGCTTTGCGTCGGTCAAGTTTGGTCATTTTATCAGTCCCAAAATTTGTGAAAGTGGTGAACCGGGCCGGCGCCCGAACCGATCTGGAGTGAGTCCGCATGGGCAATCGCTTCTGACAGCCATGCTTTGGCGCGGCGTATAGCTTCCGGCAGATCGCATCCCAAAGCCAGATGGGCGGCAATCGCGGATGACAGGGAGCATCCTGTGCCGTGGGTGTTTTTTGTGTTGATGAAAGGTGCGGAATACCAGATGGCCTCGCCGCCGCCGCCGTCGCCGTCGCCGTTGCTGCCGCCGCCGGTCAAATAACAGTCTTCGGCATCAGCCCCCTTGCTATGGCC
The DNA here is from genome assembly GCA_039969995.1 of Rhizobiaceae bacterium. Lineage (GTDB taxonomy): Bacteria > Pseudomonadota > Alphaproteobacteria > Rhizobiales > Rhizobiaceae > Pseudahrensia. The sequence goes on from JBDVMU010000012.1 coordinate 10,944, forward strand.
GCCCTTAAGCAAGACCGAGCGCGCGCCCATATCGATCAGACGGCGGGCTTGATCTTCCATTTCCTGGCGTGAACTGGCCATGTTGGTATTCAGCAACCGCGCCGCCTCGTGGAGGTTTGGCGTGATTACATGGGCAATGGGAAAGAGGTGCGTGACCAGCGAAGTTTCGGCTTCCTGAGCCAGCAGTGGGTCGCCGGATTCCGCCACCATGACCGGGTCCAACACGATTGCGGTGGGCTTGTGATGTGTCAGCCCATCAGCGACAGCTTCAATAGTGGCGGATTGCGACAGCATGCCAATCTTCACAGCATTAACGGCAAGATCGTCAAACACAGCATCCATTTGGGCACGGATGAAGTCCACTGGCACATCGTGGATGGCGGTGACGCCCAATGTGTTCTGGGCGGTGAGCGCGGTGAGAACACTGGCGCCATAAACGCCACAGGCGGAGAAGGTTTTCAGGTCGGCCTGAATTCCAGCGCCACCGCCGGAATCGGAACCGGCAATGGTCAGCGCAATCGCGGTCATTTGAGGCACCTGTCGGTTATCAGTTTCAGTTCCTTGGTTGCCGCCGTCACATCATCGGCCATGAAGATCGCCGAGATGATCGCTGCACCATCGGCACCATTGGTCAGCACCGCTTCAAGGTTGTTGGCATCGATCCCGGCAATGGCCCCGACCGGCAGATCCGGTGCGACAGTGCGAAAATGTGTTGCAATGGAACGCCATCCGTCGAGGCCGATATTGGATGGATTGTCCTTGGAAAGCGTTGTGTAGATGCCACCGATACAGGCGTAGTCGATCATGTCGAGCGGTGCGTCTTCGGCGTTTTCAACCGACTTTATCGTCAAACCTATAATCGCGTTTGGTCCAAGCAGGCGGCGGGCATCCCGTGGGGTCATGTCAGACTGGCCAATATGCACACCTTCTGCGCCAACAGCGAGCGCCACATCGACGCGGTCATTGATCAGCAGCGGCACATCATACGGCGTCAGCGCCAGTTTGATGGCACGGGCATTGTCGATCAGCGTTCGGGTGTCTGCCGTCTTGTCGCGATATTGCAGCAGTGTGATCCCACCTGCTGCGGCGGCCTGGGTAAGCTCATCGAGCGGCCGGCCGCGGGTGCGGCTGGGATCGATAATGCCATACAGAGATACATCACACTGGTTCATGATAGGTTGCAGCCCTTTGATATGTCGTCAGCGGTTAGGTTGGAAAGTGCATCGAGGAAATGCGGAACAAAGGTTCCTGGCCCCTCCGAGCGCGCTTCGGCTTGCTCGCCTGCAAGCGCAAAAAACGCCAGAGCCGAGCTTGTTGCGAGCAGGTGATCTTCCTCGACTGCCAGAAACCCAATTGCCAGCCCGGTCAGCGCGCACCCCATTGCTGTTATACGGTCCATCAAAGGGCTGCCATTGGCAATGTGGATTGTGCCACCACCATTGGTGACCACATCCTCACGCCCGGTCAGGGCAATTGTGGTGGTGTCAGCTGGTTTTGCTGCATCGGGGTAAAGCGCATCGTATTCGCCACGATTGCAGCGCACCAGTGATGGCGTTGCGGCAAGCAGCTTTTGCGCCAGGGCCAGCCGGATTGGCGAAGCCTGTACAAATACCGGGTCGAGCGCCCAGGGTTTTCCGGCCCTTTGAGCGGCAGCAACGGCAAGGTCGACAGCGCCGATTCGTTCGCTGTCCATGGTGCCAAGATTGATCAGCAGTGCGTCGGCCATGGTCACGAAATCGGTGATTTCTTCCGCTGCGATGGTCATCGAAGGCGTGGCACCTGCGGCAAGCAGGACGTTGGCGGTAAAATGCTGAGCGACGGAATTGGTGATGCAATGGACATGCGGACGGGTGCTGCGGAATCGCGCCACGCAATCGGCAATTTTGTTTCCATCAATGTCGGGTAGGTTTTTGACCATCCCATTCCCTCCGCCGGCACAATCCGGATCAGGTTCAAAGAGTTGATGTTGCCACCTCTCAGCCCCGCATGGGCACCTCTATGAGAATGTTGTTGATTTAGACCCTGCTCAGCCTTTCGGCAAGTCCAATCTTTAACATCTTGGTGTGCCTGCGTTCGCAGGCCTATCGACGGTCCTCTGCATATTTGTGCAGCGTCATTCAAGAAGGACTCAGGCAGTTACTCGCAAGTGGTTTGGGAACCATCACCGCTTCTTTTCATCAGCTTTCGACGAATTCAACTGTCGCGGCATTATCGGCGCTTACGTCGAGCCAGTCAGTTTTGATATCAGCTACGACAACAACGAAACCTTCGACGTAACAGCCGGCCTAGGATTCCCGCTTTAGCGGCGCGCTGTGGCGACGAGTGGCGGCGAGAGGCGGCGGCGAGAGGTGGCGTGCGGCAGTGGCGGGAGGCAGTGGCGAGAGGCGGGCGGCACCAAACGTCCAGTTGACACGCTTACTTCGTCGCCGTCGCAGTTGTCGCCGCCGTCGCCGTCGCCGCCTGGATTGTTTCCCAGACTGCCAGCGGCGTGGCTGGCATGTCGATATGATCAATACCGCAGCCACGATGCAACGCATCAACAACGGCATTCATGACCGCCGGGCCAGCCCCGATTGTGCCTGCTTCGCCCGCGCCTTTGATGCCGAGCGCATTGGTGGTGGAAGGCACATTGCGGGTTTCGAAATGCAGATCCGGGAAGTCGGCGGCACGCGGCATTTGATAGTCCATAAAACTAGCCGATGTCAGCTGACCGTCTTCATCATAAACCGTGTGCTCCATGATGCATTGGCCGACGGCTTGCACCACACCACCATGGACCTGACCAGCCAACAGGATTGGGTTCACCGTCGCGCCAAAATCGTCGACCATCGTGTAGGCCACCACTTCGGTGACACCGGTATCAGGATCAATCTCGACTTCGCAGATATGCGTGCCATTTGGATAAGTCGCCTCGTCCTGCTCGAACTCACCAACAGCCTTTAGCGTATCGCCAGATGGGGCCGCGCCTGCCGCCGCTGCAGCCACATCAGCAAGCGTCATCGCGCGGTCAGTACCGACAATGCGCACACTGCCTTCGTGCAATTCCAGATCTCCAGCTGCTGCTTCGAGCTTTTCAGCTGCCACCTCCTTGATCATTTCTGCCAGCGCCTCGCTACCGCGCTTCACCGAAACACCTCCCAGCGGAATGGAGCGTGAACCTCCTGTACCACCACCAGCAGCCAGTTCGTCAGTGTCGCCCTGACGCACATCAATGGAGTCGATATCAAGATCCAGCACTTCGGCTGCAAACTGGGCATAGGCCGTCTTGTGCCCCTGCCCATTCGACTGGGTGCCGATTAGCAGTTGAACCTTGCCGTCGGCCAGAAGTTCCAGCTTGGCAGGCTCGGAGCCAGCAAAGGCACAGGCCTCAATATAGGTCGACATGCCGATGCCTCGATATTTGCCATCAGCAGCAGATTTCGCAGCGCGGGCGTCAAACCCGTTCCATCCGGCGACTTCCATGCATTTATCCATATGTTCGACAAACTCGCCAGTATCATATTTGCGGTCAAACACAGTGGTATATGGCAATTGCTCGGGCTTGATCGCATTGATCCGGCGGATCTCATCTGGTGCCATGCCCAAATCGCGGGCGCACTGGTCAACCAGCCGCTCCAACGCGTAGATCGCTTCGGGGCGCCCCGCACCACGATAGGCGTCGGTTGGTGTGGTGTGGCTGTAGACCCCGCGAATGCCGAAATGACAGGTGTCGATGTCATAAACACCGGTGGCAATTGTTGTGCCCAAGGTCGGGATGAACGGCCCGTAGTGATGCAGATAGGCCCCCATGGCGGCGATCAGATCGACATCCATGGCGAGGAATCTTCCGGTCTTGTCCATCGCCATGCGCATGGTCACGACATTGTCCCGGCCATGTGCGTCGGCCAGGAAATGCTCGCTGCGGTCACAGACCCATTTGACCGGCTTGTTGAGCCTCTTCGCGGCGATCAACGCCAGCGGATATTCGCGGTATGGAAACACCTTGGTGCCGAAGCCGCCACCAACATCCGGCGTGATGACCCGCAATTTATCGGGCGAAATCTTCAGCGGACCATTGGCCAGGGCATCACGCATGCCGTGCACCCCTTGCGACCCGGTGGTCAGCGTATAGCGATCTTCGTCATCTGACCATTCAGCCATACAGGCCCGGGTTTCCATGTAATTGCAGACCAGGCGGTTGTTGATCAGCTTCAGCTCGGTGACGTGGTCTGCCCCCTCCAATGCCGCCTTTGTCTTGTCGGCATCCCCCATGGCCCAGTTAAAGGCGATGTTGTTTGGCTTGTCATCATAAACCAGCGGCGCGTCATCATTCAGCGCCGCCTCGGTATCAACGGCCACATCGAGCATATCGAAATCAACTTCAATTACCTCTGCCGCTGCGCGCGCCTGGGCGAGAGTTTCAGCCACAACGAAGGCGACTGCATCGCCAACATGACGCACCCGGTCGCTGCACAGCAGCGGAATGTCTTTAGGCTCAATCTGCGTGCCATCGACCTGTGGCAGCAAGGCAGCACAGCGCAGACCGGGATGTTCTTTGATATCGTCAGCGGTCAGCACCAGCGCGACGCCGGGCATGGCACGGGCTGTTTCGACATCTTCAATGGTGATTTTTGCATGCGCCATCGGCGAGCGCAGGACGTAGGCGTTGAGCGCTCCGTCGCGTTTGACGTCAGATGTATATTGCCCCTGCCCGGTGATGAAATTGGCGTCTTCTTTTCTGATAACGGCCTGTCCCATGCCGACCTTTTGACCAAATTTTGGAGGAGCAAATGCGTTCATGAGCTAAAATTCCTGATTATCGGAAGATGGGACGAGCGGCAAAGTCGCTCCGTCAAGTTGCCACCATAAGGTTTGTCATTTGACAGAAAATATCAAGAGCCAAAGGCCATTCTGCATCAAATTAGATAAGCGTCATAGGCGCGCAGAGATGAGCTCGGGGGGGAACGCCAATTGGGGGCGGGTCGAGAATAACGCGATGTGTTTTGGCGTATTCTCGACTGGACTTTTGAGGCAATAAGCGCATTGGCGCGCCTCAGGGACAACCGATCCGGAAAAAGCTAGTCTATTTCAGCTCAATTGCACCTTTCATGTGGGGATGGAACGCACAATGGTAGTTGGTTTCCATACCTTCGCTAACCACAATCGATCGGTGATCGCCCTTAACGATTTCTCCGGTGTCCCAACCTCCTTCAATAGCCGTCGCGGTATGAGGTGCTAAATCTCTGTTGGTCCAGCGAATTGTGTCTCCGATATTGGCGACAATGCGCATTGGGTCGAACTCGAAAGAGTCGATTGTCACTTCATGGGTCTTCGGCTTTGCAGCAGAACCATTTTTTATTGATATGGCCAAAGCGGCGACAGAAGTCGCCGCTCCAACCAAAACATCCCGTCTAATGATTTTGTGAGCCATTAGTTGAGAGCCTTGACCATCATCTCAGCATGGCCCTCGTGTACCTTAAAGATTTTCAAGCCTTCCTTGAAAAGCGCCTTCACTTCGGCGTTCTCGATGTTTGGAATGAAAACTTCGCCAACCAGAGCATTCACTGCCCGGTGGTAAGCCAACTCGTTCTCAGCGTAGGCCCTATCGAAGTCAGCACCACTGAGCGCGCTAAACTTGACGATAATGGCATCGCCATCCTGGTTTAATTTCTGGCTCAGAAAGTTGTCTTTCGCCTCTGCGCCGAGCTTTTTCAACAATGCCAGAGCCTGTTCATTGACCGCTTCATGATCGCGGATCATCGTTTTGGCAAACCTATGAATTTCTGGATTCTTCGATTTTGCAAGCGCCAGATGCGCGTATCGAATATCGAGATTGTCAGCCGTGTAGGCAACATGCGCGATTTCTACATCGCTTAGCTTGGCAGGATCGTTGGCCACAGCCTGACTTGCAAACAGCAATCCAACAACGGTAAGTCCAGATAGTAACTTTCTCATAATTCACTCCGGTTTTGAGGTGTATCACTCCTGGTTACAACCGGATTGAGTTGTCAGACATGTCAGATTATGCGGATTATTGTGCAGATCGTTCAAGACCCTGTACAAAGACATATATCCCTATATTTCTTAAGCATGCTTGATCTTCTAAGTGACATCCTCACCAACCTTTCAATGCGCGGCACGCTTTATTTCCGCACGTCCCTCACCTCTCCATGGGGAATCGAAGTCCCACCATTCGAAAATGTCGCCCGGTTCCATTTTGCTCATCGCGGCAATTGCCTGATCGAAGTGGAAGGTAACGAAAAGCCAGTCGCCTTGGCGCAAGGCGATTTGCTTATCATTCCGCACGGGGCCTCACACAAACTCTATTGTGCGCCAGAAAGCCGGAGTGATGTTCTGCCGCTTGATACGATCATTGAACGATCCGGATTCACGGGGACAGGCGTCCTGGTCTATGGGGGCGACGACGATGATCGTGACACTCAACTCATCTGTGGTCATTTCTCGTTCGAGCCAAATGCCAAACACGTGCTGATGGAGCGGTTACCCCCATTCATCCATCTCAAAAATTATGGGGAGACCGCTGGTAAGTGGATGGAAGCTACCCTGCGTGTTATTGGTGACGAAGCCGGTGGGCAGCGAATGGGTGGGGATTTGATTGCGCTCAAAATGTCCGAAGCTATTTTGGCACAAGCCATTCGCAGTTTTATCGAGAGCAACGAGGCGCCAGAATGGGGTTTGGGTGCGTTCTCGGATGAAAACCTAAGGCGAGCTCTGGATGCCTTTCACAAATCGCCAAACCAAAATTGGACAGTCGAAACTCTGGCCCGTACAGCCGGGATGTCGCGCACCAGTTTTGCGGTGTTGTTTCAAAAGAAGATGTCGATGACCCCTATGGAGTATGTCACTGCCTGGCGCATTGAAATCGCTAAAAAACTGCTCATGGTGCCAAGGAACACGCTAACAGATGCAGCGGAAGGTGCAGGCTATGCATCCGATTCAGCCTTTTCGCGTGTGTTCAAAAAGGAGACCGGCATGACACCGGCTGGCTTCAGAAGATCCATAATTGCGATTCATTCGGAAACTTGAACGATCTGCATATTTTATGGAACTATTTCGCATAGTTTGAACGGCAATCATCACATATCTTTCTTCCATCGCTGCGAGCCAGCACAATCATATAAGGAAGAGAATTCATGTTTCCTCGTTTCATCACTAAGTCACTTCACGCCTATCTTGATTACCCAGTCGCTCTTGGTCTCATCGCGATGCCATTCTTGTTTCGTCTCGGTGAGGGCAATGTTTTGGCACTCTGGCTATCAGTCATTACCGGTGTGGCTGCGCTTTTGCTAACAATCCTCACAGACCACCACCTCGGCATATTCCGTGTTTTGCCCTACAGCTTGCACCTGGCTGTGGATGGTTTGGTCGGAATTGCGTTTGTTGTCGCGCCTTTGGTGTTGGGGTTCGCTGGTGCTGAGTTTTGGTACTACACCGTGCTCGGTTTGACCGTCTTGGCTGTCGTTGGCTTGCATCAACCCGATGACCGCGTTGTGGCTGCATAAATCAACGATTGAGATACAATTGGGCCGCAGTTTTTCTGTGGCCCATTTCGCCTGGCATATTCAATGACAATCTCTGCACATGTGTATGATCTTATGCCGCAATCGCGTTTTAGACACCTTGTCCGCAGTTGAATTGAAACTTCTCATTGGACGATATGCGATTTAATTTCATCTGCCCGAACTTCGAAAAGCAATTGTCACCGGCGCCGTCAGGCTTTGGGAAAACGCCTGGCCCAGACTGCTTATTCCGCCTCACCCAAGCCCTCCGGTGGCTCAAGCCGAACCCATGCTTTTGAATGCGATGCCATTTCTGCTTTGCAAGAACGGGTAGAGGAAACGGTCTGGTTTTCCGCACGTCTCAAACCCCCGGTGATGAAAACTCACTGCCAAATTGCCGCAATATGGTCCGCCAACAATTGCGCCCGCCGCCGTGGGCTGTCACAATGCTTACCCTGCCTCACCCGGACACCCCCATTTGAGTCAATTCTCATCTCTCGCCCAAAGATTCGCCGCTTTGCCCGGCAATCTCAAAGGTGCGATCACACTGTTGCTTGCCGCCGCCGGGTTCTCTGTGATGGTGATGATGGTCAAGCTTGTCGGCGAGCGGCTGCACGTCACCCAGATATTGGTGGTCCGTCAGGTAATCATGATGGCGATTGTCATGCCCAGCGTGCTCAATCACTTCCCCGGCTGTCTGAAAACCGCAAGGCTCGATCTGCAGGTAACCCGCGTTGTCTTTGCTTTGATTGCGATGCTGTGCGGCTTTTATTCGATCATCCAAATGCCACTGGCAGACGCTGTCGCCATCGGCTTTGCCAAAAGCTTCTTCGTCACCATCTTTGCCATCTGGATCCTGAAGGAAGTTGTCGGCTTCCGCCGTTGGCTGGCAGTGGCAATCGGGTTTGTCGGGGTTATGATGATGATGCGCCCGGGCTCGCAAGGCTTTGACCCGAATTCGATTTATGCCCTTATCGGCGCGGCGGCGGCCGGTCTGGTGATGGTCATCATTCGCAAACTGTCCCAAACCGACAAACCGGTTACAACGCTCAGCTATCAAGCCTTTCTCGTTGGCCTCTGCGTCGCCATTCCCGCCTATTATTACTGGCAGCCCCCGACAACCATTGAATGGATGCTGATGGTTGCCATCGGCGTCACCTCCTACGGCGCACAATTGTTGAACATCTATGCCTATAGCTGGGGCGAGGCCTCGGTTCTTGCTTCACTGGACTATGTTCGCCTGCTCTACGCCACGTTTTTTGGCTGGCTGGTTTTTGAAACCCTGCCCGGGCCCTATACATGGATCGGCGCACTGGTGATCATCGCCGCCTCGATTTACACGGTACAGCGGGAGCGCAAGGTCAATGCCAACCTGGCCCGCAGCCCCGATGGCCGCGGCTTCACCAATACATAACCCGATCTAACTTTCCCGCAGGGCGTGGAAAGTGTTCAGCAGGCCGGTGGTGGAGCCATTGCGGTTTTCGGGCTGTTGTGCCCCCTTTACCATAGGCAGCAATTCTCCGGCCAATTCCTTGCCCAGTTCAACGCCCCACTGATCGTAGGAATTGATGTCCCAGATAGCGCCCTGCACAAAAACCTTGTGTTCATAAAGCGCAATCAATTGCCCCAGAACAAACGGGGTGAGCTTGGGATAGATGAAAGTGCTGGTCGGGCGATTGCCGGGAAACACCTTGTGGGGAGACAGTGCAGCAATGGCTTCATCGCTGTGACCCGACGCCTGCAATTGGGCCTCGACCTGTTCACGGCTTTTGCCAAGCGCCAGAGCTTCAGTCTGTGCCAGCGCATTGGCCACCAGTTTCTCATGGTGGTCGCCAATCGGTGCATTGGCATTGGCGGCGATCAGAAAATCAGCGGGAATGATCGACGTGCCCTGGTGAATCAACTGGTAAAAGGCATGCTGACCATTGGTGCCCGGCTCACCCCACACGATTGGCCCGGTGGCATGGTCGACTTGATTGCCGTCCATATCGATGCGCTTGCCGTTAGATTCCATATCGAGCTGCTGCAGATAGGCGGCGAAGCGATGCAGGTGTTGGTCATAGGGCAGAACAGCATGGGTGTCGTAGCCACAGACATTGCGATGGTGAACCCCGATCAAGGCCATCAGCAACGGCACGTTTTCATGGTCATCGGCGGTTAAAAAATGCTGATCCACAGCATGGGCACCGGCAAGGAATTGTTCAAACGCATCTGGCCCGACCGCCAGCATCACAGACAGTCCAATCGCCGACCAGACAGAATAACGCCCACCGACCCAATCCCAGAAACCGAATGCGCGGTCGTCGCTGATACCGAAGGCCTGGGTTTTTTCCAGCGCCGTGGACAGGGCCACAAAATGACCTTGTACCGCGTCTTCGCCGCATGCGGCAGCGAACCAGTCCCGCGCCGTTTGGGCATTGGTCATGGTTTCCTGGGTGGTGAAGGTCTTGGAAGCGACAATGAACAGAGTCGTGGAGGCGTTCAGTCCGGCCAGAACATCGGTGATATCAGCGCCATCAACATTGGAGACGAAGTGCACATTTGGCCCATCGTGATAGGGAGCCAGCCCGGCAGCCACCATAACGGGGCCAAGATCAGAACCACCAATTCCGATATTGACGACGTCTGTGAACCTGCCCCCCTGCCCGGCAATGGAACCGGAGCGCACGCCACTGGCAAATTCACCCATGCGGCGGCGCACGTCCTTGATTTCGGGAAGAGCATCTTCGCCATCGATCATAATCGACGCAGCGGAAAGATCCCGCAAGGCGGTGTGTTGCACGGCACGGTCTTCGGTGATGTTGATATGATGCCCGGAAAACAATGCGTCGCGCTTGCCGCTGACATTGGCAGCGCGGGCCAGTTCAAACAGGCCATCGAGTTGTTCTGCGCTGACATTGTTCTTTGAATAATCAAACAGAATGTCGCCACAGCGGGCCGAGAATTGCTCAAACCGGTTCGCATCCTTGGCGAACAGGTCTGCGATGGTCTGGTCAGACGCTTGTGTGTGGAGAGTGGCCAGTTGTTTGAGAACTTTATTCGTGGCTTCTTTCATCTTCGCTCCTGCAAATTTTAGGCAATTCGAGGGTGGTCGTTTAACCACCACAGCGATTAGGCACTTGTTCATAATGCTTGTTAGCGCGCAATTCACCCAAAGAAATGACAGTTTGCCCACTTCTTTGGAGTTGTGGCAATGTATCGACGATTCAGCGAATTTCTGGCCTGCACACGAGGCAATATTGCATTCATGACGGCCGGTTCCCTGGTACCTCTGCTGACCCTGACAGCAGGCGGACTGGAATTTGCCGAATATCAGCGGATTCAGTCTTCGATGCAGCACGCAGCCGACACGGCTGTGATGGCCGCTTTCCAGCCCGACGGGCGCCGCTGGCACCACCGGGTGCGCCGCGCCAACAAGTTTTTCGACGTTAATTTCCAGCAGCCGCAGCGGGTAACCCGCATCAAAAAGCAGTTGCGTGGACGCCAGGACCGCAAACGGCTGGTGCTGCAATATCAGGCAAGCGCCAAAATCAACCGGCTGTTTGGAGAATTCAATCCATTCACCGAAGACACGGTGCGTGTGGTGTCACGGGCCGAGATGAATTTCACGACAGACTACGCGCCCCGCCTGGTCGCTGCCTCAAGCGACAAGTCGAAGAGCAATTAGACCAATCCACCGGGACATAAGAGCTCCAGTTTCGTCTGAAGGATGACTTTGCCGCTCCAACGCGGCATAAGAGTTGGCAAAATTCGACAGCGAGTCGCCCAACATGCGCACCAATTCCGCCCCAACGATCAAACTCAAAGACTATGCCCCATCGGACTTCAATATCCGTGATGTGCATCTTGATGTTTCGCTTGATCTGCAAGCCACGCAGGTCTCGACCTCAATCACATTCCTGCGCACCCAGCATGCGCCCAAAGCAAGTTCGCTGGTGCTCGACGGGGATGAGCTGAAGCTGATCTCGGTGGCCATTAATGGCATTGCACTGGACCCGCAGGACTACACCGCAACTCCGCAAAAACTGGAAATACACAAACTGCCCGAAGCCGGCATGTTCAAGCTCGACATTCGCACCGAGCTGGCCCCGGCCCAGAACACCAAGCTGATGGGCCTGTATCAGAGCAGCGGTGTTTATTGCACCCAGTGCGAGGCGGAAGGCTTTCGCCGCATCACCTATTTCCTCGACCGGCCTGATGTGATGGCGATCTACACAGTTCGGCTGGAGGCGGACAGGGAGGCCTGCCCGGTGCTGTTGTCCAACGGCAATGCGGTCAAGAAGGGCCGTCTGCCCAAAGGCCGCCACTTCGCCATCTGGCATGACCCACATCCCAAACCGTCATATCTGTTCGCCATGGTCGGTGGCGATCTGGATGTCTACAGCGACAAGTTCAAGACCGCGTCTGGCCGCAAGGTCAAACTGAATATCTATGTGGAGACCGGCAAATCGGAACGCGCCGCCTTTGCCATGGATGCACTGAAACGCTCAATGATCTGGGACGAGAAGGTCTATGGCTGCGAATATGACCTGGATGTATTCAACATTGTCGCCGTGTCCGACTTCAACATGGGGGCGATGGAAAACAAGGGGCTTAATGTCTTCAACGACAAATATGTTCTCGCCGATCCCAACGTCGCCACCGATATGGACTACGCCTATATCGAAGGCATCATTGCTCACGAATATTTCCATAACTGGACGGGTAACCGCGTCACCTGCCGAGATTGGTTTCAGCTCTGTTTGAAGGAAGGCTTGACGGTTTATCGTGATCAAGAATTTTCCGCCGACGAGCGCTCCCGCCCGGTCCAGCGCATCCAACAGGTGCGCGTGCTGAAGGCTGGTCAGTTTCCTGAAGACGGTGGGCCGCTTGCCCATTCGGTGCGCCCGGAGGCCTATAAGGAGATCAACAATTTCTACACCGCGACGGTCTACCAGAAGGGCGCAGAACTGGTGCGCATGCTGGCCACCCTTGTCGGGCCGCAGGCCTACCGCGCCGCGACCGATCGCTACCTGAAAGACAATGACGGCCGCGCTGCCATGGTTGAAGACTGGCTCGCCGCTTTCGATCAGGCCGAAGGTGTCGATCTGGAACAGTTTGCCCGCTGGTACGGCCAGGCCGGCACACCGCGCCTTGCTGTCAGCGAAAAATACGACAAGCGCAAACAGACTTATACGCTCGAATTCGAGCAGTCGATTGAACCCACTCCGGGGCAATCAAAGAAGAAAGTTGTTCCAATCCCGGTCCGCTTCGGGCTGCTCAGCCAGAGTGGCGAGGCATTGGAAGCCAAATCCAACAGCAATGCGGTGCGCGATGACCTGATCGTTGTCGATAAGAAAAAGCTCCGTGTTACCTTTGATGATATGGTGGAAAAACCAGTTGTCTCTTTGCTGCGCGGCTTTTCGGCACCCGTTATTCTCGACTTTAACGAAAGCGATGCCAACCGCCTGATCCGGGCCGGTCATGACACCGATCTTTATAACCGCTGGGAAGCGCTGAACGGCTATGCGACGCAGTTGCTGGTGAAAAACAGCAAGGCCAAGAACACCGGCGCCAAGGGAGTGGACCGTCAATTTGTGGAAGCCGTTATACGCACCGCCTATGACGATGATCTCGATCCGGCATTGCGCGCTCAGGTTCTGACACTGCCGACTGAAAAGGATATTGCGCGGGAACTGGGCAAGGGCGTTGATCCCGACGTGATCCACGACGCTCGCAAGACCTTGCAGAAAGCTATCGGCAAAGCACTGGGCAGCGGCGACGGCGGCGGCGGCGGCGGCGGCGTCAAACGGCTTGAACGGCTGAAACGGGCCGGCAGCCGCGCCGAAGATGAAAACCAGGCGGCTGGTCTGCGCGCTTTGAAGAACGCCCTGCTGCCGCTGCTGGTTTTGGCCAAACAGGACGGCGCGTTGGAATTTGGCGAGAAGCAGTATCGCAATGCTAAGAACATGACCGACCGCATGGCGGCGCTCAACACGCTGCTGCATTGCCAATCCGACAGCAAGAAATCCAAGGCAGCGTTGGATGATTTTTACAAGCGTTTCAAGGACGACCACATCGTCGTCGATAAATGGTTTTCGGCCCAATCCATGCTGCCCGGCTCACGCGGTCTGGACCGGGTCAAGCAATTGATGCGTCACGAAGCCTTTACTTTGGACAATCCCAACCGCGCCCGCTCGGTTATCGGCCCGTTCGCCAGCATGAACATGACGGCATTTCACCGCCCAGACGGCTCAGGCTACGAATTTTTTGCCGATCAAATCCTGGCGCTGGACAGCATCAACCCGCAGGTTTCTGCACGCATGTTGACGCTGATGAACAATTGGAAAATGTTTGAAAGCACCCGTAGCGGCAAGGCTAAAAAGGCATTGCAGCGGATTGCCAAAACCAAGGGCCTATCACGCGATCTGCAGGAAATTGTGGATCGCACCCTTGGCTGAATGAATCCCCTTGCAAAATTATCAGTTTTAAAGGGTGGACAAGCGGATTCCTCTGGATTCAAATGGAAGTGATTCGTTTTGCTGTCGGGGCGGTTAGCACAGCAAGACTCAGTATCTCGTACACAGTTTTTGGTTCAGGAGGCACGGAATGGAGCAGGCGAACGCCAATGGCGTACGCGGCAGCTGGAATGATTCTGCGGGGGGAGAATTATACCGGTATGGCAGCAAGCAATCACATGCTTCACCTCTGCTTGCGCTGAGCGGTCAGGCCCGGCAATTATCGGCTCCACTATGGGCGCGTTTCCTGCGCTCTGAAACCTTCCTGCGCCGCAGCATTCCTGTATTGATCATTGTACTATTGGTGCTCGTCGCGGGAGCCCGCACAGGCTCCCTGCTCGGTTCAGCCCAACGGCTTCAGGAAACCGCCAAGCAACAAATCACCTTGCTCTCCGATCTGCTGACGCTGAAGATTGAAATCCAGCCCGAAACCATCAGGGAACAAGGCGACACCAGCCCGCTGCCCCCTGCCCGGCTTCTCGACAAGGCTTTGCAGCAAGTCAGCCTGAAAGAGGGTCAAACTGCATTCCTGTTCGACCTGAGCGGCAGGCTGATTGAACAGAGCCCACATAACGAGGCTTTCGAAGGGGTCAATCTGGCACGGTTGAGCGGTGAAGGTGAATTCCAGTTCATTTCTGACAAACATGCCGGTGTGCGCACCATCCTGCTGGATGGGGAATCCTCGGCCTATGCCACACTGCGCCCGCTGATGCGCGGCGACGTGATGATCGGCAAGCTGATGGTCAGCCATTTGCACGAACCGCTCTATGCCAGCTGGAACCAGCAGGTGAAACTCAACATCACTTTGTTCATGGCAATTTCGTCAGTGTTGTTGGTCATCCTCTATGCCTATTTCGCCCAAGGATCGCGGGCCCGGGAATCGGACAGCCTGTTTTTGGAAACCAATGCACGCTTTGACACGGCACTGGCCCGTGGCCGCTGTGGCTTGTGGGACTGGGACCTGTCACGGGGCCGCATCGTCTGGTCACGGTCGATGTATCAAATGCTCGGCATGGAGCCGACAGACAAGTTCATGGGCTATGGCGATTTAGCCCATCTGCTGCACGCCGACGATCAGGACATGATTTCCCTGGCCAATGCAGCGTTCCAATCCAGTCAGAAGCAGATCGACCATCGCTTCCGCATCATGCATTCATCCGGCAGTTGGGTGTGGATGCGTATCCGTGCAGAATTGGTCCGTTACAAGGGCTCTGACCCGCATCTGATCGGCATTGCAGTCGACATCTCTGAGCAGGAAGCTTTGAAACAAAAGAGCCGCGATGCCGATATCCGCCTGCGCGACGCGATTGAGAACATCTCAGAAGCCTTCGTGCTTTGGGACAGCAAAAAGCGGCTGGTCATGTGCAACTCAAAGTACCAGCAATTGTACCAACTGCCCGCCAGTGCCGTCGTTGGCGGCACACCGCATACCGACGTCATGACACAAAGCCGCAAGCCGCGCGTCCGCAATCAGGTGAAAACCGACCGCAAGCCAGACAAAGGCGTGCAGACATTTGAAGCACAGATTGAAGATGGCCGCTGGCTGCAGATCAGTGAACGCCGCACCCAGGATGGTGGTTTCGTGTCGGTTGGTACCGACATTACCCAGATCAAACGCAATCAGGAAAAACTGGTGGAATCCGAGCGCATGCATATGGCGACCATCGCCGATCTGCGTCAGACCCAGCAGGAGCTTGAGCGTCAGGCCCAGAAGCTGGTTGAATTTGCCGATAACCTGAACGAAGAAAAAATGCGCGCCGATGCAGGCAACAAAGCAAAATCAGAATTCCTCGCCAACATCTCGCACGAGCTGCGCACCCCGCTGAACGCAATTATCGGTTTCTCTGACATCATGCGCAGCAACATGTTTGGCCCCCTGGGCTCCAACAAATATGTCGAATATGCCGACGACATCCATGATTCAGGCAATTTCCTGCTCGGCGTGATCAATGACGTGCTGGATATGTCAAAGATCGAAGCGGGTCGCTTCCAGCTGCAACCGGAAACGGTTCACCTGCACGAACTGCTCGACGAAACACTGCGGATCATCAAGGTGCAGGCTGACGATGCCGACCTGAAAGTCGGGCAGAAGATCCCCAAGTCGCTGGAGCTCGTCGCCGACCGTCGCGCAGTCAAACAGATCCTGCTCAACCTGCTTTCCAATGCTGTTAAGTTCACACCTGCCGGTGGCAAAATCGACGTCACCGCAAAGGCTCTCAAAGATGACGTCAATATCGTTATCCGTGACAACGGGATCGGTATTGCACCAGAAGCACTGGATCGGCTTGGCCAACCATTTGAACAAGTCCAGGACCAGTTCACCAAGGACCACAAGGGCAGCGGTCTTGGTCTTGCTATTGCCCGCTCATTGACCGCTCTGCATGGTGGTGAATTCAAAATCTCGTCACAAGTTGGCGAAGGCACTACGGTGTCAGTTCGCTTGCCGTTCAAATGTCAAGCGCCTGAATGCGTCGACACCAGTGGTGAAGAGCACAATGAAGGTGGTGATGGAGCCGTTTCCGCACCCGCGTCCGACGCTGCAGCGGCCTAACGTCAATTTCTAACTGACAAAAAAAGAGAGACCACCGCCGTGCTCGGTGATCTCTTCTTGAGACTGGGCCCGATCAACGGGCCAAAGCAACGCGCTTAGAGGTTGTCGCTATTGCCGCCGCCGTCGCCGCCGCCGTTGCCGTCGCCGCCGCGCCGCCGACGCTTGCGACGTTCACCGTCACGGCCACCGCGACGCATGTTGAAGGAAGCCCGACGCATTTCGTCTTTTTCGACAAAGCCATCTTCATTGCCGTCAAGCAATGCAAACCGCTTCTTGGCCCGGTCTTCCAGTTCGACCTTGGTGACTTTGCCATCGCCATTATAGTCGAGGCGGTTGAGCATACGCTTGGCACGCCGTTCGCTGCGCTTACGGCGCGCGGATTCAGCCAGCTCCTCGACGGTGATTTCACCGTCACTATTGGCATCAGCCTTGTAAAACCGGCCTGTTGCCTGAGTGACCATTTCCTCAAGGCTAAGCTTGCCGTCTTTATCGACGTCAGCTTTCTTGAAGATGTTACCACCACGGCGCGGGCCGTCTTTGGCCAGCACGGCGGTAGAAGCCACTGCAGCAATTGATGCTGCAACAACCAGTACAAGTGATTGTCTGTTCATTTTACAGTCCTTTACTTCCCCAGAACCCCCTGGGAGTGGGTGGTGTAATTTTCCAGGCGTTCTTCGAACACCCGGCGCACCGCCCGTTGACTGTCTTTCAGAAATGCCTCAGCAGATTTCAGATCCGGCAGATCAAGCTGCCGCAGCAGCAGATCGACCATCGCTCTGGGGCCGTCCTGAGGATGAGATTCACCATCAAGACAGAGCCTTAACACCTGAATGACACCCAAATAATTAGCGTGGGCATCCTGCAAAGTCACATTATCATTCTGTAATTCTGCGGCGGCCAATTCTTGCAGGGTTTCAGCCGTCGTGCGGCCTCGCTCCACCCGGCTGAACAGAATTTCCGCCTGCGTCAGAAACTCGATATCAATCAATCCGCCCTTGGTGAGTTTGACATCAAATATATCGCGGGCCGGACGTTCATCGTCCATCAGATAGCGCATGTCGAGAATATCGCGGGCCATTTTCGGGACATCGCAATTGTGGCTGATAGACTGGTGGATCACGGTGGCAACCTTCTCGGCAAATGGCGTCGTGTCACCAAGCACCCGCGCACGGGTCAGCGCCAGTCTTTCCCAGGTCCAGGCCTCATGTTCATAGTGCCGCTGCAGGGCCACAAGACTTGTCGCCAATGGACCGGCAGCACCATGAGGGCGAAGCCGGAAGTCGAGTTCATACACCACACCCTGTGCGGTTGGAGCATTCATCGCGGCGATCAATCGCTGAGTAAAGCGGCCATAATACTGCGAGGCATGAAGAGGGCGACGGCCATCAGATTCGTCGGTTTCCTGCGGATATTCGTAGATCATCATGACATCGAGATCTGACCCGGCAGTCAGTTCATGGGTGCCCAGATTGCCCATCGCCACCAACGCGTAGCTCGCACCAGGAACCCGCCCGTGTTCCTCGACAAACACCCGCTCCACCCATCCGGCCATCGCCACCAGCAGAGTTTCAGCCAGTATCGAGAACATTTCACCGGCGTCTGCCGGTGTTGCAGCGCCGCTGATCAAGCGAATACCGATAAGAAAACGCTGTTCGGCTGCAAAGATGCGCACCCGATCCAAGCCATCTTCATAATCGCGAGCCTGATCCAGACTGCGATCCAGCGCCTGTTTCCAGTGCTCGCCACTGGGTTTGACGTCAAAAAACCCGGGCTCTAACACCCCGTCAAACACATGCGGGCGGCGGGTGATGATAGTCGCCAACCGGGGCGCGGCGCTGAGCACAAGGGCCAAAAGGTCGAGTAACTTGGCATTGGCCTGCAACACTGAAAACAGCTGTATCCCTGATGGCAGCCCTTGCAGAAATGTATCAAACGCCCACAGCGTTTCGTCGGCCTGTTCGGTATCAACAAAGGCCGTCAACAGCGCCGGAGTTAGCGCGGTGAGCTGCTCTCGCGCAGTTTGCGACTGCACAACAGGATGGCGACCATAGTGCCAGCCCTTGACGATCTGGATTGCCGTATCAGGCTTCTCAAAACCCATGGTTTGAAGGCTTTCGATCGTGCCGGGGTCATCATCGTCACCGGTGAAAGACAGGTTGCCAAACTCGGTTGAAAGTTGGTCTCCGCTGGCGAACAGGGCGGCGTAGTGTTCCTCGACCTGCAACAGATGAGATATCAGCAATTCTGAAAAAGCTGCCAGTTCCAGCCCGCAAAGTCGGGCAATGCGGATCAGGTCTTCGCGGTCTTCTGGCAAGGTATGGATCTGCTCATCGGCAACAATCTGCAACCGGTGCTCCACGTCGCGCAAGAATGCGTAGCTGGCGGCAAGATCGGTGGCCACAGGCGCTTCGATCCAGGAATGCTCAACCAGCAGGCCAAGCATTTCCAGCGTCCGCCTTTCACGCAGCACAGGATTGCGACCACCGGCAATCAATTGTTGGGTCTGGACGAAGAACTCGATTTCGCGAATGCCACCACGGCCGAGTTTAACGTTGTGACCGGGAACGGCGACCTCGTTATAGCCACGATGGGTCTGAATCTGGCGTTTAATGGAGTGAACATCAGCAATCGCCGCATAGTCGAGATAGCGCCGCCAGATAAACGGCGTCAGGTCGCGTAAAAATTCGCTGCCCGTCTCTATATCACCGGCTACGATGCGGGCCTTGATCAGCGCCGCGCGCTCCCAATTCTGGCCGCGCGACTCATAGTAGTTCATCGCTATGGGCAACGGAATGGCAAGCGGCATAGAACCCGGATCGGGGCGCAGTCGCAGATCAGCCCGAAAGACATAGCCATCTGCAGTACGTTCCTGCAGAATGCGGACCAGCGAGCGGGTAAGCCGGACAAACAATTTGACGCTCTCATCTGGGTCAATCACCGCCTCCGCATGGGGATCAAACAGCACAATCAGATCGATATCGCTGGAGAAGTTCAACTCCCCCGCCCCATGCTTGCCCATGGCAAGGACGAAGTAGCCGCTGCCCATATCGGGGTTTTCCGGATCTGGCAGTTTTAGTTTGCCTTGTTGGTGGGCGCTGTGCAGCAGATGGCGAACGGTGGCCTGCACCGCATGATCGGCGGTGTCACTGATGGCCTGACTGACCTGGTTCCAGCCCCACCAACCGCCGAGATCGGCAAGGCCGCAAATCAGAGCTGCCCGCCGCTTGGCAATCCGCAGACGGGCGCTCAGGCTGGCTTCATCCAGGGCATGAAATCCGGCTTCGTCAAACTCACCCAAACAGGCCTTCAGGGCGGCATCGAAACCGGCACGATAACAAAATTCGAGTGTATCGGGATGCTTGCCGGCCAGATCACGCAGATAGGGAGAGAGTTCAAACACGGCCTGCAGGAACTGGCGCAACTGTGGCGCGCTGTCTAACTCGCCGTCCAACTCACCGTCCAACTCGAGGGCGAAAGATTCAAGACCCGCGTCTCGGACCCGTTCCAGCCAATCATTCCAATGCTGTTGGCCGCTCTCCTGGTCAGAAGCCGTCAGTACAATTTGCGGATCGGTCAGCCTCGACGCCGAGGCTGCATCAATGATTGTCGGCTTGATGCCGGATAAGTTAGCTTCACCCATGCCCTATCATGCCAGTCAGGTGGCAATCGGCAAACTGATTTCTGCGCACAGGCCCGGCTGATTGTCACTGAGGGTTAGCTGTCCTGAATGGAGCTTTGCGACAGCTTTAACCAGCGCCAGTCCAAGGCCGGAACCAGGTTTCGACCGACTTGCGTCCAGACGCACAAACCGTTCAGTTACCGCCTGCTGCTGTTCACCTGGCACGCCGTTACCATTGTCGCAGACGCTTATCCTGGCCTCGCCGCTGGTCTCATAGAGCCGCAGTTCAATTTTTGGCTTCTCAGCTGAAAGGCCATATTTCAGCGCATTGTCGAGCAGATTGGTCAGCGCTTGGGCAATCAATTCCCGACTGCATTGAACACTCGCCTGGCTTTCTATTTTCAGCGTCAGTTCAATGCCCAGTTCCTCAGCTGATGGTTCAAACAATTCGTGGACGTCCTGCAAAATGGGCGACAGCTGATTGGAATCGAACTGAACTGCCCGTGCACCCGTCTCCACCTGAGAGATCATCAACAGGGCGTTGAATGTTTTGATCAGGCCGTCAGCGTCAGAAATAATATCCTGCAACACCGCCTCATCTGCCGACTTGTCCAGTGCAGCTTCAGCTCGATTTCGCAGCCGGGTCAGAGGGGTTTTAAGATCATGGGCAATGCTGTCTGACATGACCCTGACCCCAGTATTGAGTTTCTCCACCCGCTCAATCAATGCGTTGAGGCTGTTTGAAAGGCGGTCGAACTCATCACCTGATCCAGATAAAGGAAGCCTTTGGGAAAGGTCACCGTCAATGATCTGCTGGCTAGATTTGGACACCGAGTCGATGTGTTTCAGCGCCCGTCGTCCAACGAAGAACCAAAGCAACAACCCGGTGAACACCATCACCATCAGCGAATAGGTCGAAGCCCGACCAACGATCTGGCGGAACCGTTCGGCATCGCCAATATCGCGGCCCACCAATAATCGCAGACCACCCGGCAGAGTGAATACTTTGGCAATTGCCAGCCCCTCGGGATCTTCTTCGCTAAAGCGTTGATACTTGAATGGTGGCACCTGCCAGCCATCTTCCTGCAAAAGCTTGCGGTCGAGGTCACGAACATTGCCGGCAATGATGCGACCAGAGGCATCTGAGACAAGATAGAGATTGGCCCCGGGCTGGCGAGAACGGCGCTCGATCATCGGGATCAGATTGCGCACACCGAGGCGGCGAGAATTGCGGGCGATCTGGTTGATTTCCTCATCAACCGTCGACTGGATCTGCGATATGATTATGCGGCCCGTATTGTAGCTGACATAGACGACAACTCCGACCGCCAGAATACCAAATAGCAGCGTGTAGATCAGCGTCAGCCGAACCGCCGTTGTATTGAGCATCTGGCGCAGTCGTTCCATCTGACTTGGCTATTCGTCTGCAGATTCGGGATGGGCCAGCCGATAGCCACGTCCACGCACCGTCTGCAACAGGGGCGGATCGAAGTCTTTGTCAATCTTGGCGCGCAGCCGCGAAATGTGCACATCGATGACGTTGGTCTGCGGATCAAAATGCAGATCCCAGACATGTTCCAACAGCATGGTGCGGGTAACCAGCCGCCCCTCATTGCGCATCAGATATTCCAGCAAGCGGTATTCACGCGGCTGCAAGGTGATTTTCTGCCCGGCCCGCTCGGCGCTGTGGCCAATGCGGTCGAGAATCAGGTCAGCAATCTTGACGGTTGTATCGGCACTTTGGTTTTCAGCGCGGCGACCAAGGATCTCGATGCGCGCCAGCAATTCTGAAAAGGCGTAGGGTTTGGAAAGGTAATCATCCCCCCCTGCCCGCAGACCGGTGACACGATCATCCACCTGACCAAGAGCGGAAAGAATAAGAACCGGCGTTTTCACACCACTGCGACGCAGGTTGCTGATCATTGTCAGGCCATCCTGTTGCGGCAACATGCGGTCGACGATCATCACGTCATAGGCCATCTGGTTGGCCTGGTGCTCGCCAGCCAAGCCATCGCCAACGTGGACAGTCTCGTGACCGTTCTCCCGCAGAGAAGCCACAAGCTGTTCTGCTAGTTGTTGGTCGTCTTCAACGATCAATACGTTCATCTGGCCCCCCTATTGTGGCCTCTAGTCATATACAAAAAAGAGCAGCGGGCAATTGCAGCTCATATTTGCCCACTGCCCGCCACTCAACGCTTGATGCGTTTCATTTATGATCAGCCGCCAGGCTTAACCCTGTGCGATGGGCAGCGCCACGAAGCGGCTGCGCTCGCCAGTCTGCACCTGGAACAGGATCGCCTTGCGCTCATCTTCCATCGCCTTGGTAACCGCAAGGCCAACATCGTTGACCGACTTGGCGTCGACTCCATTGACCGACACAATCACATCACCCCGCTTCATACCCTTGCGGGCTGCGGCGCTGTCGCGAGCCACGTCGGCGACCACCACATCGGAACCCGATTTGGTGATCGACAGGCCGAGTTCGTCCAGTTCAACGCCGGTCGGTGTAGCAGCTGGATTTTCAGCGGCTGGCGCGGCGGCAACACGATCTGGCTGCGGCAGCTTGCCAAGGGTCACGTCAATGTCCTGACGCTCTCCATCACGGAAAACGGTGATCTTCACCACTTCCTCGGGTTCAAAACCGGCAATCTCTTTGGCCAGGGCTTTGGGCCCTTTGATGCCCTTGCCGTTGACCTGCAGAATGATGTCGCCTGATTCAATACCGCCCTTGGCTGCCGGACTGTCGGTTTGAGTTTCAGCTACAATCGTGCCCTCCGCTTCAGTCAGGCCGACGGATTCAGCGATGTCTTTGGTCACCGGCTGGATCTGCACGCCAAGCCATCCACGGGTTACAGAGCCGGATTCAATCAGGTCCCTGACCACTTCCTCAGACGTTTTGGCGGAGATCGCAAATGCGATGCCGACATTACCGCCCGACGGCGAGAAGATCGCGGTGTTAACACCGATCACTTCACCATTGAGATTGAATGCCGGACCACCGGAATTGCCTTTGTTAACAGCAGCATCGATCTGGATGAAATCGTCATAGGGGCCGGAACCGATATCGCGACCGCTGGCGGAGACGATCCCGGCGGTCACTGTGCCGCCAAGGCCGAATGGATTGCCGACGGCAACGACCCACTCACCAACCCGACTGGCTTTCTCGGCAAAGTCCACATAGGTGAACTTGGCATCCGTATCGACCTTCAGAACGGCCAGGTCGGTTTTCGGATCGGCGCCGATCAGGCGGGCATCATGCTCATCGCCGTTGCTGGTGATGATGGTGAATTCGGAACCACCTTTTACAACGTGGTTATTGGTTACCAGGTATCCGTCATCAGAGACAAAGAAGCCTGAACCCTGCGCGCCGCCAAACCGACGCGGACCACGTTTGCGTTCATTACCGCGACGGTCGCGGCGCTGTCCGAACTCTTTGTTGCCACGCGGGCCTTCAAAGAAACGACGGAACGGATGATCCTGTGGCAGATTGTCGAAACCGAAACCACGGAAATTTGGGAAGCTGTTATCACTGGCCGGTTGCACCTTGGCTTTTACCCGAACACTGACAACGGCTGGAGAGACGGCTTCAACCACGTCGGCAAAGCTCGGGGCCTGCGGTGCTTCAACACGCACGGCCTCGGCCAGAACCGGTGTAATCGGGTTGACGACGCCGCCGACCAGAAATGCGCTTGCCAGCCCTACTGCTGCAACGCCGCCCAAAAGTTTTGTCTTTTTACTCGTTTTGTTTGTCATCATTTCCTCACAAAATTTGACACTTCCATTTGCAGAACGAGCCCCAAGGATCCTCCTGCGCTGGTGTCCATATACGATTGGCAATGTGAATCTTTGAGGGCGCTGAAATTAAATCTTCGTAATGGGAAAAGGCATCAAGCCTTGTAATCATTGATTATTTTATCGAGGTCTGCCTGATCTTGCTCAGACAATTCTGCCACATTTGAAGCTTTTGGACGTTTACTGGAGACCCGCCAGGCGAGAATCCCTCCTGCCAGAAGCAAGACAAACGGTGCACCCCATAAAATTGCCGTATGCCAGGCGATCACCGGTTGCAGTAGAATGAACTCACCGTAGCGGGCAACCAGAAACTCCTTGATTTCACCGTTGCTCTTGCCAGCGGTAATCTGTTCGCGGACGATTTCGCGCAAGTCTTTTGCAACATCTGCATCTGAATCGCCAATTGACTGATTCTGACAAACCACGCAGCGCAATTGGAGAAACAGCTGTTTGGCGCGTTCTTCAAGTTGCGGTGACAGTTGTTGCTCCTGGGCCGCCACCGGCGCAGCGAGACACACCAGAAATGCCAGCGTGATCCACAACCGCTTAAGCATGAGCTGCCGCCTCCGTCGATTTCTTGGCTGCTTTGCGCGCCGGAGCGCCAATCCGCAACCGACGATCAGAAAGCGAAACAAAACCGGCAATAACCATGAAGACTGTTCCCAGCCAAATCAGAATGATCAGAGGCTTCCACCAGATGCGCAAAGTGACGCTGCCGTCGCCTTCAACATCGCCCAATGCCAGATAGAGCTGGGAAAAGCCGAAGGTGTGGATGGATGCTTCACTTGTTGGCATTTGCCGGGCCGGGAAAAAGCGCTTCGACGGCGCGCCGATATCCACCGTCTCGCCGTCGCGGATGATCGCCACCCGAGCACTGCGTTCGGAGAAGTTGGAGCCCGTTGAGTTGACATAGCCCTCATGGCGCAACGTGAATTCGCCGACCACTACTGTCTCCTTCGGCTTCAAAACGGTGACAGTTTCAGTTTCCCAGGCGGTGACAGATACAATGCCCAGCAGGGTGACACCGATGCCGAAATGGGCAATCGCCGTCGCCCAGACCGAGCGCTGCAGGCCGATCAGGCGTTTCATACCTGTCGTGAAACCAGCCTTTTTGAAACCGGCGCGCTGGGCGATTTCGGCAAAAGAGCCGACCATCAGCCACACCGCAAGACCAACGCCGACTGGTGCCAGCCACTGGCCGCCCTCGGAAAATGCCCCTGTCAGAATTGTCGCAAGGATTGCCACACCCAGCGCAAACATCAGCCGCTGACCGACCCCCAACAGGTCGCTGCGTTTCCATGCCAGCAGGGGGCCGAAGGGAACGGCTATCAGCAAGGGGATCATCATCAGCCCGAATGACAGATTGAAGAATGGCGCACCGACGGAAATCTTATCGTCGGTCAGCGCCTCATAAACCACCGGGTAAAGCGTGCCGATCAGAACAGTGGCGGCGGATGCCGACAAGATCAGGTTGTTGAAAACCAATGCGCCTTCGCGCGACACCGGGGCAAACAGCCCACCCGCCTCAAGCTTGGCCGAGCGCAACACAAACAAGAAAAGCGCGCCACCAACAAAGGCACACAGGATTGCCAAAATGAACAGACCGCGAGTCGGGTCGCTGGCGAAAGTGTGCACTGAAGTAAGCACCCCGGAGCGCACCAGGAAGGTACCCAGCAATGACAACGAGAAAGTCAGGATGGCCAACAGCACTGTCCAGATTTTCAACGCGTCACGCTTTTCCATCACCAGTGCCGAATGCAGCAGCGCCGTGCCGGAAAGCCAAGGCAGGAAGGAGGCGTTTTCCACCGGATCCCAGAACCACCAACCGCCCCAACCGAGTTCGTAATAAGCCCAATACGAGCCCATGGCGATCCCTGCAGTGAGGAAGGTCCAGGCGATCATTGTCCATGGCCGGACCCACCGCGCCCAGGCGGAATCAATCTCGCCCTCAATCAGCGCTGCAATCGCAAAGGCAAAGGTGATCGAAAAGCCGACATAGCCGAGATAAAGCATCGGCGGATGAATGGCCAAGCCAATATCCTGCAAAATTGGGTTAAGGTCCTGCCCTTCGAGCGCCGCTGCCTGGCGCTCAAATGGGTTTGAGGTGAGCAAGATGAACAGGAGGAAAGTTGCCAGCATCCATGCCTGGACACCTTGAACATTGGCGCGCAATTTGGGTGGCAGGTTTGAACCAAACAGACTGACTGCAGCTGCAAACAGCGCCAGGATCAGAACCCACAACAGCATCGAGCCCTCGTGATTGCCCCAGGTGCCTGTGAGCTTAAACAGGAACGGCATTTGCGAATGAGAATTTTGCCAGACATTGACGACTGAAAAGTCGGAAGCCGCATAGGACCACATCAACGCAGCAAAGGAGAGGGAAACAAACAACAGGATGCCAATGCTGCTGGTGTCAGCAGTGGCCATCAGCCTGCGATCACCGGTCATCGTGCCCCAGATCGGAACTACGCTTTGTATGGCAGCAAGCGCAAACGCCAGAACGAGCGCGACGTGACCGAGTTCGACGATCATAGGTCGTTCTCCCCGCCCTTCCAGACACCTTCGGCTTTCAGCTTTTCAGCCATGTCTGCGGGCATGTAATTTTCATCATGCTTGGCCAAAACGGTATCCGCCTTAAACACCCCGTCAGCGCCAAGCTCGCCTTCGGTGATGATCCCCTGTTGTTCGCGGAAAAGGTCAGGCAAGATCTCGTTGAACTCGACCTGCACCTTGGCCTCCGGATCAGTCAGAGTGAATTTGACGTTCAACCCTTCACCGCGAATGACCGAGCCTTCTTCGACCAGACCAAACAGCCGCACCCGCTGTCCCGTTGGCACACTGGCAGCCTTCAACTCGCTGGGGCTCATGGCGAACGATATTCCCGAGCGCAGGGCATACATTGAAACTCCGATTGAAGTCGCCATGACGGCTCCAATCACTCCAATCCACATCAGGCGGGTCGCGCGACGGTTCATTGCTGTTCTCCCAGTTGAGGCGGAAGTTGACTGTTTAGGGCGGCTAGTTTTTCAGGTTGATCGGCAAACACCAGCCGCGCCTTTTTGAGCGCTTCGCGAGCTTCTGTGGCTTTGCCCAGCACCGCGTAGGCGCGGATCAGGCGGCTCCAACCGGGTTGGTCCTGTGGCTCATCTTCCAACCGGGCAGCGAGGCCTTCAACCATGCCGGCAATCATATCGGCGCGATCCTGCTCCGACATGGCAGCCGCAGCTTCCACTTGTTCTGTGGTGGGGCCGGGTTGGGCGGGTTGGGTCGGTTGGGTGGGTTGTTCGATGCCAAGCTTGTCGCGCATGTTGGCCTGTCGTTGGGCAATCATCGCCTGCCAGTTGGCGTCATCGGGGCGCAGATTGGACAGTTTGATCCAGCGCTCCAGCGCCTGCTCAAACTTGCCTTCCTGTTCCTCGGCAACCGCAAGATAGAATGCTGCTTTATCCATGGACGGCTGCATTCTAAGCGCTTCTTCAAACATCTGGCGGGCCCGCACCGGCACGATATTGCCACCAGCCACCGTCAGCGCTTCGCCGAGATCGGTCAGCAGTTTCGGGCTTGCCTGCGACAGGCGGATCAGTTCTTGCAGGGCACGCGCCCTGTCCATTGGGCGGTTCATACGACCGTAGACACCGGCCAATACCTGCCAGCCTCGCGCATCATCGGGATTTTTGGCCAGATGTCGTTCGGCAATCAGCACCATTTCCTCAACCGAGCTGTCTTCGAGGTTTTGATCCAGCCGGGCCGACAGCGGTTGGTCCGGCAATTCAGGTGAGCCGGTATGCAGATAGGTCGCCAGGGCAATCGCTGGCAGGCCAATCAGAGCGCACAGGCTGGCTCCGATACGCCCTGCACGGCCTGATGCAAAGGAACCGGTATCGACGCCGGAACCAGACGAGCGAGCCTGTTTCAAAATACGTCGGGAAATTTCGGCCTTTTCCTGTGCCAAAGCCTCTTTAGCCGCAGCATCGTCAGCGCTCTTGCTGTCCAACGCGGTCAGTTGTTCGACATAAACATCCAGTGGCTGGACATCATCATCCGTCGCTTCCGTGCGCCGCGCCAAAGGCAACAAAACGCATAATACCGCAATGGCGAGCATCAACAGAGTGAGAGTCCAGAAGATCATAGGCTCTAATTAACCTGCGCCCCGGTTGTTGCAATGCAAAAATGGTTCAATTCATTGCGAATGTGGCGAAAGGCAGCAGTTGGCCCCAATTATTGCACCAGACGCCACGAACCGTTGCCACGGCGGCAGGCTGTGCCATTGGTTTGCAGGTCTTTCGACTTATTGGTCAGGTGATGGCTGAAGCGGCGGCAGCTTGATTGGCCAACCCGAAACGGTTGAGTGACGACAACACTGCCAAAAACGGCACCATTTTGCTTGCCCCATTTGACCGGCTGGCCGGGTTGGCCGAATTCAAGCGCCTGAGATTCTGCTGACGACAGGGCACCGCGCTGCTTTTGGGTCAGGTCCTTGCCAAAATCTTCATCCGCCTGGAAGGCCAGGGCTTCACCAGCCGGAGACAGCGCCAAAGTCCGGTCGGCCCCGTCAGAGCGTTTGCTGAGAGCCTGGGTGCAGCCAGCCAGCAGCAGCAATGCCAGCAGAATTACAGCCTTGTTAAATAGGGTCACCACCGGATGCACTCAACTTCTCATTTTGACGTTGCATTTGAACTGACTGAGAGTTTTGGCAAAATAATGACGGCTTTCAACCCGCCAAGCTCGCCTTTCTCCAGTTTGAAGTCACCACCATATTCGGTTGCGATGTCGCGGACAATAGAAAGGCCCAGTCCAGAACCGGGTTGTGACTCATCAAGCCGGATCCCACGTTTGACCGCTTTCTTGCGCTCGTCCTCAGACAGGCCGGGTCCATCGTCTTCAATTTCAATGCGCATCTGTTGTGCCGTGCCCGCTGCGACGGTCTGTTCAAACGGCTGCTCGGCCACCCGCACGCGCACCGAGTTTGCGGCAAAACGCGAAGCGTTTTCCATCAGATTGCCGAAAATCTCCTCCAGATCCTGCTCTTCACCGCGAAAAGCGATCTGCGGATCGCATTCTGCTACTTCGAATTGAACGTCAGGCGACAGGCGCTGCATCACCCGCACCAGCTTGGTCAGCACTGGAAGAACGGGCGTGCGACTGACGATAACGTCGCGCTGGGCGGCGATACGGGCGCGGTCAAGATAGGTCTGCACCTGAGATTTCATCAGCTCTGCCTGCTCGCCGATAAGATTGGCCTGATCCTGTTTTGACCCGCGCACCTCATTCACAATCACCGCCAGCGGCGTCTTCAAAGCATGGGCAAGATTGCCAACCTGAGTGCGTGCTCGGTCGACAATCGAGCGATTGGTATCGATCAACGCATTGATTTCACCAGCCAAGGGCTGGATTTCCACCGGATAGACACCGTCCAATTTCTCACGATGCCCCTCACGCACGTCATGCAACGCATCAGTGGCTGCAGCGAGCGGCCTCAAACCGATGCGGATGACAAAATGGGTGGCGAGAATGGTGCCGGCTCCGAACAGCACGAAGAAGAGTGCCAACGTGCGATTAAAGCTGCTCACCGCCTCTTCAATATCCAGCGTGTTGCCTGCCACCAATACCTGAAAAAGCGTATCGCCCTCTCCAAGCAGCAATTGCGCCTCCAACTGGCGAATGCGGTGTCCCATCGTATTGGTCACTTCAGACACCCTTTGGAACCGGTCGTCAAAAGGTTTGCGCACCGGTGGGGGCATGTCGGTCACGTCGCCCGAGATTGAGCCGGAATGCAGCAGCAGTTTGGCGGGCTTGTCGGCAACGATAACGCTCCAATACCAGCCGCTAAGCGGTGTTTCAAAGCGGGGATCGCCCATATTCGGCGCGCCGGTCACCTGCCCTGCATCGTCAACATCAAACGAGCCCATCAGGTTGAAAGCATGGGCGTGCAGCAACCGTTCAAAGTCGCGTTGGGCGTTGGTGCGGAATACGGTTGAAAGAATCAGGCCGGTGCCCAGCAGGGCCAGAAAAGTCCAGATCGTTGTCATTGCCAAAAGGCGATAAGCAAGCGAATTCGGGAAAATGCGGGAAAACAAGATCAGGCCCGATATCCTAATCCGCGCACGGTTTCGATGATTTCCGGAAACAGCTTTTTGCGCAATCGCCCAACAAATACTTCAATCGTATTGGAGTCCTTGTCAAAATCCTGATCGTAGAGATGTTCGATCAACT
Source organism: Rhizobiaceae bacterium (assembly GCA_039969995.1). GTDB lineage: Bacteria > Pseudomonadota > Alphaproteobacteria > Rhizobiales > Rhizobiaceae > Pseudahrensia. Next base: position 41,115 of record JBDVMU010000012.1, read on the forward strand.
CGGTGCGCGAGACCACTTCTCCCTTGTGGTGTATCAAGTAGGAAAGCAGACGAAATTCGTGGGAGGTCAATTTGACTGGCCGGTCCTTGTAGGTAACCCGTGACTGTTTGGTATCGAGACAAACATCACCAACCACGATTTCTGAACTGGCATGACCGGCTGCGCGGCGGATCAGAGCCCGCAGACGGGCCAGCACTTCTTCTGTGTGGAAAGGTTTGGCGACATAGTCATCAGCGCCAGCATCAATACCAGCCACCTTGTCACTCCAACGATCACGCGCCGTCAGCATCAGCACGGGCATATTGCGGCCATCGCGACGCCAGTTTTCCAGCACAGTAATGCCGTCCATTTCTGGCAGGCCTATATCGAGAATGACTGCGTCATAGGGTTCGGTGTCGCCGAGGAAGTGGCCTTCTTCGCCATCAAATGCCTTATCGACCACATAGCCAGCCTCGGTCAGCATTTCGACCAGTTGCCGGTTGAGGTTTTCATCATCTTCAACGACAAGAATGCGCATATTCTGTGGTCCTGAACTTCATAAGGCGCGCTTAAGCTAGCGGATTCGCATTTGGCTGGCGAGAGCCGACGCTATTTGTTGACCACCACTCTTTTGCGCTTTGGTGGGCCATTTTTGGATCGCACCAGCAAAACAACCACGCATTTGTTACCCCTTGCTGTAACGCTGAGCACACTGGCACCCATGGACGAAGCCAGACTGGATGCGCGTGCGCTACATGATGCGGCATATGCGTGGTCATTGACCACAAACGATCCGCCCAATAGCCCTACGACCAGGATCAACTTTGCTAGTATGGATGTATTAATTCTCTTCATGCCAGTTCCATAACAGGTTTGTTGTGAACGCGACATGAACAGTTTTCACTCATTTGGAACAAATCGCAAGCCACGCCGCATTATGTTGTTTAACGGCGAGTATGGTGGCGTTACTGTCCTGCACGGACCAGTTTATTGGTTCAAATGCCAGACACGACAGCTCAGTCGCGACGGTATCCGTCATCGTCGTGCAACCGTTCTGAATCGCCATTGCCACGATGAGAGCCCAGGACGCGGCGCCGGGCCGCGTCAGCCTTATCGGAAAGCAACCGCGCCTTAAGGCGAATTGCATCGACAGTCTTGCGGCGAATGTCCTGCACTTTGGCCCGTTCAGCCAGTTTCTGGAGCATCTCCAGAACCAGCCGCAGGACATGAACGACCGCAAAAAAGCCACTCATCTAATTGATCATTGAGGAGGCGTTGATGCGACCAAACACGGCCAGAACAGAGCCCCCAACGGCAACCAGCTGCAACGCTGTTTCAACAAAGGAAGTCTGCATCTGCTGGTCAATTTCCACCCCGAAAGCAGATCCAATAGCAGCAAGCAATGCGATGATTGAGCCCCAGATTGTGCGGGATGTGTACCATGGTTTGAAGTCGTTCATTCTTGTCACCTTTTGAGATGTTACGGGGAGATTTTCAAAATGGCCGCCGGACCAAGGCCGACGGTATTGCTGATCTGGGAGACGGCGATGGTGAGCTCCGCTGGCAGCGCTCCAAATGCGGCGATCAGAGCTTCCGAGCTTACCGACAATGACGGACGCGAAACGGATTCGGTCAACTGGCCCGGCAATTGGGAAGTCACAGTGATGTCGTAAGCTTCAGCCGCTTCGCTCATCGGGATTTCGACTGCGGCCCAATCATCGGCATTGATCCGGTCACGCCGGATCCAGGAGATTTCGACGTCGCCAGTTTGAGAGGTCACTGCCCTCAGGTGTACTGGTGAATAGGGTTGCAGGCTGCGGTAGCCGGGGGTGAAAACCGATTGGGAAAATTCTACTCCATCCAGTTGTTTGCCAACGGGGCCGACCAGCCAGTTGGTTTCCAGTCCGCGAAGTTTGTCATCGCCCAACAATCGGGTGACGGCCTGGTTGAGAACAATCACTGGGGCACCGGTCGCTGCGCCCTGTGCCGCCTCGACCTCGGTTCCAGCCTGCCCGCGCAACAGGTTGGACAGTTTATAGGTCTGTTCGGCCACCAGTTCTGCGGTCTGAAACTGGATGATCTCGAACGCGCTGGATGCTGATTGCACAGCCAGACCATTGGCACCGTTGAGCACCAGTTCCGATGACAGCGACGCGAGGCTGCCATGATGGAGTTTGAGCCGCAGGCAGCTTTGATAGTCCCAGCGGCCAGTGACGGCGCCTGGGTCAAGTCCGATTTCCAGCTCTCCAATAAAGGCAGCGCTGTCGATGGACTGTTGGTAGGAATATCCCTCATCGCTCGGGGATGCATAGACCGCCAACTCACCAGGCCATGGCGCTGCGACAACGGCCAGACAATTGCCGCCATTATCCGGCAGCGTTGGCAAATAGGGCAGATCCATGAACCGGCTCAGGGGGCGTCCGAAACCATGGCTGGCCGGGGTTCTTGCAAATTCGGTCAACAAAGCTGGAGACAAATGCTCTCCCAGTTCTTTGGCGATAGCGGCAATCGACAGCTGGTCACCGCTATCGATGCGGGTAATGCGCCAGGTATCGGCAAGCTCGGCGTCGCTGAACGCGATGACATCCCCCACAGTGAGGTGTTCATGTTGGCGCGACAGGCCGAATGTGACGCTGTCGCGGGCAGTCCAGCGGGCGTGTAACCATGCTTCCAACAGCGGCAAAGCACCATCACGGCCCAACACCATTGGCGTGTGGATTGTCTTTTGTCTCACCCCGCTTGCGTTAATCCGCGCGGCGCGGGTGTGGGTCTCCTGAAAGTCAAAATAGGGATCAAAATGGGTTATTTGAACTGCGATCGGCACCTCGGTTTCCTGTTCGCGCACAAAACTGGTTACTGGATCGTTGCCGGCATGAACGATCTGCTCCAGCGCCAGCACGGTGACCGGATCAAAGCCGGGCGAGCGGAAAAATACGGTGCCAGCGTCTTCAAAAACGGCAAGGCGATGGAGTTCGATCAATACGTCAAGCGCCTGACGGGCAGAGCTGCCATCTCCAATGAGATAGCCGTCGGCAATGCCGGTGACCTGCGAAACGTCAAATTCGGTTACGCCGCTGCTGGTCAGCAATTCAGCAATCAGATCGGCCAGCAGCACCATGCCCAGCCGTCCGTTCAGCCAATGGCCGTTTTGCCAATTGGGGTAGTCGCTCCAGACATTCACCTCGCTGGGAAATGCCGGATAGGGCCGCGCATCCCAAGCCCAGAACTGGGCGCGATGAAAATCGACCATCGGGCCGCCATAAACTTCGGAAACCGGATTGTTCGGATCTTCACCACCGCCGCCCTCGCCGCCTTCACCGCCGTCTTCACCACCGTCACCGGCTCTTCGTTTTGAAACCGCTCCAACTGCGCGGCAAAGACAGTTATCAGCTGGCGGAACAAATCCGCTGGCCCGGCATTGGGGTCGCTCATCAGGAAAGCTCATCGAATTAGAAAGATGCAGATTGGTGGCGGCGAGAGCGAGTGCGGGCATTCCTGCCGCTTCACCGCGATATTGGCTGGCCGTCGTCCGACCCATTTCTGCGATTGTGCCTACAGGCTATAGGAGGAGCGATTCAGTATCAAGGATTATTTTCCTATTCCTTGTCCACCCAGTCCACCAGATGATCTTCATAATCATCAACTTTCATGCCGGTTTCGGAAATTGTCCGGCCCCGAACGCTGATGCCGGCTTCGTGAACACTTTCTTCGCGGCCACTGATCAGCGGATGCCAGTCGGGTAAACCCCTGCCCTCTTGCAACCGGCGGTAAGCGCATGACGGCGGCAACCAGGGATAAGACGCGATATCCTGGGGTTCCAACTTGACGCAATCCGGCACTGTTTCAAAGCGATTTTCATAATCTTTACAACGGCATGATTGACCGTCAAACAGGCTGCAGGCAATGTTAGTAAAGTGGATCTCACCAGTGTCCCAGTCCTCCAGCTTGTTCAAACAGCAACGGCCGCATCCGTCACACAGGCTCTCCCATTCTGCCGTGGTCATCTGGACAAGAGACTTGGATTCCCAAAAAGGTGCTTTTTTGTCGTTCACGATGTTATCCATTTTGTCGACACGAACTTGCCCCAGCGGCATAAATGTAAGAAAATGACATCAGGCAGTTTTTGATTTGCCATCGCCAAACCTCAACCATGAAGCGGAGCCCGCGTAAAGCCCATGCGCGATCCATTTGCCCCTAAGAAGAAACGCTCAGCCACCAAGTGGCTGATGAGCTTCGATTCGTGGGTCGATGATGCCATGTACCGGTTCAAGTCCGGCGGTGGCGAAACCTGGGAATCGCTGACAATCTTTTTCCGCCGCTTCCGGGTCTACGGGCTCAAGAAAGCCGGAGTCGAATTGGCCTGCGAAGGCCTTACTATGGGCGTTGTCGGTGCGGTGCTCATGCTGGCATTGGCCAAACCGGCCTTTGAGGAAACCGATAAGAACTGGCGCGCCAACCGCGAATACGCCATCACTTTCCTGGACCGTTTTGGCAACGAAGTTGGCAAGCGCGGCATTCTGCACAACGACGCGCTGCCGATTGATCAACTGCCCGATCATTTTGTGAAAGCTGTGCTGGCCACCGAAGACCGACGGTTTTTTGAACATTTTGGCATTGACCTGCTCGGCCTGGCCCGCGCCATGGTGGAAAACGCCCGTGCCAACTCGGTTGTTCAAGGTGGTTCAACCATCACCCAGCAGTTGGCCAAAAACCTGTTCTTAACCAATGAACGAACGCTGGAACGCAAGATCAAGGAAGCCTTTCTGGCACTCTGGCTCGAATACAATCTCTCCAAGAAAGAGATTTTGAAACTCTATCTCGACCGCGCCTATATGGGCGGCGGTGCATTTGGCGCGGCGGCAGCAGCAGAATTCTATTTCGAAAAGAGCATTCGCGACGTCAATCTGGCTGAGTCTGCAATGATGGCCGGGCTCTACAAGGCGCCAGCCAAATATGCGCCTCACGTCAACCTGCCAGCTGCTAGGGCCCGCGCCAACGAGGTGCTGACCAACATCGTTCAGGCCAAGTTCATGACTGAAGGCCAGGTTATCAGCGCCCGCCGCAACCCGGCCAGCGCCTTGTTGCGCGATAAGTCAGAACTGCCCGACTATTTCCTTGATTACGCCTTTGACCGTGTCAAAGAACTGGCGGTTGGCATGCCGACCAATACACTGATCGTCAAAACCACCATCGACACCAGCCTGCAAAAGGCTGCTGAGGATGCCGTGCTGTCGCATCTGCGCCAATATGGCGAGGACTACGGTGCCAATCAGGCTGCCATGGTGGTGTTGGAAAATGGCGGCGCGATGCGGGCAATTGTTGGTGGCCGCGACTACGGCGAAAGCCAGTATAACCGTGCTACACGCGCCCGTCGTCAACCGGGATCGACCTTCAAGCCCTATGTGTATGCCTATGCCGTGCAACAGGGATATCGCCCCGAACAGGTGGTCAGCGGTGGTGGCATCACCATTCGCGGCTGGACGCCGCAGAACTATAATGGTCGCCGCTTTGGCAATGTCACAATGACCACGGCTTTGGTGAAATCAATCAACACGGTGCCGGTCCGCATCGCCCATGAATTGGGACGCCGGCCGATTGTTGATCTGGCCCACCGAATGGGGGTTGATTCACCGTTGAGTGCAGAACCAGCCATGCCGTTGGGCACCAATGAGATGACCGTGCTGGAACAGGCAACCGGCTATGGCGTGTTCATGTCTGGCGGCATGTCAACCAACCGCCACTCGATCCTCCAGATCACCGATACAAGCGGAAATGTGCTCTACGACCACAAGGTCGAAGGTCCCAAACCGGAGCGCGTTTTGTCAGAAGAAACAACCGGCGCGATGAACATCATGCTGTCTCAGGTTCCTGAATGGGGGACCGGTCGCCGCTCCAAACTCGATGGCATCAAAACAGCCGGCAAAACCGGCACCACCCAGGCTTACCGTGACGCCTGGTTCGTCGGCTATACAGGCAATTTTGTCTCCGCAGTCTGGTTTGGCAACGATAATTACGGCCCCACCAAGCGCCTTACCGGGGGCCGCCTCCCGGCAATGACCTGGAAGAAATTCATGACCTACGCGCACAAGGATATTGAACTGCGCGACCTGCCGTTTGTCGAACCGGAAAAGGCCAAGGAACCTGAAGTTGCTAAGGCGGTTGATGCCAGCAGACCGGCTGATATTCCGGTCAATGTAGTGCGCCAGCAACCCTTGGCTGATGAGACCGCGGAATTGCTGCGTCAACTGGAACAGGACATGCGCAACGCCCCAAGCCTGCGCAAGCTGACCGTCACCAAAGCGACCCTTGAAGACGCCAATGGGGACGCCAATGAAGATGCAATCCAGCTGGTGCGTAATCAATGATTGTGGCCCCTTCACATTGCCATTTAAGCGAGCGCCGATAGCCGGTGCGTGCATTTAGCGAATTGTTCGCCATCTTGCTGATTGGCCTGTTTGTCGGGGGTTCCCTGGCTTGGCTGTCGATTCAGAACAATCATGGTTTTGGCACGTTGAACATTGGTCAATGGACCGCCTGGCCGCTGGCCGGCAATGTCAATGCAGACCCTTATTCCAAGGCCAAGGTGGCGGCCGGTGGCGATGTCCCCCTGGGAGCAGCTGAGGGGCTTGCTTTCCACGCCCGAATTGATCGGCGCGGCAATGTGCTGCGCCGCAATTGTCAATACCAACTCACGGGCCTGACACCCCCTGCCCGGCTTTGGACGCTGACCGCCCACGACATGGAAAACCGGGTCTTGTTTAAATCCGACGGTCGGCCCAGCCAATTGCTGTCCCGGCAATTGCTGCGCGGCTCGGATGGTCGATTCCGGATTGTTGCCGGGCCGGATCTTTCAGCTGAGAACTGGTTGGAGGTGGACGGCACGGGCCAATATCAGCTCATTTTGCGGCTCTATGACAGCCCGATCACCAGCACCGGCAGCGTCAATGACGCCGAAATGCCCAGTGTATCGCTGGTGGAGTGCGACACATGAAGCGCGCTTTTTATGCTCTGCTGGTTGCGTTTGTCCTGGCTGGAATCGTCCACATCCTGATTATTCTGTTGATACCCAACTACGCTGCCAAAGACGCATGGGCTAAGTTGGCAGCGGTTGCAGGCCCCTGGAAATTCGTCATGGTGGCTGAACCGGGAGGTCAAAACAGCGTCCTGCCGGTGGTCGATCCGGCCTTTGGCACAGCTGCCTGCCGCTACGATTTGTCGGAAGCTCCGGTGAAGGTGAGCGGCGATGGACAACTGCCTTTCTGGAGCATTGCCATTTTCGACCGTCAGGGCAGAAACATCTATAGTTTCAATGACCGCACCGCAATTGAACGAAAATTATCGCTGCTGGTGATCAACCCGGTGCAAATGGCCCAGATCCGCAAAAACCCGCCGCCGGATTCCGATAAGGCAGTGTTGGTTGAAACAAATTCCAGCCAGGGATTTGTGATCATCCGTGCTTTCCAGGAAAATTCCAGCTGGGGCCCTGCCGTTCGCAAGTTTTTGACCGAAGCAAAATGCGAACGCTATCTGGAATATGCCACGCCACCCGCCGGCAGTTGACTTCACGCAACTTACAAACCTAACATTCCACAGGGGAATCAACCACATCTGATTGGTTGTGCACGTGGTTAGTGCGTTGCGTATCGAGTAGTTAGCGTCAAAATTGAGAACTTTCGCACACGGCGGTTGCGTCGGGTGCGAGACCATACAGGCATTTATTGATGCAGGCGGGGTTATGGTTAACAAAATGCTAAGACTTGCCGGTCCACTATGTGAGCAGTTGATGCTCTGGAATGCGTGTGATGCAAGCTGCTCTTGAACAAAATACAGATGAACCGCGGCGCGCGAGGCGCGTCAGCGATCATAGCACAAAAGACGATATGCTCATTCTCGCGACCAATCGGTTCTGTGATATTGATACCCATTCTCGATTGACGCTTGAACAATATTCTGAAGCCTTCAATTTGTTGATCGGTCAGGTCTCAAAAGCCACCAGGCAGATTATTTCGCGGCGTCTTGCCCATTCAAACTTTACGCCACGCTCGGTTGCCCTTTATCTGGCAATGGAACCGATTTCCGTTGCTATGCCGATTGTTGCCAACAGTTTGGTGCTCGGCCAATTGGATGTGATGCGCATTATTGATCGGATGGGTTTGGATCACGCCCGTGCAGCAGCCAGCCGTTTGGACATTGGACCCAGTCTCGTGAAGGCTTTGCAAGCGCTCGACGACGACGAAGTCCTGATCGCGCTGGAAGACAATGACGCGCTGCTCGGCAATCTGGAAAACCGCAATGTCGATGCGCTGTTTGCCAAAATCGATGATTCCGATGCGCTCCTAACTCAAACCAACTTAGAGCAAGCCAGCGTGGCACCTGAAATTACCGAAACGGAAATTGACTATTCTGGTTCGATCGACATTGAGACGAGTCTGGAACCGGCCCCTGCTGAAGTTGAATATTCCCAACCCAACCTTCCGGCTGCAACGACGGCACCATTGAACGAAGCGGAACGGGCGCTGCTGGCGGCCGCGGGTCGCGGCAACCGTGCTGACCTTGCGCCGATGGCGCGTCCAATGGAGAACGAGTTTGACTTCGGCGACGCCTTTGAAAAGGTTGCGCGGGCTCATAGTCACCAGGGCATGGCAGTGCTGATGCAGAAACGCTTTGACCTGTCCCTGGATACAGCTCAAACAGTGCTTCAGGACAGATCAGGCGATACTTTGGCTGTCTTGTTGAGTGCGGCCGAAGTACCGGCGGCCCAGGCCAATCGCATTCAGTTGCTGACCCATCCAACCGTTGGTCTTTCCTCCCACAATGCTCTGCGGGCGGTGCGCTTCTACGCTCAGTTGAACAGTGACTCCAGCCGCGCTGCGGTGGCCAAATGGCCAAAGGCGAAAGATCCTAAGATCAATCACCAGCCGCAACTCGAGCCCGGCCGCGAACAGCGTTTCACAGCTGACGCCAACAGCACCCGCGATATGTTGGTCCAGGAGCCATTGCAGGCAACAGGCTGAACCCTGTCGGGATTGGATGAACAACAGCGGCGCCGGATTGTCGGGCCCCAAAATCTTCGCGCCTGTCTTCCTGCTAACTCAAGCCTTGACTGACCCAGCTTCATCGCCGTCGGCTTTTTTGCTGGCTACGGACGAAAGCTGGACAGCTTGGCCAGTTTCTGTCGAGATATCTGTGCAGATAAGGCATCCAGGTCGGAGTTCACTATATGGCAGAACGCAATGAGGTGATCGAGGCCGCGAAGGCGCTGATCGACAATGGCCAATTTGAACGGGATCTGGCTGAACTTGTTGCTTGCCCGACGGAAAGCCAAACAGGACAACGCCACAACGAAATGCAAGCCTATCTGGAAGACCTGATGGTGCCACGTTTCAACGATCTTGGGTTCAACTGCTCACTTCACCCCAACCCGCAGGGCAATCCATTTCTGGTGGCGCGTCGGATCGAATCCCCCGAATTGCCGACGGTTCTCGGCTATGGGCACGGGGATGTCACAAGAGGCCAGGACGATTTGTGGAGCGACGGGCGCAGGCCCTTCGAGATGCGGCGCGAAGGACAACGGCTATATGGCCGCGGCAGCGCCGACAATAAAGGCCAACATCTGATCAATTTGCTGGCGCTTGGCTGCGTGCTCGAGGCGCGTTCGCATCTTGGTTTCAACTCAACCTGGCTGATCGAGATGGGCGAAGAAACCGGCTCCCCCGGCCTCGATGCCTTTTGCCATGACAACAAGGAATTGCTGAAGGCAGACCTGTTGATTGCTTCGGACGGCCCCCGCATGACCCCCGAGGTGCCGCTGGTATTTCTCGGTGCTCGGGGTGCGCTTAATTTTACTTTGACTGTCGAGCTGCGCGAGGGAGCGCATCATTCCGGCAATTGGGGCGGTCTGTTGGCCGATCCTGCTCAAATTCTGGCGCAGGCCCTTGCGGTGATTGCCGACCAGCGTGGACAAATCCTGGTGCCACAATGGCGTCCAAACAGCCTGACCGCGAATATCCGGGCAATGCTGGCGAAACTTCCACTGCCTGTTGGACCGGATATCGACCTTGACTGGGGTGAGGAAAGCCTGTCGCCACAGGAGCGTGTTTTCGGCTGGAATTCGTTTGCCGTTCTGGCCATGGACAGCGGCATTCCTGCAGCACCTGTTAATGCCATCTCGGGCCTTGCCCGCGCCACCTGTCAGCTCCGCTTCGTAACAGGAACGGACCACCACGACATTTTGCCCGCCCTGCGCCGTCACCTCGATGCAAACGGCTTTCAACAGGTGCACGTGGAAGCAGCAGACAGGGGCTTTTTCCCTGCCACCCGTTCTGATCCTGCGGACCCATGGGTCAAGCGCGTTCTGAACTCGTTGCAACACACGACAGGCAGCGCCCCTCACCTTGCGCCAAATCTTGGTGGCTCACTGCCCAATGATGTTTTTCATGACACGTTGGGACTGCCGACGATCTGGATCCCTCATTCCTATGGTGGTTGCAATCAACACGCTCCCGATGAGCATTTGCTGGCACCGGTTGCGCAACAGGCACTCGGACTGATGGCCGGACTCTACTGGGACCTGGGCGAAGCGGCTAGCGGCTAGCGGACAAGGCGACTTAAACTCTGGGCTGAAAATCGAAACACGACGGTTTCTGTATTTACACGGACCAACTGGGGGGGTCTGCGGGCATCCCGGTGAATTTGCCGATCATGACGTCTGCTTTCAAGGGCGAAACGGTCATTCGACAAAACGGTCCAATTGTCTGCTTCGAGCCCAAAGCGGACTTGGCATACGGGAGGTTCTTCGAATTAGGATTCCAGGAGATTCAGAACGGAATCGTCAAAGCAAAACAGAGTGACCCAAGCGGTGTCCAGAACAGCCAGTTTTGCACAGGCGGCCCGGGAAGCTAGATTGTCGGCCTTGATGCCGGTATTGAACCCCCGCATTCCCTGTTCTTCCCACATATGCTCAATCACGATAGCCCCCAATATTCCCGCCAGGCCCTGTCCACGAAAATCTTCATGAGTGGCCAACACCCCCCAAAAGGCTTCCTTTTCCCGAGGCGTTCCTTTGGCATGCATTGCGTAGGACGACGCCGTCGCAACTGGCATTCCCTTTCCGTTAAGCGCAACAAAGCATGCACCGGGTAAGGCTTCGCCGCGCATGACTTCTCCCGGCATGGTAGATAGTCCGACGTTTTGGCAGAGTTTGACCGTTCCTTCGATCAATTGTGACGGAGAGTTTGCATCAAGCCTCACAAGTTCAAGATTGGGAGGCAGGCTTCGCTCTGCAAGGAGAGATTTGCTGGCCTTGTATGCGGATTGACCACCGTGGTGAAATAGGCTGGTGCCCGTTCGCATGCCGAGATTTTCTAATTGTTGTTGAAGGGCGGGAGCATCAGCCCTTGGAAGCCAAAAGCACATACTTTGCCCTTGCAACTTAGCCAAGCTTACCAGGATCTTTGCGGCGTCCTTCCCTGGATCGCTGAGCGAAACCGTGGTGCCATAATAGGCGTATTGGGGACTATCCCCGATCAAATTCCAAAGCTCGGCACCACTTTCGATCAAGTATCTCTGCCGCTCGTTGCCAAATACTTCCCTGTACAATGTTTGCCGCCTCCTAGTTTGCGTTCACAGTGAAGAATTCTCGTTGCATCCGTCAAGCATTGTGCTGGCCAGGGCAATGGCTTGTTAGGCTGCGTCGGTGATGCTGGTATTGTCCGCTGTGAGCCCAAAGCAGCCGTCGGAGCAACTGTTGCCCTTGCTTGCAATACTACCCGGTATTGCCCTAGGTCGCTCGAAAAACCTCAACCGGTTCACGGATACCCTTGAGCATGACCTCTCCTGTTGAGACCGATGGGAATTCGTCTTCTACGGCGATCGCTGCGCGGGTGCTGAGAAGTATCTCGCCGTCCTCGGCCATATCGCAGAGACGTGCCGCTACGTTGATCGCAGTGCCCGAGGCGGTGTAGTCTGATCGATCTTCATACCCGACCATGCCTACGGTTGCATATCCAAATGACACGCCCACACCGAACCCAAGTCTATGACCGAGCCGCTTCCATTGCTTGGACAACTCAACCATTTTCACCCGCATCGCAACCGCGAGCCGAACAGCGTCCCCAGCAGGGTCCTCGCAGGGTAACGGGTCGTTGAAAAGCACCATGATCCCATCACCCATGCGGTGATCGACTCCGGCACCATGCGCATTGATAAGCTTTCCCATTTCCTCGTGATAGGTCTGCAATACCTCTATGGTTTCTTCGGGCTCCGCAGTTTCGCAAAAAGCCGTGAAACCACGAATGTCGCAGAAGAGAACACCCAGTAGTGCGCGGTGACTTTTTAACATACTCTCAGAGCCTAATGAGACTACCGTGTCGGCGACAGCGGTAGGCAGGAAGCGCTTGAGACGGCCCATTCGCTCAATCTCGAACACCTGTTCCTCGACGCGGTTGCCAAGTTCGGCATTCAGCGTCTCCAGGGCCCGGAACTGCCGCACGTTTTCGATTGCGATCACGGCTTGGGTAGCAAAGTCCTCGACCAACAGTAGATCTTCAGCGGCGAATTTGCCGACCTCCCGTCGGAGTAGAACCAGATTGCCAAGAGATTTACCAAACGAAACAAGCGGGACGAATACCCGCGAAAGGATACCATCGACGTCAACCAAGTTTATCGCGTCTGCTTCCCCTGATTTGTAGAACTCGGTCTCGCGAATATCTGGTTCTTCCACGATCCGACCCGTTTTGATGCTTCGGTAGGGTGCAAATTCGTGTCCAACTTTAAAGACCTTGCCGACCTGCATCATGCGGGTGGCATCCCCTGTGGCAGCGGCTACCTTCCATTCGGAATGGTCTTCATTAATCAGGACCAAAAAGGTCATCGGAGCATTACACAAGCGCGCAGCGTTTTCCACGATCGCCTGAAAAACTGGGGACTCATCGTCGCGGCTCTGGCTTATAACGGTCAGGATTTTCCGCGTCGCCGCTTCACGCTCATGCGCGCGCAGAAGATCGGCCCGAAGGTTCTCTCGATCGGCGCTGTCCTGTGAGTCCGGCACTATGGGCCCTCGGTTGTTGATCGCATTTCAGCTTGGTTATCACACGAGGCTTTTTAGACAAGAGAATTGCACAACCAATGTCAGGCGGGGGGCGGCTTTGTCCGCAACGCAGATGTTAGTGCGGAATGCGGTTACTTCTGCTGTGAGCCCTTTGCAGTCCTGACGGCCGTGTCGCTGTTGGGACGAACGAACTTGTCACAGAATGAATAATGCCACAAGCAGTCGGCCCAACGGGCAAATTCTGGGCTGTAGTGAAACGACAAAAACCCCGCTTCGGTGTGCGGGGTTTCTTATTATTATTGCTTGGGATCATTTGTGATGATCAGCAGAATTCCATTTCGGCTTCTTCGCAAAAGTACTGGTCCATTGCTGCCATGTCGTTGGCCAAAGCGTCAACTTCAGCTGCAAACCAAACATCCTCGGTCAGCACGGTCGAACCATCCGAAAGAGTGGCAGACGACTGCATCAGGGCTTTGCCCTCGGCGTCGTCGACAAGTTGCATTTGCGTGGAGATTTCCGCAATGCCTGCCGCATCTGCGGTCTGCAGTTCGCCAGCTTCAAGAACAGCATCGCCGTCATCGATCCACAGACCCAGGTCCGTAAGCTCGTCGCCCTCCAGAGTGCCATTGCCATTGACGTCAAGCGACTGCAGCTTTTCATAGCCATTGGCGAATTTACCACCTTCGTCGCCAAACAGAGCTGAACCGTCAATCGAACCATCTGCGCCGATCTTTGTTGTGTCGACCAGGATGCCGTCGCCTGAACCATCAAACCATTCAATCGTGTCCAGTTTGCCGTCTGCGTCAATGTCGAATTCAACGGTCCGGCCGATTTCTGCATCAGCATCTTTTTCAATGGAACTGGTTTCACCGGTGACGCCGATTTTACCGTCGCCATTCATATCAAATGCGATTGGAGAATGGGCGTCAAAGTCTGGCTTAACCGTCAGGCAGATTTCTTTTTCCTCGCCGTCCTTTTCAACCCATATCGGAATTTCGACTTTGTTCGGCAGGAAGTCTTCAAGATTTTTGGCGTCTTCCTTGTCAAGCCTGAAGTAGCCTTCCATCTCGATCTTGATCTTGTCGTCCTTGATCTCAATGTCCTTGATATCGATGTCCTCGACACCGGCCTCTTTCAACGCCCATTTTAGTGGGTCGAGGTTCGCGTTGACATACTCTACATCGTGGCCAAGGCCATCTAAAGCCTTGTCGCCGAGTTCGAGTTTAAACTCCAGGTGACCCTTTTTGATCTTGAGCTCAAACTCCGCCTTGACGTCATCGTCGCCGTCAGACAGGTGAAGGGCATGGTGAGATTGCTCCGGCTGATCATAATCATCTTCATAATCATCTTCATGATCATCTTCATAATCGTCGTCTTCGTCATCTTCTGAAGACTCATCGTTGTCCATGGAAAGCGCTGTATCCAAATCGTACCAGGCGCCTTCTCCGTCCTCGTTTTTGAACCAGAAACCGTCAATGTCGTGCAATGTGTCGGTACCGTATTCCGGGTGGCTAACAGTGACCGAACCGTCATCGTTCTTGGTCATCTTGTAATCGGAACGAGATCCCTCGTAATCGACCTGGTTGTAGCCTTCACCACCGTGATAGGTCTGGTCGCCATAATCGGCGTCCCACACGTCTTTACCTTCGGTGCCGTAAATGTCCTCGTCGTCGGAATCGTCATCGGAATCGTCGTCAGACTCTGCTTCGTCATCAGTGTCGGCTCTGACGAGCTCGCCGTCGGAGAAATTGTAGGCGGCATCCTTAAATTGAAGACCTTCAACATTATAAAGCAGATCAACTGCGCCGGTTGCCCAGTTCCAGACAACAAATCCGCCATCGCTGGTGGCGCGAAATCCGTAGTCCGATGCATCGCCGTCAATGACGAATACGTCGCGTCCAGAAGTGCCGAATTCGTATTGGGTTCTGCTGTTGTCGTTCAAGATGAAATTGGTAGCCATGTTCCTGTCCTCGTTTGCCGCTTTGGATTTCGAGAACATTTGCATAAAATTTGAATCACATCAAATGTATATCAAGTTAATACTTAACTCATAAAAATTGAATCTAATTATAAATGAGAGTAATAGAATTATTATTGATTATCAAAGAGTAAATAAAACATATAAAAATATGGAATTCAAGTTTCGAAAAATTTAAAATTCAAACTGGAGGGGGAGCAGCTTGGCAATGGCAGTGATCAATCATGCCAATTTGGAAACATCTGCCCATTGTCGCAAGTTGGATGAATGTAAAGTCAAAAAACGGTGGTTTGTCCGCACACCGGAAGTTTGCTCAAATGCCGCCGAAGTCTGCAGTGAGCCCAATGCAGACCTCTGTGCAGTTGGCGAAACCCTCAATAGCGGTTTACTTTGATATGTCTTGAGTACAAAGCTCTTGCTGAATTTTTAGTTTTGTTTTGGTTAGCGGTTAGGGAACGATATGCGTTCACGAATTACTACTCTGATGGTCGTCGACATGGTGGGATATTCCGCCATGATGGACAACAATCAGGAGGCTGCGATCGAAGCAATTCGCGAACTCAAAAACACTCATCTTGAGCCGGTGTTGGGAGAGTTTGAAGGTGAGATTCTGAAGCGCATGGGGGACGGTTGGATTGTCGCCTTCTCTTCAATCAGTGCGGCACTAGACAGTGCAGTCAAGGTGCAGACAGAACTTTATGATCATCCCAACATTAAGTTGAGAATTGGGTGCCACTTGGGTGAAATCATCGAAGAAGATGATGATTTCTATGGCGCGGGTGTAAATATCACTCAGCGAATTCAGACAGAGGCTCCGCCAGGTGGCGTTATGGTGTCCGAAGACTTTTATCGTCAGCTGTCCAGCGATTTTGCTACCGATCTCAGCGACGCAGGGACCTTTAACTTAAAGAATATTTCGCAACCAGTGCGACTGTTCCAATGGCGACCACCGGCAGTAGCCAAGGGTAAGTTGGGGAGCGTCCCATCTATAGCCGTTCAAACCTTTGATTTCGCACCAGTAGATGCTGAGACAGAGGCGCTCGCAGGAGATCTTCGGGATCAATTGATTGTGCGCTTGTCGCGGCGCAAAGGCGTTACGGTATTCGACTCGTCGGCCAAATCCATCGCAGACGCAATATATGATTTGCGTGGACGCGTGCGTCTCGCTGGGGGGCGGGGCAGGTTTACCGTAACACTGGTTTTGCGGGACGATGCCAGGCCCGTCTGGTCCCAGACATATGAAGCACTTACAGACGATATCTTCGCTTTCTGTGACTACGTTCTCGAGCAGGCTGAAGGCGACCTGCGGCTGCAAAATAACGCGTTTGACGGTGATCGGCTTATCGATCTGCCAATTGAGGCGTTGAGCATCTCCGAACTGCGCGCGCGTGCAGCGAACGACTTTTATAAAGTGACGATGGAAAGCTGGAAAACCGCCCTGGAGATTGTGGAGAGAGCCATATCGCTAAATCCACAAGACGGAATGTCACTGAGTATGCGAGCAGAAGCGCAACTCATGCTGTACGGCGCTTGCTACAAGCCCTTTCCGCGCGAGCTCGCAGGTTTGTACTTGGATGATTTGGACAATGCCGTCATCCAGCTCCCCCAGAGCGACTATGTATTCTGGGTGCGCGGAAACTTTCGCCTTGCCGTCAATGATGACGTTGCCGGTGCGCGGTCTGATCTTGAACGCGGTCGGCAAGTAAATCCGGCCTATCTGGAGTATCATGAACTTGAAGCGCAAATCCTGCTGCGCGAGGCTGAATTTTCTGGTGCTGAAGCAGCATTTACACGTTTGATCGAGCGCGGTGCGAAGGATCCGCTGCAGCCGTACCGACTGTTCATGCGTGGCGTGGGACGGTTCTGTGGCGGCGATTTCAAAGGTGCGGAACAAGATGCATCAGCAGCCTTCGATTTGCGCCCAAATGAACGTGGGCATCTGATACTTCGTGCAATGGCATTGGATGAAATGAAATCGAAGGACATGGCCAAAGAATGTTTGAGTACTGCAGGTAGGTTGCCGAAAGTACCAACAATGACGACGAAACCTCCAGTGCTACCGCCCGACTACCGTTGGGTATTGGAAAGGTTGGCACCAGGTGGTTGAGCCAGACATTGACAATACGGCTCTAGAACCTTCGGGTGCTAAGTCCGCACAGCGGAAGTTCGCTTAAATACCGCCGAAGTCTGGATTGAGCCCTTTTCCCCTGTTCATCACGTGTCGCGGATGTACCAGCCCGCCACCTACTGCAGCGGCACCACGATCGGCGCTTTGCCGCCAAAACCTTGTGCAAAATCATTTGCCATGAATGCAGAGTGAATCACCTATAATCTGAGCAGTCTGTCCCCTGCGAGATCCAATAGTCACGGTTAGGACCCGTGCATTGGGCCTCTTCCCACGTCACGGTGCGGGCAGTCTTGGGGTTTGCCTGCCAAGTGCCCGTGAACCCCCACCCGCCATACCAAGTTCCCGAGAAGCCGTTTTCATCACCACGTCCCTGTACTGCTGCTCTCATATCATCAAAAGTCCCGGCCTTAATTAGAAGTACCGCGGTTACCTTTCCCGTTTTTGGATCGTATGTCCCATCGATGATCTTACCAGTAATCGAATCCGTGACAATGCGTTCGCGGTCTCCGTCGCGGCGGCGGTGAACTCCATTACCGCTGGCGTTGCCTGTGACAATGAGACCCGAGATTGTCATATTGAAACGACCGTTTTCCAGCGTCGCACCTTCATCGGTTCTGCCGACAAAGGTTCCGGTGAAGTCACCGTAGATTCCATAGAAGTCGGCTTTCTCCTCCTTGGCAGCCGACGCTGTTGGCTGAATCGCGATCTGCTTATCTCCATGTTTTGTATTGGCACGCTTTTGCTTGGATGTCGTCAAGTTTTGCGAGGGATTAATTGGTTGAACGACAGGCGTATCTTCTAGCTCCAAAGTTGTTGACTTTGTCTCTGCCTTGGTTTGAAACAGCCCGAGTTCGTTAAGGGCAGCCGTCATCAAAGCCTCGTTTTTGAGGCGCTTTTCTTTCAGGTCTGGACGTAGTTTTTCACGGCGCACGTCAATTGTCAGATCACGAATGTCCGAGAGCACTTCCTTGATCTCATCCATATCTGTCTTGTGATAGTTTATGTAGAGCGCCGCGAACTCGTAATACCAGTCAGCGTAAAACTGCTTGATGTCACTCCATCCCATTCCGGTCGGCCGAACTTCTGGCAATGCTTGCCCTTTGGCCAGTTGGTGCATGAAGTAGCTGACGGCTTTAATCGAAGGGTTTCCAGAGGAATTCGGACTAAAGATCATCCCATTATGGGGGTTGCCCTCGACCCGCCCCCCGTTGGCGATATAGACGGAACCCGGTGCATGAGGCCCGCCGATCTTGCCGACCGTGTCAGATCTGGTGTTGAAGATTTGAAGTTTCATTTCCCCTTCTTTGTTCATGAGGGACTCCATCAACTTGCGACTTTTCGCGGCCTTTTTGAGGGCCTCCGCCTCCAATCCTGGCGAATTGAACACCTTCGCGTTTGTGATTTTGTCCGCTTTGTCGAGCAAAAGGCGCTGTGCAAGGGCCCCGCCGAGTGAATGTCCTGCGACGGCCACATTACCTGCATGATCATCAACCCATTTATGAAGCTTTTCCTTACCAGCATCGTATTGGTTTTTTCCGACGCTCAGTTGTTTCTTCAAGAATATCGCAAGCTTGATCTTACTTGTCGTTCCTGCACCGGCGGCCATGTCCTTTTCGGCCTCTACATCCGTGTGGCTTGTAAACTCGGTGCCTCGGAATACAATGATATGCTTGCCGGACCCAATATCCTTGACCAACGCCGCCTGAAGGCCGTTCTCCAGGTCAAGACCATCCACAACCTCGAAGCCATTCGCCTCCAAACGTTGATGCGATCTCGTGTCGTTGGAGATCGTAAGTGGTTCTGTCTTAACCGGATTGTGCTTCGGCCTGGAGTCATCAATAATAAACGTATCGCCAGCGATATTCGATCTGGGCTTTGCGGGTTTATTGCTCGGGCCTGGTCGGCCAAGCGTATAAATTTCCTGCTTAGCTAGCATTTCATAATCGTGGTTGGTCAGTCTTCCGGGATCAGAGCGCCAAACCTTGTCGGCAGCGTGTAAGGGCGCACCCCCTATATAGGCTGCCAGCAGAAACGCAAAAAAGCGCGTAAGTCTCAAAGCCCGCCCTCCTCTTCAAGCAGTTGCCGGGCTGCAATAGCCGGCCCGTGGGCCTGAGCGACCGCACGATTCAAATAATCTCTTCCGACGATCTTTTTGATCGGATCGTCCTCCGCCAAATAATGCAGAGCAAGAAAGGTCAGGGCCTCAGGGTGTCCTTCCTCCGCAGCGGCCAGAATACGCGCGAAAGCCATGGCGCGGTTTGGTTGGGTGCCGAAACCCGCAAGCCCCATGCGCCCGGCCATCCACAGGGCCTCACGGTCCCCGACCTCCGCTTGTGTTTCAACCAAGGCAAATGCTTCTTCCGGCGTGCCTTCAATATCTCCGGCCATTATGCCAAGCGCGTGTTGGGTTGCGTCCGCCCCCGGAAGTTGCGAGGACTTTGAAGGAGCTTTTGTTGCAGTGGCGGCTGGAGCAAGCGCTGGCGCGGGGACAGGTGCCTCAAAATCGGCGACTTGATCTTCCAGCCAGTTGTCAGGGTAATACTCACTTGCGCATTCAAAGAGCTTGTCTATGGCCTTACTGGTTCCGACTAAAGGAAAACTCTTGTCCCCGACCGGCCCTCCAAAAGAAACTTTCGAACCAGCCTTGAATGCCTCCCAGGCGTCCTCGTTGAAGCCGAATGGATAATCCACAACGGTTGTGCCCAGAACGGATCCGTTTAGTTGCTGCGAAAACCGCTTGTCGATCCTAACCGTTGTCGTGAACTCCGCGCCACTGCTCAGAGCCCAGCTGCTATCAAGTAGCGTCAAGTGAAATCCGGACCCATCCCAACGGAAATAGATGGAGTAACCGTCCCGTTGGTGTTTTGCGCGCATGAAGCAGTTGAAAATCTTGCCACTTTGCGAAGTCTCTGCGCCACCAACCCAGAATCCGGCCTTGTATTGCTTGATGATCTCAGCAGAACTTTGCAGTGGAAAGGTTAGCAACCCAAGACTTAATACACCCCAACACATTGGCTGTTTCAGTGAAATCATAGAAAGTCCCTTCTTGACCGGAAGGCCTGACCTAGTGAAGGTGTTTTAGACCCTCACGGCAGACTTGAAATGCTAGCTCAGCCATATCGGAGCCGATTCATTCCTAGTCTGCTTTGATCAAGGTCAATAGGAGACGTCGGCGATCCAATCCTGGCCGGTCGTCGACAGCTGAAATGCGGCTAAGCCGAACTTGCTAAACGGTTTTTCCACCTTCAAAATTAAGATCGCCTTCGGGTCACTATGAAGCGGTGCTAGCGGTTCACCTTGCAACCGCGACGTCTCTCTTCTGCTTGCAATCGCGCAATGCGGCGGCGCTCCGAAGCAGAAAGGCGAGGGTTCCGTGTATGACAGCCAGCGTTGCCAAAAGTACGAATTGCCAATCGGGTGCGGAAGCAATACCCGTTGTTAGCGTAGATAAGGTTTCGAGCGTACCACAAATCATAACAACTACTTTGTGCGACGACCGTTGTCGGCGCGATAGGCAAAAACGCTATGACTGCGCCGGCCGCGACTAAGAAAAATTTTCTCATTATGCTTGCTCCTTGAAATGTTCCTATCGAGTGCAAATGCGCACAACAAGGTAACCTCCAGAGAGCTGGAAAAAATTGCGATAGATCAATTAGTTCAGATTTTATCGATAGACCGAACCAGAGGCCTTGCCGAGTGGAAACGACTGTTCCATTGACGTTGCCCGCGGCCCGCGATCGCAAATGCGGCTTTATTGGATCTCTATCGTAGCAGCGAGCACCAAGTTCAACTGAGCGCACAGGTTATCGTTGGAAAAATAGAAGGAAATATCGATGCCATAAACCGATACATTGGTATTGAATTTCTCCAAGTTTCCCGCTGATAGGGAGCTTGTCTTCAGTATTGGTGGCGCTCTAGAAACAGGACCTGCAGGTTTTTTCGTGGCCAGAACTCCTTCTTGGTCATTGAAAACTCTGTAGGGCTTATTTTGCGCACGTTTTCACCGCAAAAGCTGACGAGGTTCTGTACGCTACCTTTGTCAACGGTGAGCGTGAATGTGCCGATTGGTCCTGCCCAATTTGCACCTGTTGTGAGAATGTACTCCAGCCTTCGCTCACCAAATACCGTTCCATTATTCTGCGTCTGAATCCGTTTGACTGCCCGAATAAAGGGAGCGTCAACGCAATAGGCCTCAAGGTAGGATTCGTCGGAATATGCAGTTCCGATAGAGGTTTGCGCGGAACCACCCGTTGCTGGCGTATAACTGTGCTCGATGATGACTTCGTGTTGTGCAGGGAAGATTTGTGTCCAGTAAAAAGTGGTTTTGGTTTTCCATAGAGGACGTGCCTCTCTTTGTATGCCGTTACCCTGATCATATACCGTAAATCCGATCAGCCCCATCTGCTCCAACCGGTCCGCCTGCGGTGCAGACAAATTGTTCAAGGCTTGGATCGCTGCTTTCCTATAGGATCCCAGCGGCACGTCTAGTTGCTTCAAAACATCCGTTCGATCTACCCCAAGCGCAATTGCTCGTTGTTCGATATTCATGGGGATCGGCGAGCCGTCGACTTTGGTTGAAAAACCCACGAAATCTGCTTCTGACT
Source organism: Rhizobiaceae bacterium (assembly GCA_039969995.1). Taxonomy (GTDB): domain Bacteria; phylum Pseudomonadota; class Alphaproteobacteria; order Rhizobiales; family Rhizobiaceae; genus Pseudahrensia. Next base: position 62,852 of record JBDVMU010000012.1, read on the forward strand.
CTTCAAAGGGTACAAAAACTCCCTCGTAGTCTGAAGGAGCAGGCACGTCTGGTAGAGGAAAGGCCACAAGCGTCGAGACATCATCTTGCGAACGATTATAAAACACATATCGTATTTTGACCTGGTCCATCGCAACATACAGTTCTTCAGACCGCATTGCGATGACGTCAGAGTGAGACATTATCAATCCACCGACTGCGAGTCTGGCCGTTGAGTCGTTGGCCAGAGCAAGTTGCATGGAACAGGCCAGCATACTTACCAGGAAACCGATCCGGCTCAATAAATTCCGAAACTGACTTTGCTGCAAATTCATATGTTGCTCCTTCTTCAAACTGAACTCCTTTAGCAATCACATTCATTTGCTATTATCTGCAATCCGTCGGCGTTCCATAGCCCAGACCAGGTGACAGGCTTTTGGCTATCGGTCCCACCATTGGATCGAATATTGGTTTTTGGGAAATGGGGTAAACCAGCACCAAACTATTCATGACTTCGCCAAAACAGGAAAAAATGGTTTTTTGGTAGTAAACATTTTGACCGACAAATCCGGAAACAACGATCCAGTCGCGAGCCGCACGTTCATATGTGACTTCCTCTAGCTGACTCGATTCAGCTTTCATCCATTGCAGATAGGATTTGGGCGTGTGTTCAAGAGCATTGTAGGAACCATAGGCAACGATCTGAGCTTGCCCATCAGATGTTTCAAACACCTGCCCGTCGTTGTTTGCTGCCTCACCTACGGGGGCGAAGTTTTTGGTTGGAAACTTGAAATGAAATCCAAATCTCGCGTTCTTATAGGTTTGCCAATTCTGAGCCTCGGATTGGCAAGGGCTGCAAGCTGCAACAACCCAGAACAATAGAAATGTTCCCAATATTCTCATTTTCTTACCCTCCAACACCATGCTATGAGGCTCGCTGAAAACAGCATTGATATAGGTCAACTTTGGATATGCTTTTGGACCAATAATCAGTGGAATGTTTAGAAGGTGCGATACTAAGTGACCGTGTCGTGACGACATTTTGTTTGAGCAATTAAGTCGAGACGATGACCTTTCCGAACTAGCTTTGAAAATTCTTGGAGCAACAGGAAGACAAGGAAATGTCGACACTTTGCGTCCTGGATCTTCGTTAATGCAACATCAAGTTAGTCGCCAGTTGCGGACTCGTCGCTGCCATTGCCGACCAGGTGGGCGAGAACAACGGTAGACATTTGTTCATGTTCATCTTTGGTCCGACGCTTCCTTGAACGGAAAGCAATGGTAATAATCACTCCACCAACCAGTAGCAGCATGCTGCATATCGTTAGTAACGCTAATACGTCATCAACCATTCCCTTGGTCATTGCAATTTGAATTGCTGCAATCAGCACCGTGGCTCCTGTGACTAAGAAACCTGCGCCTAAGATAAGCCCGAATGCGGTTCGCATTTATGCTCCAGGTCAAAGTTGGATTTCATTGTGACACCATATCGCGTACAAAGACTTGCAGCCTTGATTTGGATCAACGAGACCAGGCAAGAAAGGTTAGACCTCCAATATCCTGATTGGTATAAAGCTCCGGGCCGATAAAACCACGGATTTTGACCAGCTTAGAAGTGTTGCCAAAGGAACCGCCTCGGTCACCTACCTTTGTGATGGATAACAACACCTTATAATCGCATGAGCCTCTAGCACATCGCTGTCCTTCATGCGTTGTCGCTTAAGGGCCAGAAACACCAAAACAGAATGACGGTAAGGTCCGCACTCCCGACCTTGGGTGTTTGCGTTCTGAAATCCTCCGGAGGTCTGGATTGAGCCCAAAGCGGTCATCAATCAGTCAATAAATCGTTCAAAAGTGGACATGGTCCCTTTTGTTGATCGCATGATCGGATCAACCCCTCCAAGGCATCTTCCATGCGCCTAAGTTCAGCTATTTTGTTCCTGACATCATCAAGGTGTCGAGACGCAATTTGGCGTGCACTTTGGCAACTGTGTTCTTGATCACCCGCAAGCCCCAACAAAGATCTGGCTTCTGAAGTGGGAAGACCTAGTCCTCGGCATCGACGGATGAAGCGCAGTCGATCTACGTCAGCTTTCTCATAAGACCGTCGGCCAGATGCTGTTCTATCTGGCTGCGGTACAATTCCGTCTCGCTCATAGTAGCGAATCGTCTCGATTGGAACGCCGCTTAGTTCTGAAGCTTTGCCAATGGAATACATGATTTTTCCCTTGAACCTGAAGTAGCTACAGATTGTATACATTCACACGACTAGGCGAAACAGGGGGGCACAATTGGAAAGTAGACTACTTAAAATCGGTGTCATCGGAACCTTCGTGACCGCTTTATGCTGCTTTACGCCATTGCTGGTTTGGTTGCTCACTGCGATCGGTCTATCCGCCATGATTGGCTATTTGGACATTGTCCTACTGCCAGCGCTTGGTGTTTTCATTCTCATCACAGGATATGCGCTATGGCGTCGTCGCAAACAGTAGAACTTAACTCGGAAATCACATGTCCCGAGTGCGGCCACCAAGAAACTGAGGTTATGCCAACAAACGCTTGTCAGTGGTTCTACGACTGCAAGGGATGCGGCGCGTTGCTGAAGCCCAAGGAGGGTGATTGCTGCGTGTACTGCTCCTATGGCACCGTTGCCTGTCCACCGATCCAGGAAGGCCGTTCTTGCTGCGGATAGGCAAAATGTGTTGCTCGAAAAGCTGGTTTCGGTGAAAATTCGCAATGTGATTTGACAATCGGCACCAGATTCTGGTCCATTTGGGTGATGAGGCAACAGGGGACAAAACGATGAAGCATTCAAAAGCTTTTGCACTAATGATTGGACTTTCGATTTTTGCGACCGACTTTCAGGCGGCAAATGCCACATATATTAAGCGCGTTCAGCCCGTAGAAATCGAAGGAACTGTTCAAAACATTCATCACAAAAAGATCATTGGCGCTGTCATTGCGGGCGCCATTATCGGCGGTGCAATTGCCCATAGTCGGCAACGGCGCTACCGCAGCAGTCATAGCAGACGCTATCATAGTAACAGGCGCTACCATAAACGACGCCACTACCGGCGGGTCTACTCTCGAGGTGATGCCCACGTGGGTTGGTGCTATCGCAGATATCGCTCCTATCGCGAGTACGACAACACATTCCAGCCGTATCACGGTCGGCGTCGTGAGTGTGTTTCACCCTACTATTGAGCCGCACGTCTATTGCACCAGAAGTCCAGTCGTCGGATTGCTGGGGGTGAAATATCGGATTTAGCCGGGTCGCAACCTGGCTAAATTTCAGCCTAGTACAGCCGCTATTGCAATGCCGCCCGCATGCGGATGCTGGTGGGCTGGTCATAGCTGGCGTGGGCATCCTCACCAACTTTGACAAACCCCATATTGGCAAATGCCTGATGGTTCTCGACCAATTCGATCCGCGTTTCCAATTCCAGCCCCTCAAAGCCTTCGCGACGCGCCAGGTCAAACGCCCGACGAAACAAATGACCACCAACCCCCTGCCCTTGCATGGCTTCCTCGACAGCGACCTTGCCGACATAAAGCCAACCTGGTTGTCGGCGGCAAAACATACAACCGACCAGGCGATCCCCGTCCATCGCCAATATCAGCGTTTCGTCCTGCGCCTTTTGCGCCAGTCCCTGCGGCGTTAATCGATGCAGCGAACTGGGTGGATCAATGCGGGTGTCCATGTACGCATAGGTGCGGTGCAGCAGATCATGCAGCGCCGCCCAGTCTACTTGGCTGGGGTTTTCGAGAATCTCAAGATCAGCCACGATCCCGCATCAGCCGTGATTTCTCACGGTTCCAATCACGTTTCTTTTCGGTTTCGCGCTTGTCGTGAACCTTCTTGCCCTTGCCCAGACCAATTTGCAGCTTGGCACGTCCACGATCGTTGAAATAGAGTTTAAGCGGGATCAGCGTCATACCATCGCGCGCAACGGCCTGCGACAGCCGGGCAATTTCACGTTTCGACATCAGCAGTTTGCGCCGACGCCGTGGCTCATGGTTGAAGCGGTTGGCCTGAAGATATTCAGGAATGTGAGCGTTTATCAGCCACAATTCCCCGTCTTCGTAGCTGGCATAGGATTCAGCTATATTGGCCTTGCCATTGCGCAGCGACTTGACCTCAGTACCACCCAGCACAAGACCTGCCTCGAAAGTATCTTCGATGGCAAAATTGTAGCGTGCCTTGCGGTTTTCAGCGACCGTCTTGTTGTTCGGATCAGCCTTTTTGCGGGGTGCCATCTAGATGCCTGGACCCTGCACAGCTCAGTTGATCAGCCCGGCGTGAACCATGGCATCTCTTACTTTTTGCTCGGTTGCCGCTTCGATCGGCACCAAAGGACTGCGCTGCACATTGTTCATTTTGCCCAGCAGGCTGAGCGCAAATTTCGCGCCACCTGGATTGGGCTCGATGAACAGCGCGTCATGCAGCGGCATCAAACGATCCTGCAGGGTCAGCGCTGTGGCCATGTCACCGTCAGCCATTGCCTGTTGGAACTGCGAGCACAAAGCCGGAGCCACATTGGCCGTCACCGAAATGCAGCCAACACCACCATGAGCAAAGAAACCCAGGGCCGAGCCGTCTTCACCGGTCAATTGAATAAAGTCGTGACCGCAGGTGGCGCGCTGGCGACTGGCGCGGGCGACATCACCGGTTGCGTCTTTAACACCAGCAATATTCTCATAGCCGTGCGCCAATTCACCCATGGTTTCCGGCGTCATGTCGATGATAGAGCGGCCGGGAATGTTGTAAATGAATACCGGCAGGCTGGTTGCCTCGGATATGGCCGAGAAGTGGGCTTTCAAACCGCGTTGATTGGGCTTGTTGTAATAGGGCGTAACCACCAGCACGCCGTCGGCGCCGACTTTTTCGGCATGTTCAGCAAATTCGATCGCTTCAGCGGTATTATTTGAACCGGCACCCGCCATGACAGGCACGCGACCGGCAGCCACTTCAACACAGATTTCGACAACCCGCTTGTGCTCAGCATGGGTCAGCGTTGGCGATTCGCCCGTTGTGCCGACAGGAACCAGACCATGGGTGCCCTGCTCGATCTGCCAGTTGACGAACTCAGCAAAGCCCTTTTCGTCCAGCGACCCGTCGTCGTGCATGGGGGTGACGAGCGCAGTATTGGACCTGCTGAATAAGGGGTGGGACACCGGTCTTCTCCTGAAAAGTGTCGGGCAAGGCAAATCAGCTCATCGCGATTGCCCGGCCCATAATTGAACTGCGCCGCAACATAAGCACCGGGTGCCGATGGAGCAAGCGTGAATGGTACAATTGCCCGAATTCAGGTAACTTCTCGTTAACCCGTCCTAAACCTGTTTGATGAACAATGGGAGGTTAATTGAGTTTCGCACCGGCATCGCCATGCCGCCGCCCAGTATTCCGTAAAGAGCTCGACTTCACATGACCCATTTTATACGCCCCCTCGCATCGCGTTTTGCCGCAACCCGCAGCTTTTCCAAATTGTTCAAATCAGCAGCCGCACTCAGCGTCTTTGCTAGTGTGAGTGTTGCAGCTATCGCCCAATCCGGCCCCGGCATCGACAATATGATCACGGGCAGCGTGGGTGGCAAAGCTCACGCTTCCAGCTTGAAGCTGAGTGGCGTCAACACCAGCAAGCTTGACACATCTCCCGCATCATCAACCCTGAAAGGCGGACTGAAAGCGCTGACCAAGCGCGACATGGACGCAGCTCTCGCTGCCCGCGCCAAACTGGCTCCCGGCACGCTGGAACGCAAAGTGATGGCCTGGGCGATTGCCATGGATGGCCGCAAGCTCGACCCACGACTGCTCAACAAAATTTCTGCAGACCTTGCCCATTGGCCCGGTGCCAGCCGGATGCGCGGCAATCTGGAACGGCTCATCATTGCCGACAAGGACGATGCCGCGATCCGTGCAGCATTCAGCCAGTCAGAACCCGAATCCTACCAGGCAAGGGTCGCATTGGCATTGGCCCACAAGCGCGCCGGCAACAAAAAGCTAGCACGCCGCACCATTGCCCCAATCTGGCAAGGCCGGAAGCTGGAGCGGGATGAGGAACGCTACATTTTGAAACATCTGGGATCGGTGCTGCAAAAGGCAGATCATCGCGCCAGGGTAGAATATCTGCTGTCGCACAAGCGTCTGCGGGGAGCGGAACGGCTTGCGGGCGACGCAGGTGTTACGCGTCTGGTCAAGGCATACGCTGCCGTGGAGCGCAAACAGCGGGCAGCCGGCAAGGCACTGGCCAATGTCCCTGCATTTCAGCGCAAGGACCCAACTTACCTGTTGTCAAAGGCCCGTCATTTGCGTCGCGCCGGTAAATTGTCTCAAGCTGCCAAGGTGTTACGTCAGGCAGATGTGAAAATGATTCATCCCCGCGCCGCCGATTCCTTTTGGATCGAACAACGCATCCTGGCCTCTGATCTGCTCGAAGCAAAGCAGCCCAAAACTGCCTACCGTCTTGTTTCGCGCAACGTTGCCAAGTCGAAAACCAAGCAGTTGGATGCGGAATTCTACGCCGGTTGGATCGCACTGCGTAAATTGAAGGATTCAAAAACCGCCATTCGTCATTTTGAAAACCTGACCAAGCTTGCCGGTACCCCGCTGAGTAAGTCACGCGGACACTATTGGATTGGTCGTGCGCTGCGTGACCTGGCCAAGGCAAAGGCGCATTATCAGGCCGCAGCGGTCTATGACACCACCTATTATGGCCAACTGGCGGCGCGCAAATTGGGCCGTTCCGCGATTTCCGTCAGCCGCGCCCGCCCCAGCAGCGGGGTACGTGCACAATTCCCCAAATATGAACTGGTACAGGCGATTGCCAAACTGGAATCTGCCGGGCGTGAATCGCTGGCCCGCACCATCTACCGCCATCTGGCCCGCCGCCTCAAAGACCCCGGCGAACTGGCGCTGTTGGCAGCCCGTGCAGAGCGTGGCGGTGACCATCAATTGGCACTGCAAGTTGGCAAAATCGGCTTTATTCGAGGCATGAATGTCGACACGCTGGCGTGGCCCATCGGTGCCATACCGAAATCAGCCCGCACCAGCGGTGCCGGCCTGCCGCTGGCCTATGCTGTGGCACGTCAGGAAAGCACATTTCGTATTGATGCCCGTTCACCGGCCAATGCTCTTGGCCTGCTGCAATTGCTGCCGTCGACGGCCAAGCGCACAGCGCGCAAAATCGGCGTAAAATACTCCCGCAACAAGCTGGTCACCAGCGCCAGCTACAATGTGCAGCTCGGCACCGCCTATCTGGATCAGCAAATGGAGCGCTTTGGCGGCTCCTATATTCTGACTTTTGCAGCTTACAATGCGGGTCCCCTGCGGGCTGAGGAATGGGTCCAGCGTTTTGGCGACCCGCGCGGCAAGTCGCTGGAATTTGCCATCGACTGGGTCGAGCAGATTCCTTATGCGGAAACCCGCAACTATGTTCAGCGCGTGATGGAAAACTATCAGGTCTACAAGACCCGCCTGAAGGGCTCAAAACTGTCAACTGACAAAGATCTGCGCCGTGGACGACGCACGTAAGGCCTTCACCCTTCAACCCGAGCCATTCCGTTAACGCATGACAGATTTGTGAAGGGCGGGCTTTGTGCCCTTCACGCGGCTGGTTTATAGTGAACCCGCACCTATATACTCAGCAAAACTGTTTTGCCTGCCCCGAAAGTAATCCGTGACCACGCAATACGCGACACTCCAGCCAAAACAAATCAATCTCGCTGACGCGCTGATCATGCAAAGTCCGGTCGAGGCCTCAATGGTCGATGGCGCCAAGCTGCGCGGCTATATCTATCGCCGCATGGATGGTCCTAAACCGAAGCGCAAGAATGCGCCCATGATGACCACCCCCCTGCTCTGCCTGGCTACCGAGCTAGGCAATGGGCGGCAGCATCATCGCTTTGCACTGGCCATGGCCTGTCAGCCGCAATCGGCTCAAAAGATAATCACCCTGGACATGCGTGGACGTGGTCGTTCAGACTTTGAAGGCATAGCCGGTTCTTCCGTTGCCAGTGACGCTGACGACCTGATCAGCTTTTGCGATGCCCATAACCTGCATCACATTGATCTGGTGGTATCCGGTTACAGTGTTTTTGCCGTTTTCGCTGCAATGACCAAGCGCCCCGGTTTGGTGCAGCGCCTGGTGCTCAATGATGCAGCACCAGAATTTGACGCTGTCGGCATAGCCCGGCGCACGGTTCAGATGCAGCGGGCCACCAACCCGACCACCTGGGACGAATGCATTGAGCATTTAAAGCTGCTGAAGGGCGAGGACTTCCCCGCATTTTCCGACGATGACTGGCTCGACATGGCCCGCCAAGGTTGGCGTGACGAAGAGGGTCAGCCGGTCAAAGATGTTGCTAAGGGTCTGAAACGCTGGTCGAATCTGGTGGACTACGACAATGAACAACCCAGTTTGTGGCCGGAATTTGCACTGTTCAAGCACCGTCCGGTCATGCTGGTGCAGGGCGAGCATTCAAGTTTGGTGACCGGGGCAATTGTCGACAAAACCGCCAAACATCATCCTGAACTTGCGATCGTCCAGGCCAAAGGCCAGGGCCATGTGCCGCAACTGGAACGTGGCCAGCTAACCCTGCAAGTCATGACATTTTTGCTACGCTAACCAACAATCTGGGTCATATGCCCTGCCCACCATGGTCAAAACCGCCGCCTTGGGATAGATAACATGTTATCTAATTATCGCCCAAAACGGATTTTTGATCATGAGACTGGTATCCTATCGAAGTGCAGCCGATCACGGTGTCAGAATTGGTGCCCTGCTGGATGAAGGTCTGGTGGACCTGAGCGAAGGTCTCGGCCTCACCTCCATGCGTCAATTACTGGATGAAAACCGGGTTGCCGAGGCGGAAGACCTGGCCCACAGTGGAAATGCGCCAAGGGTGAGCGATTATCGACTCGACCAGCCGGTGCCGGATCCCGGACGGATCTTCTGCATCGGTGTCAATTACGGCAATCGTAATGCTGAATATAAAGATGGCAGCGAGGCGCCAAAAAACCCGTCAATCTTCATGCGGGGTCCCCTGTCATTCGTCCCTCATGGACGGCCTTTGGTCATTCCACCCGAATCCGAACAACTCGATTACGAGGGCGAGATCGTGCTGGTGATCAGCAAGCCCGGCCGCCGGATATCACAAGAAAAAGCGATGGATCATGTTGCCGGTTTGACCATCATGAACGAAGGCACCATTCGCGACTGGGTACGTCATGCAAAATTCAATGTCACTCAGGGCAAGAATTTTGACCGCACCGGCGGTATCGGACCATGGATCGAAACCGACCTGTCCGGCATCGATGTAAACAACATGCAGATCGAGACCCGGGTCAATGGCGAAGTCCGTCAAAGTGATTCAACCGCCACCATGGCTTTCCCCTTTGCCCGGATCCTCGAATATGTCTCCACTTTCACGACCCTGCAGGCGGGTGATCTGATCGCTACAGGCACGCCGACCGGTGCAGGTGCCCGTTTCGACCCCCCAATCTGGCTGCGCGAAGGCGACGTTATCGAGGTGACAGTTGAAGGTGTCGGCACGCTGCAAAACGGCGTCATCAAAGAGCAGTAATGAACGATAAACCGAGCTACTCAGATACGAACGAATTGAGCCAGTTTCGCCGGTTCGAGGAAGCGCTGCCTATTGCCTTGCTGCGCACCCGCGAAGCGGTTATGGCCCGCTTTCGTCCGCACCTTGCCCAACACGGCATGACGGAACAGCAATGGCGGGTGATCCGGGTTGTGCAGCAACGTCCGGGCATTGACGCTACGGCTTTGTCAGAAGCTTGCTGCATTTTGATGCCAAGCCTGTCCCGTATGTTGAAGGCACTGGAGGGCGAAAAACTGCTGATCCGCGAGAAAGTTGAGGGCGATATGCGGCGTCAGTTGATTACGCTGACCCAGCGCGGCGAGGCGAAGTTCGCCGAAATGGTGCCCCAGGCGGAAGCCATCTATGCGCAAATTGAAGCTGAATTTGGCGCCACCGACATGGACAAGCTGATCGAGCAACTTCAGGTATTGCGGCGCAATCTCAAGACGCCTTCTGAGTAACCAGAAAGCCGCCGGATTGGCGTTGCCAAAGCCGAGCATAGTGACCGTTTTTGGCCAACAGCGTTTCGTGATCGCCATCTTCAACAATGCGCCCGTCTTCCATGACGATGAGTCGGTCCAGATGGGCAATGGTGGACAGTCGGTGCGCAATCGCGATGACGGTCTTGCCGTGCATCAGGCCCGTAAGGTTTTCCTGGATTGCCGCCTCAACCTCGGAGTCCAAGGCTGACGTTGCCTCATCCAGCAAAAGGATTGGCGCATCCTTCAAAAACACCCGTGCAAGCGCAATGCGCTGACGCTGGCCACCCGAAAGTTTGACGCCACGCTCGCCCACATGGGTGTCGTAGCCAGTGCGGGATTTGACATCCTGCAAGTCAAGAATGAACTCATGCGCCTTGGCCCGACGCGCTGCTGCCTCAATTTCTTCCTGGCTGGCATCGGGGCGACCATAGGCGATGTTATCGCGAATTGAACGATGCAGCAGAGAGGTGTCCTGCGTTACAACGCCCAATTGGGCCCGCAGGGAATGTTGAGTAACGGCTGAAATGTCCACCCCATCAATCGACACACTGCCTGAGTCGAGGTCGTGAAAACGCAGCAACAGGTTCATCAGTGTCGTCTTGCCAACGCCCGATTGGCCAACAATCCCGAGCTTTTGCCCGGCTGGAATGGACAGACTGAGATCATCGATGACGATATTTGTGCCGCTATAGGCGAAGTTCACCTTGTCGTAGCTCACATGTCCCTCAACCCGCGGCATCACCGACGCAGTGTCTTTGTCGGTGATCTTGGGGCCCTGGGCAATCAGTTGGGCTGAATTCTGCACCGTTCCAAAGTTACGGAACAGCCCGTTGAGCAGTCCCAGAAATCGGCCGAGCAGAAGGTTGAGCCGCAAACAGAGCGCCAACACCACAGCGACTTCCCCAGCGGTCAGAATTGATTCACTGAACAGGTAAAGTGCCACACCGCCAATCACCACAAGCATAATGCTCGAGAAGGTCTGATTGCTGATCCGCATGGCAGCAATGATGCGGGTGAAACGGCGCAAACGCGCCAGAACGTCCTCGTAAGCTTCCATAATGAAGGTGTCGTGGGCAGCCTCTGCGCCATAAAGTTTGACCGTGCGAATGTTGGAATATCCATCCACCATCCGACCGGTCACCACCGCGGCAGCCTCCGCCAGTTGTCGGCCCTCATCACGAATACGCGGCACGAACATTTTGGCAAAAATGCCAACCACGCCCAGCCAAATCACCACAGCGACCATCATGCGCCAGTCCAGGCTGGCGATCACCACAAGAGATGTGAAGGCAAAGATCGAGATGAACCAGATGACCTGAAACAGCGACACCATGAAATCACCAGCCGCCTGCCCCGATTGCCACACTTTACTGGACACCCGGCCCGCCAGTTGATCATCGAAAAACGAAACGTCCTGTACCGACACGGCACGATGCCCCTGCCATCGAACCAGGGTGAAAAAATCGGGCACGATGATCTGCTCCTCAACCACCGCTGTGCCAATGGCGATGGCCGACCGCACGATCGCCACCAGCACGGCGAAGACGATCAGCGTGGTGAGATTATCGCTCCAAAATGTTTCCGGACTGGAGCCGTTCATCATGTCGACAATCAGCCCCACCAGCACAAAAAGCATTGCCTCTATCAGTGCCGTTGCGCCGCCGAAGAACAGCATGGCGGCAAACCCGCCGCGCAATTGTCGCGCATAATGGGCGATAAATCCAACACCACCGGAAGGCGGACGGCCCGGATCCGGCCGCTCAAATGGGCGGGCGAATTTTTCAAAGAATCGAAAGAAGCTGTCCATTGGCACAGATTACGCCCCCAAAGCCCTCAGCGCCATGACCCATGCGGTCACATCACGTCACAAACCACATCAACCCTCAGCTGAATCCAGCTCCCAGGCTTTTAGCAATCGCGGCAGGGCAACATGCCAGTCCATCACCCCGCTGGCCACGGCCCAGGCTTCATATTGCCGCAACAACGATGCTTCCAGCGGCGCGTTGCGACCGGCCAGATTGGTCAACTCAGTACGATCGAGCTCCATGTCATAAAGCTCCCAATCGCTGCCGAACTGCCTGACCAGTTTGAATTGCCCGGCGCGAATGGCGCAATTGCCTTCATGTTCAAAGAAGATTGGCTGTTGGCGCTGCCAATCGGCTCCCTGCAGCAAGGGCAAAAGCGATTCACCCTGACAGGGTTGGATTTCGTGGCCGCCCAGTTCGCTGAGATATTGCCCTTGGGCGACAGCCAAAATGGTCGGCAGAATGTCGACTACATGGCTGGGGGTATGGACGGTCTGGGGCTTTTTGATGCCTTCGGGCCAATGGGCCACCAGTGGGGTCGAGATCCCTCCCTCATGGACATAATGCTTAAACAGCCGAAACGGTGCGTTGGAAACATTCGCCCAGGGCTTGTCATAGCTTTGATAGGTTAGAGCATCACCAGGCATCACATCAGGAAGGTTGCCCATGGTGATCTTGCGCCCGTCATGGGTCATGTCCGGGAAGAATTTGGCCCAACCATCTTCGGCCATGAATTCCGCGCAGCCTCCGTTGTCCGACAAGAACAGGATCAACGTGTTGTCGAACTGACCCAATCGCTTCAGAGCCTCGACAAATCGCCCGATGGATTGATCCATCCGGTCAACCATCGCCGCATAGGTTGCCATCTTGCGGGCTTCCCAATCGGTGTTATTCTCCGCCGTCCATGGATGCACCTGACTGTCCCTGGGCGCGATATCCCAGTTGGTTTGAAATAGACCCATCGCGTTCATCTGCTCATGGCGCGCCGTGCGCACGGCATCCCAACCCCCGTCATAGACGCCTTCATAGCGAGCGATGTCTTCCTCGGGAGCATGCAAGGGCCAATGCGGTGCTGTATGGGCCAGATACAGAAAAAACGGCTGCTCATCGGCAACGGATTCCTCCACCATGCCAATCGCCTTATCGGTAATCGCATCGGTGAAATAGAAATCGTCCGGGAAAACCTCGACCCGGTCATCATCTTCCAACATGTAATGGGGTGAGAAGAAGTGGGTAACTCCGTCGACAATGCCATAGAAGCGGTCAAAGCCGCGCTGACGCGGGGTTGGATGATCTACGTCCCCCACCCGCCAGGAATCCACCTCACGGGCCATGAAGTCGCCGGCCACATGCCACTTGCCGGACATCAATGTCCGGTAGCCGCAGGCGCGCAGATGCTCGGCAATTGTCGCACTATCATTGCGCAAAAAGCCCTGATAGGCGGGCGTCCCCAGATTGGCTCCCATATGACCGACCCCCGCATTGTGCGGATATAGCCCGGTCAGCAATGAAGCCCTCGTTGGGCAACAACGCGCACAATTATACATTGACGTCAGCAGCACACCGTCATTGGCCAGCGCGTCAATATTCGGAGTGCGAATCTCCGAACCGGTAATGCCCAAATCAGCAAACCCCAGATCATCAGCCAAAATCAAAACAATATTCGGCGGCGACTGCGACTGCGACTGCGACGGCGACTGTGACGGCGAGGAGGAAGTCATGAGCAAAGTCCGTTTGGCGCGACTTGATCCCTATGCATACGCCAGCACGCCTGCTGCAGCAAATACCCCAAAAAGGTGCTGCAATGCCCGACACAACTGCATCACTCCATCAGGCATGCGGCCTCATTGGCCCGCCTGGACGAATCTGTCGGCGAGCGGAACAGTCGATGCAGCGGGCCGCATGAATTGAAGTAGGACTTATTCTTTGCCCTGCATGTCAGCAAAACCACGGTCCAGCGCGTACCAACCAATCCAGCCAAGCGCAATGGCACCCACTGTTGCGGCAAGGAACGGCGCAATCAGCGCCAGCGGACGTTCAACAAACTCTTCCATCAGCCGCACGATAATACCCGAGAGCGCCAGCCCCACCGGCATCATGCCCCAGGCCAGCAAACGATACACACTGTTCACCCGGCCTAATAATTCGTCTGGAATAGTGCGTTGGCGATAGGAGACGGAAACCGTGTTCCAGACAATGCCAGTGAATTCAAACACCGCAAAGACCACGCAGAGCGCAATCGCATTGGGCGCAAGAGCCATTGCCAGAAATGCAGGAACGGAAGCCAGCAGCATAAATTGCGCCGTCCTGCACGGCCCCAATCGCGCCACGACCCGGTCGCCCATCCAGCCGCCCAAGATACCTCCCACAGCCCCCGATGCGAGGATCAACCCGTAGGTGCGCGCACCAGCCTGAAGGTTCTCTTGAACATGAAGCAACAGGGCAATCAGCACCATGTTGAAAAGCAGATTCCAGAAACCGGTGATCCAGGCCAGCGAACGCATCAACCGGGCTTGTCGAAGAAACTCAACACCTTCCCGCAATTCACGACGCCAGTTGCGCGCCACCTTTTCCTCGGGCCGAAACTTTCCCGCCACTGTCACCACCAGCACCACCGCCAGGACATAAGCAGCGGCGTTGACCAGCAACGGCAGTGGCAGTGCATAGGCGATCAAAAAGGCTCCCAGCGCCGGGCCAAGCAGCGCATTGCCGACCAGCTCGACGCTCCACATGCGGCCATTGGCCTTTTCCAGCGCGTCATGAGGCACGATGGAAGGCAAAATGGTCTGCGCCGCATTGTCACGAAACACTTCGGCAATGCCAACGGCCAGCGCAGCGACAATCAAGGCCGCAAACAGGCCGGTGTCCGAAACGCCATATTGCGGAGCTGGCGCCAGGGGTAATGCCTGCCAAACTGCGAGCCCTGCAACCAGAAATGCAATGGCCCGCAGGGCGTCCATGCGCAGTATCAAAAGGCGGCGGTCGGTTCTGTCGGTAACAATCCCCGCTGGAATGGCAAACAGGAACCAGGGTAACCGAAGTGCGATCGGAACTGTGGCGATCAGGATCGGGTCGCGGGTCAACAAGGACGCCAACCAGGCCCAGGCCACAGTTGCAATACCGTCTGCGAGGTTGGTGAACCCGCTGGCCAGGACAAAACGCTTGAAATAGGAGTTCATGTTCGCAGGCAGGCTTTTGGGGAGAGGTGCATGACACCACAGTGGCACCTCAACCCAAGTTGAGGTCAAGTTATTTTATTGCAGACTGTTACGAATGCCGTCAGCCGCTTGCCGCCACTCGCCGCCCGCCACTCGCCGCTCGCCACTGGCCACTCGCCGCAGCTAGAAAAAGCTCTTGAAGGTGAGTTGAGCGCGCATTTCGATGGAGCCGTCAGTCGCCAGGCGGACTTCCGTTCCGGCTTTCAGGATGCGGTCACCGCCTTCCAAAACACGGGTGAAGTCTGCACCAAAAAATCCGGCGGGGCCCTGATTATCGAAGTCGGCATCAAAGTTCAGCGGAAGGCCAGCAACGCTGCCTTTGACTTTTTGGCTGTTGGCGCTGAAGCCATAGTCAACGCCCATTCGGCGGTCGACGCGGATGGATGATCCGTCGGCACCCAACAGATTTTCAGGGAATGAAATCTGCGCCCGCGCGCCAAGGCGATGGATGGCACGGCTGTCGGCAGAGACCGGATTGGTAACGCCAGTTTCAGAGTTGCCTCCTATCCACATACCAGCATAGTGCAGGCGAATGCTGCCGAGAAGCGGGCGACCGTCTGGCAGTTCAGCAACCTGTTTGCCGATGGTCAGGGCTGGCGAGATAAAGGCAGCAGAATATTTGCTACGGGCTTGTTCGATTCCGCCGACAACCAGATTGTTAGCCACATCCCGTTTGCTATCCTGTTCGGACAGCCCACCGAAGGCAATGAAATTGCCAAAATAATCATTGTCGGTCCAGCTGGCATAAGCGCCGAGATAACCGGCATTTGTGAAGATGGATTGGCGATTGTTTTCGACCATCATCCGTCCGCGGCTGACGCCACCAAACAAGCCGGCGTTTGTTTGCGCCGACAGGTCGGCATCCATGCCGAAAACAGCTCCCCCATTGGCAGTGGTAAGTTCGCCATTGGTGCCGGACGCCATCTGCCGGGAGATGTTGGCAAACCCCGAGGCCCAAACCCGGTAGGGCCGCGCGTTACTGGTTGCCGATGCATCGCCAGTCTGCAGGAAATAGGCGTTGGATGAATTGTCGGGCGCATTGCCGCTATTGGCACCGTTTACCGCATCGAAGATTGAGCGTGCCAGTCCGTCGAGCCAGACTGCATTGGCCAAAAATCCTGTTGGGTCGACATAAACAACGCGGTTTTCAGAATGCTTGACTACGGTGGACTGGATCGATGCATCGTGAATCAGGGTGCCAGGGAGAGGTTCGAAGGTAACATCCAAACTCCGCCCTCCTGCTACCTGGAACTCAACGATATCACCGACCCCACCCGTGTCGTCATCAAGGAAAATACGGCCGATGGTCAGCGGGCTGTCGAGGAACACGAGCCGATCGCCTGCGCCTCCTGTAAATTCATAGGCAAAGCCCGCCGGTCCCTGGCTGTTGATCACACTGCCAGAGTTGATAACCGTGGTATTGCTGGAATCGCTGTCAACAGCGGCTTCAAAACCGATGATAGTGCCGGAATTGGTCAACGTGGTTCCGGATCCTTCAATGTCGATGCCGTCGTCACCGGTGGATTTGATCGTACCTGTATTGGTAATCGTACTGTTGGCTTTCAGATCGATACCATCGTCGGTCGCTGTGATCGTTCCTGAATTGATGACAGTATTATTGTTATCAAGATTTATACCATCCTCACCCGCCGTTATGGTGCCAGAGTTTGTCACCTTGTTGTTGTCATTGGCTTCGATACCGTCATTGGTAGATGATATCGTTCCTGAATTGATGACAGTATTATTGTCTTCAAGATATATACCATCGTCACCCGCCGTTATGGTGCCAGAGTTTGTCACCTTGTTGTTGTCGACCGCGAATATACCGTCGCCTGCCCCCTCAAGAGTGCCAGAATTGAAGATCCAGTTATTATCCACGACATTGATGGCGTCGCTGGTGGTCGAAATTATTGTTCCAGTATTGGTGATAACATTGTCGTCGTACAAACTGATGCCGCAGCAAGTGGAATTAATTGTGCCGTAGTTGAAAATGGTATTTCCATCGCCGCCAACGGCCGCAAATATGCCGGTTCTTGAGGTCAATGTGCCATAATTTATGACGGTGTTGCCCGCAAATATGTTGATGGCATCTCGGGTGGCGTTAATCGTGCCCGAGTTTATCACGGTGCTGGAGTTGTTGACGGCGATACCGTCAGCAGCACCGCCCAATGCAGTAATGGTTCCCGCATTGTTGACTGTTACGTCGTTACCGGCAAACGTGACCGCATCACCGACAGCGACATTCAAAGCTCCCAAGGCTTCAATCAAGCCCACCCCACCCGTTCCCACGGTTTGCTGGGTTGTCACAGTTGTTCCGTTGGAAATGGTGAAACTCTGGGCGTGCGAAAGCGTGCTCGCGGGAAAAAGCGCGAAACTAGCCAGTACGGGCGCCCAAACGCCACGTAACGAGTTGATGAACAGCGGACCTACTCCCACAGTCGATGTTTGCCGCCCCAGATTTTGCTAATCGAGCGTTAACAACAGACCCGGAGCCGAACAAGCTGCCGTTGGGGCAAATTTGGTTGGTTTTCGCGCTTCAAACTGGCGATTTCAACAAGTGTGGTTTCCGGACCACAGGTGGCACTAACAGGTGCTACAACTTAATCACCTGTAAGCATCTGAAATTCTGGGTGATGACGGCGGAAATCAGTCTCAATCGGCTCGTTTAATATGTCTTCCAGCATGGCGTTGAATTCCGCCAGTTCGCAGTCGGTATTGAGCCCATCTTCAAACACATCAACAGCAATATTGACGTGTCGGCGACCCTTCTTTTTGCCAATGAATGACCAGAAATGATCGTATTTGGCGAATTGAAACTGGCCCAGCCCATCAATACGCAACAGCACTACAGGACGATCGGGCAAAGATTTCAGCGTTTCATAGGCGCCAGAGTAGTGTGGCTCCATTTTTTCACGTTCCTGCTGTCGCACCCAGCCTGCCGGGAACAACAGTACCGAATTGCCGTTTTCCATGACCTTGCGCATGATTTCCAGCGTATCCGCCTTGCGCTGTATGCGTCGCTCCGGCGACCAGGTTTTCGGCGAGCTCATCGGGATCGTGCCAACGGTGACCATCGGCAACCATTGGGCCCAATGATAATATTCCTTGTAATAGGCGGTCGGTCGCACCCGCATGGAGGAATACAGCATAGCGGCAATCAACTGGCCGTCATGGCGACTGACATGGGTGGCCAGGATCAAAGCGCCAGGCAGGTCTTGCAAAGTATGTTTGTTGGAACAGCTGATGTTGTAAAACAGGCCGTAATAGGAGCGCACCAGTACAAAGGCCAGGTGGCGCATCCACTTACCCAACGTGGCATCGAGAACACGGCGAAGAAATTTGCTGATTTTGGAAATGGTGGCATGCCCGTAGTGATCGATTACCGGGCAACATAACCGATTGACAGAGCTTGCGCTATTGGCGGCCAAAAAGATTGAAAAATATCCGAGGCGCAACGTTGACGGCACAGTGACTTTGGCAGGAGTAGCTTTGGCTGACGCTACTCTGGCAGGCGCGACTTCAACAGAAAATGGACCAAGAAGACTCGCACCAATTTCCAGCAATAGTTCTTATCATGATCAGAATTTAATTTGCCGCCCCCCAATAATTACAATATTCACCTGCCTAACGCATGAACTATGCCTTTTAAACAATACCGCTGTGTCAATTTTAGCAAATGGAATTGTGGAATGCCAAAATCTCTCGCCGCTCAACGGATCGCTCCATTCCTGCTTTCTATTACCATTGCGTTTTTCAGCGCGCTTTCTGTTCAGGCAATTGCCCAGACATTGCCCGGCACGATGGCCTCGCAACCAGCCACAACCGCCACCAATGTTGAGCTGCCAGAAAAGCTCACTCCAGAAATCATTCGTGAATTAGTGTCGAGTATGGATGACGCTGCAGTACGCAGGCTTTTGCTCGAACGCCTTGATGCTGTTGCGAAAAAACAGAAAGAGGCTCAAGAGGAGGCCTCTGAAGGTATCTCCGAACAGGTGGCAGAATGGGCGACGGGCGTCGGCAATTCCATCTGGGCAGCGGTTGAGCGAATTCCCAACATCCCCGCTGCCCTGGGCCAAGTCGCAACTGCCATCTCCAACGATCACAACGAAAGTGGTTGGGTCTTCCTGGCCAAGATCCTAGCCGGTGTAATCGGTGGTATCGCTGCTTATCTGGCCGTTTCACGAGGCCCACTGGGCAAACGTATTCGCCAACCGGACCCCAGCGCCACGTTATTGGAAACGATCTCTATGTTGGGCTATCGCCTGTTTGTCGACCTGTTGGCACTGGTCGGATTTGTGGTCGTATCGATCATTATCCACAGGTGGTTGTTATCAGAAGAAAATGGCCCTCTGCTCGGGCTGATCATGATTTACCTGGTGATCATTCCTCTGGCCGTGTCAGCGCTTTCACGATCTATTCTGTCGCCAAAATGGTCGGATGCCCGCCTGGTCTATGCCAACGATGCAGAAGCCAAATTCTTCTACAGAAACGCAATAATCATCGCTGTCTTGGCGGGCACCTTGATGTTCTTCAGCAACTTCGCTCAGGCGGTCGGCATCAGGCCCGGCGAGTCACGGATCGGCTTCTGGCTCAATCTCAGCATCTTTGTTTGGCTGATCATATTCCTGATCCGCGGGCGCCATGCATTGGCCAAAATGTTGCTGGGCAACGAGCCACATCATTCAGCATCGGAATTGCGAAGTGCACGAATGATGCCCTGGCTTTGCGTCGGATTTGTCGGCCTGACCTGGCTCGTTGTGGAAATTCTCGTTTCTCTGCGCCGTTTTGACCTGATTCAGGGTGGTCGGCAATTTACGACACTGACGGCAATCTTGCTTGTCCCAGTTTTCGACACCACTATCAAAGGGCTGGTGCGCCACCTTGTGCCACCAATGACCGGCGAAGGCGAGCTGGCCGAGCGTGCCTATCAAGCCACCAAACGAAGTTACGTGCGCATCGGTCGGGTGTTGATGCTCGCAGCTGTGGTGTATTTTCTGTCGGCGCTGTGGGGCATTGACGTGTCGAATG
The DNA here is from genome assembly GCA_039969995.1 of Rhizobiaceae bacterium. Lineage (GTDB taxonomy): Bacteria > Pseudomonadota > Alphaproteobacteria > Rhizobiales > Rhizobiaceae > Pseudahrensia. Next base: position 82,963 of record JBDVMU010000012.1, read on the forward strand.
TCGCGGATGCCGCACCGGCCCTGAAGGTTCTCGAGGATCTGTTTGAAGTGATTTACATCCTGGCCGCGGGCTATGTGTCCTGGGAGGTCGCCAATTTGTGGTTCAATCGCAAACTTGCGGCGGAGTCCACAGCTGCAGGCATTGATGCAAGCGCTGAAGAACCTGCAGGCGGAGAAGGTGGCGGACAGGGCGGATCGCGCCTTTCGACTGTATTGCCGATGATCAGACTGGTGCTTTTGACCCTCATTGTGGTGATGACAATCCTGCTGGCACTCAGCAACCTGGGAGTCGATGTAACACCGCTTCTGGCTGGTGCCGGTATTGTCGGCATCGCCATCGGCTTTGGTGCGCAGACTTTGGTCAAGGACATTGTATCGGGGGTGTTTTTCCTGATCGACGATGCTTTCCGGGTTGGTGAATATCTGGTCATCGGAACCACCGTTGGCACGGTTGAAAAGCTCTCGGTGCGGTCGCTGCAACTGCGCCATCACAACGGTCCGGTGCACACGATCCCGTATGGTGAAATTGCTCAGGTCACCAACAATTCGCGCGACTGGGTCATCATGAAGATGAAGTTCACAGTGCCGTTTGGCTCAGACATTCAAAAGATCAAAAAACTGTTCAAAGTGATCGGTGCGGAAATGCTGGAAACGGATTACGCAGGCGACCTGCTCCAAACATTTAAATCTCAAGGGGTTTATGATGTTGACGATGTGGGCATGGTGATCCGCGGCAAATTCATGGCCAAGCCGGGAACTCAGTGGGTCATCCGAAAAGATGTCTACACCCGTGTTCAAAAAATACTGGAAGCCAATGGCATCGAATTTGCGCGCCGCGAAGTTCGGGTTCAGATACCTGGAATGGACGGTTCGTCAGAACTGACTGACGAGCAAAAATCAGCAGTCGGGGCAGCCGCCTCGCAAGCTGCTGAAGCCGCAACCAAACCAGCTTCCTAACCGAGACCGGCCAGCGCAGCAGCTATGCGGGTGCCCCGGCGGAGTGCTGCATACGAAATTTCAACCAATTGCCCTTAACAGGAAGGCATGGCCGCCACACTGTCCGAACTTGATCTGAACTTTGCCGATCGGCTGCAACCGCAACCGCGCCAGGAGTCTGTTCAACTGACCGTTGATCTGATTGATTCCAAAAATCAATTTGTGAATCTGAAAGCCCCATGGCAGACCCTTTACGCAATTGACCGTGAGTCCGGCTATTTTCTCTCCTGGGGATGGATTTCGGCGTTGTTTGAGGAATATTCCTCAAGGGTGAGAATTCTGGCCGTGCGCCGCACCGATGGCCCCCGCAAATCAGCCTCGCCTGCCGACTATGTCGCCCTGTTCCCCATCTCATCACGGATGCGCTGGAGCGACAGTGGGCAGAAATTTCAAACCATTCTGGAACCATGCGGCAGAAACGCGCTGAGCGAATTGACCGGAATTCTTTGTGATCCAGCCCACGAGGCAGCGGCGATTGCTGCTCTGGCCGACAAAATCAGCGCCCTGCCCTGGACACGGTTTTCCATGCGCTATGAGCCAACGGGACGGCGCGCCAAGATCTTGCTCGAAGCCCTGCCTGATGACAGATTTGTCGGCCGTTTCAGGTCCTATTTGATCAATGACGATGAAATTGACAATCTGAATTGCCCGCAAGTTGCCCTGCCGCAAGTTTACGATAACTGGCTTTCTACGCTGAGTTCCAACACAAGGCAGAAAATCCGCCGGTTCACGCGCCGCCATCTGGAAAGCGGTGAATGGCATGTTTCACAGGTCCGCGATGACACGCTGGATCGGGACATTGAAATCGTTCTTGACCATTGGCAACAGCGCTGGGTCGCCGAAAAAGGACGCTCCAGCACGCGTCGAACCACTTCAATTTATCGCCACATGATGAAGACTGCACACCAACTTGGTGCCCTTCATCTGCCCATTCTCTGGGCAGGCGAAACGCCGCTGGTGGCCCATGGATGCATCTGGGATGCAAGCCGTCGACATGTACATTTCGTTCTGTCGGGCCGCAGCATTGAGAATGATCGGCCCAATAGCGGGTTTTTGCTGCATTGCGATTCAATTCGCCGGGCCGTCGAAGCTGGTTTCGCAATCTACGATTTCGGTCATGGCGACGAAGCCTACAAGGCCAGCTTGGGTGGCAGCATCAAGCGTTTACACTATCTGTTTGTTGAGCGACGCAGCAACCACCCCGTCGATACAATCGACCCCTACAATATGTCCCATGCAGTGCGGCGGATCCGGTCATCACTTGATACGGGTAAAACCGTTGAAGCCCGTGCGGCCTGCAATGACTTGTTGAAAATCATCGATGCTCATTCTTTGAAGGATGGAGCTGCCCTGACAACACTCACCGACTTGGAGCACCCGGACCATGGCTGACCAAAGCCCCAAACACGCTGACATTCGTCTCTTCGAACAAGCTTTGCCCGACGATCTCTTTCATCGTTTGTTTGGGGCCATTCGCGCTATTGGTGATGAGAAGCCAGGTGGCAAGTCATCCTATTCGACAACCTTTTGGTACCCTGAAGAGCAAACAGCTTCAAATGTGGCAGAAGAAGCCATTGATGCGTTGCGCGAAATGGTTCAGCCACCTGAAAGCTGCATCGGAGCGGAGTGGTGGCTGGGTCGCCTGCGCTATGGCAAAAAATTGTCGATGCATTTTGATCGCGACCTGACCCTGAGCCGCAAGCAAGGGGTTGAGGTGTTCCCGACGCTGGGCAGTGTGTTGTATCTCAACAACTATCCTTCCGCGCCCACGGTGTTGACCGATCAGGTGCCGGGCTCGGATGGCCGTTCGAAAAACCCACCCGTAGCGGGGCTGACCACTGCGGTTGCTGCGCTTGCCAACAACTATGTGGTGTTTCCAGGAAACCGTCTGCACGGCGTCATTCCAGACATCAGCAAGCCCCATGAGGACATGCAGCCAGGCGAAGAGACGTCAGAAAAGCGGCTGACCCTGCTGGTCAATTTTTGGCACTGTCGCCCGTCTGAGCCGATCTGCCGTGACTATGACGGCACTGTCTATCGTGCCTTGCAGGACCGCGCTTACCGCAAGGCTGCCTGACCAACTGATCGCTCACTGCCTTCCATTTTTCCGTATTTGCTGCCAGGCCATTTCAGGTTTAGTCTCGACACCCAGGGCAAATTTCAGGGGAATCCAAGGTGTCTAAATTCAGCTCACTGGGCATGTTTCAGTCTGACAGCGAGGTGCTGGAGCAGCCTGCGCCTATCGACTGCCCGTTCAGCAAAATGGCTTCAGAATTTGCGCCATTTTCTGACGATTATGTTCAGGATCCCTACAAGTTTTTTGCCAAGGCGCGGCCTGAAGAGGCGGTGTTTTATCACGCCGATAGCGGCCACTGGGTGGTGACGCGTTATGAAGACATCAGGAAAGTTTTTCAGGACCCGCAAACGTTTTCTCCGGCCTTGGCACGCCATCCTGTAACACCGCTTTGCCCGGCCGCTGCACAGGTTCGCAATGAACTGGACATTGCCGTCGAGCCCTGTTTGGTGGATGAAGCAAGTGAGACCCACCGGCCCCACCGAAAGATTTTTGGCGATGCCTTTACGCCCAAGCGTGTGAAGGAAGTTGAGCCGCGGGTACGCCAGATTGTTGCCGGCTACATTGATCGTTTCATTGAAACCGGCCATGCCGAGCTTGTCTCACAAATGTTCTACGAGGTTCCGGCGCTGGCGATTTTCATTTTCCTCGGCGCGCCTGACGAAGACGCGGTGCTGGTCAAGCGGCTGGGATCAAGCCGCGCCATCGTCAATTGGGGCAAGCCAAGTGATGAGGAACAGGTCGAATTGATGAAAGACATGGGCCGACATTGGGACTTTACCAAGGAACTGGTCGATGCGGCGATGGAAAATCCCGGCGACAATTATCTTGGCGACATGGTGCGCATTTACCAGGAAGATCCAACACGGTTTACTCTTAACTATCTGTATAACGTGATGTTTTTGATGCAATTTGCGGGACACGAGACAACGACCCAGGCTTCCGCAAATGGTCTGCGCGCCATGTTGAGCGACAGAAAGCAGTGGCAAGCACTTTGCGACGATCCAAGCCTTGCGGCCAATGCGGTTGAGGAAATTTTGCGGTACGACACCTCGATTTTCACCTGGCGCCGCATTGCCACGCAGGATACCGAGATCGCAGGAACGGCCATACCAGAAGGTGCAAAAATTCTATTGTTGCTGGGCTCCGGCAACCGAGACGACGCGATGTTCCCGGGCGGTGAGGCATTTGACATTCATCGCACTAATGCAAAGCGCAATCTTGGACTGGGATTGGGCGCACATTTCTGCATGGGTGCACCTCTGGCGCGGATGGAAATGAGGGTCATACTGGAAGAACTGTCACGCCGCTTGCCTGGATTACGACTTGTCGAGGGACAGGAGTGGAAATTCATTCCAACGCTGACGTTTCGTGGCGTGCAGGAAATGCACGTGGAGTGGGATTAAACGAGATGGAAGAAGAAGCGGCACCCACGATGGAGCGCCGCCTCAATTTGCAAACAATGCCGCCGCTATTCAGCAGCAGTCGGTTGTTCATCGATCTGCAGAAAACCACCCGACTGACGCGCCCACAGCGAGGCATAAAGCCCTTTAGCATCCACCAGTTGGTCATGGGTGCCCTGCTCGACGATCCGGCCCTCATCCAACACAATCAGCCGGTCCATGTTCGCAATGGTCGACAGGCGGTGAGCAATGGCCAGAACGGTCTTGCCTTCCATCAGATTGAACAATTGCTCCTGGATGATCGCCTCGACTTCTGAATCCAGCGCCGAAGTGGCTTCGTCGAGGATCAGGATCGGGGCGTCTTTCAGGAACACGCGGGCAATCGCAACGCGCTGGCGCTGACCACCGGATAGTTTTACCCCGCGCTCACCGACCTGAGCATCATAGGCTTTGTTGCCAAAGGAATCCTCCAGCTCCATGATGAACTCATGAGCATTAGCCCGTTTAGCCGCCGCGATGATCGCCTCATCACTGGCTTCTGGTCGGCCATAAGCGATGTTCTCGCGCACCGAGCGGTGCAGCAAAGATGTATCCTGCGTTACCACGGCAATCTGCGAACGCAGACTTTCCTGGGTCACTTGTGATACATCCTGACCATCGATCATCAGCGCGCCATCACTGATGTCATAGAGCCGCAACAGGATGTTCATCATCGTTGTCTTACCGGCACCCGACCTGCCGATCAGACCAATCTTCTCACCTGGTTGCAGGGTCAGATTCATGTCGCGAATGACCGAGCCATGTTTGTCATAGGTGAAGGAGACCTTGTCGAACCGCACCTCACCATCGCTGACAGTAAGTGGTTTGGCGTTTTCGACATCCTGCACATCGCGCTTCTGGGCAATTGTATTCATGCCATCAATGGCCATGCCCATATTTTCAAACAGGCCAGCCATTTCCCACATGATCCAGTGCGACATACCGGAAATCCGGGTCACCAGCGCAGCAGCAACCGCAACAGCAGCAACAGTCGCCTGGCCGTCAAGCCACTGGTAGATTGCGATTCCACCAACAACTGCCAACAGGATATTGTTGAGAGTGCCAAGGACGAAATGCATGCCTGTCGACAGGCGCATTTGCGGATGCACCGTCTGCAGAAAACCGTCCATCGATTCACGGGCATAACTGATTTCACGCCCTGCATGGGCAAACAGTTTAACCGTAGAAATATTGGTATAACTGTCGACCACGCGCCCAGTCATGGTCGAGCGGGCATCGGCCTGAATACGCGAAATGCGGGCCATCTTTGGCAGAAAATACCACATGCACCAAATGTAGATTGCGAGCCAGATGACAAATGGCAACATCAGCAACAGATCGAATGAGGCAATCAACACCAGGGCACCGAGGAAATACACTACAACGTAAGCAAAGACGTCGAGCATCTTCATAACTGTTTCGCGCACGCCCAGCGCAGCCTGCATAACCTTGGTTGCCACACGGCCGGCAAACTCGTCCTGATAAAAACCCATCGACTGGCCCAGCATATAACGGTGAGCCTGCCAACGGATGATCATCGGATAGTTGCCATACACTGTTTGGTGCAGCAGCAGCCCCCAGATGAGTTTTGTGGCTGGCACGATCAGCAGCACCATGACTGCCATCCAAATCAGCGTTCCCCCTTCCACTTCAAGGAAGGAGTCGCGATCTGCCGATGACAACCACTCAACAACGTTGCCGACATAAGAAAAGATGATGATTTCCAGCGCCGCCACCAGCATTGCGAGCAAACCAGTCACCAGCAATGCAGGCCAAACGCCTTTCGAGTAATGCCAACAAAAGGCCCAAAGACCGTGCGGCGGTTGTTCCGGTTCCTCGTCAGGAAACGGACTAATAAGGTTCTCAAACCAACTAAGGACGCGTTCCATGTGATTATACCTTTATGGGGAGCCGGATTGGTCGTGGTGAACAACGGCCAGTCGGGTCTCTTGCGATTGGAGATGTGGAATCCAGACCTGTCTGGCAGTCTTCCACGATTATGCGTCGATTTTCCAGCCGATCACTGCGGTCGCTCAGCACAACCACCACCGTGAGCAGCTGAACAAGCAAAAGGCTGACCAGCACAACAAAAGATGCACGGTGGTAACCGGGCGACCCGTCGGGCCGGAAATGTGTAATGTCTTTGGGCGTAAACTGACTAATCATGATGGGCTCCGGAATGGAAATGTGAAGCGACCGAGGGGCAAAAAAGCTGGTAAATCGGCTGGACAGAAAGAAAATGAAGGCGTTGGAATCGCGGTGGGACCACAATGGTCAGACCGGCGAAGGCGGCAACAACGAAACTACATTTTTGAATTCAGAAACGCGGAAACGAGTCGCCTAAGCGAGCACCGTGGGGGTTCGGCCGCAAGGGAGATTGCGCAGCATATAGAACATGTCAAACTCCTTGAGTGCGTTTTTGATGTCGATCCAATAACCTTGCCTTAGTCGAATGTATAGGCCTATTTGCTCACAATTTATTTCGGAGTCGCAGCCGTTGCCAGAAAGTCACACTATGCAGAGTCATCAATCCGGACTGCGACTGGTGCTGTTTCAGCCCGACATCCCCGGCAATACCGGCACGATTTTGCGCCTTGCTGCCTGTCTCGATTTAGCCGTCGACATCATACAACCTGCGGGGTTTCGCCTGGACGACAAAAGCCTGCGGCGGGCCGGGATGGACTATATGGAACGGGCCGCGATGCAGGTGCATGACGACTGGGCGGCCTTCGAAAACTGGCGAGCAGAGACGCAAAGACGGCTGGTGGTTCTGACCACGGCCGCCGAGCAGAGCTATACGAACTTTGCTTATCGCGATGGTGATTGCCTGCTGCTTGGACGCGAATCAGCGGGGGTTCCAGAATTCGTCCATCAGGCCGCCGATGAAAGGCTGACCATCAAGATGGCCGAGACCGGGCGCTCACTCAACGTGGCGATCAGTGCCGCCATGGTCGCTGGCGAAGCTGTGCGGCAGGTCGGTTAAACCGGATCAGGCCTTTTGGGTCATGTGTATATGGGCAATGCCTGCGTCGTCGAATTCTTCACCAATCGTCTCAAACCCAAGCGACTGGTAAAACGGCACGGCATAGGTCTGGGCATCCAGCGCGATTTGCGGGGCAAGATTATTGCGTCGCGCGAAATCCATCAGGTGCTGCATCAATTGCCGCCCCAGATTGCGTCCGCGAAACTGTTTCATCACCACAACCCGCTGGATCTTGGCCTTGTCGCCAAACAGGCAGATGCGAGCTGTGGCTGCTGGTTTGCCGTCGATCAGGCCAAGAAAGTGGTGAGCGTCTGAGGCGTCAAATTCATCGATCTCGAGTTCAACGGGAACCCCCTGCTCTTCCACGAAAACAACGTGGCGCAGGTGATAGCAGATGTCTTTTTCGGCGTCGGTGGTCACCGTCGATATGACCATATTTGACATATTCGAACTCCCAAACAGTCTTTATAATCAGCAGCAGCGGCTTGTGCGGGGTTTCACCACATTCTGATGAGGTCTGCGCTTGCCACAGTCATGGCCATTATGGCACGGGACAGGCAAATACCACAGCATAGGTGCACATCATGCGCGAAAGACCTCAACTGCCCATCGGCATGCCCGAGGATATCGAAGCCAAGAAGGCCACCGCCCGGGCCTGGTTTGAGCAATTGCGCAACGATATTTGCGCACGCCTTGAAGCTTTGGAGGACGCGGTTGAAGGTCCGCTTTCAGATCAGCCTGCGGGACGTTTTCAACGCACTCCCTGGCAGCGGGAAGAAGGCAAGGGCGGAGGCGGTGTCATGTCGATGATGTCGGGCCGGGTGTTTGAAAAAGTCGGGGTGCACTGCTCAACAGTCTATGGCGAGTTCTCACCGGAATTCCGCAAGCAAATGCCGGGTGGCGAACAGGATCCGCGATTCTGGGCTTCCGGCATATCGCTGATTGCCCATCCGCAAAACCCAAATGTGCCAGCCGTTCATATGAACACCCGCATGGTGGTGACCAGCACCCAGTGGTTTGGTGGTGGCGCTGACCTGACGCCAGTGCTGGACGCACGGCGGGTGCAGGATGATCCCGATTCCGTCGATTTCCATGCAGCCATGCAGGCCGCATGTGAGAAGCACGAAGTCGCCGATTATCCCGACTACAAAGCCTGGTGTGATGAGTATTTCCATCTCAATCACCGCGACGAGCCACGTGGCATTGGCGGAATCTTCTTTGACTATCTGCATGGCGGCGAGGCGTTTGATCAGTGGCAGCCGAATTTCGAATTCGTCCAGCAGGTGGGCCGGGCCTTTGCCGACATCTATCCGCAACTGGTAGCACGCAACATGGAAACACCCTGGGATGACGACGCCCGCGAAGAACAGCTGATCCGGCGCGGCCGCTATGTTGAGTTCAACCTGCTGCAGGACAGAGGCACGATTTTTGGCCTGAAGACTGGCGGCAATGTCAACTCGATCCTGAGCAGCATGCCGCCTGTGGTCAAGTTCCCCTAATCATCAGTCCAGGCGCTGCACTATTATTGCTGCACGCCCCTATCGGGCGACATCCAAAAGGTCTTCTTCCGAGACGGCAAAATTGCTTTCAACCCAGATCTTTTCAAGCTGGGTCATTTTCTCGGAGATCGCCGGTCCTGGCGTCATGCCCTGATCGATCAGGTGCTGACCTTTCAGGGGAAATTGCGGCCGTTCCCAGCGCTTCAACCATTTCAACTGACGCAGACATTTCTTCGAATTGTCATCATCGCGGGCAATGGCGAGCCGTAGCTTGTCGGCAACCGCGATGGTGTTTTGCCAGTACAGCCATTGATAAAAGCCGTCTTTCTTGAGCGCATGCTGCAGATCGCCCACCTGGCTCCACTGACTCAACCGCGATCGCACCTTTTTGGAAAGTTTAAGCCGGGATGCCAGCGCATCGATCCGCTCGGCCATCGGTGGCACAATCGCCATCAACCGCAACAGACAATCAGCCTCCCAGCCATGCCGCTGCTCCGCCTCAATCAGGCCGGGCAATGCATCTATGCCCCATTTTTCCGTTTCCGGTAAAACTTGCGACAAAACTCCGGTCTGCCGCATCCACAGGACCGCGCGACCAGGATCGGGAGCCGCGAGCAGTCTGGACAATTCGTGCCAGATCCGTTCGGCGGACAAATCAGACAGCCCGGCCTTTAACCGTGTCGAAGCCTTCAGACCATCAGCATCGGGGCGGAATTTGCCATACCAGGCAAAGAAGCGAAAAAACCGCAGGATCCGCAGATAGTCTTCGCGAATGCGGGTTTCAGCGTCGTCGATAAAACGCACATTCTGAGCCTCAACATCCGGCAAACCGTTGAGCGGATCGAACAGACTGCCATCAGCATTGAGATAAAGCGCATTAATCGTCAGGTCGCGGCGTGCCGCATCTGCCACCCAGTCGGTGCCATACAAAACCCTGGCGTGGCGACCATCGGTCTCCACATCCTGCCGCAACGTGGTGACTTCATAGGCATCGCCATCAACAACTGCTGTGACAGTGCCATGTTCAATGCCGGTGGGCACGGCCTTATGGCCAGCAGCCTTGAGCCGCAGCATCACATCGCGCGGCACCAGCGTCGTGGCGATATCCACATCTGAAATTGCTTGCCCGAGCAGGGCATTACGTACCGCACCTCCGGCAATGCGCGCCTCCCCGTCCCCTTCGCTCAACAGGCCAAGCAAGACCTGCAAACTGGGGTGGTGGAGCCAGCTCTGATCAATTCGTTCGCTCATCTGATTATGCAATTCCGTAGAGTCGTTCCTGCACCATGCGAATGATACCCGCCGTAAGTCCCCAAATCCGCCATTCGACCGGAGGATCGGAACCTTCTTCCGCGTAAGGCATGGTGTAGTAAAAAATTTCCTTGTCGTTCCAGAAGCGGCTTTCGCGATTGTGATTTTTCTGATCCATCAAAAAAGCCAAGGGCACTTCAAAAACCGCGGCAACTTCGTCCGGGTTGATCGTCAGTTCGGGTTCACCACGCACCATGCCAACCACCGGCGAGACCCGATAGCCAGACCCTGAATAATAGGGCCCGAACGTGCCCAGAACATCCACCAATTCCGGGGCAAGCCCAACTTCCTCATGGGCTTCGCGCAACGCCGCCTGCACAGGTGTTTCGTCCGCGTCGATCTTGCCACCAGGCAAGGCGATCTGACCGCTGTGGCTGGACAGGCGCTCGGTGCGCTGGGTCAGCAGGATGGTCGATTCACCCTGCCGGTCGATAACAGGGATCAACACGGCAGCAGGTTTGAATGTGCGCTCTTCCACCATCATTGGATGATTCGGGTTGAGCACCTGATCGCCGCCGGTGGCTTCTAAAACATCAGCACGACTGGCGAAGCGTTCCAACACACGCGCTTCAAACGCCTCAACGCTATAAATATCCGGGGTCAGGTAATCCAAGGTCACGCGCTCAGTTCGGCCAGTTCTTTTGACGGCATGATCGGAAAAGTTGCGCCATTGGAGCGCAGAACAAACATCTCCTTGCCATCGACTTCGATATTCTCCCCATGGGAAATCAACTCATACATGACCGGACGTGCCAACAAGGCTTCCAACCTGCCACGCACCAGCACATAGGGCTTCAACTGATCGGTTTCGCCGATGATATCGAAGCGCAGCGGATTATCGGGACCGCACTCGACCAGATCGCCAACATTGGTGCGAAAGGTCAACACCTGTGAATCACCTTCTCCGATGGCATTCATCTCGACCGCGACAAAAGGAGCGTCTTCAACCTGAATGCCAACCTTTTCCACCGGTGTGACCAGATAGGTTTTGCCGTCCGCATCCTTGCGCAGAACCGTTGAGAACAAGCGAACCAGTGGCGCGCGGCCAATCGGCGTTCCCATGTAAAACCATGTTCCATCACGCTTAATCTGGATATCGAGATCGCCGCAAAACTCCGGTTCCCACTTATCCACAGGAGGCAGGCCAGCGCCTGCATGGCTGGCACGGGCAACCAAGGCTTCCAGCGCGCCGGTCGGGCTCTCTGCAGAATTATCTTTTTCACTCATGCAATATTCCTACATGCTATCATGCCGCAGTCATAGTCTTGCCCAAAGCTGGGCATAGTCACGAAATAGTGGCTATTGTGAACCTTGTCAGCATGGCACACTAAATCAATTCCACTTCTCACAAGTGAGTACCCGATGAGCGAAATGACTAAAATCACCGAATCCGATGAAAAGGCGATTATCGCGGAGGCCGAAGCGGCGGTGGAAACCGTTGCCAAAGCGCGCGAAGCCATCTCCAAGGTGATTTATGGTCAGGTCGATGTCGTGGAAAATACACTGACCACAATCTTTGCCGGCGGCCATGCGTTGCTCGTTGGAGTTCCCGGTCTGGCCAAAACCAAGCTGGTGGAAACACTGGGCACTGTTCTGGGCCTCAATGCCAACCGCATTCAGTTTACGCCCGACCTGATGCCATCAGATATTATCGGCTCCGAGATCCTTGATCAGGACGCTGATGGCAAGCGTTCATTTCGTTTCGTGAAGGGCCCGATCTTTGCCCAATTGCTGATGGCAGATGAGATCAATCGTGCCTCGCCACGGACCCAGTCGGCGCTTTTGCAATCGATGCAGGAATATCATGTAACCATCGCTGGCGAACGCCATGACCTGCCCAGCCCGTTCCATGTTCTGGCAACGCAGAACCCGCTGGAACAGGAAGGAACCTATCCGCTTCCCGAAGCACAGCTCGACCGTTTTTTGATGCAGGTGGATGTCGACTACCCCGATCTTGAAGCAGAGCGTCAGATCCTGATGGAAACCACTGGTTCCAATGAGGCCGGCGCCGAACAGGCAATGGATCTAAATCAACTGACCGATATTCAGGCGCTGGTGCGCCGCATGCCAGTCGGCGAAAGCGTTGTTGAAGCCATTCTCGGTCTGGTCCGCTCGGCAAGGCCGGGAGCCACAAATGCCGATGACTCGACCCGCCATATCGCCTGGGGACCCGGTCCTCGCGCCTCGCAGGCACTGATGCTGACCGTCCGCGCCCGGGCTCTTTTGGATGGTCGTCTGGCCCCGTCGGTCGACGATGTGCTGGCATTGGCAGAACCTGTTCTGCAGCACCGTATGGCGCTCAATTTTGGTGCCAGGGCAGAGGGAATTGGCGTGCGCCAGGTCATTCATGACCTGAAACAGAAGTGGGTGTGAGGTCACAGAATTGGCTTTAACGATCGGCAGTGTCGCTCCGCATGAAAGCGGTCTGAACGTCCTTGGACGTTCCCGTGAGCGTGCGGCCTTGATCCCGGACCTGCTGATTGAAGCTCAACGCATCGCCAATACGGTGACCAATGGATGGCATGGTCGCCGCCGCCGCGGCACGGGCGACACATTTTGGCAATTCCGCCCGTACGATCAGGGCGAAAGTCTGACCCGCATTGACTGGCGCCGTTCAGCGCGTGACGATTCTATCTATATCCGCGATCAGGAATGGGAAGCTGCACATACCGTGTGGGTATGGGCCGACAGTTCGCCGTCAATGCTCTTCAAGAGTGAAACGGCTCAGGTTTCCAAACAGTCCCGCGCCCTTGTTCTGGCGCTGGCAATCACCGAAGTTCTGGCCAAGAGCGGCGAGCGTGTCGGCTGGCCCGGCATCACCAATCCGCTTTCCAGCCGCGATGCAGCGGAACGGATCGCCAGCTATCTGATGATGGCCAAGTCGGAGACCGAGCTTTCCTTCCCTCCGGTTGAACATATTCGCCGCCGCTGCGAAATGGTGATCATTTCGGACTTTCTCGAACCTGTTGATGAAACCCTGGCGCGGATCAACAAAGCCGCCGACCAGGGCATTCATGGCAGTTTGGTCCACGTGATTGATCCGGCAGAAGAACGCTTTCCCTATAGCGGCAGAACCGAATTTACCGACCCCGAAGGCGGCACCAAAATGACTTTTGGGCGGGCCGAAACGCTGGCCGCTGATTATACCACACTGTTTAAGGCACGGCGCGAAACTCTGGCTGATCAGTGCAAACGGCTTGGCTGGAACTATGTGGTTCACCACACCGACCGGCTGGCATCGACTGCGCTGGTTGATTTGCACATTCGCTTATCCGGCGAGGCCATGTCATGAACCTGCTCGGCCTCACATTTGCCTCTCCGTTGATCCTGTTGGGGCTCATCGCCCTGCCGCTGATCTGGTGGTTGCTGCGCCTGACGCCGCCGCGCCCCAAACAGGAAGTATTCCCACCAACCCGAATTTTGGCCGAGATCGGCAAGCGGGAAGAAACGCCTGCACAAAGCCCCTGGTGGCTGACACTTTTGCGGCTGTTGATGGCGGCTCTCGTGATCTTTGCCCTGTCGGAGCCAATCTGGAATGCCCAGACAAAAAGCCTGCAAGGCACCGGACCGGTGTTGATTGTCCTCGACAACAGCTGGGCCGCTGGTCCGGGTTGGGCTGAACGCATAACCACTGCTGAGGAATTGTTGGAACAGGCCGCTGATGGCGGACGACCGGCGGCATTGGTGTTTACGACCGATGGCGCAAAAGCCGATCTCAATACAACGTTGGCCGACCAACTAAAGCCGAAACTGAAGGCAGCCACGCCTCTGCCGCTTCCGGTGGATATGGCGTTGTTGGCCGATCGACTGACCGACGCTCCGGTTGCTTTCTCCTCCCTGGTTTGGCTGACCAGCGGGCTTGGTCATCCTGGCATCGAGAAATTCACGGAGACGGTGAAAGCGCTCAACGTTCCACAGAACCTTGTTTACGCTCCAAATGCAGGCGGACTGCAGGTTCTGACCGGCATCAACAACGCACCGGAAGCCCTAGTGGCCAATATTGAACGCCCCAATCTCCCGACAGCTGAACAGGGGCGTGCCACCGCATTTGACCAACAGGGCCGGTCCATAGCCAACGCCGATTTCGAGTTTGCCGCCGACGAAACCATCGGCGAAATTCGGTTTGTATTGCCGGTTGAATTGCGCAACGAAATTACCCGGATCGCCATTGACGGCCATCAACAAGCGGGTGGTGTGCAGTTGCTTGACGAACGCTTCCGCCGTCGTCGTGTCGGATTAATCTCGGGCAGCAAGGCCGATCAGGCTCAGCCTCTGTTGTCGCCGCTTTACTACATTTCCCGGGCGCTCAATCCATTCAGCGAAGTGCGTGAGGCGCGTGATGCCAATGTCGCACAAGCCGTGCCACAGCTGATTGAGGAAAATGTTTCAACCATGGTGCTGGCCGATATCGGCACCCTGCCGGACGTGGCGCTGGGCCAGTTGGAAGAATGGGTTCAAAAAGGCGGCATGTTGGTCCGCTTTGCCGGGCCGCGGCTGGCCAGCGCTGATGACGACACGCTGGTTCCAGTGGAATTGCGTCGCGGTGGCCGCAGCCTCGGTGGGACGCTTACCTGGGGTACGCCGCAGCCGCTTACCTCGTTTGAGCCCAACAGTCCATTTGATGGTATTGCCGTGCCCGGTGATGTGGAAGTCAACCGACAGGTTCTGGCCCAACCGGATGCCGATCTGATTGAAAAAACCTGGGCCAGTCTGGCCGACGGCACGCCTTTGGTGACCGCCAGTCAACGCGGTCAAGGATGGATCGTCCTGTTCCATGTTACGGCGGACGCAAGCTGGTCCAACCTTCCCCTTTCCGGTGTGTTTGTGGACATGTTGCGTCGCATTGTGGCAGTTTCTAATGGCGCAATTGCCGCCGACCGCACCCGATCAACCGCCACGTCCACCGGCCCAGCCGATGCCAGCGAAGAAGGCGTCACCGCCAGCCTGTCGCCGCTCACTATGGTCGATGGTTTTGGCGCCATCACGAGCCCCGGCGCTTTTGTACGCCCTCTTCAGGTTGGCCCGCAGATCACTCCGGCCATCAGCCCCGAAAACCCGCCCGGCACCTACGGCACCAGCGATGCATTCGTGGCGGTCAACCTGTTCACCGAGACTGCAAATCTGAAGCTGCTGGATGGAGCGCTGCTGCCTTCCAATGCTCAATCGAGCTCGTATGCGACACAGGATGACTTTAAGCTGAAACCATGGCTGCTCGCCGCCGCCTTGCTTCTGCTGGCGCTGGATTGTCTGGCAGTCCTTTGGATGGCCGGGGCCCTGCGCCGTGTGCCGCAGATGGCAACCGCACTGTTGCTGGGTCTGATCGTGACGGCCATCCTGACGCCCGACGCAGAAGCGCAGGCCCAGACGCAAGAAAGCGAAATCGATTTCGAGGACACGCTTCGCACCCGGTTGGCTTATGTGATCACCGGCGATGCACAACTGGATCGCATCAGTAAGAAGGGCCTGACGGGTCTGACAAATTTTATCGCCTCACGCACCTCACTGGAGCCGGGCGAGCCGGTGGGAATCGATATCGGCTCTGATGAGCTGGCCTTTTACCCCCTGCTCTATTGGCCAATTTCCACCATTGGCGAGGTCCCCAACGCGAAAGCCATGGCCCGGGTCGACGCCTTCATGAAAAGTGGTGGCAGTGTGTTGTTCGACACCCGCGATCAGCTGATTGGCGGCTTTGGCAGTCGCCGGGTGTCTGCTGAAACCCTGCGGCTGCGTGAAATTCTGGCTTCGCTCGATATCCCGCCGCTGGAGCCGGTGCCCGACGATCATGTGCTGACCCGTGCCTTTTATCTACTCAACGTTTTCCCCGGTCGTTATCTGGAGGGCAAGCTTTGGGTAGAAACGTCTGAAACCGAAGAAGACGCCAGCGCGGAGCGGCCCACCCGGCAGGGCGATGGCGTTTCGTCAATCCTTATTACCGCAAATGACATGGCCGGTGCCTGGGCGATTGAAGCCGATGGCTCTGCGACCCTCCCAGTCGTACCGCCCAACCCAACACAACGGACCTATGCCTACCGCACCGGGGTCAACATCATCATGTACACCCTCACCGGCAACTATAAATCCGATCAGGTCCATATTCCGGCCCTGTTGGAAAGGCTGGGTCAATGAGCGATTGGTCGGTCACATTTGCCCCACTGTTTGAGTGGCACTGGATTGCCCTTATCTGCTTGGCCGCTGGCCTGCTGGCGCTATACGGCCTGTGGCGCGGGGTACGCGGTGCCTGGACACGTCTCGCCGCCTTCGCCCTGCTGGCGCTGGCGCTGTGCAACCCCTCCCTGCTGCAGGAAGACCGCGATCCGTTGAAAACCGTCGTCGCCGTTGTTGTCGATGAGACGGATAGTCAGAAATTCGATGGCCGCGCCGAACAAACCGAAGCGGCCCGCGCTGCGCTTTCGCAATTGCTGCAGCGCTTTCCACAATTCGAACTGCGCGAAGTCGTGGCCCGCAATGGTGGCAGTGAAACGGGCGATGCCTCTTCGGCTCTGTTTGGAGCCCTGAAAACCGCTCTGCAGGATGTTCCCCCTGAGCAGATCGGTGGTGCCATCATGCTGTCCGACGGTCAAATCCATGATATCCCCGAAAATACCGAACAACTTGGCTTCAACGCACCTGTTCATGGCCTGGTCAGCGGTTCCACCTCCGACCGTGACCGACGGCTGGAAATCCGCCGAGCGCCACGTTTCGGCATTGTCGGCGGCAATCAGGAAATCGTCTACCGGGTGATCGATACAAATATCGACACCAATGGCCGCCTTGTCGGTGTCCGAGTGCTGATCGACGGTGAGCTGGTGTCGGTCGAGCAAGTGTTGCCTGGAGAAGAAACCAGCTTTTATTTTGACGTGCCCCACGGTGGCAAGAATGTCATCGAATTGCATGCCGAAGTGGCCGATGGCGAAATCACGCCGGTCAACAATCAGGCCTTCTCGGTGCTGGATGGCATTCGCGAAAACCTGCGTGTCCTCCTGGTCTCCGGCGAACCCCATGCTGGAGAACGCACCTGGCGCAACCTGCTCAAGTCAGACGCGTCGGTTGATCTCGTCCATTTCACCATTTTGCGGCCACCCGAAAAACAAGACGGAACACCAATCAACCAGCTGTCGCTGATCGCCTTTCCGACACGCGAGCTTTTCATTGAAAAGATCGATGAATTCGATCTGATTATTTTCGACCGCTACCAACGGCGCGGCGTGCTGCCACTGCTCTACTTCGACAACATCGCCCGCTATTTGGTCGATGGTGGCGCGATCCTGATTGCCGCCGGACCGGAACATGCCGACCTTGCGAGCATCCACAGAACACCCCTGGAGCCCGTCCTGCCGGTTGAACCAACGGGCGACGTCAGCGTTGCTCCCTTTCATCCAACGGTCTCGGAAGCTGGTCGGCGGCATCCTGTTACCCGCGGCCTTGATGGTCTGCGAAGCCGTGAATCCGAACTGCCTCCCAACTGGAGCCGCTGGTTCCGCCAGATTGATGGCACCAACGCCCAGGGCGACGTCGTCATGGAAGGTGCAGGTGACAAGCCGCTGCTGGTTCTCAACCGTCCCGGCAAGGGCCGCATTGCCATGTTGATGTCGGATCACGTCTGGCTCTGGGCCCGCGGGTTTGAGGGTGGTGGACCGCATACTCAATTGCTACGCCGCCTCGGTCACTGGCTGATGAAAGAACCTGAACTGGACGAAGAAGCCCTGCGGGCTAAATCAGTTGGCAACCGCCTCGTCGTTGAACGCCAGACCATGGGCGATGAACCTGGACGCCTCGACCTGATCACGCCTACCGGCGAGGCCGTAACGCTGGACTTCGTCAATAAGGGCGATGGCCGTTTCGAGGCCGAATATGTCTCCGAGTCCCTCGGCCTGTTCCGCGCCGCCAATGGCGAACTCACAGCACTGGCCCATGTCGGCCCGACCAATCCACGCGAATATGCCGATATCGTCTCAACTGGCACGAAACTAGCCGCAATTGCCGAACAGACTGGCGGCAGCATCAACCGTCTGGATACCGATTCACCGGCCGCCAACCTGCCCCGCGTCGTTCCGGTACGCGGCTCAGCAGCCACCAGCGGCAACGGCTGGATCGGCCTGCGTGCCACCGATGCAAGCGTGCTAAAGGGCGTTATTCAAATTCCACTGCTGGCGGGTTTCCTCGGCCTGGGCGCACTTTTGCTGATGCTTTCAGGCATGTGGGCCCGTGAGGGCCGCTAGCAACGCTTTGTTGTCGCCAGCGGCGGCCCAGTTGCCGCACTTACTGTCCATATCGAGTGACAGCGCCAGAAAGATCGCAAAGGCAGCCGGGTTTGATTTCGCAGGCCAGAACCCGCATTGGATCTGCAGGCCGTGGAAGCGAGATCTGCGCTGGCGGAACCCGGACAAATCCAAAACTGCCGTAGTAAGACAGGTCACCGACCAGAAAGATCGCCACTTGGCCTTTCCCCGCAGCCCATTTGGCTTGGGCGGCTTCTACTGCGGCATTCATCAGTGACTTGCCAACGCCCTTGCCTTTCAGTGCCGGCAGCACCGCCAAAGGACCAAGCATCAGGATTACCTCGCCCCCCCAATTGACCTTGGTCAGGCGCACAGTGCCGACGATCTGGCCGCTGCGTTCGGCAACGAACGACAGGCCCATCTCATGATCGACCGCTTCGCGCAGCACATAGGCCGCGCGGGTGCGCATGCCCGGTCCAAACACTTCCTGGGTTAAGGTTTCGAGAAAATCAGCGTCTTCGGGCAGCTCACCCCGAATGGTGCAATCGACGTTATACATGGGAATTTCCGTTGGGATTTATTGGGACACGGGGCCGTTTGAAACGGCAAACGAAAACAACATCGCGATGGCTTTGCCACTGCAATGTTCAGGAAATTCGTCGTCGCTGACTTCCAATAGTGATCATGATGATCAATTCTCCAGGTCGAAAATTCGATTAACACGAGAATGTTGGTTCGTCCAGTCTCACAACCCCTTGTGGTCGGCGGGGCAAATTCCTAACTATTCCCAAGTTTTAACAACAGGGGTAGATATCGTGGGATTGCTGGTTGAAGGAAAATGGCAGGATCAGTGGTATGATACCAAGAAATCAAACGGCAAATTTGTCCGCCAGGATGCGGGATTTCGCAACTGGATCACTGCTGACGGCAGCGCCGGGCCAAGCGGAGTTGGCGGGTTCAAGGCCGAGGCCGGGCGCTATCACATCTATATTTCTCACGCCTGCCCATGGGCCAACCGTGCGGCCATCTTCCGCAAACTCAAAGGGCTTGAAGACCTGATCAGCCTTTCCGTCGTCGATCATTTCATGGGCGATGAGGGCTGGACGTTCTCCGAAGCTGGCGGCGAAGAAACCCAGGATCACCAGTTTGGCCTAAAGCGCATGCATCAGGTCTATTCCAAGGCCAAACCCGACTATACTGGGCGCGTCACGGTGCCCGTACTTTGGGACAAACAGAGCGGCACCATCGTTTCCAACGAGTCCAGCGAAATCATTCGCATGTTCAATTCCGCCTTCGATCACCTGACCGGCAACGAGCTGGATTTCTATCCCGAAGAACTGCGCGACACCATCGATGAGGTGAACGAGCGGGTCTACCACACCCTTAATAACGGCGTGTACAAATGTGGCTTTGCCACCACGCAACAGGCCTATGAGGACGCATTTGGCGAACTCTTTGATACGCTTGACTGGCTCGAAGACATATTGGCCACCCAGCCCTTCCTGGCCGGCAATCGCATTACGGAAGCAGACTGGCGGCTGTTCTCAACCCTGGTGCGGTTTGATCCGGTCTATGTCGGCCATTTCAAATGCAACAAGAAGCGCATTGCCGACTATCCGAACCTGTCGAATTTCACCCGTCAGCTCTACCAGTGGCCGGAAGTAGCACAGACCATCAACATGGTTCATATCAAGGACCACTATTACGGCAGCCACGAAACCATCAACCCAACCCGTATCGTGCCAGTCGGGCCGGAAATTGATTATACCCTGCCCCACGACCGGGATCGTTTTGCAGGCTAGACCCTACCAGATATCGCTGACTGGCCGGCCGTCAAGAATTTCCGCAATCCTGTTTCGGGTCGGTTCGGTCGTGCCGTCAGGAAGCTTGTCCGACGCAAAGAAACCGGTCTCCGCAATTTCGTGATCGGGTTGCTTTGGCTCGCGTTGATGCCAATTGGAGCAGATGAACAGGGCAACATGGTCAAACCGACTGGTGCGCGGATTGCGGTAGAAGTGGAACAGGACCGGCTCGTCCAGCACTTCGATATTGCATTCTTCCTGCAACTCTTTCGCCGCCGCATGCTGCACAGTCTCGTGACGCTCTACCGCGCCACCTGGCAAATACCAACCTGGTACATAGGTGTGCCGCACAAGCAGAACATGCCCTGCCTCATTGCGCACCATTATGCGCACGCCCAACGTCATTGCCCGCTGGGAGAGCCCAAGCGCAACGAATAGGCGTTTTCGAACGCCCGAAGGAAGCGCATCGACGCATTGGGCCAAAAGCCGTTTCACCATCGACCAACACCCAAAAAGCCACCCCCCGCATACATCCTGATATTCTGGCTAGAACGCCGACGGTACCAACAAGAAGCCAACGCCACCAACGACAATAAGACCGCAAAGCACCCCAAGGATGAACCACATCAGGCCTCTGCGGCGTCGTGGTTTTGCGGGCACATGGGCCGTGGAAATAGCAGCGGCATCGCTGCTCAAGTCGACTGCAGCATTTTTGACACTCATCATTGAGCGCCATTCGCCTTCAATCATCTTCTCACGTTCAAGCACCTTTTCAGCGACATATTCGCTAACAAAGTCAGCCATTTTGTCCTTGTCGCTGGTCTCGGCCATGACGATGCGGCCCATGCGTGTGTCTTTGACCATGCGATAACTGAGCTTGTCGTGACCCATCGCAACGAAAGTTGTCATATCAATCCACATGCGAGGGCGATCGCCGTGGCTGAGCGCCAGGTCAAAGCGTTCGTCGGCTTCGTCAATCTCTTCAAACAGCGGCTGCAGTTCGGCCGCCAGCAGATCGAGCCGGGCTTTCTCGGCCTCACCCAGATCAACGACCACATCCTTATGGTCGGCTTGGCCGGTGCGAACAGCATCAACCGCCGCCTTCAGGTTGCGAATGGTGCCAGACTTGGCCGCTTCGCCATTTCGTGAATTTTCAGGGCCGTTGTCGACTGCCATTTTATGCGTCCTCACACGTTACTTTCACGCCGTTCCCACTGGTCAATCTATCATACGCTCGAGTGGAATCCTACGTTGGCGCAGGGGATTTGCGCGTCTTGAGCCGATTGATTGCAATAATGGTTGTTCCCAGCAGGGGCATATTGCGTCGAAGAATTGGCCAAAATGTGGTGTTGGCGGGCTAATCGTTGTCCCCTGCCCAGTTTCGTTTCCGACCGAAGAAACAGTGAACAATGCGCGACGATTTGGATTGTCTTGGCCACTGACTACCAGCCACCAACAGGCTCACTCAGGATGTTAAAATGCGGAAGGTCAGTTCGGACGGGGTTGTGTTTTCACCGTTCACCGGCGTTATATCCTGCGGGCAAGCTGACATCACGGCGACACAGTCCAACAGCGCCTGCAACCGAACATAATCCCCCGCCTTGGCAACCGGAGCCTCCCAGGTAAAGCTCCCTTTCCGATCAACAGGAATGTTCATCCATATGTTAAGGGGGCTGGGCACCCGAACCGGATCGACACCGATTGACAACAGGCCCATCTTGAAATTGTCGGCGCAATTGTCGTGATATTCATCAACCCCTAACTGCTCGTATCTTGGCTGATCGCAGCAAGCGACGAGAATGTCGTGCACTCCCGGTGAGGTGTCTGCTACCAGTTGCAAAATGGGGCGGCGGCGATTGGTCACAAATACATCGCCCTGACGCACATAGACCCGGTCGAGATTGGTGCGACAATGTTCAACCGACAAGACCTCGTCGAATGAGCCATCGACAAGCGCAAAGAAATCGCAGACCTGATGACCATGCGGATTGATGATTTCGAGTGTCTGCCCCTGCGCCAACCGCACAGCCCGCCCCTGTCGCGCTGGGATCGTGTAAAACTCCCCGGGATTGGCCAAGCCGTTTTCAGCAACCGGGTGGCCCAGGCTTCCATTGGTCCCGTCTAAATGGTCAGTTCCAGCTGTCATGGTCACAAAACTCGCTACGGATGGAAATCAATCTTCCGCAATATCTTCCGCCCAAAGCTCGGGCTTTTCTTTGATGAAACGGTCCATCAGAGCGATGCAGTCGGCGTCATCGGCCAGAATGACTTCAACGCCTCGCTGGCGCAAAAACTCTTCATTGCCGCCAAAATTGACATTCTCGCCAACGACCACCCGCTCGATCCCAAACTGCACAATTGTGCCGGAACACATCATGCAGGGGGACAAAGACGTATAAAGCGTCATGCCTTTGTAGGACTTTTGGCGACCTGCCTTGCGCAGGCAATCCATTTCGCCATGGGCAATCGGATCACCACCCTGAACCCGCTGGTTTCGCCCTTGTGCAATCAACGTGTCGCCTTTGGCCAAAACACTGCCAATTGGACATCCGCCCTCGTCGAATCCTGCCTTGGCCTCGTCATAGGCCAGCCGCAGAAAATCCCGATCTGTCTTGTTCATCGCATCACCTGTCAACTTTGGGGTCCTCCGTAATAGGGAAGCTTCTCGGTGCGGATTTCGGCCTGCCCGCTCTCCTGCACGGCCCGCACATGCGCACAAATTTCTTCCAATGGTGCAAACCACACATTCTTGCTTTCAAGCGTTTGTTCCAACCATTGCTCGACCAGCCGCCAACGTGCCAGCCGACCGGTCAGGAATGGATGCACGATCAACATAAAGAACCCACCGGCTTCATATTGTGCATCAAATTCCTCCCAGAAACCTGCAAGGCCCGCACTGGGCCCACGCACCGGCATCAAATAGCCGATCTCATCATAATGGGCGAAGGGTGGCCAGTCGTCGGTGCCCCAATGAACCGGCATCTCATAAAGTTGGCCCTTGGGTGTTTCCACCAAATAGGGAATGTCATCGGCCATCATTGAACTGTCGTAATCGAAGCCGTGCTCGATCAGCAGGTCGACAACTTCGCTTGTGATATTATAGACCGGCGCACGATAGCCTTTTGGGCTTTTGCCGCAAATGCGCTGATGTGCCTCCATGGCCTTTTCAAAAGGCGCGCGTTGATCACCCATTGTGGCGATGGGGTCTTCGTGTATCCAGCCATGGTGGCCGATCTCGTGCCCCCCCTCAAGGATTGCCTCCACCGCTTCCGGATAGGCTTCCAGACACCATCCAGGAATAAAGAAAGACTGCTTGATTCCGAGCCTTTGATAAGTGTCGAGAATTCTCGGTATCGCGACATTAGGGCCATAGCGCCCCATGGAGATTGGATAGAGGCGCTCATTGCCGTCCTGCGGCCGGGCGATATGAATGAGACTGTCGGCATCCATGTCGAAGGTAATGGCGCAGGCGCATTTGGCCCCGTTCGGCCAGGGGATCGGGTTTTTGATCATACTGTCTCCGGTTCCTTGGGCAGAAGGTGCGTGTTCTTAGCTTGCCAGCTCAAATAGAAGGTGCCGCCGCTGGTGTGATCAAGTTTTTCCAACTCCCGTTCCTGCAACTGAACCTTAAATTCGGTTCCGTCAGAAGCTTCCAGAAACAGCGTCACCATCGAACCGACGAACTCTTCAGATATCAGCGAACATTCTACCACGTTATCCGCCTTTGGCGCTTTGCGGGTGACGGTGACAAGATCCGCTGCGATGACAAATGTTAAATCTTCACCGACCGAAACCGGCCGCTTACTGGTTTTGTTGAGCATGAACTCACCGAACGCCGCCTGCAGCGTGATGCTCTTGTCGGCGATGTTGGCAACCTTGCCGGAGATGATGTTGTTGCGTCCAACAAACTCAGCCACAAACCGGTTGGCCGGTTCCCGGTAGATGTCACGCGGCACGCCGGTCTGAACGATTTCGCCCTGGGACATGATCACCACCCTGTCGGCCATGGCGAAGGCTTCCGACTGGGAATGGGTGACGTAGACAAAGGTGATACCCAGTTCGCGCTGCAGCTTGGTCAAAACCGACTGCATGCGGATCACCAGATGCGCGTCCAGCGCCGAAAGCGGCTCGTCCAGCAGCAGAATTTGTGGCTCGGTCACCAGCGAGCGCGCCAATGCCACTCTCTGCTTTTGGCCGCCGGAAAGTGTTTCAATATTGCGTTCGGCAAACTCGCCAACACCCAAACGGTCAAGCCAGAACAGCGCTTTTTCGCGCCGCTCCTGCTTCGAAAGCCCCCGCATTTTCAAGCCAAACTCGACATTCTCGCGGGCATTGAGGAAAGGAAACAGGGCCAAGGTCTGCCAGACCATTGGGGTATCCCGTTCGTGGGGACGCACATCGTTCATCAGTTGGCCATCAATTTCGATGGTGCCTTCGGTGGGCGTTTCCAGCCCGGCGAGCATCCGCAAGGTCGTGGTTTTACCACATCCAGACGTGCCCATAATGGCAATGAACTCACCTTTTTGAATGGTCAGGTCGAGATTTTTGACGGCAACGAAATCATCGAAGCGCTTTTCAATTCCCTTGAGAGAAACCAGTGGCGTGCTCATGAGTGCCCTTTGCTTTGACGGTAACTGAAAAAGACCTGCGCGATGATCACCAAGGTCATCGAAATTCCAAATACGATTGTACCAATGGCGTTGACCTGCGGATCGATATTGCCCTGAACGATCTCAAGGATCAGCACCGGCACCGTCTTGTTGAGGCCTGAGACAAACCAGGCAATCGCGAATTCATCAAACGAGACGGCAGCAGTTAAAAAGGCAGCCGAAATGATCGCTGGTTTGCAAAACGGCACGATCACTTCCTTCATCGTGCGCCATTCACTGGCTCCAAGATTCCATGCAGCAGACTCCAGGTCCTTGTCCATCTGGTTGAGTCGTAAGCGGATGATGGCCATCGCAAAAGGAGCCGCCAGTACAGTATGCGCGAGAACGATTGACCACAATTGACCCGACACACCAATGCGTGAGAACCACGCCAGCATGGCGAGCGCCATGATAATCAAAGGGATGGTCGGTGGCAGCAGGACCAACGCCAGATAAGCGCCCTTGAATTTGAACATGAAGCGGTAGTCGGTATAGGCGGTGCAAAAGCCCAGGGTCGTGGCCAGTATCGAGGTGCATATTGCAACGACCAAGCTGTTGCCAAACGCCGTCCAGACATCGGGGTCCTGCCAGATGGTTTGATACCAGTGAAGCGTGAAGGATTCGAGCGGGATGGTTGGGAACCGGGCCGAGTTGAAAGAGAAGATAACGCTGAAGATGATCGGTGCAAAAACCAGAACAAACAGCAAAGCCGTGTACAGTTTGAGCGAGCCATTGAGGAGTGTGGACGATCTCATCGGCTGGCCCGCTTTTTATAGGCCAGGGTAATCGCGGCAAATGCGATGGTGATCAGCGTTGCCATCATCATCACCGCGACGACAGCCGCCCTTGGCCATTGCTGGCCAGACTTGGTTGTATCGATGATCAGGATCGGCAATGTCGGTGGTTTGGAACCGCCCAGATAATAGGGGCTGACGAAATCCCCAAATGACAGGATGAAACAGAACAGAGCCGCGACGATAAGGCCAGTTTTAGCCAGAGGAATGATCACCGAAAACACCGAACGAAGCGGCGAGCAACCGAGGTTTTGTCCCGCCTGGATCAGATTTTTGTCGATGCTGGAAAGCGCAAAGGTTTGCAACACAACAACCAGTGGCAAGGTCAGCGTTATGTAGCCAACGATTGTGCCGAACATCGTGTTCAACATCGTGTAGGGCCCAAGTCCGACATAGGACAATATTGCATTGATGACGCCGGATTCCGCCAAAATGACATACCAGGAAAAGGTGCGAACCAGATAGCTGGTGAAAAACGGAATGATCAGAAAGAACAATGCCCAGCGCCGGGCTGTATCTGAGACCTTAAAGGACAGGGCAAATGATGCCGGAAAGGCAAGGGTTGAGACGACAACGGTTGAGAGCGTCGCCAGCCAGAATGTATAGAAATAGCTGTCCCAGAAATAGTTTCGGGTCAGCATCCGGTCCCAGTTTTTAAAGACGAATGCTTCCTGCATCACGTAGTTCCGCACCAGGAAAAACGAGATGGCGATCATGAAGATCAAGGGCCCGACAAAGAACAGGGCTTGCCAGATGATGATCGGAAGGCGCCACGTGTGGGCAAAAGCCGAACCACGCTTTCTTATGGCGATATTTCCGTCTCCTGCATCCACCGCTGTGCAATCCAAATTGGGCTGAGAACTGGTCTCCAAGGGCCGTATAAAAACAACGGCCCTTGGAAATTTTAAGAATTAGTTCAAATTCAAACTAGGCGTTTTTGTATTCTGACCAGAAATCATTCCAATCTTCCAACGACTGCTGCTTTGGAATGTCGCGATAGTGGATGCGACCTTCATTGATCAAAGCAATCGGATCGTTTGGATTGCCGTCAACCTGACCGGAGCGCTGAGCCTCTTTGGGATCAACTTCCTGAAGCTTGGCACGGCCAGCTTTGGTGATGCAGAAGCCCGGATAGGCTTTCATCTGCGCCGACTTCACCTGACCATCGGGGGACATCATGTACTGGATGAACTGCTTCACGATGTCGGCTTTTTCTGAGCCCTTACCAATTGAATAGCTTTCAGTGAACTGAATGCCACCCTCTTTTGGAATGACGGAAGCAACTGGTGCGCCGTCTTTTTCCAGCACACCCGTGATCCAGTCACCAATGCCGCACATCGCCAGCATCTCACCGTTCTTCAGCGAGTTGAATGTTCCACCATAGTCGAAATAGCCTCCAACCTGTGGACGCAGACCCATGGTGGTGTCCTGCACAGCCTGCCATTTGTCATCGTCAAGATCCCACAGGCCCGCCGCATTACCGTTATACAAGCTCATCATACCCAGCGATGGCAGATGCCAGTCAAAGTGACCAACCTTGCCCTGCAGTTCCGGTTTCCAGAAGCATTTGTAGCTCATCGCCTCTTCAGCGCTGACAGCATTCTTGTTGTAGGAAACGCCCAGATGACCACCGCGCAACATCATTGAATAGAGCTTGCCGTCTTTCCAGTGGCCAGGGAACTGGGTGAAGTCCTGATGCAGCATGTCATCGAATGGATAGTCAGCTGCATTCATTTCTTCGATGTAGCCTGCCGCATTGAGCTGCTGGACAAATTCAGCATCGGAAAGAATGAGATCATAGGTTCCTGGAGGCGACTGGGCGATCAGCGCCAGCATGTTGTCACCACCGGCATAATATTTCGGCTTGAACTTCACATTGTTGGCAGCTTCGAACTCAGCGACCATGTCAGGCTCGCCATGACCATACCATGCAAGCATGTTGATTTCGGTGACCTGCGCCCAGGCGCGGCTGACAAACGGGGCGCTCAGCGCGAATGCGCTGGCATACTTGACCACGTCTCGGCGTGTTGGTTTCAAAACAGTTTTCTTATCTTTGGTCATGGTTTGCTCATTTCCTCTTTCTTTGTTTCATTCCCACTAATGCCTTCGGCAGTTTCGGCCATATTGCTGATGGTTTGGAAATTGCCCTTTCAGTCAAAAGAGTAGCGCCAATTTTGAGTCGTTAGAAAATTTATCCTTCTAATGCGATCATTAGCCCTGCTTATGATCGAACCCACCGCTATTTATCGTTTCGGGTGAAGTTTTCGCGGGTAGCAAGGTCGATATGGGTGATCAATTCATTGGCCAGCTTTCGTCCCGCTTCCGTAACCCGCGGCAGTTTGTAGAACATTCCGATCTGGATTTTCTCAAGCATTGGAAATCCGTCAGCATCGGTCAGTCGGCGCATTTTCGGCGTCAAAGTTGCGCGAGTTAGTGCTGTAACACCAAAACCCGCCTCCACTGCGTCCTGAACCCCTGAAATATCAGGGCTCGCATAGGCGATGCGCCATTTTCGGTCACGCTTCTCCAATGCGCTGGTCATCCGCTTCCGGTACTCACAATTTTCAAAATGACCGACAATGGGGATCGGTAATTGACGTTTCAGCTTGGCCCCCTTGCCGATGGCCCAGACGGGTCGCTCCTCCCAGGAATGCACCAGGTATTTGCTCTTTTCCTCAGACACCAACGCCACAATTAGATTGGTCTGATCCGCATGCAGGCTGTTCAACAGGTTTGTGGATAAGTCGCAGTGAATCTCCAGTTGGGTTTCTGGATGGTCATTTGTGAACTGCAGAACCGCGTCCTGAAGATAGGAGACTGCGTAGTCGGTCGGCAGTCCAATCTTGATCGTCCCCGCCAGGTTGGACGGCCGAAACTGTTCCATCGCATCATCGTTCAGGTGCAAAATCTGACGTGCATAGGCAGAAAGCTTCAACCCCGCCTCAGTGAACTTCATCTGCTTGCCGTCATGAATGATCAGCTTCTTACCGACCAGTTCTTCTAGTCTGCGCATCTGCAGGCTGATGGCTGGTTGGCTGCGGTTCAAAACCTGTGCAGCTTTGGTATAACCGCCCAGATCCGAGACCGTTATCAGGCTGCGGAGCAGCTCCGTTGGCAGATTGACTGACATGGACAGCCCCCGTTTTTATTTATACCTGCATAAGTAGTATAAATTTTTCAAATGCGGTAGCTCTGTTAAAAATTGCGCAAGGGTGACAGTTTCGGGAGGCAATAGCATGACACGCAGCGAGTTCCGGAAACGGTTTTCAGCCAATCGCGTTGCCGTGTTTCCAGTCATTCACGTGCTCGACAACGAGCAGGCGGAGCACAATACGCACATCGCTGTTGACGGCGGCTGCGCCGGTGTCTTTTTGATCAATCACGACTTCGCCTATCCCCATTTTTTGCCGATCATCAAACATGTTCGAAAGGCGTTCCCCGATCTGTGGTTAGGGGTCAACTTTCTGGCTGTTACCGGCAAGGATGCCTTTCCAGTGCTGGCCGAACTGGAGGCCGAGAACATCCGGGTTGATGGTTATTGGGCCGATGATGCGCGCATTGACGAAAGCGGCGGCGGCGACGGCGGCGACAGCGGCGGCGACGGGCAGTTTGAAGCCAGCGAAATACTTGACGTGAAAAAGGCCTGCGGTTGGGACGGAATGTATTTTGGCGGCACGGCCTTTAAAAAGCAGCGCGATGTGAAGCCGGACGACTACAAAACCAGCGCAACAATCGCCCGCAACTTCATGGATGTTGTGACAACGTCAGGCATTGCAACTGGTCATTCAGCAGATCTTGGCAAGATCGAAATTTTCCGACAGGCCTGCGGTGAAACACCATTGGCTCTGGCCTCTGGCATCACACCTGACAACATCGCGCAATATGCCCCGCTGGTAGACGCGGTGCTGGTGGCAACCGGGATCAACGTAAAAGACGACTTTTACAACATTGATCCGGTGCGGCTTGCGCAGCTCAATGTCCAGATCAATTTAGGAGACCCCACATGAGTGATGAAAAAGGCCCCAGAGACGATCGTTGGTATTTTCCGCTGATGGCACCCAACACGAAGGGGGACAAGTTTGCCTGGTTGGATCCGACGTCCATTTACATAAATGGTCGCGCCTTTCGCGACTTGCTGGATGATCTGTGTGCAGAATTGGATGGCGACAAAATTGATGTCGTTGCTGGCCTCGACGCGATGGGCTTTGTTTTGGGTGCAGGAATTGCCACCCGCATCGGCAAAGGCTTTCTGCCAATCCGCAAGGCCGGAAAGCTGTGTGTTGAAACCGACAGCGCCAGTTACACCAATTATTCAGGCCGAACCCAGGACATGGAAATGCGCATCCCGGCATATGCGCCCGGCACCCGTGTTCTGCTGGTTGATCAGTGGGTCGAAACCGGAGGCTCAATGCACGGCGCTGTTCAGCTTGTTGAACAACAAAGCGGAACCGTTGCGGGAATGGTTGCGATTGTCATGGAAGAAAATGACAATACACGCGCTTACCGAGAAAAATATCATTGCGTTACAGCTATTCAACCCGGCACTGAATGGCAAAGGCAGTGCAATGCCCAATATCTCGATAGCTTCAAGAGTTACGATGCCAAAAAAGCGTTTCCGGTATAGCGAAAGTTGTTGGGCGCTTGCCCTGTGTCAACCGGCAGCAACGTGCTGAAGCACCAATTGCCGAACCAGATCTGGGGCTTCCTCAAGTGGCGAGTGCCCCACGCCAGGCACCACATGCAGGTCCACCCGGCCTTCCAACTGGGTGCTTTGATGCACCGGCACAATGGCATCGAGTTCCCCCCAAACCACTGATGTTGGAATATTCTTTGCCAGCACGTCTTCGACTGGCAATTTCCCCTGTTGCCCACCCGAAAACAGCAATTCAGCGATTTCTGTCAGCTTCTCTACCGCGCCGTTGGCGCTGCGCAACTCAACCTGAAAGTCGATCATCTTTTCCTGAATCACGTATTCCGGTCCAAAAAACTGCGTCAGCACCACGCTGAGTTCATCGGCCTGTTTGGCCGCAGCCCACTTGTGTAAAACCTCATGGTTGACCTCATTGCCGTAACCACCGGGCGCTAACAACGTCATGCTGGCGACCCGTTCAGGTGCCATCAGCGCGATCAGGCTGGAGACCGCACCACCCATCGAATGGCCAACCAGATGGACCTTGGGCAAGTCACGGGCATCTAGTTCGGACAAGACAGCTCTGGCCGCAGTTTTTGGCGGCCCTGCTTCGGGAAAATTCAGGCTTTTGCCATGTCCCGGCAGATCAAAGGCAACGGTGGGTGCCTTGAAGCTAACCGCGGTCTGCAGCCCCCACCACTGGGCACCCAGACCGCCAAACCCGTGCAAAAAAACCACGGGAATGGCAGAAGCATTGCTGTTGTCGATGGCGTTTGAATGAAGCCGGGCGTTCATTCAAACATCACCGCTGAGGGAGCGATTGACGGCACTGACCAGTGCCTCCAGCGAGGCGGCAACAATGTTGGCATTGATGCCAGCACCAAACCAGCGCTTGCCGGTCTTGGTGTCTTCAACTTCCATATAGCAGATAGCCGCCGCATCACTGCCATGCTGCAGCGAGTGCTCTGAATAGTCGGCGACCGAAATATTGGTGCCAAATGCATCATTGAGAGCCGCTACGCAGCCGTCGACGGGGCCATTGCCCTTGCCCTTGATCACCCTTGTTTCACCGCCATCGGTAATGGTGACTTCGACCAAGCGACCGGTCGAATCCGGGTCGGTGAAAGTCGCGTGATCGACATAGCGCACCTGACCCTCAGGCTGATCTACATAGCGCTCCAGGAACCGGGCGTGGATTTCAGAAGAAGGCAGCTCCCTGCCCTGTTCATCTGTAACGCGCTGGACATCGTCGCGCATTTCAACCTGCAGATTGCGCGGCAATTTTAGCCCGTAATCCGCTTCCATGACATAAGCAACGCCGCCCTTGCCGGACTGGGAGTTAATGCGGATGATCGCCTCGTAGGAACGGCCAACATCCTGCGGATCAATCGGCAGATAAGGCACTTCCCAGAGGTTCTTGTTGGATTTCTCCAACGCTTTCATACCCTTATTGATGGCATCCTGATGGCTGCCGGAAAAGGCTGTATAGACGAGCTCGCCGACATAGGGATGGCGCTCAGGCACGTTCAACTGGTTGCAATATTCATAGACGCCCTTGATACGCTCGATGTCACGCACGTCCATGCGCGGATCGACACCCTGGGTCAGCATATTCAGCGCCAATGTCACAACATCGACATTGCCGGTCCGTTCGCCATTGCCAAACAATGTGCCTTCGACACGGTCAGCTCCCGCCATCAAACCCAGTTCGGTGGCGGCAATGCCGGTTCCACGGTCATTGTGGGGATGCAGGGAAATAATGACATTGTCGCGCTGGTCGATCTGGCGACACATCCATTCGATCTGGTCAGCGTAGATGTTCGGCGTCGACATTTCGACAGTCGCCGGCAGATTGATGATCAACTTGTTTTCAGGTGTCGGATCAATCACTTCAATGACGGCGTTACAGATATCAAGAGCGTAATCCAGTTCTGTCCCGGTAAAGCTCTCGGGTGAATATTGGTAACGATAGCTGTCCTTGCCGCCGCTTGTCGCGCTCGCCATATCGACAATCATTTTGGCGGCATCGGTGGCGATGGACTTGATGCCCTCACGGTCCTGACCGAACACCACGCGGCGCTGCAACTCGGAAGTCGAATTGTAGAAATGCACGATCGGTGAGCTTGCGCCTTCAAGACTTTCAAAGGTGCGGGTGATCAGCTCCGGGCGGCACTGGACCAAGACCTGCAGATCAACATCATCAGGCACATCGCCTTCTTCCACACACCAGCGGGCAAAGTCGAAATCCGTCTGACTGGCAGATGGAAAGCCGATTTCGATTTCCTTGAACTGCATGTCGAGCAGCAGGGCAAACATGCGCGCCTTGCGTTCATGTCCCATGGGGTCGATCAGCGCCTGATTGCCGTCGCGCAGATCGACAGAGCACCAGATCGGTGCTTCGGTAATGGATTTGGAGGGCCAGGTCCGGTCGGTCAAACCGACTTGAGGATAGGCGGAGTATTTGTTTGCAGCTTCCATCAACATGGAAAAGCATCCTTCTGAATGTGTCTGGCAACCGAATAGCGTTTTGCGGTCTTGGAGGCCAGAATTATTGAACTGAATTAGGGGCGTTTTGCCATTTGGCGGGATTTCTCGACCGCCGGACGCCCCTGTTAAGTGCGCACAACCCGACGGCCGCTGATTAGCAGCAGGTCTAGGTCCAGAAGGAGGGTGTGCGTATCCATGCGGTAACTGTTAAAAGGAAAAGGTTAATGAAGCAAGGACCAAGCCGCATCGTGGGCAAATTTCTCTTTCTGTTGGTGCTGCTCGCCGCGCTTACCCGTCCCTGGCTGGCCTATGCCCAGTCGCTGCACTTTGTCAGCGTTGCCTGGGTATTGCCCAACAAACAGGCGGAATATGACCTGTTCAATGAAAGGATCACCGCCGTCTGGGCCCGCTATGGCATGGAAGTATTGCTCCGCGGCAGGGTGATCGGTGCATTGGCAGAGGAGAACCCGGCAGACCTTCCAACCGAAATCGCTGTATTGCGTGTGGCCAGCCGTACACAATTCCAGGACTATATTGCCGACCCGACCTATCGCCAGCTTCGACCCGACAGGATGAACGCCATTGAGCAAATGACCGTACTTGAAGGTACGGTTTCTGATGTGCCTTTGAACTCTCTGGTTGCCACTGCCCCCCAATTTGCCATCAAGTTCTCCAATCCCAGCAGTGACAATCCCGATGAAGTGAGCACCAGAGGCGGCGCCGTGATGTTCCGGTTATCGACTTCACACGTTGGCAGCATCAAAGGCCCGATGGCCCCTCTGTATGCATCCAAACCACATATTACCTTGTTTGCCATGTCCTATGACGACAATCCCATGGGGTTTGCAGATGAGACGGACAGCGCTTCGAGCATCTTCATTTTGCAACGCGTCGAATGACAGCCAGACCCATCAAGCCAGCAATATTTTGAGTTTTCGATTTATTTTGCCCTGTGTGGAGTATTGGCAAAACACTTTGCTAACTTAATTGGCTTAGGCTTGCAGTGAGTAATCTTTGGTTGGGAGACCTAAATTGTCGGATTATACATATTCTCCGCATACGCAGATCGGTCACCCGGATGACACCCGGGATTTGCGGCCCCGCGAACATCGACGCAAAGCCTTCAAGGCTGGCATTATTTCATATCAAAACAATGCATTAACTGTGGATTGCGTAATCCGCGACATATCATCTTCAGGGGTTAAACTGCAGTTTCAGGATGGCGTCATGGTTCCCGAACACTTTTCTCTGACCATCCCGATGGAGGGAAACAAGGTGGAGTGCCAGGTACGCTGGAGGCACCTGAACCAGGTCGGCGCAGTGTTTGTTGGCGAAATGGAACAGGATTCCAAGAACGCCCGTAAGCAATCCCTGGATATTGATTACGTCATTTCCAAGAAACAGTCGATTTTGCGGAAAACCGGTTAACTGAATCTTACAACCGCTTTTCCAGTTCATGGCGTTGAACTTTGCCTGTGGTTGAACGCGGCAATTCGCCCTCATCAATGAACAAAACCTGTTTTGGTAATTTGTAACTGGCCAGCTTGCCGCGGCATGTCTCAATCACCTGTTCCTCGCTTAACCCCGGTCTGCTGCTGACCACAAAGGCGACCGGCACCTCGCCCCACTTGGCATCCCGACGCCGCACAACCACAGCCTCGCTGATGTCCGGGTTCAGACTCAGCACCTGTTCGATCTCTGCGGGATATATATTTTCACCACCGGATTTGATCATGTATTTAACCCGATCGACGTACTCTAGCGTACCATCAAGATTGCGTCGCATGACATCACCCATATGAAACCAGCCATTGCGAAAGTCGTGGGCGTTGGTTTCTTCGGCCCGCCAATAGCCGCTGAACAGGGTCGGACCTCTCAACGCAACTTCACCGGGTTCGCCGAGCGCCACGTCATTGTCTTCCGCATCGACCAAACGCAACTCAACAAATGCACTTTGACGCTTTGGCAAACGCTCTGGAGCCTCTCCTATGTCAATCACACTGGCGGTTGCCGGTGGCAGGCCAGTCTCAGTTGCGCCGAATGAATTGACATAGGGCGTCGACAAGGCCGTTGTGGCGGCGGCGATTTCCTCGCGCGGCACCAAATCAGCCATTGCCCCGCAAGCTACAATTCCTTTTGGTTTCAGGCGTCTCGCCCGGCAAAACTCGGCAAACTCGCCAACCATGCCTGGCATTAGCACAAACCAGCCCACTGTGTGGGCTTCAATCAGGTCCATCAGGACTTCTGGCTGATATCCATCGACCACAAACACCGTGCCACCACGCAACAGCGTCGCCAGCGAATGATCCGTCGACGCCATGTGAAACAGCGGTGCCCAGGCTACAAAGTTGGAGCCACGCGGTAAATTCAGGTCGCTGACAAAGCACGCTGCGCGGGCAATCATCGCCCGATGGCTTATCAACGCCCCTTTCGGCATGCCTGTGGTTCCGCTGGTGTAAAGAATGACCAAGCCAGCCTCGCCACCCTCGCCGCTCTCGCCGCTCTCGCCGCCGCCGCCGGCGCTGTCCAATGGCATAGGTGGCATTGGATGACAGGTGCTAATGCGCTGATCGAATGTTTCGCCCAACTCGATCACTGGCACCTGTTCTATTTCCAACCGATGCAGGGTTGGTACATAGTCTTGCTGCGCCAAAACCAGTTTGGGACTGACAAGATTTATACAGTGTGTCAGTTCCGGGTCGCTCAAACGCCAATTCAACGCCGCAACGATCACGCCGCATTTGGCAGCGGCCAGTTCCAGCAACAAATATTCAGAGCAATTGCGGGCCAGAATTCCCACCCGGTCGCCAGTTTCCAGCCCTTCATCGAGCAACAACCGCGCCAGTCGGCCTGATTGGTCATCAACTTCGGCATAAGTCAGTGCTTTGTCGCCCTCGACAATCGCATCAAGATTTGTATGTGATTGGGCCGACGCCCGGAACATGCCTGCCAGGGTTGATTGGCCTGATCTGCGGGTGTCAGCGCTCGGAACATAGTCAAATTTTGTTGACATCTAACCTCGTTGGATCGGCACAAACCGACATTTATCTTTATTTTTCAGGATTTTAGCTCCAATCGAGACGATGGCATGTCACAATTAACCATCTTCTGCGTTCTGACTCGTCAGATTAACCAAGTCTGATATTCTGTTAACCACTTGGTAACCTAACGTGACGGGCTGCCATGGCAAGATATGTCAACATCAATTCCTCTTGGAGCAGATGCAGTCGATGGGCAATATTTATATTGGAGCGGGAATTATGAAACGGGTTCTGGGCACAGCAACGGCGGCGGCAGCGGCGACGGCAGCAGCGGGCGTTTTGGCGATTACAGGCGCCACATTGATCACAACAGCTAGCGCACAGCAATTGCCTCCCGCCAATGCCAAGGCAGGTGAGTGTTACGCAAAGGTGCTGATTCCGGCGAAATACGACTTCAAAGCCGATGAAGTGATGGTGCAGCCGGCCACATCCCGGTTCAAAAAAACCCCGGCGGTCTATCGTGAGATCGAAAAGCAAATTCTGGTTCAAGAAGAAAGCTACGAGTTGGTGCCTGTGCCGCCGGTTTATGAAACGGTTGAGGAAAAAGTGCTGATTCAGCCGCAGCAAATCATCAAATCAGTGATCCCGGCCACCTATCGCGAAGAGGCGAAGAAGATTTTGATCTCGCCAGCCCGGGTAGAATGGAAAGTTGGGCGCGGTGCTTACGAAAAGATCGACACAGCAACCGGTGAGATCATGTGTCGGGTAGAGATTCCCGCAGAATTCAAGGAATTCACACAAAAGGTGGTCGATCAACCGGCTCGCACCAAAGAGGAAGTTATCCCGGCGCGCTATGAAACTATCAAGCGGCAGGTGATTAAAACCCCGCCAACAACCCGCAAGAAGGTGATTCCTGCCAAATACCGGACTTTGAAAATCAAGGAACTGGTGGAAGCGGAAAAGTTTGAGGTGATTGACTCCCCTCCACGCTTTGCCTCGGTGCAGAAAAAGACCTTGCTGACGTCTGAAACCGTGCAATGGCGTCCAATTTTGTGTGAAACCAACACAACGCCCGGCATCGTTTTGCGTCTTCAAAACGCTCTGATCCAAGCCGGATATAAGCTGGGCTTCTCCCCGGATGGCGAATTGGGGCCCGGCACCTTGGCTGTCATCCGACGCTTCCAGGAAGATAACAGCCTGCCAACCGGCGGTCTGACCATCAGCACGATCGAAAAGCTCGGAGTCAAACTCTAACGAGGACAGCGGCGGTGGCGGCGGCGACTGCGACAGCGGCGGCGGCGGCGGCGGCGGCGGCGGCGGAATTACGGACGCTGCCTATCTAACGTTTCAACCTTTGGGGCTTGCTCGGGGCCGGTGCTCTCTTCGGAGGCATCGGCCCAAATTGTTTCTGATACCCCGGCCTTCATCGGAGGCATGCAGGTCTGCCTAAGGCGGTAGATTATCAGGATTCTATCCGGCGCTGCTGGTGGAACAACTTTCGGGGTTTGTTTCCAAATGCTACGGGCAGACCTCACCGACAGATGAAGCCAATTATTGCAGGCTCTTTAAGGCAATGTGGCGAATCTGTGCACGAGTGCAGTTGTTCGCATTGGATAGGGGCAGGCAAAACTCAGTTCCAGCGCTTGGCATTGTGGGGCACGGCCTGAATTTGGAGCCCGACGCAACTGAACAGAGTGTTGAAGGGCCGGTAGCGCTTTCATCAGCGCAAACAAAAAGCCCGGCTGTTGCCAGCCGGGCTTTCCGTATTCTTATCAGACTAGCTGATTAGAAAGAGCGTTTTACGCGGAGACGGAAAGAAGTCTCGTCTGTACCGAGAATTTCTTTTTCTTCAGCTGCAACAGTCACAGCAAGACCGGGAGTAACCGCCCAGCTAACCTGACCGAAGTAACCTTTTTCGAGACGCTGAGCGTCGAAGTAACCACCAGCAACGGATACGCTATCTGTGACAGCGAAGCTAGCACCGATACCCCAACGCTGGGAGTTGTTGATGGAGCTGTCGTTGTAGTAACCCTGAATGGTCAGGCCTTCAATCGGAGTAATGTTACCCCAGATGTTGTAGTACTGCTCGGAGTCACCGTTACCTGGTGAAGCAACACCAACGTGGCCCACGTGAGTGATCGACGCCGCGAGGTTGTACATGCTGCCTGCATAGTCAAGACGCAGGTAGACGTTACCAATGTCTGGTGTGTTCTCTGTAGCACCACCACCGAAGGTAGCGGACATGCCGTTAGCTGCAAACGTATAGTCGATGTAGTATGCGTCGCCCAGATTCTGGTCGTTACCATCGAAAGGACCGCCTGGCAGAGCAGCCAGAGCAGCGCGGTGTTCGCGGTGACCCATGGACAGGTTGCCCAGAGAAATCCAAGTGTTGGAAACGTCTACTGCAGTAGAGACGTTAGCACCGGAAACTTGCGACTCACTACCGTCGAGACGCAGGAAGCTTGCCAGAGTACCGTAGTCAGTTTCGCTCTGTGCGAGGAAAGTCACACGACCTTCTACCTGAGCGCCAGACTGTGTTGAACCAGCGAGAGTTGAAGTACCACCGTTGCTGTAGTCAGAATAGTCGTATTCGACCTGAGCATAACCAGCGATTCTCAGGCAAGTTTCGGTGCCTGGGATGTAGAAGAAGCCAGCGCCATACATGTCGCAAACTTTTACGTAATCCATTGGTTCTGGCTCAGCAACAACAGCATCAGCGGCGTGTGCGCCGGATACTGCGATCAGTGCAGCAGCAGAACCCAAAAGAAGAGCTTTGAGTTTCATAATTTTAATCTCCAGTAGACAATCATTTGAGAAGGGCTATGCCCCGTAATTGGGACGGTTACTTGCGCACCCTTTCCCTGAGCCCAACCTACCGAACCTGCCCTGCAACGCAATCCTCAATGCACGATTATGCAAGGCGGTATGTTTGAATCCCCTCTGGCTGTTGCACAAATAACACGCAATTGGGGCTTGCACCGGTGGATCGTGGTTAATGAAGCGTGAATTTGGGGCTTTTTGGGGGCCGTCGGGTCAGGAATCACAGCGAAAAGCGGGCCACACTTGCATCTACCCCCTTTATTTGCGGGGTTTTGGCGAAGAGAATCGGGAACTTCGGTCAAACGGAGCCCGATCTCCAAGCACTCAATTGGAAAATCGGAAGGGACGACCTTCCTGACGACGATAAGTCAGGCAATGAGCTCTACCGGCAATTTGGTTCGATGGGCACCAACGAGGTAGCCACGCTGATACTTGCATAAATATTGGATGAAATCGGGCCTGACTATGATTGAGCAGGCTAAGCGCCTGCGGATGCCGCAGGAGAAGTACACATCCACACAGCCTCCGGAAGAGGTAATTAAGCTTCCCAACTCTGAACAAAATAAATGTAATTTCCATATGACGCATTACATATCTCAACCTGACGATCTATTTAAATAAGTTTAATCATTAAAAATTTTGTATTTATAGAGTTTATTAAATTAGAACAAGTTTTAATATTGTTTTTGCGAAAAAATATAAATGTATATACATTG
This sequence comes from Rhizobiaceae bacterium, assembly GCA_039969995.1. GTDB lineage: Bacteria > Pseudomonadota > Alphaproteobacteria > Rhizobiales > Rhizobiaceae > Pseudahrensia. Next base: position 122,365 of record JBDVMU010000012.1, read on the forward strand.
ATTTTCCAAAGCAAAGTATATGCATAAATATTACTCTCTATTTTACATCATGCATAAATTTGCGCTCATACAAAAATTGCATAATTACGCTATTTTGCAACAAATTTGGAAAACAACTTAGGTTTCCCCTTATATTTTATTTAATTAATTTTTTGAGTTGGCGAATACCGTAGGTTGCGCTCAGGGAAAGTTCTTCGGGTCTGGCCCAAACATTGGGGAATTAGCCGCATCCCCTGAAATCAATCTACTGGAGATAAAAAATGAAATTGAAATCCCTTCTTATGGGTTCAGCAGCGGCAATGATGACCATGACCGTGGCAAATGCAGCCGACGCCCCAGCCGAGGCCGAGCCAGAGCCCGTATCCTATGTTCGGGTCTGCGACATGTATGGTGCTGGCTACTTCTTCATTCCGGGCACTTCGTCTTGCCTGAAATTCGAAGGCTATGCTCGCTCAACATACACCTATATTAACCACGACGATATCGATGATGAGAAGTCTTGGGGTTATCGCACACGTATCAACATGCGGGTCAAAGAAGAAACTGATTTGGGTCTCCTCGAGTCATATGTTCGATTGCAATCCGATGGCGGTGGTGACGCTGACGGCAATATCGAGGCGGATCGCGCATTGATCTCCCTTGGTGGCTTCCGGGTAGGATACACTGACGTCTACTGGTCGACTAACCATGGATATGGTACCCCCGGCCCAATCAACGATGCACCTTCTGGCTTTGATCAGGCATTGATTGTTGACTATGAGGTTAGCGTCGCCGATCTCGGCCTGACGGTTGGTCTTCAGGACGAAACAGGCACCGGCGATGAGTTGGACTTGTATTTTGGCATGGCCTACTCAGGTGACAAGTTCGATGTCGCTGCCACTGTAGGGTATACCGGCGAATCTGAAGAGTTGGCTTATCGCCTGTCGGCTTCCGTTGATGTGATAGAAGGCCTTACTCTCAAGGCCCTTTTTGCTGCGAAAGCGGAAGATGATGCGATGAGCAACTTCCTCACGAGCAACTGGGAATACGGAGTTGGGGCCAACTATCAGGCCACCGATGAATTCAACATCTACGCAGCCTACTACGACGAAGACGCTGAAGACGCCAATGGCATCGTAATTGGCGGCAAATATCTGATCACATCTAATTTCAGTGTTCAGGCTGAATCAACCATCTATGAAAACGATTCCAGCGAATACAATCTTCGGGTTGTTAGATCATTCTAATTTGAATCAATAACGCATCTGACAAGCCCGGCTGGAAACAGTCGGGCTTTTTGCTTTTGGGGAATCGAAAAGATGTGCTGTTGGCTTGCCATCATTTGCGGAAAGCCAGAGATGAGGTCATCAAGCCCCATATATATGAGACCATATATATATGTGATCGCGCCCTCGCCGCCGTTCACCGCCCTCGCCGCCGCCGCCCTCGCCGCCGCCGCCGCCGCCGCCGATTGCCTGCTTTACATAAGTGTAATCAACCCAATCGTTGCCGCTGCTGCAAAGGCCCCTGCAAACAGGCCATATAGAAGACCACGAAACAGAATTTTCTCATCCATCTGTTTCTGATTGATGGTCAAGGCCTCGACGGCATCCTGCAATGCGTATTGCAGTTCTGACTTACTCAGTTCATCCAGCCGTTTGTTGCGCCATTTGACCATCGATACACCTTTCCATTGTGTATCGAGATGGCTGCAAGCCATATGCCACGGCTTTGAAGGCAAAAGTGCCCCTATTTGGCACATATATAAGGACAAACGAGATACGGCGGGGAAAACAGGTCGCAAATTGCAACACATGGCCGTCGGTGGGCGGCGGCGGGCGGCGGCGGCGAGCGGCGGCGAGCGGCGGCGGCGGCGGCGGCGGCGAGCATCCCGGCTGACCTATTCAGCCTCTGCCAAATCAATATCAGCGGCGGGCAGACCATCCAGATGGCGCTGATAGGCAAGATCCAACCCCCGCTCAAAATCTCTTGTATATTGAACGCTGTCAAACAAAGCGCTTTGCGGCCCCAGATTTGCCAGCTTTTCCCTGACGGTTTTCAGCTTTTCCGGGTTTTTGGCCAGATCCAGCGCCAGTTCGCGATATTCATGTGCGGTCTCGGTGATCAATTCTGGCAGGCCGACCGCGTTGAGCAGGCTGGCCACCACGCGGGCGGCAAATTGCTGGCCGCATTTCGTGACGACCGGCAAACCTGCATGAAGTGCTTCAACCGCCGTGGTGTGCGCATTGTAGTTGAAAGTGTCGACAAACATGTCGGCCAGGCGCAAACGCGCCAGATGGCTGGCATAGTCGGGAACCCAGCCCGCAACAATCAGCCGTTGTGGATCAATTCCGGCCTTTTGCGCCTGCTGTCTTAGATTTTCAATCGCCAGGTCATTGTTGCCCGATAGCCAAAGCACGCTGCCTTCAACGTCCTCAAGCAGCTTCATCCAGATATCAAACTCGGTTGGCCTGATCTTGTAAGCCTTATTGAAGGCACAAAAAACGATGCCCTCTTCCGGCAGGCCGCAGTCTGATCGGGTCAATGGCGCATCGCTCACCACCAGTTGGTCATCTGTTGGCATGAATGAATTCGGCAGACGAATGACTTTTTCTGAATAATGAGCGGCGCTGTGCGGCGGCATGAGCACTCCGTCGCCAATCACATATTGGATGGCATCAAAACCCAACGAGCCTGCATAACCTAGGAAGTTGATCTGCACAGGCGCGACCTTCAAACCCAACAAATCCGTGCAGCCGCCTTGAGTGTATCCGGCTAGATCGATTGCGATATCGATCGGGTTCTGTTTCAGCAGGGCGATTTTCTCATCAACAGACTGTTCAGTCAGATCAACAAACTTGTCCACCTGCATAGCAATGCGTGCCTGCGTGAGCTGCTGCACGTTGCCGCCATTACTGAATGCCAGGATTTCAAATCTTTTCCTGTCAAAGTTTCGCAGCAGGCCGGCGATTAATTTGGCCACAGGGTGATCCTTGAAGTCAGGCGAAAACAAGCCAACCCTCAGCCTGTCTGGACGAGACTGCAAAACTTCATGCGAAAAACTCGGCTTGTTGAGACGAATGGACTCGCCGAATATTTTTGACCGGTTGAGATGCTGCTGAGGAGCGTCCTGCAAGGTCAGCATTGGCCAGGGCTGAAGTGCAGCATCCTCCCCTTCCGCTTGTCGCATTTCATTTTCAAATCGCTCGCCCAGTTCCCAGGCACAAATTTGCGATGACATCGACCAGGTTTTTGCCTTCAACCGGGTATTGTCCGGTTCGGACTGCAGCACCTTTTCGCTCCATTCCAACGCCTCAGCGTATGAAAGAACGCCCTCCAGCGCATTAATCTTTTCATGCATGGCGGGCACATATTGCGGATCGATGTCCAAAGCGGCCTGAATGTCTTTGTTAGCCTGCTCAAACTGGCCCAATTCGCTGAACACCCGGCTGCGGTTGCAATAGGCATCAACCAGTTTGGGATCAAATTGGATTGCCCGCCCGAAGGATTCTGCGGCGTCTTTCATTTTACCCTGGCCGAACAACACAACACCTAGATTGTCATGGGCCTGGGCCCTGGTTGGGCTGATCTGAATAGCGCGACTGTGGTGGCGGATCGCGGCCCCAAGATCTCCCGCGCGATGAAATACAACGCCTAAATTGTCGTGCGCGTCTGCAAAGCCGGGCTCTAGTTCAATCGCCTTCTCAAAAGCAGCGATGGCCTTGTCTGTCGCGCCAAGTTCGGCTTGCACACTGCCAAGACTGTAGTGGGACTGAGCATGATCGGGGTTGAGTGAAATTGCTTGGTTGAAAGCGGCCGTGGCATCTTCAAACTTGCCCTGCTCGCGCAGCGCAATACCCAGGTTAAAATGGGCACGAAAATAGCGCGGATTAGCGCTGGCAGATTTTTCGAAACTGGCAACCGCGGCATCAAGCTTGTTTTGCGCCTGCTGCACCACGCCCAGATTGTTGTGCGTTTCGAAACAATTTGGCTCCACCTGCAGCGCCCGGCTGAAGCTGGCCTCCGCATCGGCAAAATTCTCGAGCCTTTGGTTGGCCAGACCCAAGACCTTCCAGGCCACACTAAGGCCCGGCTCTCGTTTGACGATTGCCTTGGCATTTCGAATGGCATGCACGTATTGACCGCCTTCAAATTGCTGAACAATCTCGACAATCTTCTGGCGCGGCGTACTGAACTGGGTGATATCAGGGCCGGCTGCCGGCAGCGCTTTCAGGCCATCGCGGGCGCGCACATTATTGGGATAGGCCGCAAGCACTGCCTCATACAGCTCCCGCGCCTCATGGTACTGGGCTCGTTTTTCAAACTTCTTGGCTTTTTGAAGTGACTGACTAACGGATAGTTTCGCCATTGAGGAATGCGGCCTGCGGACATTTTTGAAGTCTCCTATCAGATTGCGGAACCAACGTCACCAATCGCGCGCCTTCCGCGACAAGAATGACTTGGACAGACGGGCAATCCATGCCAGCGTCAATTCGAAATTCGTCAAACAAGCCAAGGTCCGTCAAAGGAGACTGCCATGCCCCTTCCCAGCTTCCATATGATTGAAGGCGCTCCACAACCGGTCGCAACTTTCTCCCATGCTGCCGAAGTCGATGGGTGGGTTTTTCTCACCGGTCAGATGCCGACCTATCCGGGCGAACCACAGCGGGCCTTGCCAGAAGGCGTGGAAGCGCAAACCCGTCGGGTCATGGACAATCTGATCATCGTTTTGAACGGCATGGGTCTAAATCTGGCAAACGCGGCCCAGGTGCGCATCTATCTTACCGAATTTGAACGCGATTATGCTGCGATGAACGAGACGTATCAAAGCTATTTCGAGCCTGGAAAGCTGCCCGCCCGCACGTGTATCGGTGTTACGGCACTGGCTGTGGGTGCTTTGGTCGAGATTGATCTGGTGGCCAAACGACCCTGATTCGCAAGCGCTGGACCTCTGTTTTTGCTGCGCTTAGGTACAATTCGGCGTCCCAATGATCAAAAATTGTCGGTTTTTCTTGTGATTGTCGCAATTCTTGGAATCGGATTCGGCAAAAATGATGTTAGTCTAACGTTCACGCTCTGTGGTTGGGGCAAATTATCGCGATTGTGATTTTCACACATCAGTCTGTGTCGTAAATCCAAAAGCTGCGTTGGGGTCGGGGGCTTAACGTTGAACAGTCCGGGCAATGTCGTATTTTTGCACGCTGGCGAAATAGATTTCGCCAAGCTGATTGCTGATGCCAAGACCGAATTTGAGCTGTTCGGTGTCTGCGACCGAATCTGTTCAGTGTTTGGCCTGCCATCGTTTACGATTATGCGTCTGCCAGGAGAATCCGAAAAGGAACTGGCACCGTTCGGCCTGGTTTCCAACTGGCCAGCTTTTCTCATTTCGGAATATGACGAAAACAGGCTGCTGGAGAATTCACCGGTTATCGGACATTTCCGTCAATCAACAGAACCCTTGGTGCTAACACTCAGTATGATCAATCAAGGACGCCCGGATGGGAAAGAGTCCATTGCTGGTCAGCTGTTTGAAAAGCACGGGCTTCGCACCAATGTGTTTTTCAGCGTTCATTTGCCGAACGGTGAAATTGGAGTGGTCGGATTTTCGGGGGAAGGATCGGAACCTGATCAAACAATGCTGGTTGAACTGCACTATTTGTCCAACTTGCTGTTCTCCAAGATTCATACGTTGCGCGATGAATCGCAGGTTAAGAATTTTGGCCTGAAACCGCGTGAAATTGACTGTTTGCAATGGACCTCTCAGGGCAAAACCAGCGACGAGATCGCTACGATCCTTTCGCTATCCCAACACACGGTGAACCATTACCTGACCAACGCCGCGCGCAAACTGGACACGACCAACCGAACCCACGCCGTTAGCAAGGCCCTGCGACTCAAAATAATTTCATAGCTTCCACCCCACCCGCTCGCAGGATCCACCATGCAGCTGCAATTCGACACCAAACCGCGCGATGCTCAACCGCTCAATCCTGAAGAGCTTGAACTGAGCGCACTGGAAGTTCTTGATGCCATTTCAAGATTCGATGCAATCGGTTTGTGGCGGGTCAATCTGACCACCGGCCTGGTCTATTGGTCAGATCACGTTTACGAAATTTATGGTTGGGAACCGGAAGAAGGCGCGGTCAACATTGCGGCTGCTGTGGAAGCCTATCATCCAGATGATCGCGAAGTCGTGGCCCGGTGCATGGAAGAGACCGCAAACCACAAAAAAGGCTACCGCTTTGTGCTGCGGCTGATGCAACCGGACGGTAAATATGGCTGGGTTAAGTCCGTTGGGCTGTACCGCAAACGCGATGACGGGACCGAAGAGATCTTTGGCTATATCGAAAAATTTTCAGCCACCGCCCGATCGGTAACCGTGCTGACGTGAACTGATCAACGAACAGACGTCAGACCAGCGCCAGCAGCTTGTCACAAACGGCGCGGCGCATCTCAGTGCCGCAATCATCACGCAATACAAACCGGTCCACAAGAAAACGCAGCAGCGTTGTGCGCTCTTGCGAATGCCCGGTTTCAAAGGCCAGCATAGCATCGACAAGGCGGTCCACTTCGTCTCCAAATTGGCCGATATCGCCATCGTTGTCTTGCTCAATGGCCAGACGCAGTCTCATATCCGCAACCTTGAAGGCCGAGATTAGCTCAACAACGGAAATCTCATTGGTTGAACCGTCAACAATCAGGTCACCAAATTGGTGGCGAAGAGCGTTCATTTGAATTTCCTTGAAGGGGTGCGAATCACGCAAACGCTAGAAAAATAGAGGAGGCGGGTTGATAAATCCATACCGCTTTGGATTAGGGCGGCTTGTTGATTCCTCTCAGTTTGGCACTGGACCCACTGCCCCACCATTCTGGCAGCCTTGCAGAACTGCCTTTTTTATCAGGGACTTCTAACTAGGCCAGGCGGACAGACTGGGGACTTTCGTCCATCTGATCGATCAGACGATGGGCCAATCGCTGTGTCAGGTCTGACTTCACGTTTACGTGAGGGTCACTCTCCCAAAGATTATTGATCTGCTTGGGGTCATTTACGAGGTCGTAGAGTTCACCCCAATCCTGGTCTTTATAGATGGTGAGTCGCCAATCCTTTGTCCGCAAGGTTCGCGCCCGACCAGCGATTTCAAAACCCATCCGTGCACCATTATCGTTATGCTCTATCAGCAGCTCGTCGCGCACGGCTTCACCATCAATGATGGATGGCAAAATGCTCTTGCCCTGCATGCCAAAGTAGGGTCGCAGGCCTGCACGCTCCAGTATGGTAGGAGCTATATCGACAGTTGAGGCCAGCGCATCACGGGTGCCTTGCTCCCGGCTCTCCGGATCCGACCAGATGAACGGCACTTTGACAATGGAATCGCGTTGCCAGATGCCCTTGAGGAGCAGGTTACTGTCGCCCATATAGTCGCCGTGATCGGAATTGAAGCAAATCACCGTATTTTCATATTGGCCGCTGGCTTTCAGCGTTTCGATGATTGAACCGATTGCATCATCGACCATGGTCAGCATGCCAGCACTGAGCGCCATCGACTCACGCACCGCCTGATCATCATCCATGAAACCAGTCTGCATCACCTTGGGCAGTTCACCCCGCTGATGCATTTCTGCTGAAAACTGCAGCGGTGGCGGCGGGGTGGTATGATCATCATAGCGGATATCCAGATCAAATTGGTCCGGCTGGTACATGTCCCAATATTTGCCTGGAGGATTGAAAGGGTGATGAGGGTCAGGGAATGAAACAAACGCGAAGAAGGGCTGATCCGAATTCGCCTGCTTACGCAGGTAGTCATTTGCCCGGTCGCGAATGTAACTGGTCGGATACAGATCTTCTGGAATTGGTGTGCGATAGGCCTGTTTTGCAGAGTAGTTGTGCTTCAGTTCGTTGGCCGGGTCGTGGAACCATTCCCAGTCGTGCCCATATTTAGCAGCGTTTTGCCGGAACCATTGACGATAATGTCCTCCGGCGCGGTCACCATGTTCGGTGACCATATCAACATGTTCGAAGCCGTAATATGAGTCTGTAAATTCAGCCCACTCATCGCTGCCATAGCGCTCAGGCTCTTCCATTTTGTAGTCGGTTTCATCCGGCTTCCAGGCCTCTTCGATTGGGCCGGTATCGAATTCGGCGCGGCCCATCGGCGGCTTGTCCGTGAAAGGCTGCAGATGGCTCTTGCCTATCGAGGCGGTGGCATACCCTCCTGCCCGCAACACATCCACAAAAGTGTTGGCCCTGTGAGACAGCGCACAGCCATTATAGCGCAGCCCATGAACCGACGGATAGCGACCTGTCATCAGGCTGGCCCGATTGGGCATGCAGACGGGCATGGCAACGTTAAAGTCTGTGAACCGCAGCCCTTGGCCGGCAATCGCATCAATATTGGGAGTTTTGACAACCGGGTGGCCGGCACAGCCCAACCAGTCGGACCTTTGCTGGTCAGTAATCAGAAACAGAAAATTCGGGGCCTTCGCCATCTTGTCACTCCCACATGATGCAGCCCTGCAGCCTGCCGTTGTGATTTCCGGAATGCAAGATGTCAGGCTGTTTCATACACGCCCAATTGGAATTGGCGGGTTTATGACAAAAGGCAGCAACCGGAGGCCAACACCTCCGGTTGCTTTGGCTCGGCAGTGTTTAGAAAATTGGTTGCGTCTAAGCGTGAAGTGCTCTGGGCAGGAAACCATCGAGCACGGTCAATTTTCGAAAGGCGAATGCACCGCTGCCCTGCAGCGCAACAATCACGGCAAGAACAGCCAGCAAAAGTGGAAATTCCCAACCGCCACCTTCGCTGCTGAATACCCAGCCATTGCCTGCATGGGCCCACAGAGCCCCGACCAAGATCGGTAAGGAAAGCAATGCGGCCAGGCGGGTGTAAAGCCCGGCAATAATTGCCGCACCGCCAACAATTTCGCCAAAGATAGTCAGGTAGGCAAAGATAGCGGGCAGTCCCAGACTGGCAAAGTAGCCAACCGTACCGGGAATGGTGAATACCAAGACCTTCAGCAGGCCATGGGCCAGCAGAATGCCGCCCAAAGAAAGGCGGGCAAGGAAGGCCGCATAGTCATTTTGAGTGTCGTGTGTCATCTGTTTTCTCCACGTTTGTGTGTCTGTGGCAGATATGTGCCCTTGCTTTGAATTTGATAATCTATAGATTTTGATTTTCACTAATTCCATTTAGTTGATAATGTCCATGGATCACCTCACCCGGATCAATATGTTCCTGACAGTGGCAAACTGCGGAAGTTTTGCCGCTGCGGCGCGCGAATTGGGTGTCACCAGTTCGGCCGTTTCCAAACAGGTTCAAAATCTTGAGCATGAACTGAAGGTTCGACTGTTCAACCGGACCACCCGTCAAGTGTCGCTGACCGAGGAAGGGGCGGTATTTCGGGCACGTGCTGGTCGGGCGCTGGATGATCTGCAGGAAGCGCGCGAGGAAATTTACGAATTACGGTCCAATCCGCGGGGGCCCTTGAAGGTCAGCCTGCCAATCAGCCTGGCGCAGAAATATCTCACCCAGACGCTGGTTTCCTTTGCGGCGGAACACCCGGATGTCGAACTGAACGTCAGCCTCGATGACCGACTGGTCGATATTGTCAGCGAAGACTTCGATCTGGTCTTGCGGATCGGCACTTTGACCGACTCCTCATTGATCGCCCGACGCCTCGCCGCCTGCCCTTTCGTGATCTGCGCCAGTCCTGCCTATCTGGAAACAAATGGACTGCCCGGGTCACCGGAACAGCTGCCGGATCACAACGTGCTCGCCTATACACGCAACGACGCCAGCCATGAATGGCGCTACAAATCCCCTGATGGTCGTCCCGGCTATGTCGGTTTGAATGGCACGTTCAAATCTGATTCCGGCGATGTGCTTTGCGCAGCAACTGTGGCGGGTTTGGGCATTGCATTGCTGCCAATCTTCTACGTCGCTCCCCATTTGCGCAGCGGCGCATTGCAACGAATTCTGCCGGGCTACGAGACATGGCCTACACGGGAAATTCACGCGGTATTCCCGCCCAGCCAATATCAATCGACCCGGCTGCGGCTGTTCGTCGACCACCTTGCAGCGGCCTGCAAGACACTGCCCTGGGAGCAGGATGGGTCGCTTTAGGGGCAACTCGGAAAGCTCCCGAAAAAGAAAATTGGTCTTTTGTGTTGCAGATCACATTCATCTTGTTGGGGGACCGCTAGGTTCAGGTCATCGGGTCAAATATACACTCCCTTTGGTCCCGATATTCCTGGCGCGAATGCCATGCCTTTTTCATGGGGGGCGCAAGGGAGGGGGCCTCGTTCGGTTGCCAATGCCCCGTGCAACTGGGCGGGGCCTTCCTCATAAAGTCCACTGTGAAACTTGGTTTCGAGCGAATTTGACTTCAGGCCATATTATTTTGGAGCAAGGGCCATCAGGCGATAAACAACCTGAGCGGCGGTGAAATCCCAACCTTCCATACCCACAATTGGTGCAAGCTCGACAACATCAAGACCAACCAGATTGCGCCCCTGCAGAGCGCTTTCCACCAAATGGATTGATTGATAGTAGGACAGCCCGCCCGGTACCGGCGTGCCCGTAGCCGGCATTTCGGAGGGGTCGAGACCATCCAGATCGAAGGAAACGTAAACATCCTTTGGGAAATCTGTTGGTAATTCGATGCTATGAACGCCTTTGGTGACAAGTTCTTCAGCGTCAATGTGAAAAACCTTGAAAGACTCACGCCGCTCGACCTCTTCCTGACACAAAGCCCGCACACCGAATTGTGCCAGCGACACACCTTCCTCGCCAAGCAAATGCATCACCGACGCATGGGAGTGTTTTTCACCCTGGTAAGCGGCGCGCAAATCAGCATGGGCATCGATCTGCACCACACCAATAGGCCGTCCCAGGGCGCGTTTGACCCCCATCACCGCCCCATAGGAGAGACTGTGCTCTCCCCCCAATGTGACTGGTATTTGTCCAGCCTGGACTGCAGCTGCAGTCGCATTCGCAAGGCGTTCCATGACTTGCGGCAACGAAGTATCGGTTCCGCAGTCGATTGCGGGATCTGTAACGATGCCTTTCGAGCAGGGCTCCCACCCAGCGCAATGGCGTTCGAGCTGGTCGCTGGCCTCGAGAATTGCGGCGGGGCCGTTGGCTGTGCCGCTGCCATAAGAAACCGTTCTCTCCAATGGCATGGGAATGACCCGGAACAGCGCGTTTTCAGGCTCCAGTTCGGCTTCCGTCAGTTCGCTTTCAAGAAAGATAGTGCTCATCGTTCAACCACCAAGCCTTGTCAAAAAATCTTCGTAGCCAAATTCGCGGATCATTTTCAACGCGTCAGTTTCCGAATTCCAAACCGCGATGGCCGGAAGGGGCACACCGTTAAAAGTGTTGGTTTTGACCATCGAATAATGGGCCTGATCGAGAAAAGCGATACGGTCGCCGATTTGCGGCGGAGAGGGAAAACGATAGTCGCCGATGACATCACCGGCCAGACAGGACGGCCCGCCCAAGCGGTGAGCTGGCCCGCTCTCGCGCTCGCCCAGCATATCGGGACGGTAAGGAGCTTCGATCACATCGGGCATATGGCAGGTTGCCGAAATATCGGTGATGGCAATGTCCATATCATTGGCGAACGTGTCGAGAATTTCTCCTACCAGAATGCCGGTATCCAATGCCACCGCTTCACCCGGTTCCAGATAAAGGTCGAGCCCCGTGGTCTGGCGGATTTCGCGCAGAAATCTGATCAGCGCATCACGGTCATAATCAGCACGGGTAATGTGATGGCCACCGCCAAAGTTGAGCCATTTGAGGCCACCAAGATAGGGTTGGATTTTGGGCAACACTGCAGCCCATGTGCGCAGCAACGGCTCGAATTCCTGTTCGCAAAGGGTGTGAAAATGCAACCCATCAACACCCTCCATATCCTGCGCAGTGAGCTGGGAGACCGGATACCCAAGGCGGGAAAACGGCGCGCAGGGATCGTATTTCGGCACCAGGCCTTCAGAATGTTCGGGATTGATGCGCAGGCCGACATGAACAGACTTGCCGCTCGCCGCAATCTGCGGGAGAAACCGTTGCTTCTGGGCGGGTGAATTGAAAATCAGGTGGTCGCTGCAGGCGATGATCTCATCCATATCTGCGGCCTTGTAGCCAGCACAATAGGTTGCCACCTCGCCGCCGCTCGCCTCGCCGCCGCCGCGGCCGCCGTAATATTCATTTGCCAAACGGGCTTCGAACAAACCGGAGGCGCAGGTGCCGGACAAATATTGGCTGACCAGTGGTGCCAGCGCGGGAAAGGAAAACGCCTTCAGTGCCGACAAAATGCGAGCACCGGAGCGCTCCCCAACTTCGGCAAGCACCTTCAAATTGCGCTCCACGGCGACTTCATCAACCACAAAACAAGGTGATGGCACCCGCGTCAGATCAAAGTTGGCAAACGCCCCTGCCCCGCCGGATTTTGTTTCCATCATCTCCATGTCGACGGGCAGACCTAAAAGTCGACCGGACCGTCAAGCTCATGCACCTGCCACGGCAGGCCATGGATGTTGAGCATGTCCATAAAGTCGTCGGGATCGAGCTGCTCGGTATTCCAGACACCGGGCTGGGCCCAATTGCGTTTCAAAATCTGCGCCGCGCCGATCATCGCCGGAACACCTGTCGTATAGGCGACTGCCTGGCTGCCCACTTCGGCAAAGCACTCTTCATGGTCGCAAATATTGTAGATGTAGTAGGTTTTTTCCTCACCATCCTTCATCCCGGTTGCGATGTCGCCGATACAGGTTTTGCCCTTGGTCAACTCGCCCAGGTCACTTGGATCGGGGAGCACAGTTTTCAAGAATTGAAGGGGCACGATTTCAACCCCCTCATGCATGACGGGTTCAATGGCGGTCATGCCGACATTCTGCAGCACGGTGACGTGGTTGATATAGGCATCCCCGAACGTCATCCAAAAGCGCGCACGTTCAACTTCCGGGAAGTGCGTTTTGATGCTTTCCAGTTCCTCATGATACATCAAGTACATGTTCTTTTCCCCAACAGCGGGGAAGTCAAAGCCAACCTTGGTGGTCATCGCTTCGCTGGTCACCCAGTCGCCATTTTCCCAGTGACGGGCTGGTGCTGTGACTTCGCGGATATTGATTTCCGGATTGAAATTGGTCGCAAACGCTTTGCCATTATCGCCGCCATTGCAGTCGAGGATGTCAATCTGGCGCAACGTGTCCAGCTTGTGCTTGCGCAACCAGGTTGCATAGATGCTGGTGACGCCCGGATCAAAGCCTGATCCCAAAATGGCAGTCAGTCCGGCATCCTTGAAGCGGTCCTGATAGGCCCATTGCCATGAATATTCGAACTCAGCCTTTTCCGGCGGCTCAAAGTTTGCCGTGTCGAGATAATGAACCTTTGCTTCCAGGCAAGCATCCATCAGCGCAAGATCCTGGTAGGGCAGCGCCAGATTGACCAGCAGTTCAGCACCCGTTTGGTTGATCAGCGCCACTGTTGCCGACACATCCATCGCGTCGATCTCAGCCGTTTTGATGGCGACACCGGTGCGCTTGAGCACCGAGGCTGCAATATCATCGCATTTGAATCTGCGACGGCTGGCCAGCGTGATTTCGGTAAAAATATCAGGGTTCATCGCCATTTTATGTACGGCAACCGAACCGACGCCACCGGCGCCAATTACCAAGACTTTGCCCATCGTTTATCCTTTCAAACTCTTCAGTGGCCGATGGCCTCAGCGCGGCAATGCCGCTGAAGGTTAGCTCATTTCACTGTTTTCAAAATAGGTATAGCCGTTCATCAGCCCCCTGTAAGTGGCGATCAGGTGCTTTCGTTCCCTGACACTCACTTTACCTTCGCTGACTGCCTGCTCAACAACTTCCTTGAAGGCGTCCATGCAGTCGCGCGGGTCATATTCAACATATGACAGAACGTCAGAAATGCTGTCGCCTTCGACCTCATGCAGCAGTTTCATGCCGCCATTACCGTCGAAATCCATGGTCACCACATTGGTGTCGCCAAACAGATTATGCAAATCGCCCAGCGTTTCCTGGTAAGCGCCAATGAAGAAGACGCCAAGATGATAGGCTTCATCCGGCTTCAGATTGTGCACCGGCAGAGCATTCGCATCCCCGTCGGCGGTGACGAACCGGTCCACCTTGCCGTCAGAGTCACAGGTGATGTCGGACAACACTGCCTGGTTTGTCGGCGTTTCGTCCAAACGCTGCAGGGGCACGATTGGGTGTAGCTGATCTATTGCCCAAACGTCCGGCAGCGACTGGAACAGCGAAAAATTGCAGTGATAGATGTCAACCAGCTGGCCAAGCTTTTCCTGCATGTCTTCGGACGGAGACCCGACCTCATCAACCAGTGATTTGATCAGCGAAGAGACGTAGAGATAGATCTTTTCCGCCCGCGCCATTTCACGAATTGAGATATTGCCGAGGCTGAACAATGTTCGCAACTCGTCGCGATAATAGCGGGCGTCGTTAAAACACTCCTGCACGCGGTCTGCCGACAGGTAGGATTTAATCGCTGCAAGATCGGAAATCAGATGATGGTCATCGGCTTCCGGTGTCGGCAATTCATCCCCATGATAGCTGGTGGCTTCCAGCACGCTGAGCGCCAGAAACGAAGAATGGGCCGCCACCGCTCGTCCGCTTTCAGTTACCAGGGTCGGGTGCGGCAATTGCGCTTCGTCCATGGCGTATTTCACCGCCTCAACAATGTTGCTGCAATATTCCGCCATCGAGTAATTGGTGGAATTCACCGCATTGCTTTTCTGGCCGGTGTAATCGATCCCCAGCCCGCCGCCGAGATCGAGATAAGTCAGCGGCACCTCTTCCGCCGAAAGTGCGGTGAACACCCGGCAGGCTTCCGTCACAGCACGGCGAACGTCGTTGACATTGGGGATCTGCGAACCAAGGTGAGAATGCTGCAAGACCAGACAATGCAACAAGTCGGCCTTGCGCAGGATATCCACCGCATCAACAATCTGATTGATCGACAGGCCGAAGGTGGAGCGGTCGCCGGAGCTTTCCGCCCAATTGCCACTCACCCGATGGGTCAGCTTGATGCGCACGCCGAGCAGAGGCTCGATGTCGAGCTCTTTTGAAACGGCAATCACCAGATCCAATTCGCTCATGCTTTCCAGCACAATCACCGGATTAAAACCCAGATTGCGGGCTCTCAGGGCGATTTCGATAAATTCACGGTCCTTGACCCCATTGCAGACTATCAGTGCTTCCGGCGAAAGTTGCTGGCTCAGTGCAATGACCAGTTCGGGTTTCGAACCGGCTTCAAGGCCGTAGTGATAGGGCATGCCATATTCAGTGATGCGTTTGATCACCTGGGCCTGCTGATTGACCTTTATTGGGAAGACACCGCGATAGACCCCCGCATAACCATAAGTTTCCATGGCGTCGGAAAAACAGGTGTTGAGGCTCTGAATGGAATGTTTGAGATAGGAAGCAATTCGGATCATTACCGGTGTCTGGATGCCACGCTCTTCCAGGCTGGCGACAACGGACGGCAGGCTTACCGGAGCTGCACTCGGGTCCATCGGATTGAGCAGGCCGAGATCACCATTGGCCATCTGCGCCACATAACCATCGCCCCAACGGTCAACACCATAGGGATCGGTCGCTTCACCTGTATCCATCTTCCGGTACCTCCGTTGAGAGCCAAGTATAGGGCGGGTTATTGGCCAGCAACAGCCGCTGGCCGTTGACAGCCATACCCTGCCTTGTAGCGCGCAGCATGTGTCGCAAAGCTACGATTGAATCAAGCCTTTTTTGCGCCTTGCTCGACACTATGGACAAGGCAAATTGGCACCAATCAATCAACCGCCGGCATTTGCTGAGTAGCGCAGTGAATGCCACCACCAACTTCGCCCAGTGGATCTACGTTCAGCATCACAATCTCGCGTCCTGGATAGTGACGTTTCAACGCAGCAATAGCTATTTCATCAGCAACAGAGTCGCCAAATTGTGCCGCCACAACTCCGCCATTACCGACATAATAATTGGCGTAGGAAGCAACGAAGTCATGGCTTTTTACCCGTCGTTTCTCTGGTTCGGGAATAACTTCTATCTCCAACCCAGCCGCCTCCAGTGCGTCGTGGGTTTCCAGCGCAGCGACATGAAACGGATCCTGCAGGTCCGGCCTGTCAGGAAGATTGATCAGCACCCGACCTGGCCCGGTAAATCGAGCCAGGGAATCGATGTGATAATCGGTAATATCTTCGCCCCAAACACCTGGTGACCAGATCATCCGTTCAGCGCCATAGGCAGACAGCAATCGGCCTTCGATTTCGGAACGCGACAACCCGGCATTGCGATTGTCGTTCACCCAGGAACTTTCATGCGCCATCAGCAGGCCGTGACCATCGTGCTCGACCCCACCGGCCTCACCCTTCAAATCGCTGGCAATCATCGGCAGCGACAGACGTGCGGCAAGTTCGGCAGCGATACGGCCATCATGGCGATGCACCTGTTTGCCACCCCATCCGTTAAACTGGATATGGCTGACAACCAGCCCGCCTTCTTTATTGATTGCAAACAGCGGCCCAGAATCGCGGCACCAAAGATCTTCCGTCGCAACATCCCAAAGCTCAACTCGATCCGACAACAGCCTGCGGGCAGACCGGTGATGCTCGTTTGCCGCCAGCATCACGATCGGTTCGAATTCAGCGATCACATTGGCAATGTCAGCAATGGTTTGCTGCAACATCTGCAAAAAGACAGGGTCAGGATGGACCCGTCGGTTCACCGGCCATTGCATGAAACTGCGTTGATGGGTGGCTTCTTCGGGCGGCACATGCAGCTTCATTGGGTTGCTTCCTTCAACAACACTGCCCAATCCCGATACCGCGCAAAATGCACCGCCAGCAACCAAAACATGCCTTCGATTGGGACCCAGGCCCTCATCCTCAGCGCGCATCAGCCTTGATCAAATCAGCCGCTTTTTCGGCAATCATAATCACCGGCGAGGCGGTGTTGCCCGACACGATTTTTGGCATCACCGAAGCATCAATGACCCGCAGGCCATCCAAGCCGATTACTTTCAGTGAAGCGTCGACAACAGCTTTGGCATCCGAACCCATCTTGCAAGTGCCAACTGGATGGAAAATCGTTGTCGCAATATTACCGACCTCGCGCAGAATATCGTCGTGCGAAGCCACCTGCGGCCCCGGCAAAAACTCCTCCGGTTGATACGCGCGCAAACGTTTAGCCGTCATGATGCGACGTGCCTGTTTAACCGATTCAACCGCCACCAGCTTGTCGCTTTCAGCGCTGAGATAGTTGAGTTTGATGTCAGGTTGAAAAGTGCTGTCCGTGGTGGTGATGTGAGTCGCGCCGACGCTATCGGGCCGCAGATTACAGACCGAAACCGTAATCGCCGGGAAAGGATGCAACGGATCTCCCAGTCGGTCGGTGGAAAGCGGCTGTACATGATATTCCAGATTAGGCGTTTCCAGCGAAGGGTCGCTCTTGGTGAACAGCCCGAACTGGCTCGGCGCCATCGACATGGGCCCGCTGCGCTTGAACGCATATTCCAAGCCAATCGACATTTTGCCGAAGAAACTGTTGGCTCTTTCGTTCAAAGTCCGCGTGTTCTGCACCTTGTAGACGGTACGGATTTGCAGATGGTCCTGCAGGTTTTCCCCGACGCCCGAACTTTCATGTAGAACATCAATTCCATGCTGGTTCAAAACTTCGCCGCGCCCGATGCCTGACAACTCCAGAATCTTGGGGGAGTTAATTGCCCCTGCACAAAGCAGAACCTCGCGTCGCGCCAGTGCCTGCAGCTTTTGCCCCTTACAGGTAAATTCCACCCCGCTGGCCCGTTTGCCCTCGAGCATCACCCGCTCAATATTGGCATGGGTCATCACCTTCAGGTTGCCCCGTTTCATCGCCGGGCGCAGGAAGGCCTTTGTCGTATTCCAGCGCATGCCCTTATTCTGATTGACCTCGAAAAAACCCGACCCTTCATTTGTGCCAGCGTTGAAATCTTGGATTGGCTGATATCCGAACTCCGTTGCTGCCTCCTGAAACGCTTCGAGGATTTCCCAGTTCAAGCGCTGGGTGGTGACCTTCCACTCGCCCCCCGCCCCATGCAGATCGCTATCCCCTTTGTGATGGTCTTCCGAACGCTTGAAATAGGGCAAGACATCATCCCAGCCCCAGCCGGCATTGCCCATCTGCCGCCAGCCGTCATAATCCCGCGCCTGACCGCGCATATAAATCATGCCATTGACAGACGAGCAGCCGCCCAGAACCTTGCCGCGCGGATAGACCAGTGAACGTCCGTTCAGCCCGGCCTCCTCTGAAGTCTTCATCATCCAGTCGGTACGGGGATTACCGATGCAAAACAGATATCCCACCGGGATGTGAACCCAATGGTAATTGTCATTGCCGCCCGCCTCCAGCAACAACACTTTTTTGCTGCCATCCTGGCTCAACCGATTGGCAAGCACGCAACCCGCCGTGCCGCCGCCTGCAATGATATAGTCCCACTCGCCTTCCAGCGTTCCGTAATCGCTCATTCCAAACCCAGCGCATCAAAATTTAACGCAGCATCGAACAGCCACCTCTCCAAAGCAAGAGCCCCTGCGGCGAGGACGGCGAGGGAGGAGAGGGAGGAGAGGGAGGAGAGGGAGGCGTATTGGGTCAGATGGAGGCGACAAGCCCTGAAATGGCGGTACCGTAAGCATCGACCACTTTCTGGCGATTAATGTGATGACCATCATGTACGGTGTGACGGCCTGCCGACCATAGGTCAGTCACCACATGATCTTTTGCCGCAAACACCAGACCATCGAGAATCTGGTCGCTTCGCAGAGCACACAAGGATGGATGCGAACTGTCGATCGCAACGAGATCGGCCCATTCGCCAACTTCAATCTGCCCTGCCCCACGCCCCAGAGCCTGAGCGCCGCCCCGCGCTGCACCACAATAAAGCGAGTGACCTACCGAGCCCTCACCAACGACAAGAACATTGCGGGCCAGATCCCGCAGTCGCTGCGAATACTCCAAAACGCGCAATTCTTCAGTTAGCGAAATGAGCACATTGGAGTCGGATCCAACACCAAACGCCCCACCAGCCGCCAGATAGTCCGGGCCATTGAAGGGCCCATCTCCCAGATTGGCTTCGGTCACAGGGCAAAGTCCCGCCACTGCGCCAGTTTTAGCCATGTGCCTGGTTTCTTCCGCTGTCATATGGGTCGCATGAATAAGGCACCAGCGCGCATCAATCCGCTGATTAGCCAGCAACCACTCAACTGGCCGCGCTCCCAGCCATGCTTGAATTTCCTCAACCTCTCGAGGCTGTTCTGCGATATGGATATGGACTGGACCATTCTGATGAGCAGCTATCACGGTATTAAGATCATCCGGCGATGTCGCCCGCAGCGAGTGGGGAGCGATGCCAATTGTGCAATCTGAAGACAACTGCGCCACGCCTTGCCCCGCCCTTTCCACCAACTCTAAATACGCATCGACCGTATTACCGAACCGGAGCTGTCCCTGCTGCAATTCCTGCTCGCCCGCGCCACCATAGGTATAGAGCACGGGAAGATGGGTTAGTCCGATCCCCGTCGTTGCCGCTGCAGCACAAATACGCTGGGAGAGCTCGCCAATATCTCCATAAGGCGCACCGCCGGGCTGATGATGTATATAATGAAATTCGCCCACAGAGGCGTAACCCGCTTCCTGCATTTCCATGAAGGTCAGCGCAGCAATCGCTTCTAGTTGCTCCGGCGTCAGCTGCCCGGTGAACCGGTACATCAACTCCCGCCAGGTCCAGAAACTGTCCTTGCCCGCCATGCGGTATTCCGTCATGCCAGCCATCGCCCGTTGAAAAGAATGGCTGTGAAGATTGGCCAATGCCGGTAACAGCGTGTCGACCCGCAAATCCCCGGCCTGTGCGGAACTGTTGGGAGCAACGTCACCAACGCGTCCCTCTTCAACTTCCAACCGCACATTCTCAGCCCATCCCGCCGTCAGAAGGGCTCGCTCAGCAAAAATCACAACCACACCTCATTCGATATTTATGTCTAGACATATATTCCATTAATTCGTACTAGAAAAGAACTCTTTGCAAATTGATGGGTCTCCAATGTCTGCCAATAGCTTGCTGCTGACAAATGCCAAACTCGCCACAATGTGCGGCACAAATGTGCCTTATGGACTGGTCGATGAGGGCGTCATTGCAATGCGGAACGGTGAGATTGTATTTGCCGGACCGACGGCGGATCTACCGACCGAATTCAACAATTTTGATGCCACATCTCTTGAAGGCCGATTGGTCACACCGGGATTGATCGACTGCCACACCCATATTGTTCATGGCGGCAACCGCGCTGCAGAATTTGAGATGCGGTTGAAGGGCGCCAGCTACGAAGAAGTTGCCCGTGCCGGAGGCGGCATTGTTTCCACCGTATCGGCTACCCGGGCAGCCAGTGAGGAAGACTTGCTGAGCAGCGCCCTGCCTCGTGTCGATGCGCTGCTTGCCGAAGGCGTGACCACGCTTGAAATCAAATCTGGCTATGGACTGGATCAGCAAACCGAACTGCGCATGTTGCGTGTTGCCCGTGATTTGAAAAACCATCGTCCTGTTCATGTGGTTACAAGCTTTCTCGGTGCCCATGCTGTACCTGCAGATTTTTCAGATCGTGCCGATGCCTATATCGACGAAGTCTGTATTCCAGCGCTGCGCGCGGCCCATGCAGAAGGGCTGGTCGATGCCGTCGATGGCTTTTGTGAGGGCATTGCTTTTTCACCGCAGCAGATCGCGCGGGTTTTTGATGTCGCCATTGAACTGGGTATTCCGCTCAAACTACACGCGGAGCAATTATCCAACCTTGGCGGGGCAGCAATGGCAGCGCGCTATGGCGCAATGTCAGCGGACCACATTGAATATCTAGATGACGACGGCATATCCGCAATGGCGCAGGCTGGAACAATTGCCGTGCTGCTGCCCGGGGCTTTTTACACATTGCGCGAAACCCAATTGCCCCCCGTTGAAGCATTGCGCAGCGCAGATGTCCCAATAGCACTCGCCAGCGATAACAATCCCGGTTCGTCGCCGCTGACTTCGCTGTTGCTGACCATGAACATGGCCTGCACCCTATTCCGCATGACGCCGGAAGAAGCATTGGCCGGCGTGACAGTCAACGCTGCCCGCGCCCTTGGCTTCCAGGATCGCGGCTCGATTGCCGCGGGTCAGACTGCCGACCTCGCCGTCTGGGATGTCGGGCATCCAGCCGAACTTGCCTATCGCATTGGCTTCAATCCCCTTCACCGCCGGATCTTTGGAGGTGTGTTGTGAATACTCTTACGCCAGGCACCGTCACCCTTGCCGATCTTGCCGATATCTTTTGGAACGAAACTTCCATTCGCCTCGACCCTGCGTGTCGCCCAGCACTTCAACAGGCCCACGACCGTATTGCAGCGGCGGCGGCCGGAAGTGATGCAGTCTATGGGGTCAATACGGGCTTCGGCAAATTGGCCAGTGTCAAAATAGCGGCTGAGGACACCGCAATTCTGCAACGCAACTTGATCCTGTCCCATTGCTGCGGCGTTGGCCCGGCAATTCCGCGCCGTCATGCCAGGCTTATGATGGCACTGAAACTGCTCAGCCTTGGACGTGGTGCGTCGGGTGTTCGCCTTGAAGTCGTGGATCTGCTGGAATCCATGCTGGCAAAGGGCGTAACCCCGGTTATTCCGGCCCAGGGTTCCGTCGGAGCTTCAGGCGATCTCGCACCGCTTGCCCATATGGCAGCAGTGATGATGGGAGCTGGCGAAGCTGAATTTGGGGGCGAGATTCTACCGGGCTCCCAGGCTCTTGCGGCAGCAGGTCTCGTGGAGCTTGAACTCGGCCCCAAAGAAGGGCTGGCGCTGATCAATGGCACCCAGTTTTCGACCGCCTTCGCCCTTGCAGGTCTATTCGGTGCCTGGCGCGCTGCGCAATCTGCGCTGATAACGTCGGCGCTGTCTACGGATGCAATCATGGGGTCAACCGCACCGCTGCAACCAGAAATCCATGAACTTCGAGGGCACCGGGGCCAGATCGAAGCCGGGGTGACGATGCGGGCGCTGCTCGCTGGCTCGGTCATCCGCGAAAGCCACCGGGAGGACGACACCCGGGTACAGGACCCTTATTGTATTCGCTGCCAGCCTCAGGTGATTGGTGCGGCGATCGACGTGATGCGTCAGGCAGCTCGCACCCTGGAAATCGAGGCCAATGCGGCAACCGACAACCCGCTGGTTTTAGCCGGTGCCGACCTGATTGTCTCGGGTGGGAATTTTCACGCTGAGCCAGTTGGATTTGCCGCCGACATGATCGCACTCGCTGTCGCTGAAATTGGCGCCATCGCCCAGCGCCGCATTGCGCTGATTGTCGACCCGGTTTTGAGCCATGACCTGCCGCCCTTTCTAACCCCGGACCCGGGCCTCAACAGTGGCTACATGATCGCCGAAGTCACAACAGCCGCGCTGATGAGCGAGAACAAGCACTTGGCCAACCCCTGCGTCACAGACAGCACGCCAACCAGCGCCAATCAGGAAGACCATGTCAGTATGGCCGCGCATGGTGCACGCAGGCTTGGACAGATGGTCGAAAACCTGGAACGCATATTGGGCGTCGAACTGCTCTGCGCAGCCCAGGGCGTGGAATTCCGCGCACCACTAACGACCAGCGCACCGCTGGCCCGTGTGCTGGCACGTTTGAGAAAAGATGTTGAGACCTTGACTGAAGACCGTTACCTGGCACCCGATCTGGAACGTGCAGCAGCGCTTGTCGCCAGCGGAAGCCTCGCCGAAATTACCGAAATCACCATGCCAGAGGTTGCAACATGAACCCGGTCGAGATCCATTCAGGGGACAGCCCGGTCGTGTTGGGTCTCCCGCACACCGGGACATTTGTACCCGACGAAGTCCTGCAACAACTCAACCAGCGCGGTCGTGGGCTCGACGATACAGATTGGCACATTCACACACTTTATGACGGCCTCCTGCCCGGCGCGACGACTGTTAGGGCAACCTTTCACCGCTACGTTGTCGATGCCAATCGCGACCCCGGCGGCACCTCGCTCTACCCCGGACAAAACACGACTGGCCTTGTGCCACTTACCGATTTCGATGGGAATGATATCTGGAACCGCCTACCTGACGCCGATGAGATTGATGCGCGGCGGCAAGCCTTTCACGAACCCTATCATGCAGCCCTGCAGGCAGAATTGGAACGGGTGCGCGACCTTCACGGTGTAGCGATTTTATACGATTGCCATTCCATCCGCTCGCACATCCCCTTCCTGTTTGACGACCAGTTGCCGGACCTCAATATCGGCACCAATGGCGGTGCGACCTGCGCCTCAGAAATTGAATCAAGAACGGTCGAAATCTGCAGCAAAGCAACGGCTTATTCTTCCATTCTCAATGGCCGATTCAAGGGTGGCTGGAGCACCCGCCACTATGGGCGTCCCGAAATAGGTTTCCATGCAATCCAGATGGAACTGGCCCAATCCATCTATCTGGAAAACGAATCCGCGCCGTGGAACTATGATCAAACCCGCGCTGCAAAACTGCGTCCCCACCTCGCCGAGTTGCTTCAAACCCTCGCCGACATCGCCCTGACATTAGGAACAGAAAAATGAGCGATCCCCGCAAAAACACCCGTGATGTATTCCCACCGACTGGTCCGGAAATCTCTGCAAAGTCCTGGCTGACTGAAGCACCGATGCGCATGTTGATGAACAATCTACATCCCGATGTGGCTGAGAATCCGCATGAACTGGTGGTCTATGGTGGCATTGGTCGCGCCGCACGAACCTGGGATGATTTCGACAAGATCGTGACAACTCTGCAGACCCTTGAAGAAGACCAGACCTTGTTGGTGCAATCGGGCAAACCGGTTGGGGTTTTTCAGACCCACAAGGATGCGCCGCGTGTGTTGATTGCAAACTCCAACCTGGTGCCCCACTGGGCAACATGGGATCATTTCAATGAACTCGATCAGCGCGGGCTTGCCATGTATGGCCAGATGACTGCGGGATCGTGGATCTATATCGGCAGTCAGGGCATTGTTCAGGGCACCTACGAAACATTTGTTGAGGCTGGCCGCCAGCACTATGGCGGCGATCTGACGGGCAAATGGATTCTAACCGGTGGTCTTGGCGGTATGGGTGGTGCCCAACCACTTGCTGCTGTGATGGCCGGAGCCTGCTGTCTGGCTGTCGAATGCAATCCCGACAGCATCGAGTTCCGTCAGCGCACCCGCTATGTCGATGAACGCACCGACTCGCTTGATGAGGCTCTGGACATGATCAAGCGCTGGACGGCTGCCGGTGAAGCCAAGTCCGTTGGCTTACTTGGCAATGCAGCTGACGTGTTTCCCGAATTGGTCAAACGCGGTGTGCGCCCCGACATCGTCACGGACCAGACCAGCGCCCATGACCCGATCAACGGCTATCTGCCTCAGGGCTGGACCATGGCCGAATGGCGCGACAAGCGTGAGAGCGATCCGAAAGCCGTCGAGAAGGCGGCTCGGGCCAGCATGAAAGTTCATGTCGCGGCCATGGTGGATTTCTGGAATGCCGACATTCCCACATTGGACTATGGCAACAATATCCGTCAGGTGGCGCTCGAAGAAGGATTGGAAAACGCCTTTGCCTTTCCCGGTTTCGTCCCCGCCTATATCCGTCCGCTGTTTTGTCGTGGCGTCGGGCCGTTCCGTTGGGCCGCGCTGTCGGGCGATCCGGAAGATATCTACAAGACCGATCAGAAGGTGAAGGAAATTCTCTGTGACGATTCTCACCTGCACAATTGGCTCGACATGGCGCGGGAGCGCATTGCGTTCCAGGGCCTACCGGCACGCATTTGTTGGGTTGGTCTTGGTGTAAGGCATAAGCTCGGCCTGGCGTTCAACGAGATGGTCCGCAACGGCGAGTTGGCGGCCCCTGTTGTTATTGGTCGCGATCATCTCGATTCCGGGTCCGTGGCCTCCCCCAACAGGGAGACTGAATCGATGAAGGATGGATCTGATGCAGTCTCCGACTGGCCACTTCTCAATGCCCTGTTAAACACAGCTTCTGGCGCAACCTGGGTATCGCTGCATCACGGTGGCGGAGTCGGTATGGGCTTCAGCCAACATTCCGGCATGGTCATCTGCTGCGATGGTAGCGAAGACGCAGACCGGCGCATTGCCCGGGTTTTGTGGAATGATCCAGCTACCGGAGTTATGCGCCATGCAGATGCTGGCTATGACATCGCAGTTGAATGCGCCAAGGAAAATGGTCTCAATCTTCCGGGGATATTGTAGATGCCTGAGCCTCAATACCGCGTCGTCATTCGATGTCCGGGACTAAACGACAGCCTCACATAGGTATTGGCCTTGTCATGCCACCACGTGGAGCGCTCAACTGTGAACAATGGTGCGCCATTGGTGCAGCTGAGATAGTCGGCCATATCGGCATCCGCCAAACTTGCCGAAAAGCTTATCTCGGCATCTGAGAAGGGAATTGCCGATACCAGCCATTCATTCGGGCCGATCTCGGAAAAATCAGCGTCTCGCGCCTGTGGCAGCGCATCAAGATTGATCCAGCGATCTTCATGCTGATATGGCACCCCGTCGGCATAATGCATGCAAACCAGATGCAAAATCTCTCTGCCAGGGGCAAGTTTTAGCCGGGCGCGCAGCCAATCAGGCGCTGCAACGACGTCGCGGCTGACCAGAAAATAGCGATATTCAGCCCCCTGCCCCTCGATCTCACGACGCACAACGGGAATGTCAAAACGGGCTTGTCGAACTGGCGCCATGCGCACCCGCGTCCCTGCCTTGCGCCGCCGCTCGATCAATCCTTCATCGGCTAGTTCTCGCATGGCGCGGTTGACCGTTGCGCGGGCACAGCCATAGGTTTCAGCCAGTTCCAGCTCATTGGGAAGCAAACTGCCCGGCGGCCAGGTTCCGCCCGTAATCTTCGCCAGAATATCTGCCTTCACATCGCGGAATGTGGCCTTCATGGACATATGCCTGAACGTCGAAATTGTTGGTTATGACTAAGTTTATCGGCCTATTGGCTAGATGTATAGGCATGCGATCTGTCCCCGTTTGACTTACAGAAGACAAGCGCAATCATGAAAAATGCACCGACCGCATAAACTTAGGTTTAATGCCCAAGTCCTAGGCTACCATTCTTGCTCGGAGTCATAAATCTTCGAAGAAGGGCGCTCGACTGTCTATCATTCTGTAAAGAGTGGGGTCTGGGATTGAGGTATGATCGATGGTCAACCGGTGGAGGGAACCGGTTTTAACGCGTCATGTTTGAACTTTTTGAAAGGAAAGTCGCATGATGAAAAGCTTTGCTATTACAGCAAATTTCACCGTGATGGTGTTGATAGGTGTTGTCATTATCAAAACAGGCATACCGGGAGACGAACAAATCAGAATTCTCGCACTTATTGGTGCAGCAACCCTGTTGAGCTTAATCGGGTTGATCCGCTATCGCCCGCCAGATGCCCAATATCAGAAATTTCTGGATGATGAGGCACTCCGTCTGCGCCGAGAACTTGCCACAGGCGAATAGATCTCAGAACAAACACCCCAAAACACCCGTTCGGAAAGCTCGCGTTAGCTTGAGTAACCCCACGCTTGTGGCTAGGCTTATCACATGCACTCATAGCAGGCTGCGCTGTTGAGGGGTTGGGTTTGAAAACAAGATCGATGTGGCCGTTGATGGCGTGGTTTTATTTTTGCGCGCTGGCAGCGACTGCAGACGCTCGCATCGTAGAATCTTTCAAATTGGGCGGTTGGCGCGGGGATGCCTTTGTCAACGACCAATCCGGCAGGTTTGCCTCTTGCGTCGCCATCGCTCGCTACCGCAACAACATATCGATGAGTGTTCAGGTCGACGCCAACTACAATTGGTGGATCGCCTTTTCATCCCCTGGTTGGAGCTTGAAACCCGGCGAGAAAATCGCCTTGCGCTATCGCATCGATGAGGACGGGTGGCAGCAGGGAACCGCAACGGCGATGTCCACCAAACTCGCCCGAATTCCGATGCCAGCCGGTGGCTACTTCATCTCCCGCTTTCGACGCGGTCGTTCGCTGAGCATCGACGATCAGGTCAATACTTTCCGCTTCACCCTCACCAATACCGCAAGATTGCTCTCCAGTTTGGCCAAATGTGTGCAGAAAAACGCAGGCATCTATGGCACCGCACCGCTTGCCAATGCCCGGTCCAACAACAGCCGCCCTACCGCCCAAGGCACCATGTCGCCATCCAGCAAGATGCCGAGAAAACCAGAATTTATTATCGAGGCCAGCCAGGCACTGTTCAACCTGATGGGCCATCTTGGAGTACGTGGTGTCAACCTTCGGAACAAAAGTTCGCGAAGGCCCAGCCTAAAGGGCATCCACGCTGTCGCCACCAATGACACGCGCACGCTGGTCGCTCACATATTCGAACGCGGCAAATATAGATCGGAGAAAGCCGTGCTCACCAGCGTCATATCCCAAGCGGCAAAAAACTGCCCTGGCGATTTTTCCTCAAACACCGGCAGCCAGCGACGGGGTGGCGCAGAATTGCACTACGGCCATTCAACATGTCGGGCCGACAAGTTTATGGTCAGCGAGTTATATGCAATCACCCGGCGCAAGCGGGGTGGCATTTACACCTATGGCCTATCAGACAAGCAAGTCCGCGGCGGCGGCGGCGGCAGCGACGAAAATGCCAGTGTTTCCCCGCCACAATCGGTCTTTGTCAGTGCAGAGCAATTCCGCATAGCAGCCAGTCAATCCTCGCCTTAAACGCTTTTCAGACTTAATGGCCTAGTCGTTTTCCTGATGGACGTGCTCTGCAATGAGCGTCGCAACCGAAGGGCCCGGGCCGACAAGTTCCAGAACATTGCGATCAGGATCTCGAATGAAAATCGTCTTGGTGCCCCGAAACGCCCGCCGCCCGGTAATGGCAATGCCATGATCCGTGACAAATGCTTCGGTTGCCTCCGCATCCTTCACCTTGACCGCCAAATGGGTGATGCCGGGATACTTGCTCACCTCGTCCATCAGCACATTCTCTCCGGCCTTGGCATTGGCAGGACCGAGCAGATTGATGTTGATCCCAGACGGATGCAGCATCACCAAAGGGTGGCCCTTGTCGAAGCCGCCGTCAGCAATCTGTTCAAAGCCCAATAACTGGTAAAAAGCCACGGATTTTGAGCGGTCGCTGATGCGAATTCCAATGTGATCAAAGTTGTCTATGTCAATCATGGTGCTGTTCCTTTGCTGTTTGCACAAAAGGTAACAACTGCTCGAATTCATCACTAGGCTTGTAAATTTTACATTGCCTGTCCATTTTGGTCACATGCCAAGCATTGATCGCATGAAAGAGTTCCTACAGATTGTTGCCACCGGCAGCATTTCAGCTGCTGCCCGTGATCTGAACTTGCCGAGGGCAACTCTGAGCCGACGTATAACCGGATTGGAAGCCGATCTGGGAGTCCGCCTTTTGCACCGACGCACCAACAAACTCACCTTGACCGCAGCAGGCCTTGAATTGCGCCACAGGGCCGCCAAAATCGTAAATGAGGCCGATGCCGCCTGGGCTGCGGTTCAACGCCTCGACGATACGCCGCGCGGCCTGCTGCGGGTCTCCATGACCGGTGCAAATTTCGAAAACCTGTTCAATGACTTCCTCCAGGATTTTCCGGAAGTTCAGCTGGAGGTGTTCTCCACAACCCGACATGTTGACCTCATTGCCGAAGGTGTGGATGTCGCCATGCGCATCGGCCCCATCAAAGATCAAAACCTGATTGCCAAACGTATCCGAACCGATCACCTGATCGCAGTCGCCACACCTGATTATCTGGGGGAATTTGGCTCACCCAAGCAGCCGAAGGACCTCGCCAATCATAATTGCCTTGTTGGCTTTGCTGGCGACTGGACGCCAAGCACAAGCTGGCCTCTCTGGAATGGCAAAAGCGTATCGGTTTCCGGTCGTCTTGCCACCAACGAACTTCATCTGATCAAAGCTTCGCTGATGGCTGGCCATGGATTGGCGCTGCTACCCTCCGCCATCATCGCCAAAGAATTGACCACAAATCGCGTGCAGCCTGTGCTGCCTGATCAGATCGGCGCAGAGATACCGATCAGCCTGGTTTATGCAGATCGAGAATTCATCGACCCCAAGGTCCGCCTGTTTGTCGATCGCGCTGCAAACGTTATGCACCAAGTCATGCCCCTTCCCTACAAACCGCAATCATCTTAACCCACCGCTTCACAAGCGGTGACGAACTGGCTAAGCCTGACTTCAACAAATGCCGCATCAAATTTCAGGACCGGATCAAGTGACCACAACCGGATCAGACAAACCCTGTTGCACCCCTGGCGGCGGCGGCAGCGGCAGCGGCGACGACAAAGTCGGCGATGGCAGGCACTCCGACGAAAGGCCCGTTGCCGAATTCGACTCAGGGGCCCGCCGGTCAGCACCAAATACAGATGCCATATTGATCCCCGGCGGCGCTGCCTTGGTTGGCACCCGTCAGGAATTCATCCCTGATGACGGTGAATCACCACTGCGCAAAGTCAACATAAAGCCCTTTCGAATGGCCCCAACGCCAGTCACCAACGCACAATTCGCAGAGTTTATTGACGCCACCAAATACGTCACCGAAGCCGAACAATTCGGCTGGTCGTTCGTTTTCTGGTCCGCCGTTTCAAAAGAAATCGAAATGACTCAGGCCGCAGCCCACGTGCAATGGTGGCGGCGGGTGGATGGTTCAAACTGGCGCGACATTAATGGCCCCGGAACAGCACAAGAGGCCTGCCACGACAACCATCCAGTGGTCCATATCAGTTGGAACGATGCCGCGGCCTATGCCAAATGGGTCGGCGGGCGGTTGCCCAGCGAAGCCGAATGGGAACACGCCGCACGGGGCGGACTTGGCGATGTCAAATTCCCCTGGGGCGACGACGAACCTAACGATACAGACTACCATCCTTGCAATATCTGGCAGGGTGATTTCCCTCAATCCAACACCTGTGCTGACGGCTTTTCAGAAACCGCACCAGCCAAATCATTCAGCCCCAATGGCTTCGGCCTCTACAACATGTGTGGCAATGTGTGGGAGTGGACGGCCGATGCCTACAAGATCCGCTCGCTGAAAAAACACGTCAAAGAGCGGCTAAAAACCATGCATGGATACAAGCTGCTAAAAGGCGGATCGTTCCTTTGCCACAAGAGCTATTGCTTCCGATACCGCATAGCAGCGCGCTCGGGAAACTCCCCCGACAGCACCACGACACATCAGGGTTTCCGCGTCGTCTGGGACGCATAGGCGCGCATTTAAGATCGGCATCCGAATTCGGTTCCCTGCAAAGCCCTGCCAAACCGCTCGGCATCTCAAAGCTGGCCCAAAGTCAAAATCAACTAAGACAGGCCGCGTTGAAAGCTGTTTCAAGTAAAAGCCCCTGCGGTCTGATCAAAACCTGGCAGTCTCGTGAGATATCGCAACTTCAGCCGCGAGCTTTGCACAAGATTACAAAATTATGTAATTTCAAATATCGATTCGTTTTGGTGCACATATATGAAAAGAATTGGCTCAATACCGTTCGACGTCAAAGACGATCAGATTGCCTTACTATTTGTTACCTCTCAAACCCGCGGACGCTGGGTTTTGCCAAAAGGCGTAGTCGAAGACGGGGAAACTGACGTGCAAACTTGTCAGCGCGAAGGATTTGAGGAAGCAGGCATCAGCGGCATCGTCCTTGAAAACTTCCCCATGACGATGCCCATACAGCGCAAGAATACTGACCAGGCAAACGCTGTTCCTGTAACCTACTATCCGCTGCTGGTTGAGCAACAAAGCGATGAATGGCCCGAAGCCGACAAACGCGAACGCCATTGGGCATCGTTGTCCGAAGCGGAAAAGGTTGTCCATCGCGACGATCTGCTGGTGGTTGTAAAGCAGTTCGAGCGACTGCTTCCCTGGATCAGGGAATCTGCAGCGACCCATCGATCCTGACCCCAATTTTGCGGCCGCACCTGCAGAGACATATAGGGCGACACCTGTCACTGCAAAATCGATAGATCCTCGCCAACCAACGACGCATTAAAGGTTTCAATTGGTTGCAAATTGAAATGCTCTGTCGTCTTAGCTGCGGATTGAATTCTATCACAGCGAAAAGTCCTTGGTCCTTTGCTGAGACCATCTTGCGCAACGACGTACCAGACAGGATATTTGAGCACCAGATAATGGGGTTCTATCTGCCGTTTGGAGATTTTGGCGTCCTCGCGTTTGTAACCAATCTCCAGAACTTCCTGATTCACAAACGCCTGATGCAGGGCTTGCACAACGTGCTTCGACGGGCTGTCGACACCCGCTTGAACATAGGTGGAGGCGGTCACCCCGACGAAAATGCGCGATTTCAGACGGTTCACCTTGTCTCGCTTATCCGGCGAGAACGAAGCCACCAATTGTCGCCTGACCGACCCCAGGCTGGCCAGAAATATCGGTGACTCCATCTGCTCGGCCACCGCAATGCTGATGAGCAGATCAACCGCCTCAGGATAGGTCAGGTTCATCCGCCCAACACCCCAGTTTCGATCCAGGCGAACCCCGCCTCCGCGGCCACGATCTGCGTCAATCTGCATGCCTTGTTCACGCATAAGCGAAAGGTCTCGGGCAATTGTTCGGGCACTCACCCCATGCCCAATTGCCAAATCTTTGACCGTGCAATGCACATCCTGCTTGAGCTGAACAGCAAGCATTTCGATCCGTCTGAGCCGGTCTTGAGCATTGGAACGTGGCATCAAACAAATAAGACACAAAATGTCATATTTATCAATATGACCAGAGTGCCAAGCCATTCGGTCTTGGTCTAAAGGAGATCAAAAGATGAAAACGAATTATTTTGTTGTCGGCACAAATGACATGGACAAAGCCACCTCATTCTACACCGCTCTGTTTGAAGCATCAGACCTTCAGCGCCTCTCACCTTCGCCCAGGATGACCTACTGGGTTGGGGAAGAATTTGCTTTTGCAGCGGCGATACCGTTTGACGAAGCGCCAGCCACAATTGGCAACGGCTCGATGGTTGGCTTTGCTGTCGGCACCCGCGAGGAAGTAGTCAAAATGCATGCATTAGCGGTCACACTGGGTGGCACATGCGAGGGCGAACCAAACCAGCGTGGCCCCCGCTTCTCCGCCTATGTGAGAGATCTCGATGGCAACAAACTGTGCTTTTCTGACTGAGATGCTTTTGGACAGTGGCTGCCCATGCAGCTCTAGCCCTCAATAAAGCTTCGGCCCTGACGGTCCTCGATCTCGACGACCCAGATGTCAGGATCAAATGAGCGCTCACGCTCGATTTTTTGCCTCAAGTCCTCGCCGGAAGCTTCATTCAGCACACATTCAAACCGTCGCTCGCTCGGCCCATCGATTGAATAGTCCGTCTGCGGAGCCGGTCCGTAAAGCGCAACCGTTTCAGTCAGATCATTGACCACAACGAAAATGGCCCCTGCCTCGGCTGCTCCCTTGTGGAGCACCATGGCAAAGGCCCCCGCCGCTTCAGCGCGACGGATAAGAGCTGAAACCCAAAGGCTGGAGGTGACCCGCATCACCCCTGAACATAAGCACCGATGGAGCGAAGCTTATCCAACACCTGGTCAGAAGGCTCGCCGGTGATCTTCATGCCATAGTCAAGCTGAAAGCGCTGAATAGCGGTAGCCGTCTGCTGGCCCATCCGGCCATCAACCACCAGGTCATCATAGCCATAAGCGCGCAGGCCGGCCTGAATGCGGGCAACAAGGCCATCTGCAGTTTCGGCTGGCTGATCAACAGACAGTGAAACAGTCTTCACCTTGGTCGCGGTACTTACGACCTGACTCTCGGTCGGCACCGGCACTTCCTGCGGACGCGAGGAGCCAGACAACAGAACCTGGGTCAACAGACGAAGGCTGACCTTGCCATCCTTCGGCAGATTGTTGTCCTTTTGAAAGGACACGATTGCCGACTTGGTGCGGGATCCATAGATGCCGTCAAGCTTACCGCCATAATAGCCGCGCACAGAAAGGGCCGTCTGCACTTCGCGCAGCAATTCACCGGATTCTCCATCATTGGCAGAGGCAGCGGCCAGTTGAACGCGCTGCGAAGGCTTGGCTAGTTTAGCAACCTGCTGGGTTGACCCGACGCTGTTATTGTCCAGCGTACGTGTAGCGAACAACGGTGCAGGATGTTTACCAGGCTGGTACCAGATCGCATTGACACAGATGACCGTCATAACGGCAACTGACAATGCGGCACCAGCGCAGAGGCGCGGATGACGCAGCATGGCGTCAACAAATTTTAGGATGCGGGAAGGTTGTTGAGCGAGACGATCAGGCTGATACGCGTGCATGGCGGTCTCCTTTACTATACTGGGGGGCGGTGGTTTGAGTTGGTTTTGCCAATTGGGTCGAACCGAGATGAACCAATTGACTGTTGCTGTCGGTGGGCACCGGCCGCGATGCGGCAAGGTTACCGGCAACCGCCAGCGGAATGGTGACGGTCACTGTGGTTCCGACACCGACTTTGCTTTTGATCTGGAATTCACCGCTATGCAAAGCAACAAGACCTTTGACGACAGAAAGGCCAATGCCACTGCCTTCAAAACGCCGGTCATTGCCGCTTTCGGCCTGAGTGAATGGCTGCCCGATCGTGCCAAGGAACTCTTTATCAATGCCGATACCTTCATCGGTCAAACGGATGCGCAGCGAGCGACCAAACTGTTTGGCGCTGAGCAGAACATTGCCCCCTTCCGGGGTGAACTTGATGGCGTTGGACAGGATATTGATGAGGATCTGCTGGCAGGCCCGTTTGTCGGCTGACATTTCAGGCAAAGACGCATCAATGCTGGTTTTGACATTGACGCCGCCCTTGATTGCCAAGGGTTGCAACATGGCTGTCGTTGCATCAACGATATCGCTGAACGAAAAGTTGGAAACACTGAGCTCATACTTGCCAGCTTCTATCCGCGACATGTCGAGCATGTCGTTGACAACATTCAGCAAATGACGTCCCGAATCCTGAATAAGCGCGACGTATTCGCGGTGTTTCTGTTGCGACAGCGCGCCAAAAAGTTCCTGATGCAGAATGTCTGAGAAGCCAACGATGGCGTTCAAAGGTGTGCGCAATTCATGGCTCATCGTGGCCAGGAAACGGCGCTGTGCATCGTTAAACTGACCCGCCGATTGCTCTGCTTTTTGCAGGTTCTCTTCCAGTTCATGCAGCAGAGAAACATCGTGCATTGTGCAGATGGCTTCCATCTTACCGCTCTGTTCGTCCTTGTGGGCACGGCACTTGACTTCCACCTGTTTCCACAAGCGCCCATCATTGCCGGAAACCCGGACGCGAATGCGCTTGAGCTGAACCTGTTTCAGTTGAATGGAATCAGACAGGGCTTTAAGCAGCAGCACCCGGTCCTGGATGTGTACCCGGTTGATCAGCCCACCATCCAGCAAGTCCGTACTGGCAACTCCCAGCAGTTCGCGTGATGCTGGCGAAGCAAACAAAGTGGATCCATTGGCACCATGGCGGGTAATCAGTTCACTGCTGTGTCGGGAGAAAACCTCCAACCGACGCGCCTCGCGCTGCAGTTCCTGGCTGTTAGCAGCCAGGCGTTGCTGAATACGGCAGGCTGTAAACATTGAATAGGCCAGACCGGCGACAGCAAGCCACGGCAACTCGAATGCCGCCGCATAGGCTGCCAATCCGGCAACAGCAGAGGCCGAATTGATGCCGATCAACACGGTGGCAACAGCTCCGCAAGCCACCAGGACTGCGGAAAGCTTGAGTGGTGACTTGCAGCGCCACATGATGGCTTCAAAAGGCAGCAGACTGAACAGCAAAACATAGGCAGTAGCCAGACCTCCGACGGAGGCAACTACGATGGCCAGAAGAATGGTAAGACAGAACAGCGAAATCCGCTTGCCCCAATCGATAGAGCCAGTGCGCGAGACCAACGCGGCCAGCATCAGCGGTGAGGCCAACAGCGTGAAGACAATCAGATCAAGACCAGAGGCCCGCTCCTTGATCGCCAAAACAAGCGGAATCAGGGACAGGCCAATCATGCCAAACACCACGTTGATCGAGATAAATCGCGCATGTTCTCTAATTTCGTCGCCGCCCGACGGCACCGATGCGTGAACCCATGGGGTCGTCATGTCGCTGAACGACAGTTTGGGTAACGAGAGACGCAATACAATTCCTCGACGCACGGGCGTGATACTGGTTAATTGGCCGTACTGTCGCACAGGGGTTTTAACGGAAAACTAAACATGGCTCCGCGCGGCCACTTTTTGCTGCCTAATTGGTCAGTTTTGGGTGGGGTTTTAACGAGCTTGGTGAACAAAACCTTTCTGCAGCCCTCCGCCCCCGTCGCAGGTGGCTTCGGTGTTGAGAATTGCAGCGTCAAATCCTGCCAAAGACTTAATGAGATGACTAAATCTGTCGTCAAATGAGAAAGGCGGCGCAAAATCAACATGTCGCAATTGCAGCCGCAGACGATTAGGCCTAATTGATAGCCATCCGAGCCAACAAGCGATTTCTCCATGGACCGCCCACTTTCTCTCCCCGATGGTATCGACGAAATTGTCGACAACTTCTCCCTTCTCGACGATTGGGAAGATCGCTATGGCTATCTCATCGAATTGGGCAACGCGCTAACGCCAGTCCCGGAAGAACAGATGGTCGATGCCAACAAGGTTCAGGGCTGCGTCAGCCAGGTTTGGTTGATCAGTGAATATGACGACGGCAAGCTGCATTTCAAAGGCGCATCAGACGCCCATATTGTGCGCGGGTTGGTGGCGGTTGCCCTGTCGATATTCTCAAACAAAACCCCCGCGCAAATCGCCGAACTGGATGAGCAGGAAACCTTCATCGCCATTGGCTTGGCAGAACACCTTACTCCGCAGAGATCCAACGGGTTGAAGTCGCTGGTCGGTAAAATCAAGGCGACCGCCAACGCCGTGCTTGCCAACGCTTAGGCGCCACCGTCGCGCATCGAGACCCCAGCTTGGGTGCCATAGAACTTGGCCAGCAGACCGAGCCCGGTTCGCAGCATCAATTTGGCCGAACGGGGTGGCCAGCCTTGCTCCCGTTCAACCTGCTGCAAGCCCTTTAGATAACAACAAATATCGATCAGCACATTCGTCAGATCCGGTCCGACCGAAGCCAAGGCCTGATTAAACCGACGTCGCGCATCCATCGCACTGTCCGACAGCGCGACCTTACCGCCCTGCCCTACACCATTGCCATTGGCCCCACCCATGGCTGCATTCCAGTTGCTGGTGACCGACGGTGATAACTGCGCATGGGTGAAGTCCTGACGCAGCCGCTCTCCAGCGCTATAGGCAGCATCGGAAAGCCAAGGGCTGCCATCCTTTAATTGGCGCAGTTTTAAACGGGACAAAGGCGATTCGTGCAGATTGCGACGGACCTGCTGGCGATCGCCGTTCAGCATCACCGTATCGCCCGTCATTCGGCGGTGTTGCTCGCCAAACGCATTCTCGCCGGGCAATGCGCATTTGTGGCGCGCTAAGTGGCTTTTGCCGACATTGGTGACAGTCCAGCCCCGGTCGCAATTGATCACAAGGTCAGAGGCTCGCATTTGCTGCATCAAAGCATCGGCAATCACCATTTGGCGCTTTTGGTTGTTTTCGCAAATCAGCAAAGATTGCGGTTCGTCATTGTTGTGATTGTTGAAAGCGACCATGCGAACCCCTTTGGCGGCCAGAACGAATTGAAGTGCACGGAGTGTCTGGCGCGATTGGGCGTTTGACTTGCGGCTCACGCTGACCTCCGCTCAGCCAATGAAACCTGGTATTGCGTGAGATTTCGCTCTGACTCGATTGGTTGGCCCTGTCGGATTGAACTTGGTTGGGGCGCCGTCGCCGACGCCGGCGCAGGCTTTGGCGGTTGCGCGTGCTGCGGGATTTCACCAAGGCTTAGCGCCATGGCGTTTCGTGCCTCGATCAACAGGGACTCCAATTGGCAAAGAAGAACATCGAATTCAAACTCATCGCGCTTGTCTTCGATCATGGCGCAGGCGTGGGATACGGTTGTGCGGTCGCGGTGAAAATGCAGGCCAATCTCGGTCAACAACAGGCTGAAAATCGTATGGGCCAAATACATGGCGATCTGTCGCGCCAGCGCCACCTGCGCGCTGCAGCGGGTGCGGGCATGGAAACCGGAGAGCGGAATGTCGAAGGCCAATGCGACGGTCTTTTCGCAAAGCGTGCAGACCGCATCGCGGTAAGGCACCGCGCGGACAATGTCATTCAATGCTTCAGTGTCGAGATCCTCAAATCTGCAGCAGGGTCGAATCCATTCTGGGGTGCCGGATCGGTTTTCACCAACTGAAGCATTGCTGCCAATACCGTTTGCCGACAAATCCAGCATCCGCTGTTGTTCCCGGGACTGTAATTGCGGATGTGATTTAGTTCTGTTCCTCATATGTGGACTCCCAATTTCAATATATAGGATTATATTCCTAGTATCGAATGCGGGGATAAGTATGTCCAAAAGAATTTCGATATCGGCCAATTCACAGATTATACCAGCAGCTTGCCACCAGCTTCATTGGCCCGGCGCACCGTGGCCTTCTGCCGCAAGGCCACGCACCAAATACAAACGTCGTCGCAGGCGGCACGTTCTAACCGCCGCAATTAGCTGTCTTTACGCTTACCGAGCCCCATTTTTTTAGCCAACGCGGAACGTTTTTCCGCATAGCCTGGCGCAACCATGGGGTAGTCCATAGGCAGGCCCCATTTGGCGCGATACTCTTCCGGCGTCATATTGTAGCGCGACTGCAAATGGCGTTTCAGCGGTTTGAACTTTTTGCCGTCCTCAAGGCAGATAAGATAGTCTTGGCCGATTGATTTCTTAATCGGCACGGGCGGTCGCAGATTTGTCGGTGCGACGCCGCCTTGCGTGGCGTCCAGCCCCTGTAGTGTATTGAAGACATTTTCTATCAACGTCTGCAATTCGGTTACATGTATGGGGTTCTTGTTCAAAAACGAACACACAACATCAGCCGTAGTCTCCATCACCAATAAATGACGATCATCAATTTCTTCATTTCTCACAATCAAAACCAATCTATTGCATAAAAAACTAAATCAACAATATTTGGCGGCGTCAATTTTGTGGATTTTCTGTTTCAGAGAATTTCTATTTAATATAATTTATCAATATCCTGATTGTCAATTTTTATTGGATTTACATCTATTATAACAACCCTTCCGTCATTTCTATCACATTCTTCTATCTGTGGTTGCATTCATAGCCCGCACTCGGCCCGTCACTCTGCGGCCAGAATCAGGAAAATGACCTGGGCAGGCGACAGGTGCACAAAACCCTGTGCTTAGATCAGTCTTGCTATTGAACTGGTACAGCGTTCGCGTTCATAAATACGGGAACGCAAAGATCAAATTTTGCGGCGGAAAAAGAACAATACGGGGAACGGTTTTCATCGATGCGCGCAATCGTGCAAATATTGGGGTTATTTGCTCTCTGGCTAATCATGTCAGGGATCTACAAAAGTCTGATCATTGGATTCGGCGCAGCATCCTCGGTCCTCTGCGTCTGGATTATCTATCGACTTGGCCTGGTTGAAGGGAAAGGCATTCTTCAACAGTTCCGGATTGTTGCAGGTTTGCGCTACCTGTTCTGGCTTATCGTCGAGATCGGCAAGGCAGATTGGGCGGTGGCCAAGGTTATTCTGGCAAAGGTCATGCCCAGTCAGCAAAGACTGGTCGGCGTACCGGCCAACCAGCGTTCCGACATCGCCAAAGTGCTGTTCGCCAATTCGATCACCATCACGCCCGGTACGGTGACTGTTGAAACCGAGTCAAACCAGTTGATCGTTCATGCTCTCACCGATGAGGCTGCTGACCTGGCCGCGCTGGAAGCCATGGGCGCCCGGGTTTGTGAGCTGGAACGACCCGAGCGGTTTCGTCGGCGGAGGGACGACTGACAATGTTTGCGTTCATCTCCCTGCTGATCTTTCTGTGCATGGCAATATTGATGGTGCGGCTGTTTGCCGGGCCAACACTGTACGACCGGGTGCTGGCGCTGAATACATTCGGCAGTTGCACCGTTTTGTTGATTGGCTCGGTCGGCTTTCTGTTTGGTCGCCCCGACTTTCTCGACATCGCCCTGCTCTACGCGCTGATTAACTTTGTCGGCACCATCGCTGTGCTGAAATTCTTCCGCTATCGGCGGTTGGGTGATGCGCCAGAAGATGCCGAAGCCGTCATGGCACCTCCGCCAGAGGAGCCGAAAACCTGATGCTCACCTTGATAGTCGATATCCTTTCCTGGGCCTGCTTTATTGTCGGCGGATTTTTTCTGTTTATCGGCTCATTGGGCATGGTACGGCTGGTTGATTTCTGGGCCCGGCTGCATGCTGCCTCAATCATCGATTCCGCGGGTATTGGCCTGATTCTGTTCGGCCTGATGCTACAGGGTGGCTTTACACTGATCACGGCCAAACTTGTGCTGATCGTGCTGTTCCTGTTCATCACCGGACCAACAGCCTCCCATGCGGTGGCCAACGCCGCCTTCATGTCCGGTTCGCGCCCCCATGATATGGTCGAAGACGTCACCGACACCGACCAGCCCAAAGAGGCTAAGAAGAAGGCCAGCAAGACCAGGAAATCCACCGGGAGCAAGAAGTCCTGATGGAACTGATACTCACCAGCCTGCTGTTTCTCGCCCTCGTAACCACTGCCGTGGCCATTGCCATGGTGCGCCGCCTGTTTGCGGTGGTCATGTTGGCCGGCGTGTTCAGCCTATTGTCGGCGCTGTTATTCGTGCTGATGGACGCGGTTGACGTGGCCTTTACCGAGGCTGCAGTTGGTGCTGGAATTTCGTCGGTATTGATGCTCGGCACCATTGCGCTGACAGCGCGCAGTGAAAAGAAACCGACCTCCTATTCCCTTGTGCCACTTTCGATTGTTGTTCTAACCGGCATCGTGCTGATCTACGGCACCCTCGACATGCCCAATTTCGGCGATGCCAACAGCCCGGTTCAGACCCATGTCGGCCCTGATTACATTTCGCGCACGCCGACTGACATTGACGTACCCAACATTGTTACCGCCGTTTTGGCCAGCTATCGCGGATTTGATACACTGGGGGAGGTGACGGTTGTTTTTACCGCCGGTCTCGGCGTGGTTCTGTTGATCAGCGGGCTTGGACGGCGGGTGCGCCGCAAGCGTGGTGATCAAGCCGCAACAACCAGCAAGGAGGCCAACAGCTGATGGACCATCATCTGATCTTGCGGGTTGTCACCCAAATTCTTGTTGCACCAATCCTGCTTTACGGCCTGTACGTCCAGTTCCACGGGGACTTTGGCCCCGGTGGCGGTTTTCAAGCCGGTGTTATTTTCGCCGTGGGCTTTATTCTCTACGGCATCGTCTTCGGCCTGCGCCGCCTGCGCAGCAAGTTTCCCGACTACGTGATCCATCGCCTCGTGGCGCTGGGCGTGCTGATCTATGCTGGTACCGGCATTGTCAACATGGCGCTGGGTGGCAACTTCCTCGATTACAACACGCTCAGTGTAAATCCAGTGCAGGGCCAGCACTGGGGCATCATCGCCGTTGAACTCGGTGTTGGCGTCACCGTGTTCGGTGTGATGATGGCGATCTACTATTCCTTTGCCGGCCGTCCGCCGTCGCTTGACGATAAGGACTGGTAACGATGAGCGCCAATTTCGACCTGCCATTTATTCTTGGCCACCTCAACTATTGGCTGTTCGTCATCTTGATGTTGACCGGCCTCTACATTGTTGTGGCGCGAGGCAACCTGTTGAAGAAAATCGTCGGGTTGAACATTTTTCAGGTCGCGGTTTTCATGCTCTACATATCTATGGGCAAGGTGGCAGGCGGCACGGCCCCTATCCTGACTGGAACACCCGGTGAGACCTATTCCAATCCCCTGCCCCATGTATTGATCCTGACCGCGATTGTCGTTGGCATTGCCACAACATCGCTCGGCCTGGCGCTGATTGTCCGCATCAACGAAACCTACGGCACCATTGAGGAAGACGAAATTCTGGAACTTGACCGGCAAAAAAGCCTGTCAGAGGTCGGCGAAGAGAATACGGGGGCGTCGTCCAAGTCATGATGTCCCTTGTCGAAAATCATGCCGCGATACTGGTGATCCTGGCACCACTTCTGGCAGCGCCGCTGGCGATGCTGTTTGGCCATCGCGGACTGGCATTCCTGCTCAGTCTTGCGGCTTCCGTCTGTTCTTTCCTGTTGGCCGTTTACCTGCTGCTGTTGGTTCAGAACGGTGCAGTGCTGTCGTACCACATTGGTGGCTGGGCGCCTCCGCTGGGCATTGAATACCGAATTGATGCCGCCAACGCGCTGGTGCTTTTGATCGTTTCGGCACTGAGCGTCGTTGTGTTGCCGTTCGCCCGCACCAGCATTGAAAGCGAGATTGCCGAAAAACATCACACGCTCTTCTATGCCTGTTTCATGCTGTGTTTTACCGGCCTGATGGGAGTCACCATTACTGGTGATGCGTTCAACGTCTTCGTTTTCCTCGAGATTTCCTCGCTCTCCACCTACGTGCTTGTCGCCTTGGGCGCTGAAAAGGACCGTCGTGCATTATCAGCAGCTTATGACTACCTCATCCTGGGCACCATAGGCGCGACCTTCTTCGTCATCGGTCTCGGGCTGATCTATATGGCCACCGGCACACTGAACATGGTGGATCTGGCCGAACGGCTATCGACGATGGAATCCAACCGCACGGTGCGCTCTGCCTTTGCCTTCATCGTTATCGGCTTGGGCCTGAAACTGGCGATTTACCCACTGCATCGCTGGCTCCCGGGTGCTTATACCTATGCGCCATCAGCTGTATCTGCATTCCTGGCGGCCACCGCGACCAAGGTGGCTATCTATGCGGTGCTGCGGTTCATGATGTCGGTGTTCTCGATCAAGTTCAGCTTCGAACAGCACACGATGACCTTCATCATCTTCCCGTTCGCGCTGATCGCCATGTTCGCTGCCTCATTCATTGCGGTCTATCAGGTCAACATAAAACGCATGCTGGCCTATTCCTCGATCGCGCAGATTGGGTACATGCTGCTGGGTATTGCGCTGTTCTCGACAACGGGCCTCAGCGCGTCGCTTGTGCACCTGTTCAACCACGCTGTTACCAAGGG
The DNA here is from genome assembly GCA_039969995.1 of Rhizobiaceae bacterium. GTDB lineage: Bacteria > Pseudomonadota > Alphaproteobacteria > Rhizobiales > Rhizobiaceae > Pseudahrensia. The sequence goes on from JBDVMU010000012.1 coordinate 164,540, forward strand.
GGCGTTATTCCTGGCGGTAGGCGCGATCATCTTCCGATTAGGCACGCCTCTCGCCGCCAATATGGCTGGCATGGGCAAGAAAATGCCATGGACCAGCGCCGCCATTGTCATTGGCGGCCTGAGCCTGATCGGTGTTCCTGGAACTGTTGGTTTTGTATCCAAATGGGTGCTGTTAACGGCAGCTCTTGAGCAAGGCTTCTGGCCGATCTCAATGGCCATCGTGCTGTCATCGCTGATTGCCGTTGTCTATGTCTGGAAGTTTGTCGAATTGCTCTATCTCGCGCCGATAGATGAGAAAAACACCAGGGCAAACGAAGCCAAAGAAGTGCCGCTTTCCATGCTTGTCCCCATATGGGTTTTGGTTCTGGCGTCGATCTGGTTTGGCTTTGATGCTGAGTTTACAGTCCATGTCGCCAACCAGGCGGCTGACTCGCTGTTCAACGGTGGTTTCCTGAAGGAAGCGATCATCATGGGTGGAGAGGGACGATGATGACGCCAGAAAACCTCATTCTAGCATCCCTTGCTCTGCCGCTTTTGGCCAGCATTTCCTGTCTGCTGTTTGCCCGTCAGCAAAACCTGCGTGACGGTCTCACCTTTATCGCGGCGGTTGCGCTGTTTGCCGTTGTCATCACCATATTACAGACCTTTGAAGCGGGAACCGCGATCGAAGCCAGTTGGTGGAATTTTGCGCCCGGCATCGAACTCGCTTTCAAGGTCGAACCTCTCGGTCTGGTCTTTGCGCTGGTCGCCTCGTCGCTGTGGATCGCCACCCATGTTTATGGGATCGGCTATATGCGCGGCAATAAAGAGAAAAAACACGCCCGTTTCTTCGCCTGTTTTGCCTTCGCCATTTTCGCCACGATGGGCATTGCCTTCTCAGCCAACCTGCTGACCCTGTTCCTGTTCTATGAATTGCTGACTGTTTCCACCTACCCGCTGGTCGCCCACAAGGAGACCGATGAGGCCAAGGCCGGTGGTCGCACTTATCTTGGCATTTTGATGGGCACATCGATTGTGTTCCTGCTGACCGCTGTAGTCTGGACCTACGTGATTGCCGGAACGATGGACTTCACGCCCGGAGGCATTCTCACGGGCAAAACTGAAGCCGGGTTCCTGGCCATACTGCTGGCGCTGTTTGCTTTCGGCATTGGCAAGGCGGCGTTGATGCCGTTCCATCGCTGGTTGCCTGCGGCGATGGTTGCACCAACCCCGGTCAGCGCTCTGTTGCATGCTGTGGCGGTGGTGAAAGCCGGTGTCTTCTCAATGCTGAAGGTCGGCGTTTACATTTTTGGCATCGACAATCTGGCCGAAACCGGTGCGTCGCAATGGCTGATGTGGCTTGCCGCATTCTCAATACTCGCCGCCTCGTTGATCGCCATGCAGCAGGACAATCTCAAACGCCGACTGGCCTATTCAACCGTCAGTCAGCTGTCCTACATCACGCTGGGTGTAGCGCTGGCATCGTCCATGGGGGCGATTGGTGGTGGGCTTCATATTGTGACCCATGCATTTGGCAAGATCACACTCTTCATGTGTGCAGGTGCGATCTATGTAGCAACTCATAAAACCGAAATCAGTCAGATGCGCGGTCTGGGACGGGCCATGCCGTTCACCTTCATAGCCTTTGGCATTGGCGCGCTCAGCATTATCGGCCTGCCACCGCTTGGCGGCTCATGGAGTAAATGGTTGTTGATGGTTGGCGCTGCAGATGCTGGCGAGCAGGTCATGATTGGTGTGCTGATGCTCAGCTCAGTATTGAATGTTGCCTATCTGGTTCCAGTCTTCGCCCAGGGCTTTTTCGAAGGGCCCAACAAAGACAAGGGCAAGAGTTTTCGCGAAAACCTCAAGGAAGCACCACTATTTTGCGTGCTGCCGCCCTGTGTGACAGCCATAGGCTGTCTGGTATTGTTCTTTTACGCCGGACGTATTGAAGCATTTCTCGCCCCCATTTTGTTGGGAGGATCCTGATCATGGCCAGCAAGTCTGACGAAAACATCACCAAGCTCGGCAAGGCAATCACCATTGTCGAGAAGCCAGATGTGATTATGCGCATGATTGTCACACTTGGGGCTTTCTGCGCCATGCTGCTGCTGGGGGATTTGTTTGGCCTGCGCTATGGCAAGCTGGAAGTTGAAGAGACTTTGGGCTTCTACAGCTTCTTTGGCTTTGCCGCCTTTGCCTTCATTATTTTCGCCACCAAGGTTTTGAAAAAACTGATCAGCCGACCGGAAAAGTATTACTCTCCCGATGTCATCGACGCTGAGGACTATCCAACCGACGAGCTGGACGTGAAGGAGCATGGCGATGCCTGAGTTCCTGATCCCCTACATTCAATCGCCGGTCTACCTCTTTGTCCTCGGAGCGCTGATCCTGCCGCTTCTGCCAAAAGGCAATCTGCGCGCATTGGTAACAATCATCGTGCCGATCATCAGCGCGTGGACAGTCTGGAATGCAGTCCCAGGTCTGCATGGTGTAACCACGCTGGCAGGCCTGGAGATCACCATGATGCGGGTCGACAAATTGTCGGTCATATTCGGATTGATCTTTTCGCTCGCAGCTTTCCTTGCCGCCATCTATGCTTGGCACGTGCGCGATTGGGTGCAGCAGATTGCTACGCTGCTCTATGCCGGAACCGCCATCGGTGCGGTATTCGCTGGTGATTTGATTTCCCTGTTTGTCTATTGGGAAGGCACAGCATTGGCTTCGGTCTTCCTGATCTGGGCCCGCCGCACTCCTGGTGCCTACGCCACTGGCATGCGCTATCTGATTATTCAGATTGGTTCCGGCGTCGTCCTGATTGCTGGTATTGCGCTTTATTACCAGGACAGCGGTTCACTGACCTTTGAGCGGATGACCGGAGCTGGTCCCGATTCCTGGGGCCTTGGCGTCTGGTTGATCTTCCTGGCTTTCGGCATCAAATGCGCCTTCCCGCTGCTGCATAATTGGCTGCAGGATTCCTATCCGGCCGCGACCGTCACCGGAACGGTAACGCTCTCCGCCTTTACCACGAAAATGGCGGTCTATTGCCTCGCCCGCGGATATCCGGGCACTGAGATGCTGGTCTATATCGGCGCAGTTATGACGCTGTTTCCAATCTTCTTTGCCGAGATCGAAAATGACCTGCGCCGGGTTCTGGCCTATTCGCTCAACAACCAGCTGGGCTTTATGGTTGTTGGTGTTGGGGTTGGCACCGAACTGGCGCTGAACGGCACCGCGGCCCATGCCTTTTGCCACATCCTCTACAAGGCGCTGTTGTTCATGTCGGTCGGCGCAGTTCTGTTCCGCACCGGTACATCGAAGGCATCCGAACTGGGTGGGCTTTACCGGACCATGCCGTGGACGATGATCTTTTGTATCGTTGGCGCGGCCTCGATCTCTGCCTTCCCGCTGTTTTCAGGATTTGTGTCGAAATCGCTGATCCTCGATGCTGCAGCCGAAAACCGTTATCCGTGGGTCTGGGCCGTTCTGGTCTTTGCCTCTGCCGGAGTTCTCAGCCATTCGGGCATCAAGATCCCCTATTTTGCGTTTTTCGCCCATGACAGCGGCAAGCGTCCCAAGGAAGCACCAACCCATATGTTGATCGCCATGGGCCTGACCGCCTTTGCCTGTATCTTCGTCGGTGTCTTCCCTTCAACGCTTTATGCGCTGCTGCCCTACGACGTGGATTATGTGCCTTACACTTCGGCGCATGTACTGGCTCAGCTGCAGTTACTGTTCTTTGCCTTGTTCGCCTTTGCTTTGCTGATGCGCTACGGCTTCTTCCCGGCAGAAACCCGCACCATCAATGTCGATACGGACTGGTTCTACCGCAAAGCGGCACCGGCTGTGTTCAGGCTGGTCAACTCCGTTATCAGCACAGTCTGGGGTGAGATGGCGCGGGGCGCGGCATTCACGGTCCAGGCATGCCAGGGCCTTCTGCAGCGGCTCTATGGCCCCGGTGGACGGTTTGAAAGCGTACAGCCAACCGGTGCCATGGTGCTTTGGTTGGCGATCCTACTGGGCGCTGCGTTGGCGGTTAATCTGATCAACCTCACATAATCGTTTCAACGCGTGAATATGGCACGCTTGTTATTGGCATTCCGGCACCCTAAGTGGGTCTGAACACAGGGAGATTTCAAATGCCGAAAATTGAAAAAACCGAAGCCGAATGGCGTCAGGCACTCACCGATGAGCAGTTCTATGTGCTGCGGCAGGAAGGCACCGAACGCGCCTTCACCAGCCCGTTGAACGACGAAAAGCGCGAAGGCATGTTCACCTGTGCCGGGTGCGGCAAACCTTTGTTTGAAGCGCAGACCAAATTCGATTCCGGCACCGGCTGGCCCAGCTTTTACGCGCCCACCGATGCTGAAAGCGTTTCCGAGCATGTCGACCGCAAACTGTTCATGAAACGCACCGAAGTGCGCTGTGCAGACTGTGACGGACATCTTGGTCACGTCTTCCCCGACGGCCCCGCCCCTTCCGGACTGCGCTATTGCATGAATGGTGCAGCTCTCAACTTTGATCCAGCCGACTCCGACAAGGACGCCTAAGTGACATTCGATCTCAGCAAGCTTGCAGCGCCCAGCGCTGAACAACGCCCCGTGACCACAATCCATCACGGCATTGATCTGGTCGACAACTATGCCTGGCTGAAGGCCGAAAACTGGCCCGAGGTGATGCGCGACCCCGATGCTCTGCCCCGCGATATCCGCACCTATCTTGAGGCCGAAAACGATTACTACGCCGCCCTGATGAGCGACACCAGCGACCTGCAGGACAGGCTCTTTGACGAAATGAAAGGCCGCATCAAGCAGGATGATTCCTCGGTTCCCTCCCCGGACGGTCCCTATGCCTATTCCAGTCGGTTTGAAGAGGGCAAGGAATACCCCCTGTTCATCCGCACCCCCCGCAACAGCGGCGGCGGCGAGAGCGGCGACGGCGGCGACGAGAACGAAGAACATATCCTGTTCAACGGCCCCAAAGAGGCGGAAGGCGAGGGCTATTTCTCACTCGGTCTGATGAGCCATTCGCCCGACCACCGCAAACTTGCCTGGAGCGTCGACAACAACGGCTCCGAATACCACCACATGCGCATTCGCGACATCGAGAGCGGCGTCGATGGCAAGGAAGTCACCCGAGACGTAGGCAGTTTTGAATGGTGCGCCGACAGCATCGGCTTCGTCTTTGTAAAGGTCGATGAAAACCACAGGCCCAGCCAGGCTTATTACAAGGGTCCTGGCGAAGACGCTCAACTGATTTACGAGGAGCAGGATCCGCGTTTCTACGTCAGCGTTGGCAAGTCGCTCGACGGCAAATGGATGGTTCTGCATACCGGCCAGAATGATGAAGACGAGGTTCGGATTTTCCCGGCTGATAATCCGCTGGCCGACATGATCCTGATTTCACCGCGTCGTCCCGGCCATGAATACAGCGTCGATCTGCATGGCGACACGCTCTACATCTCGACCAATTCAGGCAATGCAGAGAATTTCCGGGTGGTCACAGCGACAGCTGACAATCCAGGTGAAGACAATTGGCAGGAACTGATCCCGCATCGCAGCGATGTGCTGCTGGTCTCATCTTTCGTGGTCAAAGATCATTTCGTCCGTCTGGAACGGGAAAGCGCCCTGCCACGCATTGTTGTGCGCGAAATTTCCAGCGGTGATGAGCACAGCGTCACCTTCGACGAAGAAGCCTATTCACTGGGGATCGGTTCAGGTTACGAGTTCAACACCACATCGATACGCTTCAGCTATTCCTCTCCCTCAACGCCATCACAGGCCTGGGACTATGACCTGGTCAGCCGCAAACGGGTTTTGCGCAAAGAGCAAGAAATTCCTTCCGGCCACGATGCCGCCGACTATGTTGTGCGTCGCCTGCAGGCCCCGGCTGAAGATGGCGAATTGGTGCCGCTGACTGTACTGCACCACAAGGATACGGCACTGGATGGCTCGGCCCCCTGCCTGCTCTATGGCTATGGATCCTATGGAGCGGGCATGCCTGCCAGTTTCTCTCACAACCGCCTCAGTCTGGTTGACCGTGGCTTTGTCTACTGCACCGCCCATATCCGAGGTGGAGATGAAAAAGGCCGCCATTGGTATGAGCAAACCAAGAAGGCGGGCAAACCCAAAACCTTCAAGGATTTCATCGCCGCTGGCGAACATCTCTCCGCAGAGGGTTTCACATCGCAGGGCAAGATCGTCGCCATGGGTGGCTCTGCGGGAGGCCTGTTAATGGGCGCTGTGGTCAATATGGCGCCGCAGCTTTTTTCCGGTATCATCGCGCACGTGCCGTTTGTCGACGTCCTCAACACCATGCTGGACGCCTCACTGCCTTTGACCCCGGGTGAATGGAGCCAATGGGGCAATCCGATCGAGAGCAAGGAAGAGTACCAGATCATCGCGTCCTACTCGCCTTATGACAATGTGGTGCCGCAGGCCTACCCGCCGATCTTTGCCCTGTCCGGTCTGACTGATCCACGGGTGCAGTATTGGGAACCGTCCAAGTGGGTGGCCAAGCTGCGTGAGGTCACGGGCGGAAAATCACCCATCTTATTGAAGACCAATATGGGTTCGGGCCATTTCGGCAAGACCGGACGTTTCGCCTATCTGGAAGAAGTAGCACTGGTTTACGCCTTCGCGCTGAAGGCAGCGGGTAAGGTCTGACCACCATTCAAAAAGGCCCCGCCATGAGATGGCGAGGCCTTTTCAATTCTTAGCTTTGGTCGGCGATCACCGATTGGCGCTTGCCGATCGCTGTTCGCCGATCGCCGCTCGCCGTTCGCCGCTTAGCCTTTGGCTGCAGCATACATCTCAGCGACGTAATCCCAGTTGATCAGGCTATCAACAAACGCTTCCAGGTAAGCTGGACGCGCGTTGCGGTAGTCGATGTAATAGGAATGTTCCCAAACATCGCAGCCGAGGATCGGGCTTGCGCCATGGACCAGTGGGTTTTCGCCGTTTGGTGTTTTGGAGATTTCCAGCTTGCCGTCTTTGACCGACAACCAGCACCAGCCTGAACCGAATTGGGTCATGCCGGCTGCGATGAAGTCCGCTTTGAACTTGTCGTAACCGCCGAGATCGGAATCGATTGCAGCCTGCAGGTCGCCTGGCAGAGAAGTGCCACCACCGTTAGGGGCCATCCAGTTCCAGAAATGAACGTGGTTGTAGTGCTGAGCAGCGTTGTTGAACAGGCCGGCATTGGTGCCGAAGCTGGCGACAACGATTTCTTCCAGAGACTTGTCGGACAGTCCAGCTTCGTCAGCCAGTTTGTTGCCATTGTCGACATAGGCTTTGTGGTGCTTGTCGTGATGATATTCGAGCGTTTCAGCCGACATATAGTCGCCCAGCGCGTCATAAGCATAAGGAAGGTCAGGAAGGGTAAAGGCCATTTTTGGTCTCCTCGTGTGTCAGGTTTCAGGAGGCAATCGCGTGTGCGTATTGCCAGTATAGTTCACGCGCCTTGGCCGCGACGGGCCCCGGCTGTAGATCTCTGTCTTGGAATTTAATGACGGGCATGACTTTTGCCATGTTGCCGGTGGAAAAAATTTCGTCCGCCTCTTCGAAGTCAGCAACTTTCAGTGTCGTCTGTTGCACGTCATAGCCTGCTTCGTCTAGGAGCGAAATGACGCGGTGACGCGTAATTCCTGATAAAAACGTACCATTTGCCGCTGGGGTGTAGACCACACCGTCTTTGACCATGAATATATTGGCGGTCGCCAGCTCTGCAACATTGCCCAGAAAATCAAGCAGTATGGCGTTTTGAAAGCCCCGGCTGCCGGCTTCGGTCAAAGCACGGGCATTGTTTGGATAAAGGCACCCGGCCTTGGCATCCAGCGGCATACATTCCTGTGTCGGGCGACGGAACGGTGATACTGTGACCGTCAGACCAGCTGTTGGAGGAGGCATCGGCGTCACATAAATAGACAGCAGGAACTTCGTTGATTCCGGCAATGCCGCGACGGCCATCGGCCCACCTTGGGTGGCAAAATACATCGGTCGGATATACAGCGCCGCATCATCTGCAAACTTGGCAACACCTTCGCGACACAGGTTGATGATTTCCTCATCCGTCTTGGTTGGCTGAAGGCCCATTGCCCGAGCCGACTGGTTGACCCGGGCACAGTGCAGGTCGAGATCCGGCATTACGCCCTCAAATGCACGGGCACCATCAAACACGCTGGAACCCAACCAAAAAGCATGTTCGCGAGCACCGATGACGGGCACGTTACCCTCCTGCCAGGCATCATCAATATAGGTCCAGGTTTCGCTGAATTCGGTCATCTGTTCGCAGTGCTAAATATTAAAGACGTTCTACCTTCACCCAAAGGAGAACTTGACGCAATGACCAAGCTGCGTTCCATTGCGTTTAACATATCGGGAGAATGAAATGCACAGCGCCTACGTCTTTGACGCCTACGGAACCTTGTTTGATGTCCACGCCGCAGTTCGCCGCCATGCCGAAGCGGTGGGGCCGGATCATGCGCAATTATCAGACGTGTGGCGATCAAAACAACTGGAGTTTACCTGGACCCGCACAATGATGGGACGCTACGTCGATTTCTGGGAATTGACCAAGCAGGCGCTCGACTATGCGTTTGAGAAGTTTCCAATCGCCGACAAGAGTTCAAAAAACCTGTTGCTGGATGCCTATTGGGAGCTTGAGTGCTTTTCGGAAGTGCCGGCCGTGCTGCGGGCGCTGAAAGAAGCCGGTGTACGCACCGGCATTCTCTCCAACGGCTCATCCGGCATGCTCGAAGCAGCGGTGAAATCTGCAGGCATTACCGATCTCGTTGACAACGTCATATCGGTCGACCGGATCAATACTTTTAAGGCAATGCCGGAAGTCTATCAGATGGTTACCGATGACTTCCGTCTCTATCCCGATGCAGTGTCGTTCCAGTCTTCCAACCGTTGGGACGTCGCTGCGGCGGCCAATTTCGGCTTCCGCGCAGTATGGTGCAATCGGGGTAATCAGCCTGATGAGTATAAGGACATGTCGCCGGAGCTGGTTCTGGCTGACCTCAACGGGTTGATCGGCACTGACGGCAAACCGGTCTAGGTCACCGACTGGCTTAGAAAGCAGCTCCAAACACAGGCACAATTGCCAGGATGGCAATGGCCAATCGAAATATCGAAGGCGATCTGCGATGAAGGTTCCGTGCCCTGGTTCCATCGCGGAGAAGTCTGGTCGATTCTGCTCTTGAAGAGCAACCAAGGTTGTGTGGCATTTACCATTTCCATTTTCTTTGTCTCAACAGTTTTTAATTACTGAAATGGATGAATTGGTCATTCATCTTCAAATTAGAATGGCAATTAACGAGCTAGACCATTGAATCCAATACATTCGACAAGGAATAAGTTCAGTCATGAAGCCGCTTGAAGTCAGAGAAAACCTCACAGAAGACGAATTTGTATCGGAATATGTGGCAAAAAACATGCCGGTCGTCGTCAGCAACATTCCATTTGAAGCTGATCAGTGGCAACCAGATGCTCTGAAAAATTCCATCGGTGAAATGACCACACAAGTCTATGACACACTTTTCGACTTGGAAAAGACGGCATCTCTAAGTGAATATATGGACGAGTATTTTAACAAAGAAGGTCCAATGCCAACCGGTGTTCCATACGTGCGCTGGTATAATCAATTCAAGGATTTGCACTTCATTCGAGCAGAAAAGGCCTTTGAAAAACTCGCTTCAATCTGGACAAGGGCGGCGTGCATTCCAACTGGTGGCTTGATATTGCCTGTGACAGGTAACGGAATGACCGCTGATCCTGTCAACGACAATTTCCCCTATCGAGGCATCCTCGTCGCAGCGCGCGGTGCAAGAACACGCATGCATCGCGATCCGTTCTTCAGTGACGCCATTGTTGCTCAGTTTTATGGCACCAAAGAAGCAGCGCTTTATCATCCAGACCGTACCGCAGAACTATCGCAATCGACTGAGGCCAATTCAGTCGGTGGATTCATCGACGTTCGGGCTGATGATGTTTCGAACCTCAGCATCAAACCGGATTATTTTGGCAAGTTGGAACCTGGACAGCTGATCTATATTCCACATGGCTGGCTTCACGACGTTATCAGCACAACGGACTCCGTATCTGTGACTTGGAACTTCGTCCATGAACAAGGTGCCGATAAATTTGCCGATTATCTCAAAAACGATCCAAGCGAGGACGGTCACTTCGAAGTTGTGAAGTATTTTCACAAACGCGGCGGCTTGGGTAAACTAACAGCAGAAGAAATGCTGATGAGGATTTCTGCATAGCACAAATTTTGTCGTTCCGGCCCGCGCAAGCCTCTTTGATGCGCTCAGGGAAGCGTTCAGGGAAGCATTCAGGTCGACAAAGGCCTTGAATTCCTTGGTGGCCAAACTCAACAGCCGCAACCTGTAAGCACTTGTGCCCTACCCGACCGCCAAATCGCTTCGCAATGCCGAATTGTTTCAGGTAGGACGATGATGCAGAGCGAGATCATGGGCAAGGTCAGCAACGTCGCTGCGGCTTGAACTTGGCACCACTCTGCTTCTCCTGTCGTTGAATGCAGAAATTACGCCTAGAAACCGCGTTTCAAACTGCCAAGAATACCCCGCACCAGAGCCCTGCCAAGCGAAGAAGCAATCGATCGGGTAATTGACTTTACCGCAGCTTCGCCGACTGATTGGCGGCTGGACCGCCGCTTACGGCCACGGGCCCGGCTGTTGCGAAGGCGTTTCTTTTCTGCGTCTTCCTTGCGCCGCTGTTGTTCTTCCGCCTTGGCCTGTTTTTCAGCCCTCTTGCCAAGAATCTCATAGGCCGACTCGCGGTCCACACCCTTGTCATACTGGCCTCGAACCGGACTATCATTGATGACGTCTTGGCGTTCATCTTTTGTCAAAGTTCCAAGCCGGGACTGGGGCGGCCTGATCAGCGTGCGTTGTACAACCGAAGGCACGCCCTTGCGCTCCAAAGTTGAAACAAGAGCCTCACCAATGCCCAAATTGGTGATCGTTTCCATGGCGTCGAAATCTGGGTTGGGACGGAAGGTGTCTGCCGCCGTTTTCACCGCCTTCTGCTCGCGTGGCGTATAGGCACGCAGTGCATGTTGGATCCGGTTACCGAGCTGTGCCAGGACCCCATCGGGTACATCGAGCGGGTTTTGGGTCACGAAGTAGACGCCGACTCCCTTTGAGCGGATCAGTTTGACAACCTGCTCAACCCGCTTGATCAGAATCTTTGGAGCATCATCAAACAGCAAATGCGCCTCATCAAAGAAGAACACCAGTTTCGGTTTGTCGGGATTGCCAACTTCCGGCAGTTCTTCAAACAATTCCGACAACAGCCAAAGCAGGAAGGTGGCGTAGAGCCGCGGCGACATCATCAACTTATCAGCCGCCAGCACGTTGATTGATCCGCGACCATCGCGCGTGGTGCGCATCAGGTCGGCGATTTCCAGCGCCGGTTCGCCAAAAAAATGATCCCCACCCTGCTGTTCCAATACCAACAGGGAACGCTGGATTGCGGCAACAGACTGTTTGGAAACATTGCCAAGACGGCGGGAAATTTCATCGGCCCGGTCAGCAATATTAGTCAACATGGCCTGCAGGTCTTTCATGTCGAGCAGCAGCAGACCTTCCTCATCGGCAATACGGAATGCAATGTTGAGCACCCCTTCCTGAGCATCGGTCAGATCCATCAGGCGCGACAGCAGCAGCGGCCCCATCTCGGAAATGGTGGTGCGGATTGGATGGCCCTGCTCGCCGAACAGATCCCAGAAAATCGCTGGAAAATCCTGATACTGATAATCTTCAAGGCCAATATCCTGCGCCCGCTTTTCAAGAAAATCCTTGCCCTTGCCGGCTTTTGCCAGCCCAGCAAGGTCGCCCTTCACATCGGCACAGAATACCGGCACGCCTGCATTGGAAAAGCCTTCTGCCAGGATCTGCAGCGAAACCGTCTTGCCTGTGCCGGTTGCGCCGGTGATCAGGCCATGGCGGTTGGCCAGCTTCAAATTGAGATATTCGGGCTTCTGCAAACCATCATCCGGTGTCCCGCTGGTACCGAGATAGATTTTACCTTCTTCAAGCATGATGCGGCGTCTCTTTGGCTGTGATTGAGAGGCTTATAGAGCCGTGAAGGTACAGGCGCAATTGACCAGCGTCGAAGAAATGGCCGCATGGCATGCCCCCTGCAACACTTATGTCGAAGGCCGGGTTTTGGCCGATTTTGTATCAGGTTGGCACATGAACAGACGACATTTTCTCAAATCGTTAACCAGTGCGGGCCTGATTGTGCCCACAATTGGCACAATTGCGCCGACCGTGGCCAATGCCGCAAAAGCGGATTTGCGGTTTTCTGATTTGCGTGGCTCGCTGGATGCCTCCAAATTTGGCATACGCCCCGACGCGTATGATGATCAAAGCCAGTTGTTGCAGCGAGTTCTGGACAAGGCTGCCGCCGAGGACAAGCCGGTCTATCTGCCACCGGGCACCTATGTGGTTTCAAACATCAATCTGCCGGCTCGCACCCGCCTGATGGGTATTTCTGGAACATCGCGGCTGATCTACGGTGGCGGAGGAGCGCTGCTAACGGCAACAGGTTGCGATATTGTGGAATTGCAGGGCATCACTCTGGACGGCGCCAACCGCCCGTTAGGAGATGAATTTGCCGGTCTGCTGCACGCCCGTGCCTGTCCTCAGGTCTATGTTGAAAACTGCGCTTTTGATGGCAGCCGGGGTGCCGCCATTTCCCTCGATACCTGCGGCGGGCGAATTGAACGCACCCGCATTTCCGGTGCAGATGGAGTGGCTGGACTATACAGCGTCAATGCCACCGGACTTTCCATTCAGGACAACCAGGTGACCGATTGCTCCAATGGCGGCATTTTGGTGCATCGCTGGAAAGTTGGTGAAGACAACACCATCGTTTCCGGCAACCGGGTCGAACGCATTGGGGCACGGCTTGGCGGCACCGGCCAACAGGGCAATGGCATCAATTTGTTTCGCGTTGACGGCGTCATGGTGACCAACAACCACATTTCAGACTGCGCTTTTTCAGCCATTCGAGCCAACAGCGCCAGCAATGCGCAGATTACTGGCAATACCTGTCTGCGCAGCGGCGAAACGGCGATCTACAGCGAATTCACCTTCCAGGGTTCGTTGATCGCCAACAATATTGTCGATGGCGGCACGATGGGCATCTCGATTGCCAATTTCAACGAAGGTGGGCGGCTGTGTGTCTGCGCCAACAATCTGATCCGCAATCTGACCACCGAAGGCCCGTATCCGGCGGAAGTGGCTGGATTTGGCATCGGCATTTTTGCGGAAGCTGACACCAGCGTCACGGGGAATGTGATCGAAGGTGCACCAAAATTCGGCATCGGACTCGGCTGGGGGCCTTATCTGCGCAATGTCATCGCCGCCAACAATATCATCCGCGATGTCGGTGAAGGCATCGCCGTATCGGTGGTTCGTGGGGCGAAATCCACCTCAATTACCGGCAATGTCATCAACAAGGCCCGTAACGGCGGCATTATCGGCCATGAGTGGGCCAAACCGGTTACGCCCGACCTGGCGATGGACCTTGCAGCAAACAACCGCTTCCCCCACCTGACCATCGAACGCAACGTGGTCAGCTGATCACGGAAAGTTTTGTCCACTCCACTGGAGCCCGAGGTCCGGCGTTGACATAATCGAACCATAATTATTTCCATGGTTGGTCGTTCGACTTCCGGGCAACCTTTCTGGGCAATCGCATGTTTCGTTTGTTTTTCAAATTCTGTTTGCTGGTTATGGTGATCTTCATTGCACCAGCGCTGATCCATGCAGCCGTTTGGGCGGCGAAAGAACGACCAGCCAGTTGGCGCTATGCCAATTGGTCGAGCGCTGGAATTTTGCCTGAGCCACAGGATGATCCAACGGCAAAGGTCTACGTGCTTTCCGCCCGTACCGGCGGCATGAAAGGGGCATTGGCGAGCCATTCCTGGCTGGTGTTGAAGCCCAAAAATGCCAGCCATTATGATCGCTATGATGTTGTTGGTTGGGGACGTCCGGTGCGTCACAATTCCTATGACGCCGATGGTCGCTGGTATTCTAACACCCCCCACATCGAGACCATGATTGAGGGTAAAACTGCCGAACTGCTGATCCCAAGGATCGAGACGGCAATCGCCAATTACAAATGGCAAAACCGGGGAGATTATACGATTTGGCCCGGTCCCAACTCCAACACATTTGTCGCCAGCATCATTCGCGATGTGCCCGGTTTTGACGGGCGTACGCCAGCGACCGCTGTAGGGCGGGATTATCCCGCCAACGGCAACTGGGTGGCGGTCGATCCGTCGGGCAGTTTGCGGCTCTCAGCCGGTGGCTATGCCGGCCTGGTCGTCGGCTTAAAAGATGGGCTTGAACTGAACTTTCTGGGCCTGGTGGCGGGGTTCAACCCGAGCAAGCTTGAAATCAAAATTCCTGGCTTCGGTGCCTTTCAGCTCTAAACCACTTTCTATTGCAGGTCGCTGAAAGCTTCCTCCAGCCGGTCGAGAGCGGTTTTCAGCTGCGACTTAGGCAAGGCGAAATTAAAGCGCATCCAGTCCTCGCCGCCCTTGCCAAAAGCCACGCCGTGATTGGCGCCAATAAGGGCACGTTTCTCAATTCGCTCTATGAATTCCTCACGCTCCATGCCAGTGCCCGAAAAGTCGACCCAGGCCAGATAGGTGGCTTCCAGATTCATCGACTTCAGTCCTGGAATGGCGTTGACGCGCTCATCAAAATATCGACGGTTTTCATCCAGATAGGCGATCAATTGTTCCAGCCAGTCTTCGCCGTGATCATAGGCAGCTTCGGTCATCACCAGCCCGAAATTATTCGGAGTCAGCCAAAGGCTCTGCATCTTGCGGGCAAAAGTGTCGCGCAGCTTTTCATCTTCGATAATAACGTTGCCAACGTGGCCACCAGCCATGTTGAACGTCTTGGTACCCGCCGTCATCATGATCAAACGGCTCTTAATGTCGTCAGACATATTGGCCATGACCTTGTGCTTCTGGCCCGGGAAGACCAGATCGGCGTGAATTTCGTCCGACACCAAAATCAGGTCATGCTTGATGCAGAAATCGCACACCGCTTTCAGTTCTTCCTCGTTCCAAACCCGGCCGCCGGGATTGTGAGGAGAACAGAAAATGATCATCTTCTCGTCGCCCTGAAGGGAGGCTTCCAGAGCGTCCAAATCAAGCTCATAGCGCCCTTCCACATTGACCAGCGGACTTTCCACCAGACGCCGTTCATTGGCTTTAATCAGTTTGGAAAAGACGTGATAAACGGGTGAAAAAATGATCACCCCATCGCCAGGCTCTGAGTAACACTGGACACACAGTGACGCGCCATTGACCAGACCTGCCGTGGCAAAAATCCAGTCTTTTTCGACCGTCCAGTCGTGACGGCGTTGCATCCAGTTAATGATCGAGTTCAGGTAAGAGCTCTTGTCGCCATAATAGCCGAAAACACCGTGGTCCAACATGTCGTGCAGCGCATCCTGCACGGCCTGTGGCGGTTTGAATTCCATATCAGCAACCCACATGGGAATCGCTTCTTTGGGGTCAAGATTATAGATCGATTCAAGTCCGTCCCATTTACCAGAACGCTTGTTGAGGCGGTTCTGAACCGCATCGAAGTCAGTTTTTTCCAAGGTTAGTTTTATCCGTTTTCGTCGCGCCCTTAGGCGGAGATTGAAGGAGAGGCTTATCGCCCCTTCGAATTATTTAATACGTTCCAGCACCGACACATAATTGGCAACGGCCGCGCCACCCATGTTGAAAATGCCACCGAGTTCTGCATCCTTCACTTGAATGCCCTCGGGTGCTGAATTGGTCAATTGCATTGCTGTCAAAACATGCATTGAAACGCCGGTTGCTCCGATCGGATGCCCCTTTGACTTCAAACCGCCGGACGGATTGATCGGCAGCTTGCCGTCTTTTTGGGTATCACCATCGAGGATAACACGCGCGCCCTGCCCCGGTTCAGCCAAGCCCATGGCTTCATATTCAATCAATTCGGCAATGGTGAAACAATCGTGGGTTTCAACGAAGGACAGATCCTGAATATCGAGCTTGGCATCGCCCAGAGCCCGTGACCATGCGGTGGCACAGCCCTCAAATTGCAAGATATCGCGCTTCGACATGGGCAGAAAATCCTGCGCATGAGCGGTCGCGCGAAAGGCAACGGCTTTGTCCATGCCCAATGCTGCCTGTGTGTCGCTCAGCACCAAGGCCGCTGCGCCATCTGACACCAGCGAACAGTCGGTACGCTTCAGCGGACCAGCAACAAATGGGTTCTTTTCACTTTCAGCGCGACAGAAATCATAGCCCAGATCTTTCTGCATCTGTGCAAAAGGATTGCCTGCACCATTCTTGTGGTTTTTCGCAGCAATGGCCGCCAGGGCGTCGGACTGATCACCATACTTTTGAAAATAGGCCTGGGCAATCTGACCAAAGACACCGGCAAAACCAGCCGGTGTCTCGCCATCTTCCGGCAGATAGGATGCTTTCAGCAGATTGGCGCCGATCTCCTTGCCGGGTGTTGTGGTCATCTGCTCCGCACCGACCACCAGCACGTGACGGGCCCGTTTCGCTTCAATTGAATTGATGCCTTGATGAACAGCTGCCGACCCTGTTGCACAGGCATTTTCCACCCTCGTCGCTGGTTTGAAGCGGAAAGCATCAGACGCCTGATATACCAGGCTTGCGGTGAAATCCTGAGCTGAAAAACCGGCATTGAAGTGACCCAGATAGACCTCATCAATATCGCTCGCCTCCAACCCGGCATCGCGCAAAGCTCCTTCGACAACACCGACGATCAGGCTTTCAACAGTTTCGCCTTCCAGACGGCCAAATTTCGAATGGGCCCAGCCCGTGATGCATGCGGTCATGATCTGCTTCCGTGAATGATCTCTTTGCGTGGAACCTAGTTATTTGTTTGCCCAACGCCAAGAGACAAAAGTTCCAATCTCGCACACAAATGTGTTGTCCGGCGACGTTGACCTTGGGCGAGCAAAATGATTTAAACCGATTGAAATTTTAAGCATGATCACATTCCCGGAGAGTTTTATGCCCCTCAAAGTTGCTATTAACGGATTTGGACGGATTGGCCGAAACACCCTGCGCGCCTTGATTGAAACCGGCCGCACCGACATTGAGGTTGTGGCGATCAACGATCTGGCACCGGTTGAGACCAATGCGCATCTGCTGAAATACGATTCCGTTCACAACCGCTTCCCGGCTCCCGTCACCGTCGACGGCGACACAATTGATGTTGGCCGCGGACCAATCCGGGTCACCGCCATCCGCGACCCGCGTGAACTGCCCTGGGATGACGTTGATATTGCGCTGGAATGCACCGGCATTTTCACCAGCCGAGAAAAAGCCGCGATTCATCTTGAAAATGGTTCCAAGCGCGTTCTGATCTCCGCACCGGGTGCAAATGCCGATAAAACCATTGTCTATGGCGTCAATCACGACACACTGACCAGTGACGATGTGGTTGTTTCCAACGCTTCCTGCACAACTAACTGCCTGGCACCAGTTGCCAAGGTACTGCACGAAACCGTTGGTATCGAAAAAGGCTACATGACCACGGTTCACTCCTATACTGGCGACCAGCCAACGCTGGACACCGCCCATAAAGATCTGCACCGCGCCCGCGCTGCGGCTCTGTCGATGATCCCAACTTCAACCGGGGCCGCTAAGGCGGTTGGTTTGGTTCTGCCAGAATTGCAGGGCAAACTGAACGGTTCCTCTATCCGCGTACCAACCCCGAATGTTTCCTGTGTCGACCTGAAATTCGTTGCTTCCCGCGACACTGACGTGGAAGAGATCAATGCAGCGCTGAAAAGTGCAACGGAAAATGCACTAAAAGGCGTTCTGGACTATTGCGACGAACCGCTGGTTTCATCCGACTTTAACCACGACGGACATTCTTCCAATGTCGCAGCCCTGGAAACGCATGTGACCGAGGGCAATTTTGTCCGCGTCATGTCCTGGTACG
>JBDVMU010000013.1:0-228983 GCA_039969995.1 Rhizobiaceae bacterium
AGGCCACACTCATCATTGGGCAACATCACGCCCAAAGAATTCGCAATAAAAATGGCACTGGAAAAACTGGCCGCATAAGGCCAAAAACAAACCGACGAATTCTCCAAACTACTGGAGGAGAGTTGGGTCTCAGGTCAAACCGGAGTTACAATCGCCACCCTTCCGGAGAATTAAAATCGGCTATTTAGGAAGCTCACGATCCAAAACGAAGTAACCACCGCCCAAAAATTCCTCAACCTTTTTCAGTTTTTTACCCAATGCCTCTTCCAGAATAGCTGGAGAAGATCGTCCTGAGGCGGCATCCGGATTTCCGCCACTCATGATGATGCAATAGTGCTTTGCGTCGATAAAATTACCATAATTACGTACCGTTTCCACGGGCATCTCCGCAAATGAGGCGGCATTCCAAAACAGATCAACGGGCAGACATTGCTCGATTTGCCATGGCGCTAAGCAAAGAATTTCACGCTCCTGGGAAAAAACCGTACCAGCCCTATAGTCCTTGACCATGTCACCGAAAATACTCCGAAGGTATTGAGTACCAACGTATAGCACAGGCGGTATATCAATATAGTAGACTCGCTTAATGTTGGGATAGCAGTTCAACAATATATGGATATTTGCTCCAAAACCACCACCGATTTCCATCATCGTTTCACACTCTTCAAACGGCACGTGTTCTCGGGAGTTTATGATCCTCTTGACGTGCTCAATGTAGAGCTCGGAATAAGTTGTGCCATTAATATTCAGCGTTGTCTCGCAACCTTCCGAAAGGCCAACAGGCGGGTCCAATTCGCGTATCGCGTTGCCATACTCAATCTCAATGAGATTGGACTGAAGCGACCTCTTGGTGTTAATCAGGCTATCAATATATCTTTGGTAATCCGCAAACATATTTCGGAAAAACGGCAGAGTTCTAAGTACCTTTTTGACCTTGGCCTTATTGGTTCCGGATTTTTCCCAGAAAACCGCAGGGTCATTGATTGGCGAGTCACCAAACCCCTTCGAAATAAACGTGTCTTTCCTGAACTCAGAAATTCCATTTTCTAAGATGTACGCGTATTTTTTATCCGCGTACTTTTGCCAATATGGCCCAGGTTGATAAATTGACTTCTGCAAGGCCATGTCGCTCATCATTGCCTTCAGTAGTGGGACATCGTTTTCCATTCAGTCTCCGAGTTTTCGGAATTAAGGTCGAAAAATAATATAGGATTGCAACCGTTTATAGAATGGTGAACATTGATTTATTTTCGCCATTCCTCAGCAACTTCGATCATATAGAAGCACAGCCCCACTGGGAATCTGCAAAAGGCCGGGTGATCGACGTCAGCATTTATCTTACAGAAATTTTTGCGTTTTACCCGCCCCACAACAAACCAATCCGACAGGACGCCAATATCGACGTTCAAGACATGGAACATCTCACCGGCACATGAAAACTCCTTAATGAGAATTGTCGGGCAATGGGAGTTTTGACGCGCATGCGTCGGCTATTTCAGATTGGCAATCGTTGAGCGAAACCTGCCCTGAATTTTTCGCTGTGCCGCTCCTGGTTCGGAACACAAAAACTGCCGCCCCACACGACATTGAACCAATATCCAGACCATCGGCAGTGTAACTTTCCTCGAAGTCTTTGCAGTTCATGAATCCGTTCCAAAAATCCGATTTTTCAGATTTTGCCAAGAGTAAGGTGGATTGTACCGAAGTTCGATTCTTCCGGTCCAGGACACAGGAACTTCTACTCCCAAAAAGGCATGGTAAACGGGAAGAGTTCTCACTGCAATTCTTTTGCCATTGGGAGCGACCAACTCAGCTGTCCAAAAAGGACTGTAGCCGACTGACGACGCCACAACCGCCGCACTGTTCAACTTAACCTGGAGATCGTATTGATCCTCTCCGCTTACAGCGCCAATAACAGAACCAATCAGTTCTTCACGCTCGCCCGCATTCAAACTGTCAGTAATAGTCTGACTCACTTGACCAGACATCGCGATCAGACTGTGCCTGAGAGAACGTGCATTGGTGGTTCCCAACTCGGTCAGCAATTGTTGAGTATTGTCAAATACGCGGATTCTTCTCGGGATGAAAAACCTTGGAAAAGCGTTCTTATTTTCATAAACATAATATCTCTCAAAAGAGGTAAAATTTGCTTCTAAATTTCTTTTAGCTTTTTCGATATTACCAAAACTATCCCAAGGTTTATCCGGCCCAGATATAAGTTTATAATTATCATTATCGATAATATTCTTAGAAACAAGATAGCGAACGTTAGCAAATGAGAGAAGATTTTCGTTCACATATTCATTAACTGAGAATTTCGACTTGTGAACATTAGGACTTAAAGACAGATCGTTCCCCCATGATCGGAAGGATTCAAATTCAACAGGCGACGCGTCCTTCATCGGTCTTGAAAGCAACAACCAGAATTGTTGGTACCGCTTTGGATACATTGTGAAGTAGCCACCTAAGGTTTCAATTTTGTAGGACTGAAGGCGATTTGGATGGACCCTTATCGGCTCGGCTCGCCATAAGCCTTCCGACGCGATACGAGCCGAGAGACCAGACAGCACCTCACTATGAAATGCATGTACAAAGCTTCCGCGCTTGATGTAGCGCTCTGCATGCACAAGCTTTCGGTCAGCTGCAGCCACCACAAGTAGCGCAAGGGGTATCACCAGTATGCTGTTCGCCAAAAAACCAGTTTCAAACTTGCTTTGTCCGATTACGACGACTACCGCCGCCACACAAAAGATCAGCAACAACTGATAACCGGCGAATGCTCGATCCAATTTAACACCTGCCAATTCGGGAAACACCGTGATAACGAAGGGTTTCAACAGCCCCAATACGATCGGGCCGATCACCAACAGAAAAGCCAGAAGAAGTAGCCGCCATGCCAAACTCAAGCCCGTTTCCCGATGCCTGAATCGAGCCAGCAGCAGCACAAAAAATCCAAGCACGGAAAGCAATGCCAACGGCTGCAAAAGAACTTGCAATAGACTTGCAATAGCTTCGCCTGGGGTCATCAAATCTCTGATCTGGTCATGCCGATGAGACATCGGCGCATTTGCGAACCCCGCCAACAGACTTTCAATGCGAATACAAATCGGCAGAAAGAAGATGATCGCAAAAGCCAACCACGATTCCAGTCTGGTCGACCTGCGCACGATGACCAACCACCCCAGCAAAACTGGGCCCGGCACAAGAAGCAAAAACGCCATATGGCCAGTACCTGAATGCAGGATGGTTACCAAAAACAGCAAAATCCAATGACGCCAAGTCGAGCCATTATCAATTCGGTCTAGGCACCATAGCATTGACGGCATCAGAGCCATCGAAGCAAAATAAAGATGTCCGTCACCAAACGAAAAGGCAGCAATAAGCCCACAAACCGCCGAAAATATCGGTGGTGCACCAATCAAATCTCGGCAAAGCAATAATGTGAACCAGCCAGCAATAGCTGCCAACGAGACAACCAGGAGTGTCAGCGCAATCCATCCCGGCAACAGGTAAAATAATACCTGGTTGAACCAGCCGAAATAGCCGTTGGAAAGTTTGTCAACGCCAGCATTTCCATAGTCGTAGAAGTGACCGTCATTTGGGAAGTGATGGGCCATTGCCATTAACGCAGGTACGTCGAGATTGCCGGCATCTTGTTCCAAGTAAAAGGAAAATGGCCCCAAAATCACAAACTCGATCTGCAATAGCAGCAAACCCAAAATGAGCAGCTTAACTGCCAGTCCCGTGTCTTTTCTACCGCCAAGCGCGTTCACCAAACGTTGTGCTGCGGCATCAATCTTCTCAATCATCGTCGCGGCATGCATGTCAGGCCAACCTCAGTTTCGCAGTGTTTCGACATTGTTGCCCAGAGGATTTCTTGTAGAGCAACAAAACCCGCCGAAATGTTCTCATCCAAACTGCCCATTAGGTTTTCAAGAGTTGACCATACACGTCCAACACCAAGCGTTGATGGTGGTCGGGAGAAAAAAGCCGCTGTGCCCGAGATCTCGCTTGAGCTTTCATTTCAAGAATCCGCGTCGGGTTCTCGCACAATGCAGCAATTGTTGCAGCTGCTTCTCGCGCATTCCACTCGCCCAGCAGAAAGCCTGTCTTTCCGTCTTCGATAAAGCCGTCGAAGCTTCCGGTCGCCAAAACAGGCACGCCGCACGCCATTGCCTCGATAATGTCTCGCCCCCACGGGTCATTTCCGCGTGACGTACGGATGAGAAGGTCGGCCTGGGCTAATTTCTCTGCAGGTGTATCACAATGACCATGAAATCGGATCGTACTCTCGAGACCTTCCTTTTTTGCGATGTCACGCAGTCTGTCGAGTTCATTCATTTTCCCAACCTGTCTTGGTGAACCGCCATATACGTTCAAAACCGCCGGCGTTGAGTTCGCTACTAATTCACGTGCTAGCTCAACCAATCGATCGGGCCCTTTTAACTTACTCAGGGTCCCCAAAAACACGATCTGGACTTTATCTTGCAAGGATGAAGCATCAACCGACAAATCCAACATTTCTCTTGGTGCGGGATTATAAATCACTCGATAGTAATTCGAGGATGGGTCAAATCCATTTTGAATCGACAAATTCAATTCGTTTTCGGAAATAAATATGACGAAGTCAGCCCAGTTGTTAAGTATCTTACAATACAGGCGAGAAACCCAGTTTTTTGGAAACTGGGAGCGAACGTGTACGACAATCTTTCCTCGCCACTTCTTAAGCCTTAGATATGCGATCACCGGGGCAAGTCCCACGTGGTTCAAATGAAGCACGTCCGGGTTTGCTTTTATAAGATCTGCTACAAAAGCCCTGATCTTCAAAAACCTCGGAAACGTTGCGAGGAAGTTTTTCCAGTTGCTCTTTTCTACTGGGGTCAGATGGTAGATGTCGGACCGATGTTCACTTGCAATCCCAAGGCCATCTAAGCGCGCTTCCATTGGACCTGAACTCCGATACCAAACCGTTGGTTTGTACCTGTTGTGGTCCATGCCGCGAAGAAAGTGGTACAGACTAAGAGACGAACCACCGAAACCTCCTTCAACGTCGATGTACAGTACCGTGGCCCGCTTCCCGCTTTCCACGGTCATAGGAAATCCTCCAAGTCGACACCTTTTTTTCGAAGATAGGCTTCACAATGCCACGCCACAGAATGACGTGCCCCCCTCTTATCTTTTGCAACACGCATGTAAGGTACAATAGCCTGACTGGCCATTGTTTCCATCCAATACAGGAGGAATCGGCGTTCAAACCGGTGCCATCTTGCGACCCCAAGCGGCACATGGCAGGCCTTCAGAAACAACCTTGGAAATTTGATCCATGCTGGTGTGATGGATTGAGGCCACCACCAGTCATCGCCCCACACGCCAGCCCAATTTACTTCTATGAGCATCTTTCGATAGAGGTTTTGACCAAGTTTCGCGGAGCGGGGACAACTGCGCCAGAAATCCAAGTACTCGACGTCCCACAAAGGAAGGCTCCAATCCAAACCAGCAAACTCGTATACTCGTTGCCCCGAAACCACGTACTTGCTCTGCCGATTAAGAAATTCGACGATCTCGAAAATCTCGTAAGGATCGTGAGTCACCGGAGACAGCCCCAAATTGGCACATTGGCTCCGAAGCAGGGCCAAAATGAAGTCATCATTTTTGGCGGTTCCCAACGCGGTCCAAAGTCGGAAGTGTTTTTCGGTTAACGCCATCAATGGTTCAAGGTCGTCTCCATCGTTCTTCTTGCAGGCACGGTCAGCACCCATGAAGGTCGGAATGTGACCTCCCGAGATAAAGTCACCAGAGTTTCCATTTGCTACAATTGAACCTTCTGGAATGTAAGAATCTTGCTTCAATTGATTGATGGCAAAGAGGTCTTGCTCAAATGGGCTGCTGGTCGCCGTGTCGGCATATTTTAGATAATCTTCATGGACTTCTGATTGAAAAAAGCGCCGCATAGTTCCAACGCTGAAGGGTATAAATCGCCAATCATACTTTAACTCGGCGGCAATGGCTTTGGCCGCTTGCGCCTCGTGATTTCCTGCCAGTCCGTAGGAGAAGCATTTCACATTTTCATAACCAAGGTGGCGCAGTCCGGAGACAATCAAACGTGAGTCAAGACCGGCGCTAAGGGGCACGACAATTGTGTTCCCATCGGCTCGGTCGATCAACTTTTCTAATATGCGAAGGGTGATGCCGGAGAGCTGTTGCTTTAATTCAGTCTCATCGCGTTCAGCTACAACAGATTCATAGGTGTCATATCGAAGGACCTCTGGGTCAGGTGCAAAAACAGCAACTTCTCCGGCCACTAATGTATGCAGGTCTTCAAAAAGCGTATCGCTGCCAACGGTGTATCCGGCCATTGCAAGGGCCAACGCACCTCCTCGATTGATCTTGGTCAGGTTAAGCCGCTCGGCCAGACGGCCACCAATTGGGTCTATGAACCAATTGCCGCTCTCATTCCGCGCAAAAGCCAATGGAATCGAACGCAAACGATCAACGGCGGCGATCGTTGTGGTGTTCAGCTTGGCGACGAGTGCGAACTGGCCATCCAGTTGACGCAGCAAGCTTGGTATCTCACCCCTTTCAAAGGCCTGAGCAATTCGCTGCAGCAACTCCGCTCCGGTTACTTCGTGCAGATATCCCGAAAGCCAAAGTTCTCCGGCGGTGCCCGTGTAGTGTCGCCATGGACTTGGTTGAGGTTTTACAAAAGTTACACAGACCAATTTTGCGTTCCTGTCCTTTGACCCAATTGCGAAATCCAGACTATATCCATCAAATAAAAGCGTCCCTGATCGGAGAAAACGTCACCACTCACATCTGGTAACAATCGGCCAGCAACTTCTCAATTTGGTTCCTGACGAACGCCATAAAGTTCAAGATATTCCCGCCCAATTTTCTCAATTGAATAATTTTCTCTTATCTTGGCACGCACCTGCACCTTTAATTTTCCCGCCTTGCCCTTGGGAAGGTTCAATATTCTCAGAAGGGCGTCGGCCATCGCGACAGGGTCCTTCGGTGGCACAACGACCCCAAATTTACCAACAATATCCTTTGCCTCCCCCACGTCTGTTACAACGCAAGGAACACCAGTTGCCATTGCTTCTCCGATGACGTTTGGAAATGCCTCGCCCCATGCAGATGAAGAAAGCAGAACATCACCAGCTGACAAAATGCCTGGGATGTCTTCCCTTTCACCGGCAAAAATCACAATACCCTCCAGGCCCAGGTTATCTCTGAGATTGCACAGTTCCGGGTTGTTGTCACTGAGGTCTTTTCCAGCCAAAAGGAACATAATTGTCTCTCCCCGTTGTTTGAGTTCGGAGGCTGCAAGCAAAAGAGAATGCTGGTCTTTCATGGGGTGAAAGCGTGAGATTTGAACCACCAATTTTTCGTGCTCTGCTATCCCGAATTCAGAGCGTACGTCTGTGCGTGCCGGCTTTGAGAATTTGAAGCGGTCCAAATCAAACCCGTTTGGAATCATTACAGTAAGATTTGACGAGTAACCAATCGCCTCGTGCTGAGAAGCGCTCACTTTCGAATTATAGACAATTTTTTTTGGGGCATTTGCCACGTATTTTGTTATATTAATAACAGCACGCGTGAGTCTCTTTTCCAACTTTTCGTCATACAAAGTCTGACGAATGTTCCAAAAAAGATGGACATTAGATCGCGTGAAAAACTTCGCCAGCCACGCAGCCAGATTGCCGTGATACATCCAACCTTGAACGACGTCCGGTTGGAATTCGCGAAATTCGGCAATCAACCGTCGAACATGCGAAATGCCTGGCAATTGCCCCTGTTTCAAACCAAGTGAAACCGTTTCAATTCCCAAGCTCTGTAGATCACGACTCAACTCGCCTTGCCCCATCAGGGTTAAGACTTTTGTATCTATTTGGCTGCGGGTTTCTTTGACCAGTTTAATCAACATGGTTTCTGCCCCCCCAACACCAAGTCCTGTGATGATATGCAAGACGCGCCGCGTCATGTACCGGCCCCCCTGTTGTCCGACGGTTGCTTCCAGGCAGTGTCAAAACATAATTCATTAGCCTTTGCACTGCCAATCTTACTTTCTGCCACAAAACGTCTCGAACTTCTTCACCGATGAGGGTGAAAGCTGCGGCAAATCAGAATCCACACAAAACTAGATTTGGCGACGAGGCTTCAAGACTTTGGTCTTCGTGAATTCCCAAACTGCCAAAATTCCCGCGGCTGCAAAGACAATCAACAACGGCATATAAGGCATCCGATACTTAGGACCGGATGTGGGACCAGAGAGAAGCAAAAAGTAGCTAATAAAAACAACTCCCGCCAACGCCACAAGCGGCACCCGAATTACCAGGTTGACTAAACCTATAACCAAAAGGAAAGCGAAAAGGGCGCAAAACACGCCCGCTAGAAGGATAATGACTTGAAACATCTTTGGATCGTCAAAGAAGTACTTATAGGCACGTTCAGGAAAAGAATTGCCGGGCGTCTTATAGAAACTGGGCCGTTCAAGCTGTCGTACGCGCCCATCGGACAGCAGTCCGGGGGAAACCAGTGAAACTATTACACCCTGTATCCAAACCTTGGCCAAAGTCACGGGAGACGCATTCAGCAACTCTTTGAAAGCAATATCGCGATAGATCTTGTCAACTTCAAATGCTCCTAAATCAACCTCGTCTAGGCTCAATCGGTTGAACTCGTCATTAGCAATTTTCCGCGTGAATGGACTTTGTTCCGCAAAAGTACGACCTGTTTCGGACCGATGTACCAAATTTACGGTCCAAAATAGCGCGTGCAGCCCGCTTTGCGTGGTCGGGTAGATAGAACCTAGGCTCACGCCTCGATAGGCGAGTGGTGCGAGTAAGATGGAAATACCCAAAAGTGTTGCTAGACCCAGCTTCGCCAATGGTTTCGCCGGTGCGTAAAAACGCGAACAAAGGACGATTGCCAAATAGCAAACGGGTAAGAGAATGAGCATGTATTGCAAAACCGAGCGAACAAAAAACGCAAGGCCAAACAAAAGCCCACACACAAATGCGGCCGCAAGACTTCCGCTTTTTGCGGCGACCAGAGCCAACATCAGACAGGCCGTCATCATGAAGACAAACAATGTGTCCTGTAAGATCAAAGTGCTATGGATGATAAGTGTCGGCGAAAACGCTGCCAAAATGCCAGATAGCCTTCCCAGTTTGGTCGATATCTGAGCACCCAGAACGCCCACACATCCACAGGTCAATGAATCAACAAGGCTCTGAGCAAAAGCAATCCATCGAGGAGAATCAAAACCCATTTCCGCCAGCGCATACAAGAACCATGCGTATCCAGGCATTCTCTCGGTAGACAGACGACCGGTGGCTTGAAGCCAGTTGAAGATGGTCCCCTGCTGGTCCCAATGACGCGCCATCGCGAGATAGTCTGAACTATCGGGAAATGAATAGTATCCAACATCCGACGGCAATAGGCTTAGGTTTAACCAGCGCACAATGAGCGCAGCACCAACTATCAAAACAAAATCACGAGCAGAAAAACCCCAAGGAACCTCGTCCCGTTCCGCATTAGGCGGTTCAGCCAAACCCAACTCTGCCCCCCTGTAACTGGTCCCGATCCTCATTCTTTGCCTACCGCATTCGGACTTGATCTTAGAGCGCATCATATTTAAGCAGACGATAATACACAAATTCATTTGAAAACGTGACATTGCATGGGCCGTCAACACATTCTGAATCTGGTCAGAGAAGAGTTTGAAGGACGCCCCAAGAGCGTTTTCATCCCAGGCGAAACCTACATACCGGTCTCGGGCAAAGTACTCGATTCAGACGACGCCGTTTCGCTTGTCGAATCCTCCCTGGACATGTGGCTCACAGCTGGGCGTTTCGCTAACTCTTTCGAACACAAGCTGGCAAAAAAAATGGGGGCAAAATTCTCCAGATTGACTGTTTCTGGTTCGGCGGCAAATTTGTTGGCCTTTAGTACACTGACGTCGCCATCTCTTGGCGACAAAAGGCTGCGGCCTGGTGACGAGGTTATAACCGTCGCCGCCGGTTTTCCAACGACAGTTGCGCCCATCGTACAAAACGGCTGCGTGCCGGTATTTTGCGATGTCACTCTGCCAAACGGCGACATTGATGTCACTCAACTTGATGCCGCACTCTCGCCAAAGACGCGCGCAGTCATGGTCGCTCACACCTTGGGACATCCTTTCGATTTGGGTTTTGTCGGTGAATTTGTGAGCAAACACGATCTCTTCCTAATTGAGGATTGTTGTGATGCTTTGGGCAGCGAATTCGACGGAACCCAGGTGGGAACCGTCGGAGAGTTTGCTACTCTGTCCTTCTATCCAGCACACCACATCACAACCGGCGAAGGCGGTGCCGTGATGGGCAAATTTAAACGAATGTCGCCTGCCTTAACAAGTTTCAGAGACTGGGGGCGCGACTGTTGGTGCGACCCCGGTGACGACAACACATGCAAGCAAAGGTTTGATTGGCAACTGGGAGATCTACCCAAGGGGTATGATCACAAGTACATCTACAGCCATATCGGCTACAATATGAAGATGACAGACATGCAAGCGGCCATCGGTTTGTCGCAATTACAAAAAGTAGACGACTTCATCGCTGCTAGACGCCGGAATCATGCGTATTTGTTCGCTCGCATGCAAGATCTTGGGCTCGATGAGTATTTTCACCTGCCGCTGGCAGCGGAAAAGGCCAACCCTTCTTGGTTCGGATTTATGATGACAATTAAGGAAACAGTCTCCCTGGATCGACACGACCTGGTGCAGTTTCTCGAGGCAAACAAAATTGGAGTCAGACTCTTGTTCGCTGGTAACCTCACGAAGCAACCTGCGTTCAAAGATGTGGAATACAGAAAGATTGGTGATTTGAAAAACACCGATTTGCTGATGAACAATGCTTTCTGGATCGGCGTATGGCCCGGTCTAAATCAAGAACACCTTGATTACATGGCAGACACAATCCTAAAATACGTAGGAAACAAGATCCGATGAAAGCTGTAATTTTGGCAGGTGGGCTTGGCAGTCGACTAAGCGAAGAAACCGAAAACAAACCAAAGCCGATGGTGGAGATTGGTGGTCGACCGATACTCTGGCACATCATGAAAATCTATGCGTCCCAGGGAATAACCGATTTTATTATATGTCTGGGCTATCGCGGCTATGTAATTAAGGAGTTTTTCGCCAACTACTTCTTGCACATGGCCGATATCACGATCGACCTTGGAAATAATGCAATTGAAGTCCACTCGAAGAGGGCTGAAAACTGGAAGGTCACGTTGGTCGACACTGGTTTAAACACGATGACCGGTGGACGCCTGAAAAGAATAGCCGAACACGTCGAAAATGAGACTTTTTGCATGACCTATGGTGATGGCGTGAGTAACGTTAACGTTGCAGAAGCCATCAAATTTCACAAGGAACATGGCAAGCTGGCAACCGTCACAGGCATTCGACAGCAAGGTCGTTTCGGCAATCTGTCGCTAGACGATAATGTCGTGTCTGGCTTTGTAGAGAAGCCAGAAGAAACGAACAGCTGGATAAACGGTGGCTACTTTGTCTTGGAACCGTCGG
Organism: Rhizobiaceae bacterium; assembly: GCA_039969995.1. Taxonomy (GTDB): domain Bacteria; phylum Pseudomonadota; class Alphaproteobacteria; order Rhizobiales; family Rhizobiaceae; genus Pseudahrensia. Next base: position 11,570 of record JBDVMU010000013.1, read on the forward strand.
CATTGGACGTAGTTGACGCTGACACCACGAGTTGGGAACAGGAACCGCTTCAACGTCTTGCAGCTCAGGACGAGCTAAGATGCTTCCGACACGAAGGATTTTGGCAGCCAATGGACACACTTCGGGAAAAGAACGAGCTCGAAGAACATTGGCAAAGCGGAAATGCCCCGTGGAAGATTTGGTGAACTGATGGAGCCCCCTCTCACCAAAGAATCCTGGAATGATCGCCGCGTCTTAGTCACTGGTCATTCTGGGTTTAAGGGATCTTGGCTGATAGCCTGGTTGACTTCTTTAGGGGCTGAAGTAACAGGCATAAGTTTGCCCCCGCAACATGGCCATGACCTTTTTCACGCCGCCGGCCTCGCGTCAAAGTGCCAGTCTTACTTTGGTGACATCCGCGACGCAGAACTTCTCAAGCTTGTTGTTAAAGAACATCGCCCAGAGGTAATCTTTCATCTGGCGGCACAGCCGTTAGTGAGAGAAAGTTATTTTAGGCCGCGTGAGACTTTTTCCACCAATGTAATGGGAACATTGAATGTCCTAGAAGCCGGTTCTTATTCTCAGGATTTAAAAGCTATATTGGTGATCACCACGGACAAGGTGTATCGCAACCTGGGCAACAACGTTCCCTTCCGAGAAGATGATCCTTTAGATGGTCATGATCCATACAGTGCATCTAAGGCTGCATGCGAAATTGCTACCCAAAGTTGGGCTAGGTCCAACCTATCGGCTCCCGATGTCAAAATAGCAACCGCGCGAGCGGGTAACGTGATTGGTGGCGGCGATTGGGCCAAGGACAGGCTCTTGCCAGACGCAGTTCGGGCATTTCACAAAAATCAGCCACTCGAAATTCGCATGCCGCATGCCGTTCGTCCTTGGCAGCATGTCGTGGAACCTTTGGAAGGCTACCTGAGACTGGCTCAAGCCCTGATTAGCCGAGACCGGCAAACGCTGCCGGGATACAATTTTGGCCCGGGGATCGAACAATGTGCGCCGGTTCAACACATGGTTGAGATGGCGCGGCGAATCTGGGGCAGCCCGGTTGACATAACAGTAAATCAGCCGAAAGAAATTTTGGTTGAAGCCGAAACCCTGCTGCTCGATTCATCAGCGGCGTCGCAGGACCTACAGTGGAACGCCATGTTATCTCTTGAAGAAACCATTCAAGCTACAATTAAATTGTACAAAATTCTTACCTCAAATGCCGATTACCATCACATCTATGATTGTATGATCGAGCAAATTGGGGAGTTACGTTCAGCTGGCAACGGATAGAATGCCTTCAATCCCGCAAGGTACCATAGTTGTAACAGGCGCAACGGGCTATTTGGGCTCTCACCTGTGTAGAATTTTATCGCGCTACGGTTATCGGGTCTTGGCGCTAGCGCGCAACCGGCAAAGTGCAGCGAGGCTGGTACGGTTTGCCCCACATACCGAGGTGGTGCTTGTTAAGCGGCCATCCGAGATTTCTGATTTTCTGAACTCCGCGCAAGTTGACGGATTGGTTCACCTTGCCAGTCCAAATTCCGCAACGGATGGGCACAACGTCGAGCCCGAAATAGTCGAGTTGGCAAGAACGATTGCTGGCTCGGTCCTCAACAGTTCTCTTAGATTTGTTGTTTCGGCAGGAACATGGTGGCAATGGAATGACCTTGGGGAGGAAGTTCCATTGAACGACTACGCAAACGGGAAAAGCATGCAGCAATTGTTAATCGAAGAGGCGGTTTCTCAGGCAAACAAAAATTCGATTACCGTAATTCCCAACGACATTTATGGGCCGGTCGATTGGCGTTCTAAGCTTATCAATCATCTACTCGCATCAGCGCTGAGTGGAGGAACAGGAAAAGCACTGAAACTTACAGATGGAACACAGCAGATTAATTTGATCCACGTAGAGGATGCAGCAACCGGCATTTTTAGAGTTATTGAAAGATGCATGAATGCCTACGAGGCTCCAATTGCAACCTATAGGCTTTGTGGCCAAGACACGTTGAGCATTCGAGAAATCGTTGCAACATTTGAGAAACTGGGGCACCGGCCAAATGTGTTTTTTGATGATCTCGGCAAGCCGTTCGGTGGGCGCATGAACCCGAATGTGCCGGTCCCACCAGTTCCTGGCTGGCAGAGCAAATATCGCTTTGAGGCCTTTTTGCAACAAGAACTGACCAAGTAGAGAAAGAAGTGACCAATGACAAAAGCCAGTTCCAAAGGCGGAGTCGCAAAAAGCAGTGGCGCTAAATCAGTAAGTCCGAAACAGAAAACATCTATCAAGAAGTTGATATCATTTATTATTCCAGTCTTCAACGAAGTTGAAAACGTAGAGCACATCGTTCCGGCTGTTGATGAAGCGCTACAATCCCTATCACAACGCTACGAATTTGAATTTGTTTTCACTGACAACCACAGCAGTGATGGAACATTTCAGATACTTAGAAACCTGGCCAGTTCAGACAATCGCATCAAGGTCGTGAGATTTTCTCGAAATTTCGGGTACCAAAAGTCCATAAGAGCAGGTTATGCAACCTCTCAGGGAGAGTGTGTTGTGCAATTGGACGCCGACCTGCAAGACCCTCCGACCCTCGTGAACACGTTTGTCGAAGAATGGGAAAAAGGCGCAAAGGTCGTATTCGGCATTCGCCTCAGCCGTCAGGAAGGTCGCACTATTGGCACTTTCCGGAAGCTCTTTTATCGCCTCATAAACAGACTGTCCGATGTCGAGCTTCCCATCGACGCAGGCGACTTTAGACTTGTCGACCGCCGTATTGTAGTTGAGCTCTGTTCCAAAACGAAGGCCTCACCCTATCTAAGGGGGGAAATTGCAGAAATGGGCTTCAATCAGGTTGGCGTCCCATATGACAGAAAAAAACGCACTCGGGGAACTAGCAAATTCTCCCCAATGCAATTGATCAACCTTGCATTAGATGGAATTACCGCTCATTCGACTGTGCCATTGCGACTTGCATCCTATTTCGGCCTTTTTGTATTTCTGCTTACCGCGGTATCAATCGCTGTCTACACGGTCGGCCGGTTTTTGTCACAAGAATGGCCACCTGGCTTTGCCACACTTGCGGTTTTACTTTTGCTATCGCTGTCGTTCAACGCATTGTTTTTGGGGATAATTGGCGAGTATTTGGCCCGAATTTATCGCGAAGTATCTGGGCTAAGAGATGTTATTGTTGAAGAAACGCTGGGATTGGACGACAAAAAGGAAGATTAGCCAATGTATGGTTTCGAAGGGCGCAGCCTACAATGGCCACCTAGTCTTGAATCGAATGCTCAAACGTGTTCAGCACGTTTTCAACTTCAAACTCAGGAGGTAGCAGGCTAGGACCAACCATTGGCGACGAGGGGAGTTTCGTTTTCAACATCGCCTGCAAAAACTCTTCTGGAATGGCAGCAATCGTCACTGCACTCGGAGTACATATGTTGGCCAAGTCGGCAATTCCCCCGGCCTCAGGCGTCGCAATAACTGGCAAACCGCACGCCAGAGCCTCCAACGCTGCATTTGACATCCCTTCCCATCTGGACGGCATCAAATAAACGTTTCCAGACCCGTATACCTGCCACGGATTTTTCTGAAATCCAAGAAACGCTACGCGGTCAGATATACCCAGGCTAGTCGCTAAACCTTGCAATTCATTACGGAGATTACCATCCCCCACCACCAACAATTCATCTTCCGCAAAAGCTGGATTTGAAAAGACTTCCAGAAGGCGATCAAATCCTTTTTGATGTGTAAGTCGCCCGGCAGCGACAAATTTTCGCGAGTTTGGCGAACCGAATTCTACATCACCTATCGAGGCGCGAATTTGGTCCAAACGGATAGGATTGCGCAGCATCCTGATCCGATGAGCCGAAACACCGAGCAGTTCTACACACTCCGTTCTCATGCGCCCTGAGGTGACAAACAATAGGTCTGTGGTGGGGTACATCAGTCGACACAACAATCTGAGAAATCGTCTGCCCAGTGTTCCGGACAGACTCAAGGACGGCATATTGGCTTCGCGAATCAGAATTTTTACCCCACGCTGGAATGCGAAACGGAAGGCCAGAAGCGTGACGTTTACATAGGCCAAAGTGGAAAATACATGAGTAGGCCCCAACTGACGAATTTTTCTAATCAGACTGAACAGGACTGAGCGCACCCTTGGTTTGCGTAAATTATGGACAACGATTTCTGGATGAATTACCTCGGCCAGCGGCCCCATGTCGCTGAAGACCAGCAGTTGAACATCATAGCCCCTTTCCACCATACCGTTGGCAATATTCACAGTCGCGCGTTCGGCACCTCCAGCGTTGAAGTTTGGTAGAATGAAAAGCAGCATTGTAGACATCGCTTGGTTCTGGCCTATTAGATAGGCCTCGGGTTGTGAGAATCAAAATCCATACAGGTCGAGATATTCTTCGTCGATTTTTTCACTCGACAACTTAGATTCAACCAGAATTCGCGCAGCACTTCCAAATTTCCTTCTGAGAGCTGGCTCCTTCGCAAGCTTTTCCAACGCTTCTTCCAATGCCTCGCTGTCTCGGGCTGGAACCAACAAGCCTGTTTCACCGTTGATGCAGATTTCCCGACATCCGGGAACATCGGTAGCGATCATTGGCTTGCCACTGGCGGCGGCCTCCAACAGCGATTTTGGCAAGCCTTCGCGGTAAGATGGCAACACAGCGATGTGAGACCTGGCATATTCGCCAGCGATGTCATTGGAGTGGCCTGCGTATTCTATGATCCCTTCTGACAACCAGGAATCGATGTCGGATTGGCGAATGCTGGTTGGGTTTTCATCCAAACCGCCAACAAGACGAACGGAGAGATTCCCACCCCGTTTGGACAGTCTTCTGGCAGCCTCCACAAGTTCCAAGATACCTTTATCGACGAGCATTCTGGCAACACATACCGCCACCGGTTTACTCCTTGGTTCATCAGAGGGATAAAATCGCGTAACGTCGACACCCGAGCCCAAAATTGTTGAAATATTTGATTGTTGCACTCCCGCGTCCAAAAAATATCTTTCGTCGTCACGATTTTGAACGACCAATCTAAAATTTCGGCGGTTACTCAGTTTTACTAAAAAAAACTGAAAAACGCCCCTAATAAGTTTAACTGCCGACTTCTTCGAAATATAGAGAAAACCAAGGCCAGCCAACGTGTTGATGACCTTTGGAATTCGAAAAACAAAACCTGCAACAGATCCGTAAAGCACGGGTTTAACAGCCACATTGTGAAGCAGATCGGGTTTCTCGGTGAACAGAATTTTAGCAATTTGAATCAGCGTTTTGGCATCGTTCCATGGGTTTAAACCAGATCGGTCAAATGGAATTTCCCGCACTCGAATCCCAAGTTCTTCGATAGCCTGACGATGCTCCGAGCAACGGCAGGCAACAACGACCTCTGCGCCTTCGCGCAAGCAGGCCTGCGCAAGACTTTTCCTGTGGGACCAAAAATAGTAGTCCTCCGACACCAGGAAGATAACTTTCTTCGCCTTTAGACGTTCTTCTGTCATCTTTTTTTGTCTGAATATATCGTGGGCATAGCCCTGACCCCAATCTCAAATCGACAATGTCCGGTCAATAGAAGTGCTGGACAACAACCTCCAGACATATTGCGCATCGTTTAGTGGTTCGCAAATAAAATACACATATCGCAACTGGATCGTAGTGCAAAACACCATAACACTGAAAACAGACTTAATTGACTAACTAACCCCAATTAGCCACAAGGATGCTCAAAGCCTCATACAAAAAATTTGCACACCAGGACCATGACCAAATCCGCCCTCATCACCGGCATCACAGGCCAGGATGGCTCTTACCTCGCCGAGCTCCTGCTAGAAAAGGGCTATGAAGTGCATGGCATCAAGCGTCGTTCTTCATCGCTCAATACGCAGCGCATCGACCATATCTACGAGGACCCTCACGTCAGCAATCCCAAGCTGAAGCTCCACTATGGCGACCTAACCGATACGTCCAACCTGACCCGTATTCTGGCTGAAGTGAAACCCGACGAAGTATACAACCTTGGTGCTCAGAGCCATGTTGCCGTCAGCTTTGAGTCGCCCGAATACACCGCAGATGTCGATGCCACTGGTGCCCTGCGACTTTTGGAAGCTATCCGGTTTCTGGGTCTCGGCGACAAAACACGATTCTATCAGGCCTCAACGTCCGAACTTTATGGCCTCGTCCAGGAAACACCCCAGACGGAAAAAACCCCTTTCCATCCCCGATCACCCTACGCGGTTGCCAAGCTTTACGCCTATTGGATCACGGTCAATTACCGCGAAGCCTATGGCCTCTATGCCTGCAATGGCATTCTGTTCAATCATGAAAGCCCACGACGCGGCGAAACATTTGTAACCCGCAAAATTACCCGCGGCCTTGCCCACATTGCACAGGGGCTCGAAGATTGCCTTTACATGGGCAATATCGACGCGTTGCGCGATTGGGGGCACACAAAGGACTTTGTCCGCATGCAGTGGATGATGCTTCAACAAGACAAACCAGACGACTTCGTCATCGCGACGGGCGTACAACACTCAGTGAGAGAGTTCATTGTCTGGTCGGCCACAGAGCTTGGCATAACCCTGCGATTTGAGGGCTCTGGCACCGAAGAAATCGGCATTGTCGAAACCGTCGACGGCGAAGACGCACCTTCGGTGAAACCAGGCGATATTATTCTGCGCATCGATCCACGATATTTTCGCCCAGCGGAAGTTGAGACACTGTTGGGCAATCCAGCCAAAGCCAAAAACCTGCTCGGCTGGGAACCCAAAATCACCGTTCAGGAGATGTGCGCCGAGATGGTGCGAGAAGATTTGAAGGCCACCAAGCGCACCGTTTTGCTGCGCGATCATGGGCTTGATCTTCCCGTGTCGCTGGAAAACTAGGACGCTGCCATGAAGACTTACATCGCGGGACACCGAGGCATGGTGGGCAGTGCCATCCATCGCCAGCTTGAACTCAGCGGCTCCGGTGGCAAACTCATTACCCGCACTCATGCGGAACTGGATCTAACCAACCAGCAGGCAGTTCGTCAGTTCATGCAAAGCGAGAAGCCGGACCAGGTCATTCTCGCGGCGGCCAAAGTGGGCGGCATTGTCGCCAACAACACCTACCCTGCCCAGTTCATCTACGAAAACCTGATGATGGAAACAAATGTGATCCATCAGGCTTTCGAAGTCGGGGTAGAAAAGCTGCTGCAACTCGGCTCCTCCTGCATCTATCCCAAATTTGCTGAACAGCCGATAGCCGAAAGCGCCCTGCTCACAGGCGTATTGGAACCAACAAACGAGCCCTACGCGATTGCCAAGATCGCCGGGATCAAACTGTGCGAAAGCTACAACCGCCAGTATGGTGTCGATTATCGTTCAGCCATGCCCACCAACCTCTATGGGCCCGGCGACAACTTCCATCCGGAAAACAGCCATGTCCTACCAGCCCTGATGCGCCGATTGGACGAGGCTGCCCAAAGCGGGACAAAAGAAGTAACCATATGGGGCACCGGCTCGCCAAAACGCGAGTTCCTGCATGTCGACGACATGGCCGAGGCCTCGTTGCATATTCTGAATATCGATCAAGAACTTTACCAACAAGCCACGCAGCCAATGCTCAGCCACATCAATGTGGGTACGGGAACAGATGTAACCATTCGGGAACTAGCAGAAACAATCGCAAAAGTGGTTGGTTTCAGCGGCGACCTGGTTTTCGATACGACAAAACCTGATGGCACGCCCCGCAAATTGCTCAATATCTCACGCCTTGCAGAACTTGGCTGGAAGTCGTCCATCAGCCTTGAGCACGGCATCCGACGGACATACGAATGGTTTCAGCAGCAAAAGGCCAGTGATCTGAGGCAGAAATAGGCTTCCCACATCAGGTCGAGACTTCGGGGCAATCTATGACGATTGGCCTGACTCAGTCAGTCCGTTCGTTGCGAACGACGACCTTGTCTCCCCAACCTTTGCCCAGAAACGTTGCCAGCAAAAGGCGGATGTCCAGAGCGATGGATCGATCTAACGCGTATTGTGCATCCACCGTCGCCAGCCGAACAGGGTCGCTCATATCGATTCCATTCACCTGGGCGATGCCGGTAATGCCCGGCTGCAGCGCATATACGCCCCGCCTCTCCCGCTCTTCGACCAGTTCGGTTTGGTTCGGCAGACAAGGACGCGGACCAACCAGGCTCATCTCACCCTTCATCAGGTTCATAATTTGTGGCAATTCGTCCAGCTTGGAAGCACGCAGAAGGCGTCCGACTTTAGTAACTGAACTGGACGCAACTTCGTGCGTTGCAATTTGAGCCGTACCGACGGTCATTGTGCGAAACTTGTAGCAAGTGAAAACGACCTGCTCTTTGCCCACCCGTTGCTGGGCAAAAATTCCGGGCCCACGCGATGTCAGCTTTACCGCTAACCAGACCAGGGCCAGCAACCAACCGAAGACGACGATGGTGAACAGGCAAAATGCAACATCGATGAGCCGCTTAAACGCCAGATACGTTGTCATGTTATTTTCTGTTGCCGGTTGGTTTGAGCTTGGAAAGACGACCCAGCCAAGTTCAATTGAGAAACTGAGTATAGGGAGAAATATTTGCAAAACAATTTACTGCTCAAGTTTTAGCGGTTGTTTGCGCCAGCAATGGAGCAATTTTCTTGACAATCCCACCAACGCTTCTGCATTCCCCTGCAAATTTTGGTGTGCAGATCGTCCAATAAGCTCTGTTATCACTTTCCATTTGGATCAAATCAGGAAAACGAAAGAAAAATCAGAATCTTACAAGAAAACGAGCGAATATCGAAATTCAATGGGAGCCGCATGCAATCCAAACGACCCACAACTCGGCAACATCCAGTTGGTGCAATGTTAACCGCATCGTTATAGTCAGGAACATAATCTGCAATTTGGCTGGAACCGCTGGAACCCAACATGATTACCCCCGTCATTCTTTGTGGTGGCTCAGGCACCCGCCTTTGGCCCCTGTCCCGCAAAAGCTATCCAAAACAATTTGCGTCTCTGGTCGGCGAGGAATCGCTGTTTCAGGCCTCAGCCAAACGCCTTTCTGGTGACGGCTATGACGCACCCATCGTGCTAACCAATTCGGATTTTCGATTTATCGTCACAGAACAGCTTGCAAGCGTTGGCATTGACCCTGGCACCGTTATCATTGAGCCGGAGGGACGCAACACCGCGCCGGCAATTCTCGCAGCCGCCGCCTATCTCTACGACCGCGACGCAGAAAGCATCATGCTGGTGGCGCCGTCTGATCACGTATTTCCCGACCCGGCAGCCTTCAGAAAAGCCGCAGGAGACGGACTTGCTGCAGCTAAGGATGGCAAAATTGTAACCTTCGGCATTGCACCAACCCATGCCGACACCGGCTACGGCTATCTGGAGCTTGATCCGAGCGGCGCAAGCGATGGATCAGATCCCATCGATTTGATGCGCTTTGTAGAAAAACCCAATGCCCAACGAGCGGAAGAAATGTTGGCTGCTGGCAATTTCATGTGGAACGCCGGAATATTCCTGTTCTCCACAAAGGCTATTTTGGCGGCCTTCAACCAACATCAGCCAGAGATGGTTGAGCCAGTTACTGCTGCCGTAAATCTCGCCAAGACAGATCTCGGTTTCCTGCGTCTCGCCCCAAAACCTTGGTCAGGCGCAGAGGGCATTTCCATCGACTATGCCGTGATGGAAAAGGCCGACAATTTGGTGGTTGTCCCCTTCTCAGGCGGATGGTCGGACCTGGGCGGCTGGGATGCTGTTTGGCGGGAAACCAAACAGGATGAACGCGGCGTAGCTGCATTCGGCAACACCACGGCCATTGATTGCTCCAACACATTGTTGCGCTCGGAAGATGATGGCCTACAGATGGTTGGTCTTGGACTTGAAAACATCATTGCCGTTGCAATGCCAGATGCGGTGTTGGTGGCAGACACGTCCCGGGCGCAGGACGTCAAGCAGGTTGTTGATCAATTGAAGGCAAAGCAGGCCCATCAGGCAGAATCCTTTCCCCGCGATCACCGCCCCTGGGGATTTTTCGACAGCCTGGTTATGGGCGAGCGGTTCCAGGTGAAGCGCATTGTCGTTCAACCGGGTGCCGCGCTGTCTCTGCAGTCCCACCATCACCGGGCGGAACACTGGATTGTTGTTCAAGGAACCGCAGAGGTGACGATCGATAGTGAAGTCAAACTGGTCAGCGAGAACCAGTCAATCTACGTGCCACTCGGCGCGGTTCATCGTATGGCCAACCCAGGCAAGGTGCCGATGATACTCATTGAGGTTCAGACCGGCAGCTATCTCGGCGAAGACGATATCGTGCGCTATGAGGATGTTTACGCGCGGGATTGATTGGCCAACAATATCTTCAACTTTCCATTCTTTTCTTCCAAAGCCTTGAGCTTACGAGCATCGGAAACCTCCGTGCCGTCAAACTCTTTGTATTTGTAGTAGAATGTGGGCCCACCTTTTGAGCCCTGTGCAACCCCTATTCATGGCTGGATCAAGCAGGTTGAGATAGAGGATTGCGATGATCCAACGGACTAACAAGCAAAGAGCGAGATGAGCTGCGTCGTCTTCGTCGCGAGGTCAACCCACAACAAAATACTCAGGTCGAGCGCCATAATCGAACAGTTTGTCAGAAATTGCTTAGCTGATATTTCTTCGACGCATTGGAGTATATTCAGGATCACGCCATCCGGTGGCTCAGGACACACAACAGCGAATGGCCAAACATGGGAATAGGAGGAACGACACCAGCACAGAAACTCAAGCAAGCAGCACAAATTCCACTATCGCACTCTGACTAAAGGGGAATTACCGTCCTGTCGTCAGAGAAAGGTTGAACCGCCCGTTGTTTGCCGAAGGCTCTAACTCATGAGTAGGATAGAGCATGATAAGCAAAACAACGAACAAGTTTTCACCAGAAGTTCGTACCCGAGCGGTGCGGATGGTTTTGGACCACGAAGGCGAACACCGCTCCCGTTGGGCAGTAATCACGTCGATTGCTGGCAAGATTGGCTGCACCGCCCAAACGCTGAATTAATGGGTCAAGAAGACTGAGGTTAGCAGTGGCAAACGTGCTGGTGTCCCGACTGATAAGGTCGACAACATGAAGGCCTTGGAGCATGAGAACCGAGAGCTTCGGCAAGCCAAAGAGATATTGCGCAAGGCTTCTGCATATTTTGCCCTGGTGAAGCTCGACCGCCCATTCAAACGATGATCGCGTTCATCGTTTGAATGGGCGGTCGAGCCAATCTGCAAAGTATTGCCGATTGCCCCATCTACTTATCACTGCCACGCGGAATAGCGCGCTGATCCGTCCAGATTGTCTGCACGGGTCAAGCGGGATTTACTGCTAAAGCCTGAGATCAGGCGCGTGTTCAAAGCCAACTATGAGGTCTATGGCGCACATAAGGTATGGTGGCAGCTGCAGCGCGAGGGCTTTAATGTTGCCCGTTATACATTTGAACGGTTGATGAGGGCTTTGGGATTACAGCGTGTTAATTGTGGCAAACCCGTGAAGAAAACGATCTCCAACACGGCCGAACCGTGTCCGCATGATCACGTCCATCGACAATTCAATGCCCCGGCACCCAACAGACTGTGGGTTTCCGATTTCACCTATCTGGCGACCTGGCGCGGCTTTGTGATGTGGCGTTCGTCATCGACGTCTATGCCCGACGCATTGTCGGATGGCACGCTAGTCGGACGGCCCATGCAGACTTTGTTCTCAATGCTTTGGAACAGGCTCTGCTTGACCGCTGTCCAATGCATCATGGCGGGCTGGTTCACCATAGCGACCGCGGGGCGCAATATGTGTCAATAATATACACAGAACGTCTCGCGGAGTCTGGTATCAAAGCTTCAGTCGGGAGTGTTGGTGACAGCTATGAAAATGCACTCGCGGAAACCATCAACGGGCTTTTCAAGGCGGAGGTCATCCACCAACATGGACCTTGGCGAATTCGAGGCCGTGGAATTCGCAACACTGGAATGGGTCGACTGGTTCAACAATCGCCGCATACTAGAACCCATCGGCAATATTCCGCCCGCTGAGGCCAAACGGAACTTCTACGAAATGCTGAAGGAACAAAAATGGCAGCATAATTTAAACTATACAGCCTCCGGAAATCCCGGGGCGGCTCAGGTTGTTGCGTGTGTTCAGCTCACAGTAGGCCTGTTAAGCACAAGCAGGTTAAGCTTGTGCTGGTTCGCTTTGCCATTGATTGAAAAGGGTCTAAATAGTGTCTTTTGGCTTTGTAATACGAAACCCCTTAGAAGACCTAAAGACCTCTACGTCAAGTCGGGCACTCCAGAATCTTACTTCCTCGGCGGACGTCAGGTGTCTATATTTTACCATGTAAAAGTCCGTTGCATTGTTATAGTGATACACAACCGACCTGGTCTCAACGCTGGCAAAATGCAATACACCCGGGAAGTGAAAACGCCTATGAAAGCGTGCCATTCCAATTTTTGCCATCCAATAATAAAATTTTGAATTTCGTCTAATGAACTTTTTAGCGCTTTCTCTATCCATTTCATGTAAGAGATATTTATGACGGTACATGGCAACATAGTTATTATGCCGATTCTTAGAATATAAATTTCCAACACTTAAGATTCCCATGGGCGAAAGTGCCCTTACTTTCTCTGAAAACGCAAGTTCAGGAGACCTTGTATGTTGTATTATACCTTGCGATACGATCAAATCAAAAACGTTCGATCGAAACGGCAGGTCACAAATATCTGCTACAACAAAGGCAATATTTTCTTGATGTGAATACGCTTTTGCGATGTTTTCTATGTGATGACTATAGTCTAGGCATACAAGTATTTTTGGGCTTAGACTTAAAATCCACTCAATATCTGTTCCAGACCCGGTCCCACCCAATAGCACAATTTTGTCTCTTACATTCTGCTCTCGCAAACCATTTACCTCGAGCACCACCTCTACATTGGGAGTATCAGCCTTAAAGTCACCCAGTATGTCATCGTAAGAAGTGAACTCTTCTTGATCAAATGGGAGACGTAAGTTGGGTATCCCAAACTTAGTAATTGGGTAGGAGTATTTTCCACAAGTAAGTTCACCTTCACCGTAATTTAGGGGGACTTCTCCTTTTCCCAATGCTTTTGTTGCCGGACATACCAATAGGTCCATTATTCTATTTACATTTTTTTTATTCATCGCAGTCATCGACTATCCGGAAAATAAGATTATTGTGCTGAACCCAGCGACATTCGGTCCCTCATATATAATGTTAGCCTCCTTGACTATCCTGACCTGCCTTATTCGATTGGTCCGGGGTGAATGTTAGTTCATGATTGGCCTTTGCTGCAATGGGATGATGGTTTCGGGTGCAGGGGGCCTGTAGCTCAAGGCACTGTGAGGGCGTTTGGTGTTATGGTGCTGCCGCCATTGCTAGATGATGATTTGGGCTTCCTTCAATGAATAGAAGATTTCGCCGTTCAGCAGTTCGTCCCTGAGACGGGCGTTGAAGCTGTCGATATAGGCGGTTTGTGCACCAACAGCACCAATCCATTTCCTCACGGCTTCGGCGACGAACTCAGGACCGTTATCCGACCGAATGTAACTGGGCACACCACGCAAGGTGAAGAGGTCCGTCAGCAAGTCCGTTACATCCGTTGAGTTCAGTTTGCGTTTCACACGAATGGCCAGACATTATCGGCTGAATTCATCCACGATATTCAGCGCCCTGAAGGCTCTGCCAACGAATCGGAGAGTGAGAACCAAGGAACCTAACCTCCGTATAAATTGTAAAAGACCTCTGAAATTACAAATTCCGGCCCCGGAAAGTTGGTGCCATGAAAATTTCCGTGCCTTGAGTACAAACCGTAGATAATATCCAGCTCTTGTGAGTAAAAGCCTAGGGGTTCCATGCCAAGTTCTCCCGGTTTATCCATTGCAAGAATGTAGGTAAGCGGATGGTTGTTTTGATCCACCAGAATAAAGGGATGATTCGCATCAACGCCGAGCCAACCGCGCGACGTCTTGACCTCAGATGTTGCGTGGGAGCCCTGTCCCAATGGCAAAGCATTGCTCCATGCGCCCCATTTGGGCTCTATCAAAAAGACGTGGCGCGTTTCGAAACCGTAGTGACGTGCCGCTTTTTCAATAAAGCGTGCTCGGTCATTACAGCATCCATAGCCTCTTTTTAAGAATTCACCGGGCTCTACAGAGTCTTTTTTATCTGTGCACCGTTCTGTACCAATTGCTTGCACTGCGCCCTGAATAGCGACGATGCAGGCAAGCTCATCTGCGTAGCTCTTGGCCTCAACTCCACAAATTTCCTGGACGGCTAAAGTGCCTATGGCTTCTGTGTCTTCAGGCGTGATTTCATTGTTTACCTGCAGTGCGAGAAACGAGTAAATCAGACCAGCAACGAAAAGGCCGCAACAAACAAGAAATATTCGCTTCAACATGTTTTCTAAACCCAATCAGTGTCAAAGGAGTCGAATATTGATCACGCAGCCCAAAGGTAATAGCCCGCTCGGTTCCATTAAACAGATAACCACAATAGTCCAAACGTAACATTTTGAAAGTCTACTAGATGGCATCTAGAAAGCTAGTCAAAAAAGCAATTAGGTTTCTCACGCGTTTGGATCGTCAAAACAATGGAAAATCTGAATATTGGTGCGGGTGAAGGGACTCGAACCCCCACATCTCTCGATACCAGAACCTAAATCTGGCGCGTCTACCAGTTCCGCCACACCCGCACAGTGTAAGCCGCCGTCATCTGCCCGATATCATGCGCTTTGGCAAGCCATCTTCGGTGTCAATCGACCAACATATCTCGCAATCACCAGCTCCAAATAGCCGTTCCTCGCCCACCTGCATCACTAACGCGCCATCAACATCATCAACGCCACCTTCCTCCTCCCGGTTGACGGGATCAGAACCACTAAACATCTTTCCACCCAGCAATTATGCTTAAAAATTCATCATATTGCCGATAAATTAGACAAATCATCAGGGAGGAAGTGCGAAATTCGAGGCAACTGGGTTGCACCATGTAGCTAACTGCCCCGAAATAAGGCAAAATGCCGTGCATCTATGAGATCCACAAAAACTGGCACATATCCTGCATCATGACATTTAATCGCAAGGGTGCGAGAGGTCGGGTCAGCAGACCCACATCAGATGCACCAGTAACAACGCGATTGTCCCACAAACCCAAGCGGCCCGCCAAGGTCGCAATGGACAAAGGATCCGACTGCGTGAAAAAGATTGAAGCAATCATCAAACCATTCAAGCTCGATGAAGTGAAAGAGGCCCTCCAGGAAGTTGGTCTACAGGGGATTACTGTGCTGGAAGCAAAAGGCTTCGGTCGCCAGAAGGGCCACACCGAGCTCTATCGCGGCGCAGAATATGTCATCGACTTTCTGCCCAAGGTCAAAATCGAAGTCGTCGTCAATGACGACCAGGTCGAAGACGCCATTGAAGCCATTCGCAAGGCCGCAGAAACAGGCCGCATTGGCGACGGAAAAATCTTCGTCTCCCCCATCGAACAAGCCATTCGCATTCGTACCGGTGAGACCGGCGCGGAAGCTGTTTAATCCACAAATATCAAGCCGCAAGGCATTCCATCAGGAAGGACGACTATGACTACTGCCAACGATCTTTTGAAAAACATGAAGGACAACGACGTCGAGTATCTCGACCTGCGTTTCACAGACCCACGCGGTAAGATGCAGCACGTGACCATTCACACAAGCCAGGTTGACGAAGACCTGTTTGCAGATGGCGCAATGTTCGACGGCTCCTCCATCGAAGGCTGGAAAGCCATCAACGACTCAGACATGGTCCTGATGCCAGATCTAGAAACATCCTACATGGATCCGTTCTACGCACACTCCACCATGGCGATCTTTTGCGACATTCTCGAGCCCGACACAGGCGAAGGCTATGAGCGCGATCCACGCATGACAGCCAAACGCGCAGAAGCATATGTCAAATCCGGCGGCTTCGGCGACACAGCCTATTTCGGACCAGAGCCAGAATTCTTCATCTTCGATGATGTGCGTTTCTCTGCTGACCCATACAAAGTTGGTTTTGAACTCGACAGCGACGAACTGCCAATCAACACCGATGCCGAATACGATTCCGGCAATATGGGCCATCGCCCACGCATCAAAGGCGGCTACTTCCCCGTCAACCCTGTCGACAGCGCCCAGGACATCCGCTCCGAAATGCTGACCACACTGGGTAAGATGGGCGTTGCCGTTGAAAAGCATCACCACGAGGTTGCTGCTGCTCAGCACGAGCTTTCCATGCTGTTCAACACCCTGACCCGCAAGGCTGACGAAGTGCAGCTCTACAAATATGCTGTTCAAAACGTTGCTCATGCTTATGGCAAGACCGCAACCTTCATGCCGAAGCCAGTCTATGGCGACAACGGCACCGGCATGCACGTGCACCAGTCGCTTTGGCGCGACGGCAAGCCATTGTTTGCTGGCGACCAGTATGCTGGCCTGTCTGAGACCTGCCTGTTCTACATTGGCGGTATCATCAAGCACGCTAAAGCGCTGAACATGTTCACCAACCCATCAACCAACTCCTACAAGCGTCTGGTCCCTGGCTTTGAGGCTCCTGTTTTGCTGGCTTACTCTGCCAAGAACCGCTCGGCTTCCTGCCGTATCCCGCATGTTGCTTCGCCAAAAGGCAAGCGCATGGAAGTTCGCTTCCCGGATCCAATGGCCAACCCATACCTGGCTTTCGCTGCCATGCTGATGGCTGGTCTGGACGGCATCAAGAACAAGATCCATCCTGGCGACCCAATGGATAAAGACCTTTATGATCTGCCACCAAAGCAGCTCAAAAAGATCCCAACCGTTTGTGGTTCACTGCGCGAAGCAATGGAAGCATGCCGCAAGGACATGAAGTTCCTGACCGAAGGCGGTGTCTTCACGGAAGATCAGATCGAGGCCTATATCGAACTGAAAGAAGAAGAAAACATCCGCTACGAGCACACACCGCATCCTGTCGAATTCGACATGTACTACTCGCTGTAAGCGAAATCGAATAATTGATTAGAAGGCCGGGTGGACAACCACTCGGCCTTTTTTGTTGGTGATGCGCAATCAACCTTTGGCTTGCGAAATAGCCGTCAACCCTGTGCAAAAACAGTTTTCTCGCCTAGGACGAGGCTCCGAAAAAAACCAAACGCCACATCAGGTCTGGGACACAATGATCTTGCTTCACAAACTGCTGCCAGCATTGGTCAGCCCGCTAGCGATCACACTGTTTTTGATGGTCATTGCGCTGCTGTCACGTCGTCTGTGGCCAATTGGCCTGGCCATGGTCGTCTTGCTGGTTGGGTCCAACCCCATGCTTGCGCAGATGGGCCAACAATATCTTGAAAAGGGGCAAGTGCTCCGTCCTGTCGACACTGTTGAACCTGCTGACGCAATTGTAGTGTTGAGCGGAATGGTCGAGACCATTTCTGAAATGGAAGGCAAACTCAGCTACGAATTCAACGGTGCCGTTGATCGATATGAGGCCGGTATCCGCCTGATGAAAGCAGGTAAGGCACAAAAGCTGATATTCACACGCGGCTTTCTGCTGTGGTCCAAGGGGCGCCCAGAAGGCGAGATTCTAGCGGAATTTGCCATTGATCGAGGGATCGACCAGGACAAAATCTTGCTTACCCGAAAGGTTGAAAACACCAGCGATGAGGCCAAAGCCGTTGCCGAGCTTCTCTCTTCCGGCCAACGCACGATTTTGGTGACGTCAGCCTTCCATATGCCGCGGGCGCAACCGCTATTTGCTCAGCAGGACTTAAGGATCGATCCCTTTCCAGTTGATTTCAAATCCCAGGCAGTTGAATTCAATCTCATGCATCTGGTGCCGCAAGCTGGCGCTCTGTCGGGAAACACACGCGTGATGAGAGAATTACTCGGACGGCTTTATTACCACATCAAGTCCAGCTTCGCTTAGCCGAAAGGTTCAGAGGCGGTTTTATGCCTACCCCTCCGCCCTCTTTTCAGCCTGATGCTGGTCTTCGACAAGGCCAATCTTCCAGTAACCGGAAATGTATGTGTCACCGCGCGGCAGTTCCTTCTCCTGATGCAGGAAGGCACGCAGCGAACGAATGACGCCGCTTTCGCCGGCAATGCAGGTCTGAACCCGGCCTGATGGCCAATCCAATGACCGAATGAGCTGCTCCTGTGCCTGCGAAGGCTGTTTGGGGTCCGGATGCACCAGCCAGTGAATGTGAATGCCTTCGGGTGCCTTAAGGATTTGCCTGTCATCCTCATGGGTGACTTCGAAAATGGCGATGCCCTTCGCATCGTTTGGCATGGCCTCTAGGGCTGCAGAAGCAACCGGAAGGGCCGATGGATCGGCAGCAATCAGATACCAGTCACCAAAAAACTCGGCCACCTTAGATGTGCTGGGACCTGCGAAACCAAGATACGAACCAGGCTTGGCCTCCAGAGCCCAACGGGAGGCTGGCCCCTTTTTGCCATGGGCAACAAAATCAATGTCCATTTCGAGCGGATCGCTGCGGGTGGCACGCACCGTGAACGTGCGCCGCGCCGGTGCCGGTCCGTTCTCCAACCGGTCTTTGAAAGCATCAAGCGGTTCATCCGGCTCCGGAATCATAATTTTGCAATTGCCCCCTGCCCGGTCTTGCGGAATGCCCTCAAGTTCCGGACCAGCAAAGGTGATGCGGCGCATATTGGGGGTTAGAAATTCAGCACTCTTGACGGTCAACAAGCGCGGCAAGTTCTTTTTGCAGGTGAATGGCTTCATGGATTCTTTCTGTTCGCTGGGCCGAAGCTGATATTGATCAGAAACGACGAAACTGTTTGACCAAGAATTGATAAACACGACTATAAAAGTCAACTTAAATATGTGTTAGCTTCCATTCACTTTGTGTCGTCGGTCTCAACGCTTTCGGCCTGCACGGATCCTCGCGACCTAATGACGCGGAATTGACAAATGGCCTATCCATTTTATCTAGATTTCGATACTTTTAGCCATATTATCGATATTTCCCCCCAACTCCAAGGAGTAGATCATGTCTGAAGTCATTATATCCCGCCGCAATGCAATTTTAGGTTCCGCCGCCGGGCTCGTGGCAGCGGCTGCCCCGGTTTCGGTAAACATCGCCAACGCCGCAGCTGAGATGAAAGGCCCTGACATTGCCGTTCATGCCCGCTTCAAACTGGGCGAATTCGACGTCACCACACTTTTGGCGGGCAGCCGCACCTTTCCTGGCGACCCACAGGGCACGTTCGCGATGAATGTCGAAAAGTCGGAATTTGAAAAAGTCTCTAAGGAAAACTTCCTGCCCACCGATGTCGCCAAGTTCTTTTTCACTCCAACAGTGGTGAATACCGGTTCCGAACTGGTTCTGTTCGATGCAGGCCTTGGTGGCGAAACGCCTGGTGTTCTGGCAGCACTGGCCAGCGCCGGATACTCGGCCGATCAGATTGACGTCGTGGTGATCACCCACATGCATCCCGACCACATTGGCGGGCTGATGATGGGTGGCAAGCCAACCTTCCCGAATGCACGTTATGTTACCGGGTCGAAGGAATATGACTTCTGGTCACCCAAGGGCGCTGACAACCGCATTGGCAAATTGATGATCAGCAACGTCATGCCACTGGCCGACAAGATGACCTTCGTCAAAGGTGGTGATTCTGTTGCTTCCGGCATTACTGCAGTTGATGCGCACGGCCATACACCCGGCCACATGTGCTTTCGTCTGGAAAGCAATGGCCAGCAGTTGATGTTGCTGGCAGATCTGGCCAATCACTATGTCTGGTCGTTGGCTTATCCTGACTGGGAAGTTCGTTTCGATGCCGATAAGGCAGCTGCAGCGGCCTCCAGACGCAAGATACTGGGCATGGCTGCTGCTGACCGCATTCCGGTAATCGGCTATCACCTGCCCTTCCCTGCGCTCGGCTATGTCGAAACCCGCGGCAATGGATTCCACTACGTGCCAGCCAGTTATCAATTGCAGCTTTAACTGAAAGCAATGCAGGCCTGTTCCAGCAGGTATCTCAATTGAAATCGGTGCCTGGCGAATTCGATATTCGCCAGGCGTCAAATTAGGAACCGCAGACCCGTTCCAGATAGTCCGTTACCTTGCCATCGGCATCTCGATACGTTGTTTGGAGCCGCCTGGTGCAGGACCTGACTGCTTCTGCATTCTCCATAGCCTCATATTGATTTTTGTAGCGCGAAGACAAGTGCCTCGCCTTAGCCTTGGCCTTGGCGTTCTCGACGCTGATCTGAACCGGGTTCAGGCCGATGGTCATCAACAGCCTGGCACTGAGCGCCTGCGATGACGCAATATGAGCGTCACCCAAATAAGGTTCGCAGATGAGTGCCGTCTGCAGGTGGCGCGACAGAGCCAGTTCTGCCCTTTTGAATTGCTGCTTGGACGTTTGATACGTGTAACACTTCGCTTGCACCGAATGAGCAGCCGTAGTTGCCAAAACGCCTATCACGGCCAGTTTGGCAATTGTCCAAACACAATACGGCTTCGCACTCACAACCCAATCTCCCTTCATTCCTGCCGGAGTATTGGGCACAATTTGAACCTGACTATCCGGCCAGTGCAAGGGCCTGGCTGACAGTCAAACTCGAAAGCCGCTATTCGGCGGCTTCCTGTTGAACAAGTGCTTCGACTTTGGCGGCGCAGAATTTAAACTCCGGGATCTTGCCATAGGGATCGAGCATCGGATTGGTCAGGCGGTTTGCCGGACTTTCGTTGAAGCAGAATGGAATGAAGACCATGCCGTCGGCGACTTCGCGGTCAGAACGCAGAAGAGCATCGATGGTGCCGCGACGGGTCGAGACAGTTATCATCTGACCAGCTTCCAATCCCTGCTTGGCAATCTCACGCGGGTTCATCGCGGCGAAACCTTCCGGTTCCAGATCATCAAGCACATCGGCTCGGCGGGTCATGGCACCAGTATGCCAGTGCTCCAGAACACGGCCAGTGGTCAGAACCATTGGATACGCGTCGTCAGGCACTTCATCGGGGGCACGCAAGTCTGCGGGCACGATCCGGCCGCGACCATCTGGTGTTGGAAAGCCGTCCGTGAACACCACAGCTTCACCTTCGGCACCTTCTTCTTTCACCGGATAGGTAACTGAACCTTCTGCTTCCAGCCGCTCCCAGGGCATATAGTTCAGCGAAGCCATGACCTGGCGCATTTCTTCATAGACCGCCCGAACATCGGCATAGTTCCAGTCGAGGCCACAGCGGTTGGCGAGATCTACAATGATTTCCCAGTCAAGGCGGGCATCACCAGGCAGCGGCAAAGCCGGACGACCAATCTGCACCTGTCTGTTGGTGTTGGAGTAGGTGCCTAGCTTTTCAGCATGAACAGAGGCCGGCAACACCACGTCAGCGTGCCAGGCTGTTTCGGTGAGGAAGATGTCCTGCACCACCAGATGATCCAACTTGGCCAGAGCGCCGCGTGCGTGCAACTGATCCGGGTCGGACATGGCGGGGTTTTCACCCATCACATACATGCCGTTGATCGAGCCATCATGGATCGCATCAACAATCTCGACCACAGTCAGACCTTTTACCGGGTCGAGCGAACGGCCCCAAAAGTCCTCCATCTGACCGCGAATATCGCCGCTCTCAACCGAACGGTAATCAGGGAAGAACATTGGGATCAGACCTGCATCTGAAGCACCTTGCACGTTGTTTTGACCACGCAACGGATGCAGACCGGTGCCGGGACGACCGACATGACCGGTGATCAACGCCAGCGCAATCAGGCAGCGTGAGTTATCGGTGCCATGGGTATGTTGAGAGACGCCCATGCCCCAGAATATGATGGATCGCTCGGAGGTCGCGTAGAGACGCGCTACGGCCCGCAGTTTGTCAGCATCAATACCGCAAACTTCGGCCATGGCGTCAGGTGAGAATTCTTTCACCTTCTCCTTGAGCGCTTCAAAACCAGTGGCATTGGCCTGAATATATTGGGAATCATAGAGCTCTTCGTCGATGATCGTATGGATCATCGCATTCAGCATGGCGACATCGGTGCCTGGCTTGAAGCGCAGGGAATGTTCGGCATGGCGCATCATGTCCTGTCCGCGCGGGTCCATGATCACCAGTTTGGTACCATTTTTTACGGCCTGTTTGAAATAGGTCGCAGCAACTGGATGATTGGTCGTTGGCCGGGCTCCGATAACAATAACGCAGTCAGATTTCAGCGCATCGGTGAAGGGAGCGGAAACCGCGCCGGACCCAACGCCTTCAAGCAATGCAGATACCGACGAGGCATGGCAAAGGCGGGTGCAATGGTCGACATTGTTGGTACCAAATCCCTGACGGATCAGTTTCTGGAACAGATAGGCCTCTTCATTGGATCCTTTCGCAGAACCAAATCCGGCGAGCGCGTTGCCGCCCTTTTCATCACGAACTTTGTTCAAACCAGCAGCCGCATGGTCCATGGCTTCTTCCCATGTCGCCTCACGGAAAATGTCCGAAACTTCCATGAAACGCATATCAATGTCCGCCTGCTTGGGCGCATCGTCACGGCGGATCAACGGCTTGGTCAGCCGTTCCTTGGACATCGCATAGTCATAGCCAAACCGGCCTTTGACGCACAGGCGGTTGTTGTTGGCAGGGCCATCGCGACCGTCAACCAAAACGATCTTTTCATCCTTGGTGTAAACTGTTGTTTGACAACCGACACCGCAGAACGGACAAACGGAATCGGTGGCCTGATCGAAATCTTCAACCACCCGTTTCTTGCCGTCTGAATCCATCAGCGACTTTTCAAACAGCGCTCCAGTCGGACAGGCCTGAACACATTCACCGCAAGTAACGCAGGTCGACAGACCCATTGGGTCGTGAATGTCGAAGACAGGGATTGCGTGGTGGCCACGGTCAGCCATGCCCAGCACGTCATTGACCTGAACCTCGCGGCAGGCGCGCACACACAAGTTACATGCAATGCAGGCGTCGAGATTGACCGCAATGGCTGGGTTGGAAATATCGTGGATGCCAGGGCTGACTTCGCTTCCGTGATCTTCAGCTCCGTCAAATTTCGATGGAAGGCGTTCGCTGCCTGAAATGCCAAACTCACCCGCCCATTGCCAGAACGAAGACTGATCGTCCGGACTTTCATCAGGTTGGCGCATATCGGCAGCAAGCATTTCGAAAACCATTTTGCGGGACTTGTCGGCGCGTTCCGTATCGGTCTTGACGACAAGACCGTCAGACACTTTGCGCTGACACGATGCGGCAAGAACCCGCTCCCCCTCAACTTCAACCATGCAGGCGCGGCAATTGCCGTCGCTGCGGTAGCCTGGCTTGTCGAGATGGCACAGGTGAGGAATTCGAGTTCCTTCACGCTTGGCCACCTGCCAGATGGTCTCGTCTGCGGAGGCGGAAACTTCCTTGCCATCAAGGGTAAATTTGATTGCGTCACTCATGCGGATTTCGTCCCCGTTTTAAATGCATTGACCAGCAGACTAGCGCCGATAAAGCCGAAAATTGCGCCCAGTGTGGCGTTGATTTGACGTTTGAAGCGGTCGTAACCGCGCAGCGCGGCATTGGTTGAAAACAACACCGCCCATGTAATGTGACCAGCAAATGCCAGAATAGAACAGCCCAGAATATAAAGCCCCAGCACCCAAATCGGCGCACCAGGATTGGACACGATGGAGATCATCGCCACCCAGCTCAATATGGCTTTCGGGTTGGTCATCTGAATCAACAGGCCGCGCCCGAAATATTGCAGATCACTTGAAGTTCCTGATTCAGTCATTTGAAATGAATCCGTTTTCTTCACACCGGCCTTCACATATTTGATCCCAAGCCAGATGAAATACAGGCCACCTGCAACCTTGAGCGCAAAGGCAATTGGCGCATAGGCCGCCATCAGAGCCGTCACACCACCGACCGCCAAAGTAGCCCATATGATACTGCCGGTAGACACCCCACATGCCATCATTACGCCGGCACGACGCGAGGCCGACATGGATGTCCCCACTATTGCCAGGATGTTGGGGCCCGGACTCACCAGCCCAAGGCTCATCGCAAAATAGCCAGCGAAAAGAAACGGCAAATATGACACAAGCTCTGTTGTCATTTGATTTCGACCTCCACGAAAGCGAAATCAAAATCATTGGCATTGATCACGTTGTGATGGACGCCTTTGGGCCGGTAATAGGATTGCCCAGCCTTCATTTCAGCCAGGTTTTCGGTGCCATTAGGCTCGACAATTTTCAGCACGCCATCCAGCATCGGGACGACGCAATAGTCGTGGCCATGAACGTGCTCTCCAGTTTCAGCTCCCGGTGCAAAGTCCCAGCGGGTCACGCAACAGCGTTCATTATCAACTTGCACGGTGGGCTTTGCCAAAGTCATGCTCTGAGCTCCTTGACGCCGTCCCACAGGAGTTTTCCGCCAAACAAGCCGAACAGGCTGGCGAACGAATATTCAAATACGCGGCTGAACCGCTGAAAACCTCGCACCGCCACATTGGTCGAGAACAACCAGGCATAGAGCCCGTAAACCGCCATTGCCGATGCAGCGCCAATCGGACCGAACAGCAGCACATGCACCCATGTGCCGCCGCCAGCAAACAGGATTGTCGCCATGGCGATCCACATCAACGCGGCCTTTGGGTTGGTCACAACAACAAGAACCCCGGTTAGCCAGTTGCGACGCAGGTCATGGTGTTTTTTGTCGACAGCCAGCGTGACCGCCTCGCCATTGATTGCAGCGTTGAGACCGCGGATCCCGAGATACAACAGGTAAAGGCCACCTGCGATCTTCAGCGCTGTCAGAGCCGATGGAACCAACTCCAGAAGGCTGCCAAGGCCGAAGGCAACCAGGATCACCCAGAAAAACACCCCACATGCGACACCAGCGGCAACGGCCATGCCAGCCAGCCTGCCCTGCCCTAACGCAGCAGACGCCACTGCCAAAAAATTTGGCCCCGGCGCGAGCTGAGCAGCAACAGTTGCCAGCAATGTGAGGAGAAACAGCTCAACCATCAAAGATCGTCCCGGAAGTGCACCAGAAGATGGTTGATCGGATTAGGGGCTGCCTGTCCAAGGCCACAAATCGACGCATCACGCATCACCTGCTCAAGGTCACGGATCGTATCTTCATCAAGCTTGCCAGGCTGGCGCAGCAATTTGCCCATCTTTTCCGTACCGCCTCGGCAAGGTGTGCACTGGCCGCAGCTTTCATGCGTGAAGAAGTCGAGCAGGTTGAGTGCGGCGTCCTTGATATTGTCCTTGTCGGAAAAGACGACGATTGCATGGGAGCCGACAAACGAGCCCAGTTCAGCCAATTCGCCACCAAAGTCCAGCGGCACATCACCCTTGCTGGCTGGCAGAATACCACCAGATGCACCACCGGGCAGATAGGCCTTGAATGCATGTCCATCGGCCATGCCACCGCAATAGTCGTTGATCAATTCGTTCATTGTAACGCCCGCAGGGGCGACAATCACGCCGGGATTTTTAACCCGACCAGAGATGCTCCAAGAACGCATCCCGGGATGGCCTTCCTTGCCTTGCGAGGCAAACCATTCGACGCCTTTTTCCAGAATGCTCGGCACCCAGTAAAGCGTCTCAACATTGTTGTTGAGTGTCGGACGGCCAAACAGGCCAACTTCGGCAATATAGGGTGGGCGATGTCTTGGCAGGCCGCGCTTGCCTTCAATGCTTTCCAGCATCGCGCTTTCTTCACCGCAGATATAGGCGCCCGCACCACGGCGCAGCTCAAAGAAACCGGGCTCAGTGATACCGGCAGCTTCAATTGCAGCGATCTCGTCGCGCAGGATAGCCAATACGGCGGGATATTCATCGCGCATATAAACGTAGCAACGCTGCGCCCCAACAACGTGAGCGCCGATCAAAGCACCTTCAAACATCGCGTGCGGATTGCGTTCCAGATAATAGCGGTCTTTGAAAGTACCCGGTTCACCCTCATCACCATTGATGGTCATCAGGCGTGGCCCTTCATAGCCCCGTACAAAGCTCCACTTGCGCCCGGTTGGGAACCCGGCACCGCCGAGGCCACGCAGGCCGGCATCGGAGAGCATCTCGATAATGGCATCGCCGGATAGTTCACCGCTTTTGACACGATCCCAAGCCCCATAACCACCCTCATCACGATAGGCATCGAGCTTCTTATGAGTTGGTTTCATCGGCTTGGTCTGGCCAGTGGTGGCGTAATTCATCAGTTTCGCTGCGGTTGCCTCACCAACTTCCCGGTCACCGACACGGGCGGCTGGCGCAACATCACATCCACCCATGCACGGGGCACGCATGACACGGATTTCAGCCGGATTGACGTTCTTCTCCAACTGTTCGATCAACTGCTCACAACCTGCCAACATGCAAGCGACGGAGTCGCAAACCCGAATAGTCAGTGGCGCAGGTACCGGTTCACCTTCCTTGACCACATCGAAATGGTCGTAAAACGAAGCTACTTCGTAGACTTCCACCTGCGACAGGCGCATTTCTTCGGCCAATGCATGCATATGTTTTGCCTGCAAGCAGCCAAATTCATCCTGGATCAGGTGCAAATGCTCGATCAACAGATCACGTCGGCGTTCGCGGTCGCCCAACAGCCGTTGCACGTCCTTTAAAGCAACGTCATCCAGTTGCCGACCTTTCGGTTTGGAAGCATCGCGATTGCGGCCTTTACGAGATGTCGAACGGTCCAGCATTATCTAATTCCCCTTGGCGCAGAACGGCAAAAACGGTTGTAAGTGCCTGCACGGCATATCAAATTCATGAAATTTGGTGGGGCGTTCGCTCGTTTGGGCGACTAAGTCTCGCCGCGCACGCAACCTATCGGTATCCCTGTCCGACTCAGCAAACCTATCCAAGCGGGCTGCGAGACGCAAGACTGCACCGATATTTCCGACATTAATTCTACGACCACAGGAGTCGTGTGAGCGATATTTTTTTCGCAATCTTCCGTGATAGTTGGAATTGGCGTTTTGCAAGCGCCATTGGGAGGTAGAGTTATGTTTTCGATTACGCCAACAACACGGCTGCGGCCGTCACCGTTTTATCAAAGCACTGTGGAAGATGGCGTTGCCGGCTTCACAACCTACAATCACATGCTTTTGCCAACGTCCTTCGGCGATGCAGAAGCCGAATATTGGCGTCTCATCAATGGCGTTTCCATGTGGGATGTAGCCGGTGAACGCCAAATTCAACTGCAAGGTCCCGATGCCGTAACACTCGCCCAAATCCTGTCGCCCCGGGATTTGAGCAAATGCAAGGTCGGACAAGGCAAATATGTGGCGCTTTGCAATCATCAAGGCACGCTCATCAATGACCCAATTCTGCTGAAACGCAGTGACAATTGCTACTGGCTGTCGATTGCCGACAGCAATATCCTGTTCTGGGCCCGCGCCGTTGCCCAAGAGCGCGGATTAAACGTTGAAGTCACCGAACCCGACGTCTCCCCTCTCGCCGTTCAAGGGCCGAAGGCGGAAGACGTTGTTGCATCTATTTTTGGCGACTGGGTGCGCGAACTGCGCTACTTCTGGTTCCAAGAAACCGAAATCCAAGGCATTCCTGTGGCTGTCGCCCGTTCGGGTTGGTCAAAGCAGGGTGGCTTCGAAATCTATCTGATGGACGGTTCCCAGGGCGCCCAACTTTGGCAAATCGTCAAGGAAGCTGGCCAACCTTTCGGCATCGGACCTGGCACCCCCAACGCCATTGAACGCATTGAAAGCGGGCTGTTGTCCTGGGGTGGCGATACCGACGACCAGACCAATCCGTTTGAGGTGCGCATGGGCCAATATGTCGATCTCGACGTTGCCGACGATGTCATCGGCATCCGGGCCTTGCGCCAGATTGCTGCAGAAGGGCCCAAACGTCATTTGCTCGGCATTCAGCTGGAGGAGGCTAATCCTCTCTCAGCCTCCTTCTATTGGATGAATATTCACAAGGAGGGTCAGCAGATCGGTCATCAGACCAACATTACCTGGTCGCCCCGCATGCAGAAGAACATCGGCTTTGCCCTTGTATCCAGCCAAAATGAGATCGGGGAACGGGTTCAGGTGGTTCAGGGGGACCAGATTATCAATGGCACCCTTTGTGAACTGCCTTTTGAGGTCAATGCCAATGATAACCTGACAGATTCTGTCAGCATTCTGCAGGATGCCTCGTTGTCAGCAACGAACTAAACGCCATAATCGGACCTGTTTTCAATCGAGAGCAGGTCCATGCCCAAACCGTTCAAGAACAATTTCAATCCAAAGATGATCGCTCAAATGGGCGATCATCTGGCCCGCGCCAATCCATCATTCGACGCTGACGCTTTCACCCGCCAAGCCTGCAACGGGCTGCAACAGCTGGAACTCAAACAACGGTCCAACCAAATCAAAGACGCCCTTGTTGCAACATTGGGCGACGACTTGCGTAGTGCGTACAAAACGATGGTCGATGCATTGCACCCAGTTGAGGACGCTCCGTTGGGAGACCTCGGCATGGATGAGATCGGCCTTCGCGGTTGGCCGATAATGCCGATGGCTGATGTTGTCGCCGAACTCGGCATGGACGACTTCGACCACAGCCTTGATGTGTTGGGCGAAATGACCAAACGCTTCAGCGCTGAATTCGCCATCCGGCCGTTCTTCATCAAGGATTGGCGCAGAACCCTGGACAAGGCGCATCTATGGGCGCTGAGCGGAAATTTTCACCTGCGCCGTTTTGCATCCGAAGGCTCGCGTCCCCGACTGCCCTGGGGCCTGCAGATCGGGCAATTTGTCGATGATCCCAAGCCGCTTGTGCCCCTGTTGGAAAAACTGCGAAGCGATGACGAAGAATATGTGCGCCGTTCCGTCGCCAACAATGTCAACGATATTGCCAAAGATCATCCAGATTTGGTTGCCGGCCTGGCCACCGACTGGATGAAGACCGCGGACAAAAACACCACCCGGCTGGTCACTCATGCCTGCCGCACACTCATCAAACGCGGCCATGCCCCGACCCTGGCAGCACTGGGCTACGGCAAGCCGCAAATCACTGCTGCCAAGTTGCGGATATTGAGCCCTGATGTGGTGCTCGGCAAACATCTCGAATTCGAGTTGGACCTGACCTCCAACTCAGATGCTGCACAACCACTGGTCATTGATTTTGTTATCCACTACCGCATGGCCAATGGAGGAACGTCTCCAAAGGTATACAAATGGAAAAACCTGAACCTTGCTGCCAACAAGTCTGTTTCATTGACCAAACGCTTTGCTCTGAAACAGATCACCACCCGCACCTTCTATGCCGGTGAACATGGATTCGACATCCAGATCAATGGCGAAACAATCGCCAGCGACACATTCAATCTAACCCTCCAGGACAATCCCTAGAGGGGAAGGCGCACGATGATCCCGGCATTGACGATGACACTGGTGCGGCCTGTGACATCGTCATGCACATTGAGACCACCAAACATAGCCTTCGGCGTCACCTGGCCGTAGGGTAGTTCAGCGGCAACCGCGTCAAGATCAATTTCTTCAGGCTTCTGAGAGGCCAGATTGAGCTCGATCTGCATGGTCATCGGATCAATATCCAGGCTTTTGAACAAGGTGATCGACGAATGATGAATGGCGTCCTGGACCGCTCGTTTTGCAGCCTTGGTGTAGTCTTCACCGTAAAGATCGTTGCCAGTGCCCATTTCAAGGATAATACGTTTGAGTTGGGTCATGCTGCCGCTCCCCCCTTCTTGCCCTCTGGCAGATCAAGAAACACGATGATTGCCGCATTGGCCATGACGGTTACGCCGCCATCTTCCTTCGGTGTATCCATACCGCCCGCTTCAACCCGCACGCTGCGCGAACCATATGGCAGCATCTTGGAGACTTCGTCGACATTCACTTCAACGGGCTTCGCCGCGCCGATGATGATTTCAACCACCATGTCATCGCGCGACACGCCAAACGCGTCGTAAACATGCAGCGAGTTTTGCCGCAGCGCGTTATGCACCGCGCGGCAAGCCGCCTTGGTATAGTTTTCTCCCTGCAGATCGGTGCCCATGCCGAGCTCCATCACCATGCGCTTTAACGCCATATTCCAAGGCTCCGTTGATTGAAATTCTTTCCCGACAAAGGCCTATACAGATATTGATTTGCCATCCATCTTGCCTATTCATGTAGGGCAGAAACGGGGATGTTGGAAGCCCTGCCCTGACCTGTGGGCCGCAAACTGCGGCACCTAGCTTTTTCAAACTGAAAGATATCGCCTTGAAACCGACAGCCCATCATCAGCCGCCAAAGGACGCTCAAGCCCTAAAGGACATCGAGCCCGTCGTTTGCTACCCCATCGACTCTTTCCCGGCCTTTGATCGCGCGCCCTATGATGCGGCGAAACAGGGAATGGAACTGATTGACGAGGTTACGGTCGGACCCCGCGATGCGTCCTGTTTCTCGGTCAAGGCCGGACAGTTCTTCCGCGTCACCTGCCCCGACGGCCCGCAGGTTGGCGATCTCAACCTATGGAACGCCAACAATCTCGACGAGCGATTCTACAGCGGCAAAACCCGCGCCTTGCACGGAACCCATGTTGGCACTGGTGACCGTCTGTGGAGCAACCTGCCCTATCTGCGCCCGCTTGCCACAATCACTGACGACACGCTCGACTGGTATGGCTACGACGCCTATGGAGGCGGAGTCCACGACGTCATCGGCACCCGCTGCGATCCCTATACAAACACCCTGCTCAACGACAACGAATACCACTATTGCTGTCATTCAAATTTGACCCGCGCCCTCGCCGCCCATACAGGAAGGCCTTCTGCTGAAGTCGAACCGCTTGTCCATGATGTGTTGAACGTTTTCATGTGCACTGGCTTCACCCGCGACACACAGCAATATTTCATGAAGGCCAGTCCGGTGCGCCAGGGCGACTATCTGGAGTTTTTCGCAGAAACAGACTTGCTGGGAGGCCTCTCCGCCTGCCCGGGCGGTGATTGCAGCGCCAGCCATTCCAGCGAGGAAGCACAATGCCATCCGCTGAAAGTGGAAATCTATCAGCCCAAGGCCGCGCTGCCGGCAGATTGGCAGCAAGCCCGGGCGTCAACCTATTCACGCAGTCACGGCTTCAAGTAATAAGCCAATTACACCAGAGCCCCGTCTTGTGGGCCAATCATTGGGGAGCAAGCAAATGGACGTTTCATTTTTTGAAAAAGGTCTGGAAAAACGGCGCGCCACGCTGGGCAAGGAATATGTCGACAACAACCTGGCCGCAGCTGACGACTTCACCCGCCCTTTTCAGGAAGCCATGACCGCATGGTGCTGGGGCTTCGGTTGGGGCGATGAGGTGATCGACGAGAAAACCCGCTCGATGATGAACTTGTCGATGATCGGCGCATTGGGCAAAATGCACGAATGGGAAATCCATTGCCGCGGTGCCATCAACAATGGCGTCACCAAAGAGGAAATCCGCGCCATCATTCATGTGGTGGGCATTTACTGCGGCGTCCCACAAAGCCTCGAATGCTTCCGTGTTGCCCGCAAGGTGCTTGAAGAAAACGACATGCTCTAGCGGCGAGCGGCGGCGGTGAGCAGCAGGGCAGAAAGCGGTGAGCGACGGTGGCAAGCAGTGGCGGCGGTGAATGCCGGAACTGACTATTTGATTTCCACTGCCTCGCCAGCTGCGACACCACTGGCCCAGGCCCATTGGAAATTGTAGCCTCCTAACCATCCGGTCACATCAACCGCCTCGCCAATGAAATAGAGACCATCAACCTTCTTTGCGGCCAGGGTCTTGGAAGACAGCTCGGCCGTGCTCACGCCTCCAACGGTAACTTCTGCCTTGGCAAAGCCCTCGGTACCATTCGGCTCAAACGACCAACTGCGCAATCGCTGCTCTGCAGCGCTGATCGCCTTATCTGGCGTTTCCGACAGACTGCGCTGCAAGCCAAGCTTGGCGGTCAAAACATCAGCCAAACGGTTCGGCAGATAAGCCGCGAGAAGATTTCCAACAGTTGCCTTTGGCGAATTGCGTTTTTCGCTCAACAACCAGTCCGATGCCTTGTCTGGTAGAAAGTCCACGCAAATTGACTGACCATGTCGCCAGTAGGATGAGATCTGCAACATGGCAGGGCCAGATAGGCCCTTATGGGTAAACAGCGACGCCTCGCGAAAATGCTGCTTGTTGCACGATACCAGCGTCTCTGTTGCAACCCCCGAAAGATCGCGAAATAAGGCTTCCTCACCGCTTAACGTGAATGGCACCAATGCAGGGCGCGGCTCAATCACCTTCAGCCCGAATTGCCGCGCAATTTCATAGGCAAACCCGGTTGCACCGAGCTTGGGAATAGAAGGTCCACCGGTTGCCACAACCAGCGCCGCTGCCGAGCAAAGCCCCGAATCTGTCGAAACCAGGAATTGACCATCACGATGATCAAGTTGCCCGATTGTTTCTCCAAGCCGGAGATCAACTCTGCCCTTGTCGCACTCATCCAACAGCATTTGAACGATCTGCTTGGCGGAGCTGTCACAGAACAACTGCCCTAGCGTCTTCTCGTGCCAGGCAATGTTATGACGTTCAACGAGATCAATAAAGTCTGACGGCTGATAGCGCGCCAGCGCTGATTTGACAAAATGGGGATTGCCGCAAATGAATCGGTTTGCTGTGGTGCCCGTATTGGTGAAATTGCAGCGCCCACCACCCGAAATCAGGATCTTTTTGCCCGGCGCATTAGCATGATCGATGACCAGAACACGCAAGCCCCGCTGACCAGCCGTCAGCGCACACATCAACCCAGCGCCACCAGCACCGAGAACAATCACATCATAGGGGGTGTGTTTTGCAACCATGGGCCGTGGCTAAACGGCCCACGGGTTTAAGGCAAGTTAGATCGCCAGATATTCGTGGCGCAGTGCCTCGTCGTCCAGCACTTCCTTTGCAGAGCCCTGGAACGCAACTTCGCCAGTATCAAGAATGATAGCGCGGTCAGAAATTTTGAGGGCGGCAACAGCGTTCTGCTCAACGATAATGGTCGTAATGCCCGCTTCGCGGACTTCCAGCAACGCCTTTTCAATGTCATGGCGCACGACGGGCGCGAGACCCTCATAAGGCTCGTCCAAAAGCAGAAGCTTCAAGTCCTTGGCAAGCGCACGACCGATGGCCAGCATTTGCTGTTCGCCACCAGAAAGCGTCGTTCCCTCCTGCTTTCGGCGCTCTTTCAGACGAGGAAACAGGCTGTAAATCCGTTCATATTCCCAGCCACGTTCGCCCGCAATAACAGCCAAATCGAGGTTTTCTTCCACGGTTAGTCCAGGAATGATCCGTCTATCTTCCGGCACCAGCGCAATGCCCGCCAGCGATGCCTGATAGGACGCCATTTCATGAACCGGCTCACCCTGAAGCAATATCTGACCAGAGCGAAGTTCAGGCTCATCAGCACGGGCTATGGCTCGCAAGGTAGACGTTTTGCCTGCACCGTTGCGCCCCAGCAGCGCGACAATCTCTCCTTCATTAACGTCGAAGGAGACTCCCTGAACGATGTAACTGTCGCCATAAAAGGCATTCAAATCAGATACAGAGAAATACTCTGTGGCAGCATCCGAACTGGTTGTTACACCAGCGTTGTCAGCCGCATTGGCAGCCGCTGTGTTTGAAGCTTGCGCGAAATCCACTACTTCTGCCGTGCTCATACCTGTTCCTCCCCAAGATAGGCTTCCTTGACCTTCGGGTTATTCTTGATTTCGTCAGGAGTCCCCTGCGCGATGATCCGTCCTCCGGCAAGCACCGAAATTCGGTCCGCCAGCGAAAACACAACATGCATGTCATGCTCGATGATGACCTTGGTCATGCCACCTTCCTTGATCTGCTTCAGCAGTTCAATCGTTGCATTGGTGTCATGTCGGGCCATTCCAGCTGTCGGTTCGTCCAGCAACAACAGACGCGGATGCTGGATCAGTCCCATTGCCAATTCCAGACGACGTTTGTCTCCGCGCGACATGGCCGAGGCTGGATCGGTCAATTGAGCTTTCAATCCAACGCTCTCAATCACGCTGACTGCTTCGTCGCGAATGTTCTTTTCACGGCCAAAACTCTTGAATGGATTCAGACGAAAATGGCCATCACGTTTGGACAGCGCAGGCACCATTACATTTTCCAAAACCGTCAAATCAGGAAAGACTTCGGGAGTCTGAAAAACACGGGCCACCCCAAGCTGATTGATTTCGTGGGGCTGTTTGCCAGTCAACACCGTGCCATCAAAAACAACGGCACCGCGATCCGGCTTTAAGCGGCCAACGCATACATTCAAAAGGGTCGATTTACCGGCGCCATTGGGGCCGATAATAGCATGGGTTTCGCCCTGCCGCACATCGAGGTCAACATCTGACAACGCGTGCAGACCGGCAAAACTCTTATGAACATCATCAATGTGCAACACAGAATTGGCAACACCGCTCTGGAAGCTTCTGCCAGGTTCATTATCCATATCTTCAGCAACAGACATGTTGGCCCCCTATTCCGCAGGTTGTGGTGCAGAGGCACCCGTTTGATTGTTATCCGGCTTCCGTCGGAAAATTTTGGCGATGCGTTGAATACCTTCCATGATGCCCCCTGGAAGGAAGATAACAATAATCATGAACATAAGACCCAAAGTGGTATGCCAGCCCTCGCCCACAAACAGGGCGCCGATATTGGTCATCAGGTGTTGCAACGTCTCGGGCAGGAAGGAGAAGAAGTTCTCCAAAATGCCCTCGTTCCAAGACGATACTTTTTGCTCTGCATATTTGATCAAACCAGCCCCAAGCACAGGACCCACCAAAGTACCGACACCGCCCAGTATGGTCATCAGCACCACTTCACCTGACGCTGTCCATTGCATCCGCTCTGCACCGGCGATCGGGTCAGTGGCAGCCATTAATGAACCGGCCAGGCCTGCATACATGCCGGAGATAACAAAGGCCGCTATCAGGTAAGGTCTTGTGTGAATACCGGTATAGTTCAGACGGTTCTGGTTAGACTTGATGGCTTTCAACATCATGCCGAAATTCGAGCGTGTCAGTCGCTGAGCAATAAAGAAGCAGACGATCAGCAATACGGCACAGAAGTAGAAACCTGAGTAACCGCTCATTGCCATTCCGAAGAAATTGGTTGTTGGCACGCCGACTTCCTGCACACCAAATGCCTGGTCGATAATCCGCAAATCTGCATCCAGCAAAGAAGTTTCTGGATTGGTCCGAATAGCGCGGGTCTGCAGGCCGGTCTCACCATTTGTGATAGGAGTCAGCACTGAATAGGCCAGACTGTAGCACATTTGGGCAAATGCCAGCGTTAGGATAGAGAAATAGATGCCCGAGCGGCGCAGCGATACATACCCAATCAAATAGGCAAATACGCCTGCAAGCATGACCGAGAACAAAATCGCGGGAACGACATTCATCGTGAGCAGCTTAAAGCTCCAGAGCGTCATATAGGAGCCGACGCCGATAAATGCGGCGTGTCCAAACGACAAATAACCGGTCAGGCCAAACAGAATGTTGAAGCCGATGGCAAAAATGCCGAAAATAGCAATCTTTTGCAGCAGATCAGGATAATTGGCCCCAATAGGTTCCAATATGATTGGCAGACACAAAACCACAGCGGCGAAGCCGACAAACAGGGTTATATCTTTGAGAGCAGCATTTTTTCCCATGACTTAGTCCTCCATCACGCCTTTGCGGCCTAGCAAGCCGCGCGGCAACGTGAGCAATACGATCACGGCAACCAGATAAATAATGATTTGCGAAATACCGGGCAACAATTCCTGCACCGCCTGCATGGAAGCAAAGCTCTGCAGGATGCCCAAAAGGAAGCCGGCCAGAACCGCACCACCAAGGGAGCCCATGCCACCGACAACAACCACGACAAACGACAACACCAAGAAGTCCATGCCCATATGATAATCGGGAGGCAGGACTGGCGTATACATTGCCCCAGCCACTCCGGCGACCACTGCCGCCAGGCCAAACACAACGGTAAATCTCTGTTCTATGTTGATGCCCAATAGGCCAACCGTTTCACGGTCCTGCATACCGGCCCGCACCACCATGCCAAATGTCGTGAATTGCAAGAAGGCAAACACCCCAAAGATCACGGTTGCCGAAAACAGGAAGTAAACCAAGCGCCACCAAGGATAGATTACGTTTTCACCGAACCCAACCCAGGATCCAACATTGGCCGCTCCCGAAACGATTTCAGGGGCCGATTGCGGGATCGGGTTGGCGCCAAAATAATGGCGCACCAGTTCTTGGACCACAATCGCCAGGCCGAAGGTCACCAGAATCTGGTCAGCATGAGGGCGTTTGTAGAAATGCTTTATCAGGCCACGTTCCATAACGATTCCGACGATCGCCATGAAAAAGGCCGCCAAAATAATCGATAAGGGGACCGAATAGTCCTGCAGGAAGGCGGCGGTGTCGGCCCCCACCCAGTCGACCATATAGGAAACTTGTTCCTTCAGCGGATTACCCAGGAAGTCCTGCTTATCAGGATTAATCCGCTCATAAGATACCGACAGCATGCGCTGCATCGAAACGGCACAAAATGCACCGAGCATGAACAGCGCGCCGTGAGCGAAATTCACCACACCCAAGGTGCCAAATACCAGCGTCAGACCCAAAGCGATCAACGCATAGGCGCCGCCCTTGTCCAAGCCGTTCAATACTTGAAGAAAAATTGCATCCATTGTTCACTCCGCCCTTGCCCTGTCGGGCCCTCCGGCGGCTCTCCCCTAAATGTTCATTACAGCGGTCAGGCCATCGTGCCGGCGCAGATATTTCAGAACTTTCCCAGGCCGTGCAGCATCGTCGGCCCACCGGGCCCGGCCAGTTCGATAGTATAGGCTCCCCCACCAGTGTGGGGAAGCCCAGAATTGACTATCGTCAATTAGCCGTTGTTGTACGGGCCGAGTTCACCGCCGAGCAGTGAAGCTGGGTATTCAACCTTGGCGCGTGGTGTGACTTCCACAACTTCCAGAACGTCAAACTTCGATGTTGGGTTTTCTTTACCCTTCACAACGAGCACGTCCTTGAAGCACTGGTGATCTTCGCCGCGGTAAAGAACTTTACCATTGCCGAGACCGTCAAACTCAAAGTCTTCCAGAGCTTTACCGACTTCTGACGGCTTAAATGTACCAGCACGCTGTGCAGCGTCGGCATACAGGACTGCCTGACAGTAAGTGGTATGAGCAGCCTGAGATGGCGGGAAGCCATACTTTTCACCGAATGCCTTAACGAATGCTTTTGAGCCTTCGTCTGGCAGTGACCAGTGCCAGTTGGTTGAACCGAAGATGCCTTTAACATTGTCGCCAGCACCCTGAGCCATCAGGCGTGAGTAAAGCGGAACAACGATGGTAAAGTCTTTTCCGTTAACCTGCTTACCAGCAAGACCGAACTGAACGGCCTGAGTCAGGGAGTTCACCATGTCTTTACCGTAGTGGTTCAGCACGAGTGTATCAGCACCAGAAGACAGGATTGGTGTGATGAACTGTGAGAAGTCACCAGCGCCAACTGGTGTCTTAACTGCAGCAACAGTTTCCCAGTTGTAAGGCTCTGTATACTTGATCATGGAACCTTCTTGCGAATAGCCCCAGGTGTAGTCAGCAGTCAGGTGATAAACCTTACGGTCGGAACCGTAGTTGTTGTGCAAAACCGGACCCAAAGCAGCACCAGTCATCTCTGTGTTAAAGAAGTGACGGAAACCATTGGCGCGCTTGTCTTTACCAGTAGTGTCGTTGGAGTGGGTCAGTCCGGACATGAAGATCACGCCAGCTTCCTGACACAGACCCTGCACGGCAATCGCCACACCGGAAGATGAACCACCAGTAATCATGATTGCGCCGTCATTCTCGATCATGCGCTTGGCAGATGCGCGGGCAGCATCAGATTTAGTTTGGGTATCACCAGTTACGAATGCAACCTTCTTACCGTTCACGCCACCTTTCAGCTCCTTGGAGGAGAAAGTGTCCAGCATGCCGCCGCCACCAGCGTTGATGTGCTCAACAGCCAGTTCGTAAGCGCGCAGCTCGTCCGCACCCTCGTCCGCGTAAGCACCGGTTTGTGGTACGTTGAAGCCGAAAGTTACGGTATCGCCTTTTGGAGCATTCATGTAGCCGTGGCCATCAGCGAAGGCACGGGTGAAGAAATATGGGGTGGCGCCTGCGGCAGCAGCTGCAGCAGCACCTGATTTGATCACGCGACGGCGCGTGATATCTTTACGTTCACTCATAGATGTTTCCTCCCTAGGAATTGAGCATGAAAGAGACCACGGGTCGGACTCCGCCCTGTCTCTGGCGCCAAACTATTGGGTATCAGTAGTAGCCGCAATCAAACTTAGGGATTAGACGCAGGACTAAGGTGTGGAAGGTGCATCGGCCAGACTGACGCCAGCGGGAGCACATCAGGCAATACGCCACGGGCTCTCTGATTTGCGATGCAATCAGAGCAAAACTGACAGAAATTGGGAAAAATAGCGTTTAGACCGGCAGATTGAGCCGGTCTGCCAGCGAATCCAGCCATGCGGGAATGGGTTTCAGCTCATCAACACCATCGGACCAGCGCTTTGCGCGGTTGACCAATCGAGCCATCTCGGTGGGAGTCACACCGACCTTGTCGCCTTTCAGGCAATACTCCCGATCCCACCACTCATTCCGGCGGGAATAGAGTTTTTGGGCCATGCGAATCCGCAAGATCATGTGGACAACACCAAAAAGGCGCAAATAGTGACGCCCGTGATGGGGCGACAGGCTGCGGTTGAAAAACGGAAAATAGGTATCCAACAGGCGCCATTCGCCATCGATCCCCACATCCAGCCACTCGTCACATAGGACAAACGCCAGGTCATCAAGCGCCTTGCTGCGACCACAGTCTTCCCAATCAAACCAGAGGATCTTATTGGCCGTCACCATGGCATTGCCCGGACGGGCGTCCCATTTGATGAACTCATCACGTTTTACCGTCATGCGTTGGACCAGCTTTTCGCGATCCAATTCCGGCGGTGCAATGTTGAGCGTCTTGGAGATCCTTTTTGCAGCGCCAGTCCGGTCCCAAAGCCAGTTGTCGACTGTTCCGATCTTTGGCACCCGGTGTTGCAGGTTTTGGGCGTGTGCCTGCTCGTGAATATGAACAAGGCTTTCAAGAGAAGCCGCAACGAGCTTTTCACGCTCTGCAAAACTGGGTTCGGCATCCATCACCACCGGCAGGCGTTCACCGGCGATAAACTCCTGTACCACCCAATTGTCGACAATCGCCTTCAATCTTGGGACATAACCTGAATCGCCCAGAGTTCGCAGGACAATGCCTTCGAGTTGCGCATCGTCGCGATCCTCACGTTTGGCGAATACATAAGGCGCATCGCCCATATCGGCGATAAATGCACTACGGGATTGGCCGCCGGGAAAGGCAACCCGATTCGGTGGTCGACCAAACACCTTGTCGCTCAAACGTGACACTTGAGCGGTGCGCTCTTCGTCGAACACATCGGAAGATTTAAGAGCTGCCTGGGCCATTGTTCCGTCCTCGTCTGCCGCTGATTGCGGCGAAAACTGATTTTCAAGACAAGATAAGTCACAAGGGTTGGGAATGTGTTACCAAGCAGTCCAACCGGCTTGTCGGCAATGCCAAGGGTCAAAGACCGGCGAATTCCACCTGTTCTGCCAACAATTTCATTTGCAGATCGTTCAGCACGGATGGTGGTTGACGGCTTTCCAGCAACGTCTTGAAGGGGTCCTCCACTTCAGTGGAAACACCGCAAAGCTGTTCCATTACGGCCACCCCGCAAAACGGCACCACGGCTTCGGCATAGCCGCCTTCATGCACCAGAACCAGACGCCCATCGCACAGATCGTCTGCTGCAGCCATAATCTTCCTGGTCATGTCTGCAAAGGTGCCTGAATGAGCCAATGTCCGCGAAAGCGGGTCAAAACCATTGGCATCAAAACCGCTGGCGACCACGATCATATCGGGTTGAAATGCGCGCAGCTTGGGGAGGACCAACTGATCAAAAGCCGCCATATACGCGTCTTGTCCAGCGCCCGGCAGCAGCGGAATGTTCAGGTTGCCCCCCTGCCCACCACCTTCGCCCGTCATGTCCGGTGCCGAGAGGCCCGGCGGAAAACCACCTTCCATGTGAATGGAGATCGCTAACGTGTCGCCGCGATCATAATAAATGATCTGGGTGCCATTGCCGTGATGCACGTCCCAGTCCACCACAGCCACTTTTTCAACCCCATGCTTGGCACGCGCCGCCTCAATGGCGATCGGGATATTGGCCAACAGACAAAAACCCATTGCTTCGTCGGGCAAACAGTGATGTCCCGGCGGCCGTGATAGCGAATAGGCGCTGGTGACTTGACCTGTGAGCACATCGTCAACGGCACGTTTGGCCAGTCCAGCCGATACCAGTGCAATCTCATAGCTGCCCGGGCCGAATGGGGCACGTGTCCCCAGTTCGCCACCGCCTGCATCGGAAAGTTTCTTGAACTCCTCCAGATAAGTCTTTCCATGGACACGCAGCAGATCTTCCATCGACGCCGGGTCGGCGCTGCGAACATCCAGTTGCGCCGTCAGGCCCGAAACATCAAGCAGCGACTTGAAGCGCCGTTTGCTTTCCGGCGATTCTGCATGGCCACCAGCAGCGAGCGGTTCGACCCAACCACCAACCGGGACCAACAAGGCATGAGCCAAAGCAGTGTGCCACATGCAGCGTTCATCGAAATAAAAGCCTGTATTGATGTCTTCCATTTTTACCCCTCGCCACCTTTACCACTCTCGCCGCCATCGCGAGCTTCAATTGCTGCCCGAACCAGGTTTTTCGTCACCTTGCCGTATCCGCTGGTTGGCAATTGATCGAAAAGCTCAATACGGCGCGGGCGCTTATAACTGGCGATTTTGTCGTTCATCCAGCCGGCGAATTCATCTTCATCAAATCCACTTTCGGGCACCAGGGCGAGCGCACCGACTTCCCCCCATTTCGGATCCGGCATTCCAACAACAGCGCATTCGCGCACTTGGGGGTACTGCATCAGTTTTTCTTCGATCTCACGTGGGTAGATGTTGGAGCCACCGGATATATACATGTCACTCTCACGTCCGGTGATGTAAACGTAGCCTTCCGCATCCATGTGCCCACGGTCTCCGGTTCGGAACCAACCATTGCGGAACGCCTTCGAATTGGCATCAGGGTTGTTGTAATAGCCCGCAAATACAGCAGGGCCGATGACACAAATTTCGCCGGTTTCACCGCGCGCCATTTCCGCTCCCTGCTCGTCCTGCATCTGAACCTGCATGCCGGAGCGTGCAAAGCCGCAGGAACCAATCCTGCCCTGCATGTCGTCGTCAACATGATGCAGCCCGGCTGGCAGGACGGTAATGTTGCCGGTGACTTCGCCCAAGCCGAAATATTGCACGATGCACGGGCCCAGCTTTTCCAGCGCCTTTTGCTGATCAACCCGGTAGGTCGGGGAACCCGCATAAATGAGATGGCGCAGGCTGGAGTGATCGTAGCGATCTACGGCCTCACTGTCGGCCATTGTTTTTAAAATCGTTGGCACAGTGAAGGCGTTGGTAATGCGGTGTTTTTCGATCAGAGCAAACACCTGTTCTGTGTCAAACCGCTCGCCGTCGAGGAACACAGAAACAACGCCGCGCGCCACCTGGGCAATCTGATGAATCCCGGCACCATGAGAGAGCGGCGCAACGACCAGTGAGGCGTCATCATCACCCAGCCCAGGGAACAAATCCGCCAGATAATTGGTGATGACGAAGCCCATCTGGCCATGGGTCAACACGGCCGCCTTAGGCCGCCCCGTTGTACCGGAGGTAAAGAAGAACCAGCAGGGATCATTGTGTTCCACCGCGCATTCCACGAAGGCGCCACTGTCGGCGCTGTTTAAATCATGCCAGGCCAGTTCACCGTCATCCGGTTCTCCAAACGAGATGATGTTCTGCAGGGCAGATCCCTCGACCGATCTGGCAGCATCACGATGGGGTTTGAAGACCGGGTCATAGACGAGCACTGATGCACCGGAATTCTGGGCAATAAATGCAACTTCCTCTTCTGAAAGACGGAAATTGACCGGCACGCACACGGCGCCAAGCTTGAAAGCCGCAAACATCGATTCAAACATCGCAAATGAATTGCGTGACTGGACCAGAATGCGGTCACCTTTTCTGACGCCGAGCTGTTTGAGCCCATGGCAGGCATTGTCGACGCGACGGTTGAGTTCGGCGAAGGTCAAGCTGTTTTCACCGCGTATCAGGGCCGGATTATCGCCAAGCCGCTGAGCGGCCTGGGACAGAAAGTGGCCCAAATTCATGACCCGGTTGGACATGCGCTCGATATGCAATTCCCCGGTCATGGTGATCAATGCCTGACGATTGGGTCGATTGGCGATGTGCCCAGTTCAAGCACCTGTTCCAATGCATGGGCTACGGCCAAAACCTTTGCGTCACCGCGTGGTGGTCCAATCAGTTGAATGCCAACTGGCATGCCCGACTTGGTGAAGCCACATGGGACCGAAATAGCTGGCAGGCCGGCGGTTGTCGCCAGATAGGAAAACTTCAGCCAGTCGATATAGGAAGCCATCACTTGGCCATCGACTCCGGTTGGATATTCCAGGCCAACCGGCGTCTGTTCAATTCCAACGACGGCAGTCGCCAGCACATCATATTGCTCCAGAAACAAACGCATTCGCTGATACAAAATCGTCCGGTTCAGATTGGCGTCCAACACTTGATCAATGGTCAAATTGCGCCCGACTTCAATGTTTTCGGCCAGGGTCTGTTTAAAGTGCTTTTGAATATCCTGTGGCAAGCGACCGGATGTTGCTGCCCAGACCATTCCACGCAAGGTGATGTAGGAATCGTTGAGGCCATCCATTGACGGGCAATCCTCGTCGACCTGCGCACCGTTTTCAGCCATCTGGCCAAGTGCTGCCCGCATAATCCTTTCAAGTTCGGACTCGACCGGCGCAAATCCACCAAGGGTTGGCGCATAGGCAATTTTGACTTTGCAATTGACCGTCTCGACCGCCTTCTGAAAAGGCTGATCGGGGGCCGGAAGGCTGAGCGGTGCGCGGGCGTCATAGCCGCACATGGCGTCCAGAAACAGCGCACAGTCGGCAACAGACCGTGCCATCGGCCCGGATATGCCTTCACCGGTAAATCCAAGCACCTTGGGGCCGCCAAATGCGCGCCCCACCGAGGCACGCATGCCAACAATCCCGCAATAAGCAGCGGGAGTGCGCAGACTGCCAGCCAGGTCGGAGCCCTGACTGAGCCAAACTTCCCCCGTCGCCAGCGATACCGCCGCACCGCCAGACGAGCCACCAGCATTCAACTGCGTATTCCACGGGTTGCGGGTTATTCCGAACACATCGTTGAACGTATTGCCTCCTGCCCCCATTTCCGGGGTATTGGTTTTGCCAACGACCAGCCCACCCCGGTTTTCGATTATGTCGACAATCGGGTCGTTCTCATCAGGAACATTATCCTTCAAACCCATCGTGCCCATGGTTGTGCGCACGCCAAAAACCGCGGATAAATCCTTGATGCCAACAGGCAGGCCAGCAAGATAGGCTGGGTGGTCCTGATCCAGTTTGGCAAGATCAGAAATTTTGCCGCTCGCCCGCTCATGGCAACGGGTCACAACAGCATTCACGCTGTCTTCCACCTGTGCCGCACGGC
Organism: Rhizobiaceae bacterium; assembly: GCA_039969995.1. Taxonomy (GTDB): domain Bacteria; phylum Pseudomonadota; class Alphaproteobacteria; order Rhizobiales; family Rhizobiaceae; genus Pseudahrensia. The sequence goes on from JBDVMU010000013.1 coordinate 55,229, forward strand.
TGGCACTGGCATCAATCAATTCCTGCGGCGAGACTTTGTTCTGTCGCAACAGATCAACGGCCTGACGTGCTGACAGTGCACACAGATCAGGGCCGCTAAATTGAGTTTCCGGTCGGTTCGATTTCATGTCTCACACCCAGTCTTTGAGATTGACAGAAGCATCGGCTGCCACTTCCTTTGGAACTGACTTCCCCGCTTCCAGAATTCGCCGCGCCATCATGAAGGAAGGCGCATCGTTCATGGCATCAACAGCAAGCAGCTGGTCTTCCTGATAATACCAGATTGACTGGCTGCCCTCACGCTTACCAGGACGGCTCACTGTGCTGTCATATCCGGTATTCAACCCGGCAATTTGCAATTTGATCTCGTATTGATCGGACCAGAACCACGGCGTTGCCTGGTAGGTCAGATTGGCACCCAGCATATTTTGTGCAGCCACTTCGGCCTGGTGGATCGCATTGGGGACTGACTCCAGCCTAATATGCGTTCCATTGTAGGGAAAAGATGCGCAATCACCGGCAGCAAATATGTCAGGGTCATCGGTTGCGCAGTAGGCATCGACGACAATACCATTATCAACTTTCAATCCGCAGTCTTCAGCCAGCTCTGCATGCGGCAAGACACCAATACCAACCAGCACCATATCTGCGTCCAGGCTGGTGCCATCCTCAAGAGTTACACCACCCAACCTGCCGCCGGACACCATGATTTCTTTCAAGCCTGTCGATTCCAGAATCTCGACGCCATTTTCACTGTGCAGGTTTCGAAAAAAGTCGGATGTGGCAGGAGAAGCAACCCGTTGAAGGATGCGCTCAGCAACTTCGACCACCGTTACATCCAACGCCATTTGGGCGGCCACAGCAGCGACCTCAAGGCCAATATATCCGCCACCAATCACCACCAGTTTGCGGTCGCGCACCAGCACCGGTCGCATCCCGTCGGCATGGTCGGTTGCGCGCAAATAATGCACACCACGCGCCTCAGCACCCATACTGGCTGGCAATAGTCTGGCAGTAGAACCCGTGGTGAGCAGCAATTTGTCGTAAGGCAATTGCGCGCCACCAGCGAGTTTAACAAGTTTTTCTGCGCGATTGATGGACTTCACATAGCGACCGCAACGCACGTGAATGTTTTGTTCGTCATACCATTCCTGCGGGCGCAAAATGAGACGCTCGATCGGCATCTCACCTGATAGGTACTTTTTGGAAAGGGGCGGACGTTGGTAGGGCAGAACCGGCTCACCACAAATCAAGGTGATCGCAACGTCTTTGTCGAGTTCCCGCAGTTTAGCGGCAGCAGAAGCGGCAGCCTGGCCACCACCGACGATGACCACTCCTTCGCTCATTTCCCCAATGCCTCGATCTCGGCCAACAGGTCAGCTGGAATACCTATGCCAGAAGCCAGCAATTCTTGTTTCAATTGTTGGCGACGATGCCCCGGTACACGGGCACCTGACTGATCAGCGATACTTGCGGCCATGTCTGCGAAACGGTCGAGTGCCGCCGCGCCACCGACTTTGGTCGGATCAATGGCGATGATAGTCTGACCGACACCTGGAGGCGCTCCGTCAGCATCAAAGAAGGAACTGGCCTTGTCGGCGGTATTGGCACCGATCAGGCTGGCCGCCATCAATTCGACCATCAATGCTAAGGCAGTGCCCTTGGCGTCTCCCAGCGGCACCATAGTGCCCTGCAGCGCAATGTTGGGATCGGTTACCGACTCGCCATCGGGTCCAAGCGCCCAGCCTTCAGGAATGGCTTCGCCCTTTTGCTTTGCAGCCATGATCTTGCCGCGAGCGACTTTGGACAATGAAACATCGACAACAATTGCACCGCCACCGGATTGCGGCGCGGCAAAAGCGATGGGATTGGTTCCAAACAGAGCTTTTGTGCCCCCCCATGGCGCCATCGCCGCGGGCGTATTGGCAAACATCAGAGCAACAAGACCGGCATCGGCCAGTTTTTCCATAATGACACCTGCCACACCGCAATGATGCGAGCGGCTAATGCCTGCAATAGCGATACCACAATCACGCGCCATATCCGGAAGTTCAGCCTGCATCAAATCAAGCGCCGGATAGGCAAAGCCATTGGCAGCATCAATCTTCAGCGTCGCAGCTGCCGGTTTTTCAGCCGTTGGTTGCGCATGGCCGTCCACCTTGCCGCTGAGCGACTGGCCACAATAGGACGTAACGCGGCGCAAACCATGGCCGGTCTGACCGGCCAGTTCGGCGGCAACGAGTGCAGTCGCGACACTGTCCGCATTGGCGGCGGACGTGTTGCAGCGCACGAAGGCATCTCGTACCAGCGTGTGGACTTGATCGGCGGTGAAGGTTTGCATCTTGTTTCGATTCTGCATCAATAGGTTGAAGTTAGTTTCTCAAGCACTTTATCCGCGATCAAGTGGCTGACGCGAATATTTGATTCAGACGTGACACCAGCAATGTGTGGCGTGGCAATAAAATTCTGCAGGCCAGCGAATTTTTCCCCCGCTTCAGCAGTCAACGGCTCGGTTTCGAAGACATCCAGAGCAGCACCACCGATTTGTCCACCGCCAATTGCAGCAGCAAGCGCGGCATCGTCAACAACACCACCGCGGGCGGCATTTATGACCAACGCATCAGGCTTCATTGCAGTCAGGTAGTCCGCATTGATCAGATGACGGGTCGATTCGGTCAATGGCACATGCAGGCTGATCACATCGGCTGCCGCGGCAAGTTCCTCCAGCGACATGTTGGTGGTGTCTCCCCAAGCTGAATCATCAGCCGCCAGGAAGGGATCATAGGCGGCGACGCTCATGCCCAACGCTTTGGCGCGGCTCGCTACTTCTCGGGCAATCGAACCGTATCCGATCAATCCCATCATTTTATCGGCCAGTTCCCGCCCCATCATGGATTGACGCGGCCATTCACCGGCAACAACCGACGCCGTTCCCAGATACGCGCCACGCAGCAAGGCCTGCGCGGTGGTAATCACATATTCTGCAACCGACAGGTCATTCGCACCGGTTGCAGGATAAACGTCGATTTGGCGTTCCTGACAGGCCAGCACATCGATGTTGTCCAGACCAACTCCCAGCCGTCCAACACATTCCAGCGCTCCAGCAGCAGCTAGCAAATCGCCCCGAACCTGGGTTCGATTGCGGACGACAAGAGCACGCGCCGTTGTCACCAGTTTGGCAAGTCGGTCAGGGTCATCCACCAACGCCGGGTCGTATACGCAATCAAATTTTGCGGTCATGCGGTCAACGGCATCCTCATCCATGAATTCGGTGATGATAATATCGGGCATTGGAGGCTCCTACCTGTTTCCTGAAACTTCGTTCGCTAATTTTTAGCCTGCTGAGGTTCAGTCTGGCGCGTTTTGCATAACGGGGGTCTTGAAACAAAGAACCCGGCACTATCGCACCGGGTTCTGAAGTTCAATATGTCGCCGCGATTAGGCGCTGCGATAAAGTTTGGTCATCGAGAATTCACGGTGACCGAGAGCCTCGGCTGCTGTGTTACGGCCGTTGGCGGTGCGCTTGATCATTTCGATCAGATCATCACCAGCTTCATCGATGGTCTTTTCGCGGGTCAAGATACCGGAAACATCAACGTCCACATGCTCGCCCATGGTACGTACGGTACGCGGGTTTGCTGTGATCTTGATAACTGGAACGATCGGGTTACCAACCACGTTGCCCTGCCCTGTTGGGAAGGTGTGGATGACAGCGCCCCCGGCAGCCATCAGGGTCACACATTCTGCAGCCGCAGATGACGAATCCATGAAGTAAAGGCCTTTACCACTGGACGGCGCTTCGGCCGGCTCAAGAATGTCGATGTAGCGGCACTCGCGGCCGATCTTCTCAAGGTTACCCAGAGCTTTTTCTTCAATCGTGGTCAAACCGCCGAGAATGTTGCCCTTGGTTGGCTGAGAGTCGGACAGGTCATCAGTCTGGTGCGCAAAAATAACATCATCCTGATAGGCTTTCCACATTGCATGCCAGCGCTCGCCAACTTCTTCGTTGATCGCACGTTCTTTACAGATGTGTTCTGCACCGGTGATTTCTGACGTCTCGCCGAAGAAACCTGTAACGCCGGTCGGGATCAGCTTATCATACATGTTACCGACGGTTGGGCAGGAACCCAGGCCAGTTGTGGTATCTGATTCACCGCATTTGGTGGAGATCCACAGTTCAGACATTTCGCATTCTTCGCGCTGCAGCTCGGAAGCCCAGTGAACGAATTCTTTGGCTTTCCAGGAAGCCTGACGAACTGTTTCCAGGTCGCCTTTTTGTTCGATGGAAATTCCGAAGACCGGCTTGCCTGTCGCTTTGATGCCGTCAACGATGCGTGCGGTCCAGTCTGGCTCAATACCAATAACAACAACGGCTGCTACGTTGGGGTTGGCGCCAGTACCAATCATGGTGCGGAAATGAACTTCCAGGTCTTCACCAAACTGCAAACGACCATAGGCATGTGGAATGGCCATGGTGCCTTTGATGTTGTTGGCCACAGATTCACAAGCTGCGTTGGAAATATCATCAACCGGCAGAATGAGAACGTGGTTGCGAACGCCGACGCGGCCATTTTCGCGTCGATAAGCCATAATTTTATCAGACATGTTGTGGCTCCTTACCAGCGTTTCGTTTTGAGATTTTGAGTATGAACGTGGCAGCCCTGTTTAACGGCGCCAACAAATTTACCGATGTCTTCGCCATATTTGATGGCTGTATCGCCTTCGGAAATGTCTTTCAGAGCGATCTTGTGGCCGATTGGCACATCATCGTTTGCAGTCAGTTTGAAGGTCGAATTGTCGTGGGTAACCACGCACAGCATTTCAGTTCCGGCTGTCAATCCTTCAACGACGACAACACCAACGTTGTCCTCGTGATCATGAACCAGCAATTGGGGGATGTTGCTCATCTAAAATGATCTCCACATGTATCAACTAAGTCTTGTATAAGACATAAGACAATGGCATAAGCGCTGTCAACGCGGAATCTGCGCAACTGACAACGAAAGACATTCTATGTCGGCCATCGACACTCCAGCATCGCCGGACCGGCTAGAGGCCCAGCCACTTTATGTGCGTGCTCGCAACATCATGGTGGACCGTCTAATTTCAGGCCAATGGCGTCCCGGAGAGATGTTACCGTCGGAATTTGCCCTTGCTGCCGAACTAGGTGTGAGCCAGGGCACAATGCGCAAGGCACTGGATGTGATGACGGCAGAGGGTCTGCTGACCCGTCGCCAGGGTCGCGGCACATTTGTTGCCGAGGCTGAAGACAAGTCGATCCTGTTTCGATTCTACCGGTTAACGCCAAATGGACCAACGCCATCCGGTTCCACACCGTCGTTTCCCGAATCACGCTACCTGTCTCGTGCCCAGGGCACCGCAAGTGCAGAAGAGCAGAGCATATTTGATTTGCAGCCCGCCGACACCGTCTGGCGTTTTGAGCGGGTGCGCAGCAATGAAGAAGGGCCAATTTTGTGGGAGCAGCTGGTTCTACCCACGAAATACTTTCCAGATCTGACCGCTGAGACGCAGTTGCCCAACAACGTCTACCAATTCTACAGCACCCAATATGGCATCATTGTCGCCCGGGTGAATGAGCAATTGCGGGCCGTCACGGCCCCTAAAAACGTTGCCGAGTTACTGGAACTGTCGGCGCAAGCTCCGCTGCTTGAAATAGACCGTCGGGCAATTGCCCTGGACGATCATGTTGTCGAATGGCGTCGCTCTCTTTGCCGCAGCGACACCATGCATTACCGCAATGAATTGAAATAGCCGAAAGGCTGCCTGCCGCCGCGTAAACCCTAAGGGCAATTCGCATTTGCAAGATCATGAGGAAAGCGCTAGGGAGAGCGCCAATTAAGCCGTAACGATCTGGCCAACCAGAGCCAATCAGCATCAAAGGATAAGACAACAGTGTCTACGTTCGACAAAGTCGCCGACATTATTTCGGAAACCAGCGAAATTCCGCGCGAAGAAATCACGCCGGATAGCCACACAATTGATGATCTGGGCATCGACAGCCTGGACTTCCTGGATATCGTATTTGCCATCGACAAAGAATTTGGCATCAAGATTCCAATGGAAGCCTGGACCGAAGAGGTCAACAACGGCAACGCGTCGACTGAAGACTACTTCGTCATGAAGAACCTGTGCACACGCATCGACGAACTGGCCGCTGCAAAGGCTTAATCGCCAGCAGGCCAACCGCGGTCGTATTAAAGGCTGAAAACACGTCATGCATCTTGAATATTTTCAGATGATCGACCGCATCGAAGCGGTTGATGAAGATGTGACAACGCTCAACGCCCACTCGACCGTTCCACAGGAGAGCCCTGTATTTGAGGGCCATTTTCCCGGCATGCCGCTGGTCCCGGGTGTCTTGTTGATCGAGACAATGGCCCAGGCGTCGGGGTTTCTGGTCATGGCCAAAAATGGCTTTGACGCCATGCCTTTTCTGGTTGGCGTCAAACAGGGCAAGTTGCGGACCTTTGTTGAGCCAAAGACCGAGCTGGAAATTGAAGCCCGTCTGGAACATGACGGATCCGGCTTTGCGGTAACCAATGCCTCAATCCGCTCCGACGGCAAGAAAATCTGCGACGCCCAGCTGACCTTCAAAACCATCGCCTTTCCAGATGACGCATTTGGCAAAATGGTCGTCGATCAGGCCAAGAACCGGGGCATGCCACAGCACTTGCTTCCGCAAGGTTGAATTCCCACGTTCATTATAACTGATATACCCTCTAGCCGTGCGAGGTTTTGCGGCTTATTGGTTGCATCGATAAACCTTTAACTTGCATTCAATTGGAGCCTTACACATGGGCGATCGTTCCAATCCCGTCTGGATCACAGGCATTGGCCTCCTCTCGGCCCTCGGTGAAGGGCCTCAGGCCCACTGGGATGCGATGAATTCTGCAACGCCGCAAAATCTCGATACCGAGCGCTTTGCCCCCTATCCGGTACACCGGGTTGTCGAAGTCGATTGGGCACAGCAGATTTCGCGTCGCGACATGCGCCAGATGGAACCCTGGCAGCAGATTGGCACCTATGCTGCGGGTCTTGCTCTCGACGACGCCAATGCAAAGGAAGACGCCGACCTGCTGGGCCGCATGGACATGATCGTTTCTGCCGGTGGTGGCGAACGCGATATTGAGGTCGACACTGCGATAATCAACGAAGGCCGCACCGCCAACGACCGCGAGGCCATGCTGACCGAACGACTGTCGAACGACCTGCGGCCGACCCTGTTTCTGGCTCAGCTGTCCAATCTGCTGGCTGGTAACATCTCGATCGTTCACAAGGTTACCGGATCCTCCCGTACGTTTATGGGTGAAGAAGGGGCAGGCATTTCGGCCGTCAAAACCGCCCATGCCCGCATTGCTTCGGGCCAAAGCGACATCGTGCTGGTTGGTGGCGCATTCAATGGCGAACGCGAAGACATGTTGCTGCTCTTTGAACTCGGCCAATATCTGGCGCAGGGTGATCCCAAGCCGGTCTGGAGCCGTGAAGGTGACTCATCAGGCCTCAGCCTCGGCTCCATGGGGGTATTCCTGGTGCTGGAATCTGAAGCCCACGCCCGTAAACGCGGTGTAACTCCCTATGGTGCGCTGGACGCGGTCGCAGCAGATCATGGCAAGCGCGAAGCCGGTGCCGCAAGCGCCCGCCTGACCTCTGCTCTGGAGCAGATTGGCGGTGCCAATGCAGATGCCGTGCTCTCCGGCGCAAGCGGTGTCGAGGACATTACCAGCGAGGAACGGCAATGGCTCGCCACCAACCTTCCCGAAGCCCCTGCCCGCGCCTTTGGCACAATGACCGGCCACGGCGTTGAGACCCATTTCCCGCTTGGCGTCGCGCTGGCAGCTATTGCTGTAAAAAACAATCAATTCTATGGCGCGCTCGAAGCTGCAGAAGCCGCCAGCGATGGCGCACCAGACAATATTCTGGTGACCACCGTGGGCCATTATCGGGCTGAGGGACTTGGCCTGGTAAGTTCGATTGACGAGTAGGAGACCGAAGATGAGCACTAAAGATCACAAGGGCCGCCCCATCGTTGTTGTAACCGGAGCGGGTGTCGTATCCTCGCTGGGAACTGGCAAGCAGGAGAACTGGGACAAGCTGACCGGCGGTCAGTCCGGAATACACCGCATCGAGCGTTTCACCAATGAAGGCCTGCGCACAACCATCGCCGGCACCGTTGATTTCATGGGCCTTGAAAGACATTCTGCACCAGAATTGTCACTGGCTCTGGCCCGCAGCGCTGCAGGCGAAGCCGTTGAAGAATGCGGCATCGAAAAAGGTGAATTCCCCGGACCACTCTTCCTGGCTGTACCTCCGGTTGAAACCGAATGGCAGCATCGCTTTGAATTGGATGCCGAGCTCCCAACCGACGAATCTCAAGACAGCGGCGAGGGCGAGGGCGAGGGTGGCGACAGCGACTACAACGGCTATGACCATCTGCTGAAGGCTGCACGGGCAAAGCGCCATCAGGCGATGTACGAACTTTTGCAGTTCAACCGAACTGCCGACAAACTATCAGATGAATTCGGTACCAAGGGCCTGCCCGTTTCCCTCTCCACAGCCTGCGCCTCTGGTGCGACTGCTGTGCAATTGGGCGTAGAAGCCATTCGCCGCGGTGACAGCGAAGCTGCACTTTGCATTGGCACAGATGGTTCAGTCACAACAGAAGCCCTCATTCGCTTCTCCTTGCTTTCGGCGCTGACCACGCAAAACGATGAACCAACCAAGGCGGCTAAACCTTTTTCCAAAGACCGCGATGGTTTTGTCATGGCCGAAGGTGCTGGTGCATTGGTGCTGGAATCGCTTGAACACGCTCAGGCTCGCGGCGCCAATATTCTAGCCGTTGTACGTGGCTGCGGCGAAAAGGCGGACCACTTCCACCGCACCCGTTCCTCCCCTGACGGGTCACCGGTTATCGCCGCCGTCAACCGTGCGCTGGAAGATGCAGGCGTCACCGCTGATCAAATCGACTACATCAACGCCCATGGCACCTCGACACCTGAAAACGACCGGATGGAATACAATTCACTGAAGGAAGTATTCGGCGACCGTATTCACCAGACCCCGATTTCCTCAAACAAGTCGATGATTGGTCACACGCTGACGGCAGCGGGCGCGATTGAGGCTGTGTTCTCTGTGATGACGCTGCAAAACGATCTTATTCCGCCGACCATCAATTACGACACCCCCGACCCCGACATCCCGCTCGACGTTGTGCCAAACGTCGCGCGACCTGCTGAGGTCAACAATATTCTGTCGAATTCGTTTGGTTTTGGTGGGCAAAACGCCTGTCTGGTATTAAGCAAAGCGACAGCCTAACAACCCCAACAGAATTACTGCGAAGGCCATTCCATGCGCGCACTTCAACTCGTATCCGACCGCGAAGTTAAAAAGGTTGACCTGGCCGAGCCTGATGCTCCAGCTCCAGGTGAAGTCACCTTGAAAATCCGCGTCGTTGCGCTCAATCACCTCGATGTCTGGGGCTGGCGCGGCATGGCATTCGCCAAACGCAAACTGCCCTTGACCATCGGCGCCGAAGCAAGTGCTGAAGTCGTGGCTCTGGGCGAAGGCGTATCGGGCCTCAAGCCCGGTCAGTTGGTCTCAATTTTCGGTGCCCGCACCTGCGGTACCTGCCATGATTGCCGCGCCGGGCGTGACAATCTGTGTGACCATGTGCAGGGCGTGCACGGCTTTCATCTGGATGGCTTTGCCCAGGAATTCATCAATCTGCCGGCCCGCCAATGTGTGCCCGCCCCTGCGGGTTGTGACGATGTTGGTGCCGCACTTGCGCCAATCACATTCGGCACTTGCGAGCACATGCTGTTTGACAACGCCTTGCTGCAACCCTCTGAAACGATTCTTATTCAGGCGGGTGGCTCTGGTATTGGCACCGCCGCAATTCAATTGGCAAAATCAATTGGCTGCCACGTTATCACGACGGTTGGCAGCGACGACAAGATCGAACCTGCCAAAGCCCTCGGTGCTGACCATGTCATCAATTACCGCGAAGATCGATTTGAAGGTGTGGTGCGGAAGCTGACCAAGAAACAGGGCGTCGATGTTGTTTTTGAACATGTCGGAAAGCAGACCTGGGCCGGCTCAATGCTTTCGATGAAGCGCGGCGGACGTCTCGTCACCTGCGGTTCAACAAGCGGTGTTTCAGCTGAAACTAATTTGATGATGCTGTTCCAGCGTCAATTGCGTCTGATTGGTTCATTTGGTTGCCGAATGGAAAACATGGCCTCATCGATGGACAAAATGGCGCGTGGCTTTGTCAAACCAGTGGTCGACACTGAAGTTGAGTTCGGCGATCTGGCGACCGCGCTGGAGCGCATGGAAAGCCGCAAGGTGTTTGGCAAGATCATCATGCGCATGAGCTAGGCGACCGACCGATGGCGCGCCTGATACGCAACCCGATAGTTGAGCGCATGTTGCTGACGGTTAAAACCGGCAATGACTGGCTAGTCGCCAAACTGGTGGGCCTGTTGCTGCATTTCGCCAAGAAACTTCCGCCGCAAAGGTCGATCAATGGAGCCGAGAAGCTGGCGCGTTTTCTATCGCCGATCCTGCCGAGAACCCGGTTGGCGCGGCGCAATATTGCCCTGGCTTTCCCGGAAAAATCCACCGCCGAAGTGAAAGAAATGGCACGCGGTGCCTGGGGAAATGTCGGGCGCACAATCGCCGAATATGTCTTCCTTGATTACCTGATCGACATTGACATCAACGATTTCAAATCGGGACGCATCGAGATCACCGGCATCGAGCATTTTCTGAAACTGCGCGAAAGCAACCGGCCGGTCATCGTCTTCACGGGCCATACCGGCAATTGGGAGATCTTGCCTGTCGCGGCGGCCGCCTATGACCTGCACATTACTGCGCTGTTCCGTCCACCGAATAACCAGTTTCTTGCCAAACGGGTGTTGAAAGCACGCCATACCGAGGGTGGGCAATTGGTCCCGTCGCGCGCCGGTGCAGCCTGGGCATTGGCTGGTGTGCTGGAGAATAACGGTGCCGTTGGATTGCTCGCAGATCAGGCCTTCACCAAAGGCCCCCGGATTAGTTTCATGGGGCGTGAAGTGTCGTCCAATCCGCTGGCCGCCAAATTGGCCAGCCAGTATGACTGCGATATCCACCCTGCCCGCTGCATTCGTCTACCGGAAGGCCGTTTTCGCATTGAACTTGAGGGGCCAATCGATGTTGCGCGCAAGGAAAACGGCAAGATCGATCTTGCCGGAACCAATCAGATCATTGCTGACATCATCGAAGGATGGGTGCGCGAATATCCCGAACAATGGCTCTGGTTGCACGACAGGTGGAAACTGAAGCCAGTGACCCGCAAACGGCCACAATCGTAGCCGCTCACTGTTTGCCGTGCGCTGCTCACCGCTCGCCGCTGCCGTCGCGGTCGCCGCCGCCACCGCCGCCGCTTGCAGCAGCTATTCAGCAGGCATCAGGGCGTCATCACCACCATAATACAGGCTGACCGCATGGCGGGCTGTTGCAAAAAACAGCCAACGGTCAACGAATACACCGGCCATGAAACCAAGAGCGGCCAGAATTGTGAAGAAGGCCGCAACCGACTGCATCATCATGGCCAGAGCCAACAGGATCAATGGCAGAACCAGGCCCAGCAACAACGCGATGCGATGCAGTTTCTGGGCGTGTTTACGGCCAATGCGGAACGCCATTTCATTGGTCAGGTAATTGCCCATGGCATGTGGCCGTTCGAGCAGGCTCACCTTGCCGATATTTCCAAGGCCGGTGGCGCTCTCCATTGAAGAACCACCATAGCCGATGCGCTCGGCGCGCCGCGCCCACATATATTTGACGGCCCAGGACACCACCAGAAATACCATCGACAGGTAAATCCAGATTTCAGTCGAACGGGAGCCAACAGGTGGGCCGAAAAATGCAACGTAGATCAGCGTTCCGCCAGTCAGTGCGAAAAGCAGGTAAAATGCCGGCGTCCAGCCGGTATGCCAACTGGCAATGGTGCGCAGCGATGCATAGATCATGGCTGTGCAATAGACGGTAATGATGCAGCAAATCGCACCGACATAGCCAAGAGTCAGGTCAAATGAATCATAAAATATGCTCATTGCCGCAAGCAGGCAGAGTGGAACGTAGCTGATAAAACACATGCAGCCTTCGCGCGAAAGCCAGCTTGAACGCCACTGGCTGACGGCCCGCCAGGCCCGCTGGGGGTTGCCCAAATGCAGGGTCGACGACAGAAAGCCGATTGTGATCAGGCCCAGCGCGACGATCCATGCAATTTTGGTGCTCAATGCACCTGGGTTGCCGTGGCCAAGCGCTAGAACGAGCGCAAGCCCGTAACCGAGGCCAGATAAAGTGGTGAAGGAAATAACCGAAAGTGCGGGGTGCATCAGTTTGCTCCTTTTTGATTTGAGGAACCGGAAAGAGCCCGGTCGATCCAGCCCAGCAGACCGCTGGCACCTTCAGTTGAATCTTGGTCATTTGCCACGGCGGCACTGAAATCGGTGCCCTCGCCCAAATCGCTGCGCGGTCTTGGTGGCAAGTATTTGTTGACTGGCGAGTTGTTCTGTTCCGGCATCAGATCGAAACCACCACGCTCGGCAACCAGCAGCGAGACGTTGGAATTCGGATCAGCAAAGTCGCCAAAGTGGCGGGCCCCTGCAGGGCAGGTCCGAACACAGGCTGGTTGGCGGTCGATTTCTTCCATTTCTTCGTTGTAGATTCGGTCAACACACAAGGTGCATTTCTTCATCACACCGGCTGCGAGATCCATTTCGCGCGCGCCATAGGCACACGACCAAGCACACAGGCCGCACCCAATGCATTTGTCTTCGTCAACCAAAACGATGCCATCTTCGGAACGCTTGTATGACGCTCCTGTCGGGCAGACTGTGACGCAGGGCGCATCTTCGCAATGCAGGCATGATTTCGGGAAGTGCACCACACGCGCCTCGCCAGCAGTGCCGATAACTTCACCAACACCCTGACCGCGGGGCTTATCCGGCACGACCTCGAAAGTGTGGATACGGTTGAGCCAGGCACCAGTCGGATTGGCACCGTAGGGGTCCTGATCGGAAAGCGCCGTGCCGTAGCCTGACGTGTTCCATTCCTTACAGTTGATGACACAAGCATGGCAGCCAACGCAGGTATCCAGATCGATGACCAGGCCAAGTTTCTTGTTCGTTGATTGTGGAAGGCTGGTCATTTTGTCCACTCCAGTCCGTAGCGCAATTCATCGGTTGCCGGTTTCAGCTTCTTCTGTGGTTGAACCACGGGTTCGCTGACCTCCGCTTCCGGTGGCGCTTTCTCGATATTAACCCGCAAGTCATACCAGGCGGCCTGACCAGTAATCGGATCGCTGTTTGACCAACGATAGCCATCGCCCTTTGGCGGCAGCAATTCGTTGATCAAATGGTTGAGCAGGAAGCCCTTGGTGGCCTCGGGTGCGTTTTCGTCCAATGCCCAGGCACCGCGACGTTTGCCGATGGCATTCCAGGTCCACATGGTTCGGTCATTGACGGCTTCCATGCGGGCAATCTGCACCTTGATCTTGCCATGCCAGGAAGTCACCCAGGCCCAATCGCCATCTACAAGGCCCTTCTCATCACAGATCGAGCCGGGAACATAGAGTGGGTTCTTGGTGTGAATCTGGCGCAGCCAGGCATTTTGCGAACCCCAGGAATGGTACATCGCTGCCGGGCGCTGGGTCAGCGCGTGGTATGGGAATTCCTTGTCCGTACGATCGCCAAGGCGTTCTTCCTCAAATGGTGCATACCAGGTTGGCAATGGATCGAAAGTCATCTTCAACCGGTCGCGCAAGCGGTCAGGTGGTTGAATATCGCCGTGGCCTTCAGCCGCCAGACGGAACTTTTGCATCACCTCACTGTAGAGGTTGAAGATCGATGGCTGTGGGCTGTCATAAAATCCCATATCCACGGCGAAGTCCTGATAAGACTTATTGGCATGTTTGAAGAACACCGCATCTTCAGGCAGATGGGTCATGGAGAAGGAGCCATTTTCCTTATAGCGTTCCAGCTGATCGGGATTAGGTTCTCCTCTACCGGCCTTGCTGCCATCTTTGCCGCGATAACCGGCCAGCGGGCCGATGCCCGGCTTGCGCTCATGATTGACAATGTAGTCTGCGTAATCAGCAAAGCGCGGCGATCCATCCTCATTGACCATCCCTGGCAGACCAAGACGCGCGCCAAGATCCAGCACAACAGACTGGAAACCACGCACGTCACGATTGGGCTCGACCACAGGCCAGCGAATGGAATCAACAACTGCTTCGGGCTCAGAACACGGACGATCGAGCAGCGAGATGCAGTCGTGACGTTCCAGATATGTGGTATCTGGCAAGATCAGATCGGCATAGGATACCATTTCCGAATTGTAGGCATCGGAATAGATAAGGTGCGGGATTTTATACTCACCGTTCTCATCCTTGTCGGTCAGCATGTCGATGACACCTCGGGTGTTCATCGATGAGTTCCACGCCATGTTGGCCATGTACATGAACAGGGTATCGATCTTGTACGGGTCGCCCGCATGGGCGTTGGCGATGACCATATGCATCATGCCATGCGCCGACAGAGGTGCATCCCAGGTAAACGCCTTGTCGATTCGCAGCGGATTGCCGTCCTTGTCCAGCGCCAGATCTTCCGGCCCGTGCGGGTAGCCAAGATGTGGTCCGGACAGCGGGCCCGTTGTGCCTTTGACATTGGTCGCATGCGGCTTTGGGTGAGCCGTATATGGCTTTGGATAGGATGGCTTGCAGCGGAAGCCTCCGGGGCAATCAATCGAACCGATCAACACCTGGAGCACATGCAATGCACGGCAGGTCTGGAAACCGTTTGAGTGGGCAGAGATGCCGCGCATGGCATGCATCGAAACCGGGCGACCAATGAAGCGGTCATGCTTCTCGCCCTTCATATCGACCCATTCCTGCTCGATTGTGATCTCTTCTTCGAAAGCAATTTTGGCGATTTCAGCCGCGAGGCCACGGATTGTTTCAACCGCAATGCCGGTTTCAGCTGCGACGCTTTCAGGAGCATATTCGGGCTTGGAATATTCCTCTGCCATCATCATCAAAACCGGTTTGGCTTTGACTTTCTTCGGCAGCGTCACTTCTGATGTCAGATGCGGGACAACACCCTTGGTGGTGTGGGGAACGGCCTTTTTCTTGGCAGCGTCCCAGACCAGTTCAACGCCGTTCTTATCGCGAGCCAGCATGCCGTGATCGGCGGTGCCGGGTGCATCGATCACCAGGAAAGGTGCATTTGAATAGCGGATCAGATAATCGACATCGATCTTCTGCATTCGGAACAGTTCGTGGATAACCGACAGAATCAGCAAGCCATCCGTGCCCGGGCGAATGCCCAGCCAGTTGTCGGCAACCGCTGAATATCCGGTGCGCACCGGGTTGACGGACACGAAGCGTCCACCATTTTTCTTCAGCTTGCCAATACCCATTTTGATCGGGTTGGAGTCGTGGTCCTCAGCAACGCCGAACATGACGAACAGCTTGGTACGTTCCCAATCCGGCGTTCCAAATTCCCAAAAGGCACCACCGATTGTGTAGATTCCGGCCGCCGCCATATTGACCGAACAAAAGCCGCCATGTGCGGCATAGTTGGGTGTTCCGAATTGCTGGGCCCACCAGGAGGTCAGCGATTGCGACTGGTCACGACCTGTAAAAAAGGCCAGTTTCTTGGGATCTTCTTTCAGCGGTTCCATCCAGTCGACGGCTTGCTGCAGGGCCTCTTCCCAGCTGATTTCTTCAAACTCACCAGAACCACGTGGACCAACCCGGCGCATTGGCGCGTTAAGACGGGCGGGAGAATAATGTTGCATGATGCCAGCCGACCCTTTGGCGCAAAGCACTCCTTGGTTCACCGGATGGTCGCGGTTACCTTCAATATAGCGCACGCTCTTTTCGCCATTGGCACCCGGCTTTAAGTAAACGTTGATGCCACAGCGGCACGCACACATATAACACGTGGTCGAGTGTTTCTCGCCCAAAGGCTCAGACAGTTGAAGCTCCGGATCAGCCATTCAAGTTTGCTCCTATAATTCTCAAGCCATCCCCATGCGAACCAAGCCTGCTGCTGCTAGCAACATCAACAGGCATAAGCAAAAGGGTTTGTAGTAAGGTTCCAGGCGAGGCTGGAATAATTTTTGACCGGCAACAACACCGGCCATGCAGATCGGTGCGAAAATCAAGCCACGCGCAATGGCTTGACCATCAAACATACCGTAGACATTCATGAATATGAAGGACACCAGACTGGCACAGAAAAGATACATCACCAACGATGCCCGCATCACATGAGCCGGCGCCTCTCGCGCCAGCACGTATAGTGCCACCACCATGCCTCCCACTGATGCAAGTCCATTGGCCATGCCAGCTATCAAACCAGAGACATATACCCCGGTCTTGGTTGCCAGAAACGCTGCACGAACCCGTAACAGCTGCAAAACAGCCAGCGTCAAAATAACGATCAGCGCGACCGCTTTTGACGTTTCAATCGGTAGTGTGTTGGTCAGATAGAGACCGATTGGCAAACCCAGGCACGAGCCAACAACAAGACCAATCACGACGGATCTATCCCACTGCCGCGCACCATCTCTGACCATCAAAAGACTGGCCGCCATTTCAAGAAACCAGCAGACGACGATGAGCTCGATTGGTGGCAAAATCACCACCAACCCAGCCATCACCAACGCAGAAAGTGCGAAGCCGGAAAAACCTCGCACCATCCCAGCCAGGAAAATCACGGCCAAACAGACCCAAAATTCCCACAGGGAGAGATTGGTCAGACCGAGCAGGGTTTCCATTCAGATGAACCTCTTCAAATGTAACCCTGCTTGACCTGCAATCGTTTCCAGAAAAACCGGAGATATTACGCTCCCGCTTGCGGGCGCATATCGGATGGATCAATGCCAGCAACTGACACAGGCTTTTTCATTGCATCGCGGCGGAATGGTTCACCCAGTTCCTGGTTCAGCAAGATTTCGATGAAAGTGGTTTCGCCCTTTTTCATCTGAGCATCAACTGCTTTGTCGAGTTCTGCTGTCAATTCTTGCATTGAAGAAACCTGCACCCCTTTGACGCCACATGCACGGGCGATGGCTGCGTATTCGACATCCAGATCAAGCTCGGTTCCAACAAAGTTGTCCTCAAACCAAAGTGTCGTATTGCGCTTTTCGGCACCCCACTGATAGTTGCGGAAAATCACCATGGTGATTGGCGGCCAGTCGTCGCGACCACAAGCAGTCATTTCGTTCATCGAAATGCCAAATGCACCGTCGCCAGCAAAGCCAACAACCGGTGTGTCCGGGTTGCCCATTTTCGCACCGATAATGGCCGGAAAGCCGTATCCGCAAGGGCCAAAGAGGCCCGGTGCGAGGTATTTGCGGCCTTCTTCAAACGTTGGATAAGCATTGCCGATAGCGCAGTTGTTGCCGATGTCTGAAGAGATGATCGCCTCTTTCGGCAAGGCCTGCTGGATCGCGCGCCAAGCCATACGTGGTGACATTTTTTCTGGCTCACGGCTGCGCGAACGCTCGTTCCAGTCTGTACCTGGATCGTCGTCTTCGTGATCCATGGAGGACAGTGTCTGCAACCAGGACGACTTGGTCTGATGGATCAGAGCTTCACGCTCTTTCAACTCATCATTGGAGGCAGCGGGGGAAACCAGCTTGGTCAGCTGCTCGGCAACCTGCAGAGCATCCCCCTGAATGCCGATGGCCACCGGCTTGGTCAGACCAATGCGGTCAGCATTGATGTCGACCTGAATCAACTTGGCATCTTTTGGCCAGTAGTCGATGCCGTAGCCTGGCAGTGTGGAGAATGGGTTCAAACGAGTACCGAGAGCCAACACCACGTCAGCCTTGGAGATCAGCTCCATTGCGGCTTTCGAACCGTTATAGCCAAGCGGACCAACAGACAAAGGATGGCTGCCCGGGAATGCATCATTGTGCTGATAGTTGCAGCAGACAGGAGCCGACAGTTTTTCAGCCAGCTTGCCAGAAGCGTCGATTGCGCCACCAAGCACAACACCGGCGCCATTCAAGATGACCGGGAACTTAGCTTCAGAAAGCAGCTTGGCTGCTTCTGTAACCGCTGAAGCGCCGCCGGAAGGCAGTTCGAACTCAACGATCTGCGGCAGCTCAATATCAACGACCTGGGTCCAGTAGTCTCGTGGAATGTTAATCTGGGCCGGGGCACATCCGCGCCATGCCTGGGCAATTACGCGGTTGAGAACTTCGGCAATACGGGTCGGATCGCGAACTTCTTCCTGATAGCAGACCATGTCTTCAAACAGCTTCATCTGCTCGATTTCCTGGAAGCCACCCTGCCCGATTGTTTTGTTGGCTGCCTGCGGTGTAACCAGGAGCAACGGCGTGTGGTTCCAATAGGCCGTTTTGACCGGGGTCACAAAGTTGGTGATGCCGGGGCCGTTCTGAGCCACCATCATCGACATTTTACCTGTTGAACGGGTGAAACCGTCAGCCATCATCCCAGCATTACATTCATGGGCGCAATCCCAGAAGCTGATGCCGGCCTGAGGGAACAGGTCAGAAATTGGCATCATTGCGGAGCCGATAATGCCAAAAGCATGTTGAATTCCATGCATTTGCAGCACTTTTACGAAAGCTTCTTCGGTCGTCATCTTGGTCATGGTGGGTCTCTCACTCGTTTAAAAAACGGGACAACAAGTCTCAATTTTTGTCATTAGCATAGATATTACAGGCCATCAACGGTGGTAGATTAGGACCAAATGACCAGCCTTCGTGGTGCCAACGCGCCCTGCCTGCCGCCGGAACCGGCCTGATGTTGTCGCCCAGCTTGACGCGTGACGCAGAAATAAAAATATGCTTGAAACGAAGTGGAATTTGGGAGGGCCTCGAAATTGAAAACCCTAAGCATGGCAAACCAGCAACGCAGATTGGCTTCGAAGATCCGGCCTGCCTTGGTTCTGTTGGCCCTGATCAGCACATCAATTCCGGCCGATGCCAGATTAAGCACGGCGGACTTCACCTGTTCCGATGTGAAGGATCTGGTGTTCCAACAGGGAGCGATTGTGCTGAACACCAAAAACAACTCGGTTTTCAAACGATTTGTCGCAGATCAGAGCTTTTGCCTCCGCGACCAACGTGTCCAGCGAATTAATGTGCCGTCCAAATCTGAAAAGTGCCGGTTGCGTTATTGCGTTGAACGCCAGAACAACGGCAACTGAATCGCCTAAAGCCCTTTCAGGTTGAGCAGCAGCTTCCTGCAACTCGCCGGGATTAAATCATCCGTGTTCGTTTGCGAGCCAGCGCAGCAAGTTGCTCGACACCAGCCTCAATTTTGGTGTGGTCGATCGATGAGAAACCCAGGCGAAAGCAATTGTGATCGTCGCCTTCCTTGAAATAAACACTGCCGGGTTCAATCAAAATGCCCTGGTCCAAAGCCGCCTTGGCCAACAAGTCGGTGTCGATCCTTGAATCCGACGCCAGTCGCACCCAATAGGATGAGCCACCCATGCCCTGTACCAATTCGGCCTCAGGGAAATGCGCCGCCAGGGCTGCTCCCATGGCATTCCATCGCTCGCGATAGACCCGATGCAGCCGCCGCACGAATACATCATAATATCCCAGCGACAGAAAGAAGGCCGTACTGCGCTGATTGTTGGTTGGCGGATGGCGCACCATCAGACGGCGCAGCGCCCTGATTTCCTGAATCAACTCTTTGGACGCCACCACAAATCCCAGACGCAATCCGGGAAAAAGGGTTTTGGAAAACGAGCCCATATAGATCACCCGCCCTTCCTGATCCAAACTTTTCAAGGCAGGTAATGGCTTGCCAACATAGTTTGACTCAAGTTCGTAATCATCTTCCAGAATGATCAAGTCCTTTTCCGACGCCTTTTCCAGCAACGCCCGCCTACGGGCATCCGGCATGGTGACCGTGGTCGGCAGTTGGTGGCTGGGTGTCGTATAGACCAGATCAGCATCATCAAGCCGCTCGTCTACAGGCAATCCCTGCCGGTCAACCCCAACCGGAATGATCTGGTCAGTACGAAGCGCGAAAATATTACGGGCATCCGGATAGCCCGGCTCTTCCATCACAATGCGAGTCTGCCGGCCCACCAACAAGCTGGCCAGGGTATAAAGTGCCTGCTGTGCACCCAATGTGACGAGGATCTGATCTTCGCCCACCAGAATACCCCGTCGGGGCAGAATGCGGGTGCGAATCTGGTCAACCAGCATCGGGTCGTCATTATCCAGAATGTCCTGGCTCCATTCATCGAGCCATTTCTTTCCCATTGCCTTGTAAACGCAATCGCGCCAGTCGGTAATTGGAAACAGGGTTGGATCGGGCTGCCCGTAGATGAAGGGAAACGGCAGGCTCAGCCAATCGCGGGGCTTTTGAATATTGCGCTGCTCAGCCGGTTTTTTAAGGATCTTGCTTTCCCAGGCGATCGGATTGCTGTTTTCCGGGTCGATCGCATCGGCGATTGGCTGCGAGGAATTATAGACCCCCATCTCCAACACCGTTTCGTTGACGAAATACCCGGAACGCTCCGATGTGCGCAAATAGCCGTCATCCGTCAGCCCCTGATAAACCAGAACCGAGGTGTTTCGAGAAATGCCCAATTGCTGCGACAAATGGCGTGTTGATGGCAGTTTGTCGCCAGGTCGCAAATGGCCAGCAAGGATGGCTGAAACCAGAACTTCCCGCAGTTGAGCCTGCAGGCTCTTGTTTGCATTGCGATCAAGCGCAATCAGGAAATCTCGCATATGGCTCCAGATGAGTACTCAGCCTAGGTCCAGAGGTTTTCCTCCAGTGGCGCGAACTTGTCAACTGTGGGAGCGATTCGCACGTGATAGCGGCGCGACGTATTTTTGGTGGCCCGAAACGAAAACAGCCCGGCGACATGACCGGGCTGTTCTCAAATTGTCGTACAGTCGCTGCTAAGCAGCCAATACTCGTGTGATTGCGCCGTCGATACTGGTCACGATCTCATCGAGATCAGACTTGGTGCAAATCAGTGCCGGGCTGAGGCAAAGCGTGTTGTTGAAACCAGCCAGCGACCGATTGGTCACTCCGATAACAACAGCATCCTGCTTAAAGCACTCAGCAACGATAGCCTGAGCAATACTTTCGTGTGCCGGTTCTCGAGTTTCACGATCTGCAACCAGTTCAGCACCAACAAACAGTCCCTTGCCACGCACATCACCAATGATGTCGTGCTTGGCCATCAGCCCCTGTAGTCCTTCCAGCAGGTATTCGCCCATGGCAGTCGTGTTTTCCAGCAGCTTCTCGTCTTCCAGAATACGCATGTTTTCCAGCGCAGC
The DNA here is from genome assembly GCA_039969995.1 of Rhizobiaceae bacterium. Lineage (GTDB taxonomy): Bacteria > Pseudomonadota > Alphaproteobacteria > Rhizobiales > Rhizobiaceae > Pseudahrensia. Next base: position 76,582 of record JBDVMU010000013.1, read on the forward strand.
AGCCGGACCGGATGTGCAACCGCCAAAGGTCGAGATATCGCGGAAATAGCTCATCGGATCATCCGGGTCTGCCTTGAACATCTGGAAGACCTCTTCGGTCGTCACTGTGCAGGAAATCGCCGCGTAACCGGAAGCCACGCCCTTGGCCATGGTCACCATGTCCGGCTCAATACCATAGTGCTGATAGCCAAACCATGAACCGGTGCGGCCCATGCCGCAGACGACTTCGTCGATGATCAAAAGCACATCATATTTCTTGCAGATTTCCTGAACCCGTGGCCAATAGCCTTCCGGTGGCGTGATAACACCACCACCAGCAGTAATTGGCTCAAGGATCAGCGCGCCAACAGTATCGGCACCCTCACGCAGGATAACTTCTTCAATCGCATTTGCAGCACGGATGCCGTAGTCATCCACCTCACCCCACTGGGAACGATATTCAAGGCAATGTGGCACTTCGACAAAGCCCGGCGTGAAGGGACCGTACTGGCCTTTGCGCTCATCCTGACCACCTGACGACAAAGCCGTAATTGTGGTGCCATGATAGTCGCGGTTGCGGTAAAGGATCTTGTGCTTCTTGCCACCATATTTGTTATGGGCGATCTGGCGCACGATCTTGTAGGTTTTCTCGTTGGCTTCGGAACCAGAGTTGGAATAATAGACCCGGCTCATGCCCGGCATTTTCTCAATCAGTTTTTCAGCAAACAAAGCACCCGGAATGCTGCCCATGGAACCCGCAAAATAGTTCATTTTGACCAGCTGGTCGCGAACCGCATCAGCAATTGAAGCGCGGCCATAGCCGACATTAACGGTCCATACACCACCAGAAACTGCGTCAAGATGCTCGCGTCCGGCCTGGTTCCAGACCCGCATGCCCTTGCCTTCAACAATGATCTGCGGATCGGTTGCGTCAAATTTCTTATGCTGTGTCAGATGATGCCAGACGTGGGCTTTGTCAGCTTCCACCACGTGGCTGATGTCATTTTCTCCGATATGCACATTCATAGCTTTTCTCCATAATGAAGCGCACCAAAATCAGTGTATGGCCACTCCATCACAGATGCCGCCAATTTAACAGGCAACCGACTGGTCCAGTCGGGAAATTTGGATGGGTCCAGAGCAGGTCAATGCCGCGCCCCAAGGAGTTGAATTCTGGCAAAGCATTCAATGTCCCTGGGGCGTTGGCGAATGTTACTTGTTCAACGCTTCATAGATTTCTCGAGCGTTGGAAATACCACGTGCGGTGTAGTCTTCATAGATTTCAGCCATGCCAGCTGCTGCGGCGGCTTCCATTTTCGCGCGTTCCTCATCCGAAACGACAATCCATTTGACGTTCAACTCACCCGACGCAATTTTTTTGTCTTTCCATTCCAGAGCCTCAACATCCGCTTCGTGGAATGCGCGCGCAAGCTCTCTTGAGAACGGGAGGCCCGAGATCTCGTCAATGATCGCTCGATGTTTTTCGCTAAGGCCCTCATATCGCTCCCTGTTCATGACGTAGAATACAGGGTTGAATGTGGCCGGCGTGTTAACGACCGCATAGTCTGCCACTTCATCGAGATTCCACGGCGGCATTATGTTGTTGATCGAAGAGATTGCGCCATCAATCGTTCCGGTTGACAAAGCTGTGTAGTGCTCTGTGGGGTCCATCTGCACGGGCACCGCGCCCATCCCCTTCATTACTGGCGTGGTCATGGAAGCCCATGGGACGATTTTTGCCCCTTTCATGCCCTCAATTGTTGAGACATCCTTGGTCGCGATAATCATGCCACCAGCTGGGTTAGCAACCGCGAGCACTTTCACATCTGACCACTCATCGGCCATGTGCGAGTCAAAGACGGTCCATATACGTTCAGTAGAATCTGGCCCATCAACGGCTTTGCCCGGCAGAATCGCCAACATGGTTTTGGGAAATAGGGTGGGTGTCGAAGCAGCAATCCCAAATGTGATATCCGCCACGCCTTCAACCACCCGCTTGTATTGCTGTGTGGGACCGGCTCCGAGTTGGCCACCGGCATAAAGCTTAAGTGTAATTTCGCCGTTTGAACGCTCTGTCAGTTCCTTTTCGAACCAGGCAAGAGCTTTCGTGATTGTTTCGTGGCTTGGTGGAACAAAAGTCGCCACGGATAATTCTTCCGACTGCGCCGTCTGGCCTGCGAGGCCGAGAGCGCCGGCAAATGCAGCCGCAAGTGCTAATTTCTTGATTATCATAGTTTTTCTCCTGATTATTGCACCCAACAAGCAATTCGGAGCGCTCAGTGACGCGGCAATTTGCTTTCTCTCACACTACTATTAGGGATCCCAAAGTCAAGAAAATGTGGTAAAAAGCCTGCATTATAGGCCCGTTGAGTCATTTTGGGATCCCATTTTGCAATGAGATAGTCTCGCTGCCGGGGCGACATCAGACCTAAACAGCTGGTTTTCTTGATGCGCCAGGCAAGATTGCACAGGCGACGTCCTCGCACGCTCGAGACCAGCAATCAGAGTCCGGGCAGAGTCCGGGCAAAGTCCGGGGCGTTTTGCTCAAAACTCCAGCTGGGATGTTTACCCCTGCATTCGGCACAATGCCTGCTTTCAACACAAATATTGCCCCGGCTCGATAATGCACATATCGTTTGACGGATTGATGATCGGGCAACGTGACGCGAGGTGGGCCATTTGTTTGAAAGCTGCAATCGACGCATTGATGACAAGCGTGCTGACCTGGTTGCCTTGACCCAGGCACTGATCCGCATCCCAACCATCAACCCGCCCGGCGATGCCTACACACCCTGCGCAGAACTCATTGGCCGACGTCTGAAAAAATCGGGCTTCGAAATCCAGTATATCCGAGCTCACGACACACCTGGCGACAGCGACCAATTTCCCCGAGTTAATGTCATTGCCCGAAAGGAAGGCCCCCGCCCCGGCAAAACCGTGCACTTCAATTCACATATTGATGTGGTTGAGGTTGGTGACGACTGGACGATGGACCCGTTCGGCGGCGCGATCCGCGACGGCAAGATTTATGGTCGTGGCGCTTGCGACATGAAAGGCGGATTGGCGACCTCCATCATTGCTGCAGAAGCCTATATCGAGGCCAATCCCACTTTCAGTGGTGCAATCGAAATTTCCGGCACGGTGGACGAGGAATCCGGTGGGTTTGGTGGTGTTGCCCACCTCGCTGCACAAGGCTTGTTTTCAAAGCCCCGCGTCGATCATGTGATTATTCCCGAGCCCTTGAACAAGGATAGGGTTTGCCTTGGGCATCGCGGTGTCTGGTGGGCAGAAATCGAAACCTTTGGCACTCAAGCCCATGGTTCCATGCCGTTTCTTGGCGATAGCGCCATCCGTCATATGGGGTCGGTGGTGCATGCCTTTGAAACCGAGCTCTATCCTGCTCTTGCCCAAAAACGCACGGATATGCCGGTGGTTCCCGAAGGCGCAAAACAGTCAACAATGAACTTCAATTCAATCCACGGTGGTGAGGCCGAAACCGGCGCCGGAGGCAAACCAGACGACTATGACGGCTTGCCCAGCCCCAATGTCGCTGATTCCTGCCGTCTCATCCTAGATCGTCGCTTTCTGATTGAAGAGGACCTGGCGACGGTCAAGGGCGAGGTCACATCGATACTGGACGGCCTCAAAAAGGACCGCGAGGCATTTGACTATGCCATTCGCGACATCATGGAAGTGCTTCCGACCATGACTGAGCGCGATGCGCCAGTGGTCGCTGCGGTATCGGAAGGCATCAGAACCGTCCTCAACAAGGAACCGGACTATGTCATATCACCGGGAACCTATGATCAAAAGCACATCGCCCGCATTGGGCATCTGCACGATTGTATCGCCTACGGCCCGGGTATTCTCGATCTTGCCCATATGGCTGATGAGTATGTCGTGATCGAAGATATGGTGGAATCGGCAAAGGTGATGTGCCACGCGATGCACAATTTGCTGGAGATCAATTGAACCAAGCCAACTCAAAGGCTGACAGGCACCGCCCAAGGTGCTTAAGTAACTGAAACTCTGACGACAACACGGGAGACCACTAATGCGAACCTTGAAAAGACTACTGGCCGCTGCTCTGGTGACAACAGCTATTGCCCCTGCAACCATGCTTGGCACCGCGCTGGCTGCCAAAACGAGCCTGATCATGGGGATGGTTCTGGAGCCACCGCATCTGGATCCCACAGCGGGCGCGCCTGCGGCAATCGACGAGGTGGTCTATGCCAATGTGTTTGAGGGCCTTACCCGCATTGGTTCCAAGGGCGAAGTCATGCCCGGTCTGGCTGCAAGCTGGGACATCTCCGAAGATGGCAAGACCTATACTTTCAATCTGCGTCAGGGAGTCAGTTATCACGATGGTTCCGCGTTCGATGCTGAAGATGTGAAATTCTCCCTCGACCGCGCCCGCGCCGAAGGCTCCACCAATGCCCAAAAAGCCCTGTTTGCTGGCATAGAATCCGTGACCGCAAAAGACGCCAATACAGTTGTGGTGCAGTTGAAATCACCTGCGGGCAACTTCCTGTTCAATATGGGCTGGGGTGATGCCGTCATCGTCGCGCCGGAAACGGCAGAAGGCAATAAAGCCAACCCGGTTGGCACTGGCCCCTTCAAGTTTGGCAGTTGGGTTAAGGGCTCAGCCGTCAATTTGGTCAAAAATGATGCCTATTGGGGCACGCCGGTGGCGCTCGAAAAAGCAACCTTCCGCTTTATTTCAGATCCCGCTGCGGCCCTCTCGGCCATGCTGGCTGGCGATGTTGACGCCTTTGCCAACTTCCCGGCACCAGAAACCATCCCACAATTGCAGGCTGACCCACGTTTCAAGGTTGTGATCGGTTCCACCGAGGGTGAGACCATCCTGTCGACCAACAACACCAAGCCCCCCTTCAACGATGTGCGGGTTCGTCGTGCAATTGCCCATGCAATTGACCGCCAGGCGATCATTGATGGCGCCATGTTTGGCCTTGGCACGCCAATCGGCACTCATTTTGCACCACATCATCCCGCCTATGTTGATCTGGTAAACCAGTATCCCATGGATCTGGAAGGTGCCAAAAAACTTCTGGCGGAAGCTGGTTATCCAGAAGGCTTCAAGGCAACCTTGAAATTGCCGCCGCCATCTTACGCCCGTCGCGGTGGCGAAATTGTCGCCTCACAATTGCGTAAGATCGGGATCGACCTCGAGATCATTCCGGTTGAATGGGGAGTTTGGGTTCCAGAGGTCTTCAAGGCCAAGGACTACGACCTAACCATCGTCTCGCACACCGAACCAATGGATATCGGCATCTATGCGCGTGGCGAGTACTACTTCAATTACTCCAGCGATGCCTTTAAGGACACCATTGCCAAATTGAATGAGACGACTGCAGAAGCTGATCGCTACAAGCTGATGGCGCAAGCCCAGACGATCATCACAGGTGACGCGGTAAACGGCTTCATGTTCCAGCTCGCCAAAGCCGGTGTTTGGAATGCCAAGGTCAACGGATTGTGGGAAAACTCCCCGGTCCAGGCCAATGACCTGACCGGCGTTAGCTGGAGCGATTAATCGCTGCAGTTTGCTGACCTGTCATGTTGTTGTTTCTGGTCAGAAAAACACTTTGGGCGGCCGCCACTTTGGCGGTCGCCTCTGTTTTGGTGTTCGCAGCCCTGGAAATTGTGCCGGGCGACCCGGCACAAGTCATGCTGGGCATCAATGCCACCGATGAGGCCGTCTCCGCACTGCGCCAGGACCTTGGCCTGAACAAGCCCGTGTTGGAACGCTATTTCTCCTGGGTTCTGGGCATGCTGCAGGGGGATTTCGGCAAGAGCTACACCTATTCCGTACCAGTCAACGAACTGGTTGCAGACCGTGTCACCATCAGCCTGCCACTGGCGCTATTGTCGCTATTCATATCCACAGCGATTGCTATTCCTGTTGGCCTCTACGCTGCGGCGCGGCGCGGGTCGCTTGCCGATACCGGCATCATGGCGCTGAGCCAGATTGGCATTGCCATACCCAACTTCTGGTTTGCGCTGCTGTTGGTGTATTTTCTCGCGATCTGGTTGCAACTGGTACCTGCCGGGGGCTTTCCTGGTTGGGAGGCTGGGTTTTTGATTGCTTTAAAGTCTCTGCTTCTGCCTGCCGTTTCCCTTGCACTGCCACAGGCTGCAATCCTGTCCCGCGTCACCCGGTCCGCGCTGCTGGAAACGCTTGGCGAAGACTATATTCGCACCGCCAGAGCCAAGGGCCTCAGTCGTCGCGCCACGATCTGGAAACATGCCCTGCGCAATGCGATGATCCCTGTATTGACCATTCTCGGCCTGCAATTTGCCTATTTGCTTGCCGGAACAATCATTATTGAAAATGTCTTTTATCTGCCCGGCCTTGGGCGGCTGGTGTTTCAAGCCATTTCCCTGCGTGATCTTATCGTTGTCGAGAGCGTGGTGATGATGCTTGTCGCCACAATCATCGTCATCAACTTAATGGTCGATCTTGCCTATCTGTGGGTCGATCCGCGGCTGAGACATCGCCAGTCATGACCGATTTCCTCAAAACAGCGCTGCGCAACAAGAGCTTTGCCACCGGCTTTGTGATCACCGTCATCGTCGTTTTGATGGCCGTTGTGTCATTCCTGTGGACCCCCTACGACGTCACCGATCTGGACATCGGGTCAAAGCTCAAGTCACCCAGCTGGACACACTGGTTTGGCACCGACCACTTTGGCCGAGACATCTTTTCCATGATCATGGTCGGTGCGCGTAATTCTATTGCTGTGGCACTGGTAGCTGTGATCATAGGCGTGGGATTCGGTGTCCCGATAGGCTGTTGGGCAGCCGCCAGGCGTGGCTTGCTGGATGAAGCTTTAATGCGTGGAAATGACGTAATTTTTGCCTTTCCGGCTTTGCTTTCAGCGGTCATGATCACCGCGGTCTTCGGCCCCGGAGCCATCAATGCAATCATCGCAATCGGCATATTCAACATACCGGTATTTGCCCGGTTGGCACGGGGTGCCGCGCTTTCTCTGTGGCCGCGCGATTTCATCATGGCGGCGCGTTCCGCCGGCAAATCCAGCACCCGCATCACGGTCGAACACATCGTACCCAACATGGCCAATCTGCTGATCGTCCAGGCGACCATCGCCTTTGCATTGGGGATCATTCAGGAGGCAGGCCTGGCCTATGTTGGCCTCGGCACCCAGCCTCCGCTGCCGAGCTGGGGCAAAATGCTGAACGAAGCCCAGACCATGATGAGTTTCGCCCCCCATATGGCAATCATTCCCGGCCTCGCCATCGTCATCACAGTTCTGGGATTGAACCTGCTCGGAGACGGCCTGCGCGATGTGCTGGATCCACGCCTCACCCGGAAGCGTGACTGATGCTGGAGATCGATAAGCTCAATCTCACAATTGGTGAGACCCCCATCCTGAAGGACATCAGCCTGTCGATTGAACCCGGCAAGATACTCGGCATTGTTGGCGAAAGCGGTTCGGGCAAATCGATGACGGCCCTGAGCACCATGCAATTGCTGCCGCAGGGCTCGACCACGTCTGGTTCAATCCGCTTCAATGGCCGCGAATTGCTCAATGCTGATGATGAACTCATGCAGGACATGCGCGGTGATGACATCGCCATGATTTTCCAGGAGCCGATGACGGCGCTTAACCCTGTCCACACGATTGGCGATCAGATTGCCGAAGGCATGATGTTGCACGAGAGCAGCAATAAGACGGCAGCGCTCGAGCGGACAAGAGGCCTGCTGGAGCGGGTTGGCTTACCAGTTTCTCGTTTCCCCCTAACCCGTTATCCGCACGAATTGTCTGGGGGCCAGCGACAAAGAGTGATGATCGCCATGGCCTGTGCGCAGAAGCCCGAATTGCTGATTGCAGATGAGCCAACCACCGCCCTCGATGTAACGTTGCAGGCGCAAATTCTGGAATTGCTGCGTAGCCTGGTTGAAGAACAGAATATGGGGTTGATCCTGATCAGCCACGACCTCGCCGTCGTCGCCGAGATGACCGACGAATTACTCGTCATGCGCAATGGCGAAGTCGTTGATCGGGGCCAGACCGAGGAAATTCTCCACCACACCAACCATCCTTACACGGCCCAATTGGCACAAGCTTCGACCCATATTCCGGAACGGAATCAACCGCCCGTCCTAACTCATCTCGCCAGGGAAGGTGGACTTGCTCCGCTGATCAGCGCCAGCCAATTGGTCAGAGATTATCCCACAAAGCGTCAGAGTTTATTCAGGGCGGGCAGTCCATTCCGTGCCGTCGATCATGTCGACGTTACCGTTTATCCCGGCCAGACAATGGGGCTGGTCGGTGAGTCCGGTTGCGGCAAGTCCACCCTTGCCCGCATGTTGCTAGCGCTCGACGAACCAACCAGCGGCACCATTCAGTTCAAAGAAACGGAACTGACCAATGCAACAAGCGAACAACTGACCACAGCGCGCAAGAACATCCAGGTTGTGTTTCAGGACCCCTATTCCAGCTTCAATCCTCGTCACAAGGTTGAACGGCTGGTCGCCGAACCGCTTTATCTGGAATCAGGAATCGCCGAATCAGAAAAGCGCGATCGGGCAGTTGCAGCGCTTGAAGAAGTGCATCTTCCTGCCTCGGCACTGGACAAATATCCGCATCAATTTTCCGGGGGCCAGCGCCAACGGATTGCCATTGCCCGCGCGCTAATTACCCGGCCTGCATTGATTATTGCCGATGAACCGGTCTCAGCTCTGGACGTTTCAATCCGTGCTCAGGTGCTTGATCTGCTGACAGAGTTGCGCGAGCGCTTAGGCCTGGCCTATATATTCATCAGTCACGATTTGTCTGTGGTGAGGGCGCTCTGCGACGAAGTGCTGGTTATGGAAGCCGGCAAAATTGTCGAACATGGTGTCGCCAGCGATATTTTTGACAATCCCCAATCGGATGCTGCAAAAATGTTGGTGGAGGCCACCCCCAACCTCGAGCGCGCCCTGAAGAATAGGCGCACGGCCACAGAAAAGTAGAGTACTTACAGATGCATAGCGAAATTGACTACGCCGCAGAGTATGACAATTCCGCCCGGGTGGCGAATTCCAGCCAGCTGATCAACAAATATATTACCGATGCAGCGAATTTTCGCGAAGTAGCGTCCAACCCTGCCCAGTTGAATCTGGCCTATGGCAACAGCGAACGCAACATGATGGACATTTTCTGGCCCAATAACAGCGACGGCCGGGAACACAAAAGCCCTATCGTCATGTTCATTCATGGCGGCTACTGGCAACGGATGGACCGCTCCTGTTTCAGTCATCTCGCCATGGGGCTCAATGCCCACGGGGTGGCCGTGGCGATGCCGTCCTATTCACTTTGCCCCGATATCGATGTTGACGGCATAATCAATGAACTGCGCCGCGCCTGTCTGGTGTTGTTCCAAACCTATCGCAAGAGGCTCACAGTGATCGGTCATTCCGCCGGCGGTCATCTGGCCGCTTGTATGATGGCGACCGACTGGACCCGTATTCATCCAATGTTGCCCCATGACCTGGTTTCATCCGGCATGGGCATTTCCGGTCTCTACGATCTGCAGCCATTGACCCAAACCCCTGTAAACGATGCCCTTGGTCTGGATAATGCAGCAGCTATTGGCGCCAGCCCAGTCTACTGGACGCCGGTTGCCATTCAACAATTTGACGCCTGGGTGGGCGGCAGTGAGTCGGGCGAATACCACCGTCAGAGCCGTGAACTGTCGGCCCGGTGGAACCTGCTCGGAACACCAACCCGATATGTTTCTGTGCCGGATGCCAATCACTTCACCATTGTCGACGAGCTGGTCGACCCGGACAGCCCGATGATCCGACGCATTTTGAATCTGCTTCAAAAGCCGCAGGCTCACATTGACTTGCCCGAATTGGACAATGATGAAGTGGATGCGCTGGTTGCACGCTATGTTGAAGAGTCCCAGTCTGATTTGGAGCCTGCTGTCGAAGCTCCGAGCCTGGAATCGCCGATTTGGCCACCGCAGGATGAAGACGACGCTGCGGAGCAGAAATCAGGATTGGTGATGCCACCGGAGGCCAAGCCCAGACCCAGTTCCAAAGCCAGTTCCAAAGCCAGGCGCAAAGCCAGAGCGTTAGCTGAAAAAGAGCCAGAAAAGACCGCAGGTCGCGATGAGGAAGATGCAGCAGCGCAGGAACAGGCTGAGTGATTTCTCAATATCGATCGGCTTGGCGACCATCCGTCCTTCGGCATAGAGGAACTCGGCTTCCACCTGATCAGCGCCATATTTGCGCGGACCACCCAGCGCCAGATTGAGCGCCGCTGCGAAGCTCGATTCCGGCCAACCGGCATTGGGTGAGCGATGGGTAGCGGCATCGCGCAAGGTTGCTGACCAGACGTTGCCGGCCACCCGGCCACCCCTTGCAAGTGCCACGGATGCAACCACCAACAGCGAAGACACCCTTGCTGCGGGCCAGTTCAGCCAGTCGTCCAACTTGGCTGCTGGTTTACCGAAATATTCATAGCGCGGGTTGCGGTGGCCAATCATAGAATCAGCCGTATTGACCGCCTTATAAAACAAGATGCCTGGCAGGCCGGCCACCGCATACCAGAACACGGGAGCGACAATTCCGTCAGAAAAATTCTCTGCCAGACTTTCAATAGCGGCCTTGGAAACGCCAGACTCATCAAGCTTGGAAACATCCCGCCCGACAATCATCGACACCGCTTCCCGCCCGCCCTGCAGCCCTTCATTGCGCAGCGCTTTAGCGACCCGCGAAACGTGGTCATAGAGGCTTTTTTGGGCGACAAGTACCGAGACCAAAACAAGTTCCATGACCCAGCCGATGGCACCAAAAATTCCAATCAACCGGCTGATGGCCACCGAAACCGACAACATCACCACCAGCAGAACGGCGCCCAATGCCATGTCGGCATGGGCCGTTGCCGACAATCCAATACGCTCGGCAAAGTTCAGGAACCGCTCATTATCGCGAAATTCATTGAACCAATCGATCAGTCGGCCAATCAAAACAACCGGATGCGGAGCCCGCCGCCAGAGCCAATCCGGGTCACCAAGGAATATGTCAATCAGCAGTGCAAGGGTGAGCAAACCCATTGATCATGTGCCTTCCCGCTATAAGCAGCGACCATCGAATCACTCGGCCTGAAAGGTGGCCAAGGCTTTATCGAGCTTGTTAAGCCCCGCACGGCCTGGCGGCAAGCCAAGCCGCAACCAATCGGTTTTGCCGGGAAAAGACCGGGTCAAAATGTGCTTTTCAGCCAAATTTTCCCACAAGTCCCCAGCACGCTCATGCTGCACCAGAACGAACAACGCCGTATGGCCAACACGCTCTATCCCGTTAGCGTCCAATATGGCGCGCAGGTTTTCACCTGCTGTTTCCAGTTTCTTCAATGTTCGTTTTTGCCATTTACGGTCACTCAATACAGCCTCCGCAATCGCCAATGCGGGGCCGGATACGGCCCATGGGCCAAGGCGTTCATCCAGCCTTATCTGCAGTTGCGGTGATGTTAACGCAGCGCCAAACCGCACACCCGCCAAGCCATAAAACTTGCCAATAGAACGCATCACCAACAGGCCATCGCGACCGGCTTCGCCAGCGACAGAACAGCCGGGCATCGCATCGGCAAAGCTCTCGTCAACAATCAACAACCCACCCTTGGCAGCCAGGCGACGGGCCAAAGGAACCAGTTCATCGGCCTCAAAAACCCGTCCATCAGGGTTGTTCGGATTGACCACAATGACGATGCGCGCCGTAGATTCTGCGCTGCTTAGTCCATCAGTCATATAGACTTGATGGCCGGCACGCTGCCAACAAACGCCGTGTTCCTGATAAGTGAATCCGACAATGGCAACAGGTTGCGGTTTGTAGAGATATGGCAGCAACTGAATGTGCATCTGCGAACCTGGCGCCAGGGAAATGCCAGTGCTTGCCGGTGCTCCGTAGCAGGAACGCGCCGCTTCGCGGGCACTGTGCTCAGCATCTCGGTCCGGCAGACTGGTCCAGCTTTCAGCTGGAATATCAGGCAAGGCATATGCGTGAGGGTTGATGCCGGTGGACAGATCGAGCCATTTATCTCGCACACCACCATATTGAGCCACCGCCTCGTCCAGACGGCCACCATGCATTACTTCACTCATTCACCCATCATCCCGGATCTGTATTCCTCACAATGCATCGTCATCGGCGGTCAATCAGATGCAGATATGATCCTGCCACATTGCCTAACACCATACCATATGACCCAAGCTCCTGTCCCCGGGCATCGCGTGCCTCAAACAGAGGTTTTGCCTCACCACGGTGAGTCAATGTCGAGTAATGGAACTCATGGGCTGTTAGACCATCACCAATTTTTGCGAAGGGGGTATCAGTCAAAGTCTGCAGGTGGCGATAGCCAAGATGCAACCTGCGTTCAGCAAAACTTGTTTCGAGCGGCAACAGACCCGCCATCTGGTGGCGGGTCCCATCGGCATCAATCAAGCTTTCTCCCAGCACCATGAACCCTCCACATTCGCCATAGATAAAAGCACTACGACGACGAACTGCCTGCAATCCATCCAAAAAACCAGTGCTTTGCGCCAGTTTTCCGGCATGCAATTCCGGATAGCCTCCCGGCAGGTAAACAGCATCGCAACCATTGTCCGGTGCTTCATTGTTGAGCGGTGAAAACGGCAAAATTTCGGCACCCTGATCACGCCACCCGTCGAGTAAATGCGGGTAGGCAAAAGCAAATGCAATATCATCAGCCACAGCAATTCGTTGTCCCAACGGAGCCAGCCGTGAAGGGGTATTGCCACTCACCGGGTGACGCTTCAGCTTCAACAGGCTCTCCAGATCGACAGACTTCTCAACCTGGTCGGCAGCACCTTCCAGAAAAGTTTCGAGATCAATGCGCTCACCCGCCTGTTGCAAACCCAAATGCCGGGAAGGCTGTTCGAGGTCGGTATTCCTGAACACACAGCCAAGAACCAGCACATCAATCTGGTCAAGCGCCTCGCGCAACATCGCTTCGTGGCGCGTACTCCCCACCTTGTTGAGGATTACACCGGCAATTGAGATATCGCTGCGAAACCCGAGAAAGCCGGAAACCAGTGCGGCAATCGAGTGAGATTGCTTCGCCGCATCCACCACTAATACCACAGGCATCTGCAGCAATCTGGCCAAGTCGGCTGCCGACCCGCTTCCATCGGCTCCGCCGTCAAACAGGCCCATCATGCCCTCGACCACCAAAATAGCTTCGTCACCATCTACTCGGTTGGCCAGCGACAGGATCAAGTCTTCCCGCATCGCCCAGGGGTCGAGGTTGACGCAGGCCTGCCCGGTAGCTGCCGCATGGAAAGCCGGGTCGATAAAATCGGGGCCGGCCTTGGCCGAACGCACCGCGTGACCGGCGCGTGACAAGGCACGCAGCAAGCCAAGAGTGATGGTGGTTTTACCGCTGCCTGATTGCGGCGCGGCGATCAAAAAGCCTCCGGCAGACATGGCCTCAGGCGCTTTTGGAAACGGAGCGGTTGCCGAGCGGATCTTTTTCCAGCACCCGGCCTTCGATTGCACCCAGCCAATCCAGTGCCGAACGCAGTTTTACAACCTCGCCCAAAACCACGATGGATGGCGGTTTCAGGCCAAGTTCATCGAGATCCCCGATATTGCCCAAAGTGGTTTCATGCACCCGCATGTCGTCAGTTGTCGCATTGCAGACGAAAGCAAGCGGTTCATCAGGATGACGCCCGGCTTCCAGCAGCTTTCGGGCGATGTTTTCAACATGTTTCATCGCCATATACATGACCAGAACAGGCGACCCCTTGGCCACACTCTCCCAGTCGATTGCATCCGGCACCACACCGCCCGCATCATGACCCGTCAGGAAGGTGACATTGTGGTTGGTGTCCCGATGGGTGACCGGAATGCCCGCATAGGCAAGGCCGCCAATTCCTGCCGATATGCCGGGCACGATGCGGAACGGCACATCGTTTTCCACCAAAGTGAGCGCTTCCTCGCCACCGCGCCCGAAAACAAACGGATCTCCACCCTTCAAACGGCAAACCCGCTTGCCCTGCTTGGCAAATTCAACCAAGCGCAGCGAAATATCGCGCTGCTTAGCAGATGGTTTGCCACCCCGCTTTCCGGCATATTCCAAATGCGCCTCGGCTGGAGCCAATTGCAGTATTTGATCATTGACCAGCGCGTCGTAGACGACGACATCTGCCTGTTGCAGCGCATTGACGGCGTGCATGGTCAACAGGCCCGGATCTCCAGGACCCGCACCAACCAGCCACACCCATCCAGGCTGAAATTCCGGCAGATTTTCAAGCACATTCGTCATGGGAGGAATATGCGCCAATCCGGAACGCAAAACCAGCGCTTTTACGTCCTGGCCATGTCGCCTATAAGCCAATTATGGATGATGCTCGCCAACCCAAACCAGATAGCGAACTGCGCCGTGGCTGGACCACGGGCGCATGTGCAACGGCAGCCACCAAAGCTGCACTGACCGCATTAATTACAGGTGAATTTCCCGACCCCGTGGAGATCACCTTGCCAAAGGGTGAAACCCCGGCATTCCCACTTTGTTATGAAGCAGTAAATGATAGCGGCGCATTTGCGGGTATTGTCAAAGACGCTGGCGACGACCCTGACGTGACCCATGGGGCGACCATCATATCGCATGTGGTTCCGCTTCCCGAAGGTTCCGGGGTCGTCTTTAAGGCTGGCCGGGGCGTTGGCACTGTCACCAAGGAAGGTCTGCCAATCCCCCCCGACGAGGCGGCTATCAATCCGGTACCACGCCAGATGATGCGCGATGTGGTGGCTGAAATCTGCGCCGAACATATGCTGCCCCCAGACCTGCAAATAACCATCAGCGTGCCAGGTGGTGAAGAGCTTGCCTTGCAAACCTGGAATCCACGCCTCGGCATAGTTGGCGGGATCTCGATTCTCGGCACGACAGGCGTGGTCCACCCCTTTTCCTGCTCCGCCTGGATCCACTCGATCCATCGCGGCATCGACGTTGCCCGGGCGGCACAATTTGAACGGGTGATTGGCGCAACCGGATCGACCTCGGAAAAAACTGCCCAAGACATCTACAACCTGCCCGAAACCGCCTTGCTTGATATGGGTGACTTTGCCGGTGGGTTGCTCAAGTATCTGCGCAACCATCCATTGCCTCACATCACCATTGCCGGAGGTTTTGCTAAGCTGACAAAAATGGCGCAGGGCGCGCTCGATCTGCATTCTGGCCGCAGCCAGGTGGACTTCCAATTCCTCACCACACAGATTGAATCATTACTTGAAGAAGACTTGAATCAAGATCTGAAGGAACAGATTCTAAATGCCAACACCGCCGCCCATGTCCTTGCAATGACTCGCGAATTGGAAATCGACCTTCCCCGGAAAATCGCCCAACTGGCGCAAGAAGCCGCTGTTAAAGTGCTGCGCGAAGCACCGGTTGAAGTCGAAATCATAGTGGTTGATCGCAGTGGTGAAGTCCTTGCCAGGGTCTGAGCGCATTCTCATTTTGGGAGGCACAAAAGAGGCTGCGGCACTGGCACAATCCCTGGTGGACAGCGGTGCCGAGGTGATCTCATCGTTGGCCGGACGGACGAAGGAACCTGTGCCGGTTGCAGGCTCCACCCGCACAGGCGGATTCGGAGGAACCGAAAAAATGGCCACCTGGATTATTGAAAATCACATCACGAAAGTGATCGATGCAACGCATCCATTTGCCCGCCAAATTTCAAGAAATGCCGTCCGGGCTTGTGCCATAGCAAACGTCGAACTGGAGCAGCAGCAACGCACTCCATGGCCACAGCGTGATGGAGATTTGTGGACAGAAGTCGACACGCTTGATGATGCAGCGAATGCGATACCACCAGGTGCCCGGGTGCTGCTTGCCCTGGGTTCACAATATCTGAACACATTTTCACAACGCGATGATGTGCATTTCGTGGTGCGCATGGTGGATCAGCCGCAGTCTGCACCTGACCTTGCAAGCCATGATCTGCTGCTCGGCCGACCGCACTCCAACTGGCAGGACGAGGCTCAGCTGCTGAAGGCTCATAAGGTCAGCCACATTGTTTGCCGAAATTCCGGGGGCACAGGCGCCTATGCCAAAATAATCGCTGCACGGGAGTTGGCAATTCCGGTCATCCTGATCAAGATGCCTGTATGACAGCACCACCCATCGTCAACATTGACCCACAGGCCTTTTGGCAGGACCCCTACCCGGTCTTGGCCAAGATGCGGGCCAATACCCCGATCTGCTTTGTCCCGGAGCTAAACGCTAATCTGATGGTGTGTCGCGACGACATATTCACCTGCGAAAAGAACATCGCCGTTTTCTCCTCTGATCAGCCGGGCGGTCTGATGACTGTGCTGATGGGCGAGAACATGATGCGCAAGGATGGCGATCCTCACATGGAAGAGCGCAAACAGTGCTTTCCGGCTTTGTCGCCGCGCACGGTTCGCGATGTCTGGAAGGTACAATTTCAACAGGACACTCAAGCGGTACTGGAAGAACTGACGCATAAGAATAAATGTGACCTTGTCACCGACTATGCCATGCCCGTTTCAGCTCATGCGCTACGCCACATAACCGGCCTGACCTGCCTTGCTCCGGAACAAATGGATGCAGCATCCCAAGGCATGATTGACGGCGTTGGCAATTATGGCGGTGATCCTGAGATCGAGCGCCGTTGCAACGCGGCAACAGCGATAGTGGATGACGCCATTGACACCATGTTGCCCCAGATGCGCAGCGAACCGGACAGCAGCCTGCTCGGTGTTTTGTGCCACACCGAACAACCGATGGAGAGCATTCGCGCCAACATCAAGCTGGCAATCAGCGGGGGCCAGAACGAACCGCGTGATGCAATTGCCGGATGCGTTTGGGCGTTACTGACGCATCGAGGCCAACTCGACAGGATACTTACAGGCCAGAACACATGGCGCGATGCGTTTGAAGAATATGCCAGGTGGATATCCCCTATCGGCATGTCACCGCGCCGCATAGCCCAGAACTATGAGTGGAACGGCATTGAACTGGAGGCCGAACAGCGGCTGTTCTTTATGTTCGGCGCTGCCAATCGTGACGAAACCATCTTCGAGCAGCCTGACGCCTTCCAAGTCGACCGCGATACTTCCAAGGCAATTTCGTTTGGCGCAGGCCCGCATTTCTGCGCCGGAGCGGCGGCGTCCCGGTGTCTAATCGCAGAAGTTGCCTTGCCAATGCTGTTCGATGCTTTTCCCGATATTGAACTGGCCGGAGACGTCCCCTTTGGTGGCTGGGCCTTTCGCGGTCCTTTGAACGTGCCAGTCAGGCTATCCAGATATCCTTTCCTGGCGTAGACTTTCGAGGAATCGATGTTGTGGGAGGCTGAATATGAACTTTATCAAAAATCATGCGCCGCGTTTGCTGTACATCTTGCCAGCTATCGCTTTTGCCGCAGCCGGCATTGCCAAATTGATGGGCGTGCCTGCTGTTCACGCCTCATTTGAGATGATGGGCCTGCCTGGCTGGTTTGGTTATTTAATCGGATTGGCTGAGGTGGCAGGAGCTGTTGGATTGCTGATGCTGCGCACCCGCAAATTGGCGGCAATCGGCTTGGCCCTTATCATGATCGGCGCCATCTATTTCCATATTGCCTATGGCGTACCATCAGCGTTACCGGCAGCAGTCCTGTTCGCGCTTTGCGGACTAACTGCATTTTGGAACTGGAACCGACCAGCGGCCGCTTAGCGCTGCTAGGCAACGGACTTCTTCTTGCCCCGGTTTCTCAACACATGTGAATAATCGGGGTTGTAGAGGTCACTGTCCCGGAACTCGGCATCGCCAAAAACGGGCCCGACCATCACAAGTGCGGTGCGGGTGATTTTCGCCTTGCGAACATCATCCTTCATTTCGGCCAATGTGGTACGGATATAAAGTTCATCCGGCCATGTAGCGCGATAGGCGATTACAACGGGGCAGTCATCTCCGTAATAGGGAGCCAATGCCTCTCGGATATATACGAGATTGCGGATCGACAGGTGGATCGCAAGGGTCGCACCCGACTTCCCAAGCACTTCCAATTGCTCGCCTTCCGGCATTGAAGAAGCTTTCATCCCGGTGCGGGTCACGATCACGGTTTGCGCGATTTCCGGCAGCGTAAGTTCCGTCTTCATTTTCGCCGCAGCAGCCGCGAATGCAGGAACGCCCGGGACAATCTCGTAGCCGATTCCAAGGTCATCCAGCCGTCGCATCTGCTCTGCAGTCGCACCATAAATGGATGGATCGCCGGAATGTACCCGTGCAATATCCTTGCCCGCTTCGTTGGCAATTCTCATTTCCTCAATGATCGCATCGAGATGCATCGGGGCCGTGTCCATGACCAACGCATCAGTGGGAGCGGCTGCAACAATTTCCTGTGGCACAAGCGAGCCCGCATAAAGGCATACCGGACAAGCCTCAATCAGCTTCAATCCGCGCACGGTAATCAGATCCGGAGCACCGGGTCCGGCACCAATGAAATATACGGTCATACCGAACTCCCAATTTTTGTTCCTGCTTTGGCGGCATAGCCACGCGGGGTATAGACCCAGGTCTTCCCGTCACCTGTCGCCACGGTCTTGCTCTGTGACGAACCGACGATCACAACCGTCAGCATATCGACATCGTCAATGTTCAGTTCTGCCAGCGGTACAACACGGATCAATTCGCCCTCGCGCCCCAGATTGGTTGCCAGAATGACCGGTGTATCTTCGGGTCGGTGTTGCAGCAACACGTCCTTGGCATAAGCCAATTGGGTCCGGCGACGTTTTGAAACGGGGTTATAAAATGCGATAACAAAATCGCCTTCCGCTGCGGCCTTGACCCGCATCTGAATTGACTCCCACGGGGTCAGCAGGTCGGACAGGGAAATTGTACAGAAATCGTGTCCCAACGGCGCCCCAGCCCGGGCTGCTGCTGCCTGCAGGGCCGAAATGCCGGGCGAAACTTGCAGGGCAATGCGTTGCGCGGCATCGCTCAGGCCACAAGAATCCAACAATTCATAAACCAGCGTTGCCATTGCATAGATGCCGGCATCACCGGAACAGACCAGAGCAACATTACGCCCCTCGCCCGCCAGCTCCATGGCATGACGCACCCGATCCTCTTCTTTGCCGAGGTCGAAGTCATGACGCTCTCGATCAGCGACAAGATCACCCAGCAAGTCGAGATAAAGCGAATAACCAACAAGATCGGTTGCCTGCCAGACCAATTGCGTGACTTCCGGAGAGCGCCAGCCTTCCGAACCGGGGCCAATGCCAACAATCGAAAGATGCCCGCGCGGTCGCCCAATCGTGTCTGCAAGTATTGCTTTGTCGGCGTAGCCAACTGCCAACGTAGCGCGTTTTGACTTTTGCTTGGCAACCAGCAGTTCGCCATCAGCACCAACACCAGCGAGGGCTGCGCCCTCAGCAACGCCGTGGCAACCCACTTCCGCGAACACCACTTCTGATGGGTTCTCCAAACGGCCAGCCTCAGCTTCCAGCTCGGCTGCGGTAAAGAAGCGGGCGGGAACACCGAGCGAGTCGGCCAGTTGATGAATCGCGGCTTCGTCGGCCTTCAAATCAATCGAAGCAACGCAGGCAATGCTGCGCGGATCAGTATCCAGGCCGGCCACCAGTTGCTGCAGTTCACTCACATCGCAACCACGCTCACAGCCGACCCCCAGCACCAAGTTCTGGCGGCAATAAATCAATTCAAGTGGCGTGGTTGCGCTACTCTCCTCGCCGCCTTCGCCGTTTCCAACTGTCAGCCGAACATCGCCTGTGGGGCTGAAAGGCAGGTCAGAATCGGTCAGCCATTTAGCCTTTTCCAGTTGATCGCCGCCAAGCCGCACATGAGCACCTCCCAATAGAGCGGCCATCACACTTTTGGCCTTTTGCGGATTGCACAACTGCCAGCCAGCGGGTGGCTCATCCAGCGACACGCCAAAGCGGACGTCTCCCGCAGTGGTCACGGCTGCATGACCGCCCAGATGTCCGGCCAGAACGCGGGCGATCTGATTGCCGCCATGGTGACCACCAAGCACCGGCACAATTGATGAGCCATCATCAGCAACAGCGATCACTGCCGGATCGCTGTGTTTGTTCTCAATATAAGGCAAAAGCAACCGCACCAACGCGCCAGCCGCCATGACGCCGATCAAGGTGCGCTTTTGCTCAAACAGACTGCCGAGATGATGACCAGCATCGTCAAACAAAAAGTCAGCCCTCTCAACGCGGTCGCGCAAGCCGTGGATTTCACCACCGGAAAGGGATTTGATTTCCTCTGCAACAGGCAGCGATGAGGATGACAGCACGACAATTGCCGGGCCTTCAGAATTCGGATTCATTGCTGATCTCCAGACAATGGCAAGTTGGCGATCCAGTCTTCAGCCCCTTTGTAGATCAGGATCATCGAAAAATACGGGGCGGCTGTTTCGTCAATTTCGGCCAATGGTGACAGTTTTTGATTGCCGAGCGTTATGCGTTCAAGATAGGCCGCCTGACCGAGCAAGCCTGCCTCACTGATCAGTGTCCGCACTCTGTCCAGGTGACGCCCAACCTTGATGAAACAAACTGCATCGCTGGCGACCAGATGAGCCTTAATCTGGTCATCATCCAGCGGTGCCGGGACAACTGTAAGAACATCATTGCGCGCCGCCAGTGGACGACCGAATGCGGCAGCCGACGCCATCATTGACGACACACCCGGCACAACTTCGCACTCATATTGATGCGCCAAACGTTCAAACAGATACATGAAGGAGCCGTAGAAAAACGGATCGCCCTCACAGAGCACCACCACATCAGAGCCTGAATCAAGTTGCGAAGCGATCTCGCTTGCCGCCTGATCATAAACATTTTTTGCTGGAAATCGCTCAACACGCATCGGCACAATGATCGGAATTTCCAATTGTTCAGGACGCAGATATTGAGCGACAATCG
Source organism: Rhizobiaceae bacterium (assembly GCA_039969995.1). Classification (GTDB taxonomy): domain Bacteria; phylum Pseudomonadota; class Alphaproteobacteria; order Rhizobiales; family Rhizobiaceae; genus Pseudahrensia. The sequence goes on from JBDVMU010000013.1 coordinate 97,499, forward strand.
AACGGGCAAAACTATCACCACTGTCAGGAGCCGGATAGGCCACCACCGACGCATTGGTCAGCAGCCGGTGGGCTTTCAACGTCAGCAGTTCCGGGTCACCGGGACCGACGCCAATACCGTAGAGTTTTCCACTCATCAGATGCCCTCACCCGGCTTGGTGACACTCCATTGCGTCACCGGCATGGCAGCCCGCCAGCCTCGATAAGGACCAACCGATTCTGCTTTCTGTACGGAAAGCCGCACCAGTTCACCGCCATATTTGGCGTGCAGGTCAAACAGGCAGCCCTCGCTTTCCAGCGTCACAACATTGGCAACCAACCGCCCCCCGGCGCGCAAGGATGACCACGCGGCGTCAAACACACCATCTGTCGTCAGTCCACCTCCGATGAATACAGCATCCGGTTGTGGCAAGTCGGCCAGGCCCGCCAGGGCGTCGGGTGCTTTGTCTTCCACCACAATCATTTTTTCAGCGCCCAGTTTGACCATGTTCTGACGGATCATGGCCACCCGATCCGCCTTATGTTCAATCGCCACGCTCAGCGCTGAGCGTGCCGCACGCATCCATTCGATGCTGACCGAACCACAGCCAGCGCCAATGTCCCACAAAATGGCATCCGGATAGGGTGCCAGTTTGGCCAAAGTCGTCGCCCGAACATCCTGCTTGGTAATTTGTCCATCGGACACAAACGCTGAATCCGGCAAACCACCGGTACGCGGATACCATGTGGAATGATTATCAGCGACACACTCGATGGCCATAATATGGAAATCTGGAACCGGCTGATCCCAATCTGCTGCAATGCCGTCAAAGCGCTGTTCACGCGCTCCGCCAAGCGCAGCGAGCACGGTTAGTCGGCTCTCGCCAAACCCGCGCTCGTTGAGCATCTTCGCCAGTGATGCTGGTGTATCTGCATTCTGGGTTAGAACCAGCATACGTACGCCAGGGGCCATGTGCGGCAGGATCTGACTGTCCGCACGACCGTGAACTGTCACAGTTTCACAGTCAGCAAGGCTCCATCCCATCCGCGCCGAGGCCCACTGGAAGGCTGAGAGCTGCGGGTGAAAGGTGACCTCCTGTGGTGAAATAGCTTTCAGAATTCGAGCCCCCACCGAATACCAAAGCGGATCACCCGTTACCAACACCACAATTCTTTGGCCACGGTGAGCCTTCATCTCATCAATCAGGGCGTCGAACGGAGAGGGCCACTTGATGCGTTTTGCCGTTCTGTTATCGGCAAGCTCATGGTGACGATCACCACCGATGACTATTTCCGCCTGTTTCAAAACCGCCCGCGCAGATGGGGACAGACCGTCAACCCCGTCTTCGCCAATGCCGATAATATCCAACCAAGGTTTGCTCATCAGTCCAGCCCCGCTGCCAGAGCATTGACAACAGCGCTGGCCATGGCCGATCCGCCACGCCGTCCCTGCACAGTTATGAAATCCAGGCCACGTCCGAACTCGGCAAGCGCTTCCTTGGATTCAGCTGCGCCGACAAACCCCACGGGCAGGCCAATCACCAATGCTGGCCTGGCGTCGGTCCTGTCGATGATTTCAAGCAGGCGAAACAAGGCGGTTGGCGCATTGCCAATAGCAACGACTGCACCATCAATTTCCTGCCAGAAATCGACCGCAGCCGCCGAGCGCGTATTGTCGATATCCCCGGCATGGTTGGGAACAGCTGGGTCGTTCAAAGTACAGATCAAAGAATTATCGGCGGGCAAGCGGCTGGCGATGATACCGGAGCGTACCATTTCCACATCACAATAAACGGGTGCACCAGATTGCAAAGCGCCCTTGCCTGCCGCCACCGCAGTGTTGGAAAATGCCAGATCATCAACTACATCTACCATGCCGCAGGCGTGGATGAGCCGTGTCGCCACGGCCTCCATATCGGCTTCAGCAGGCAGACGATCCAATCCAGCTTCTTCTCGCACAATAGCAAAAGAGCGGCGGTAGATCTCAGCCGGTTGGCGAATGTAATCGTAGCTGACAGCCATGACGCACCCGAAGGGCTAGTCCTTCTTCATCGAATTGGGACCATGGGGATGATCCGCATGGGGATACGGATGATGATGATGATCGTGATCATGCCCGTGTCCGTGATCATGCCCGTGATGATGAATGTGTTGATCATCATGGGGATGGTCATGAGGTTCCAAACTGGCAGGTGAATCGTGGCTATGGACTGGGGTCCAGGGCAATCCATGCAGCTTGCAGAATTCCTCGTCCCGACAGGATGCATCACAATCGCCCTTACATGGGCAATTTTCCAGTCCGCCACCAATACCCTCCACATGGTGGTGATGGCTTTCCTGGGCCAGGCCCACCTGGTCTTCAAAACCAAGTACCTGCTCGCGATATTTGCACATCTGGCAATTCATCACATTGAGCCCGGCATCGATCTCATTGACCCGATCTTCAAAAGTGGACAGCACCAGTTCGTGGTCGTTGAGATAGCTGGCTTTGAGGAACTCTATGTCCGGATAACGCGCCGCCACGTCGTCGGTAAACGAATAGATGCGTTTAATCAGCACCCCGGTGAAGAGGAAATATGGAAATACGATAATGCGTTTGTAGCCAAGTTTTGCTGCATGCTCGAGACCAGGCTCAACCAACGGAAATGTTACGCCAGAATAGCAAACTTCGCCCCAGCCAAAGCCAAAGCCTTCCCACAACATACGCATGATCTTGTTGATATTGGAATTGGCGTCCGGATCTGATGCCCCGCGGCCGACCACCATCAGCAAGGTGTCGTGCAGCTCAACCTCCTTATCGGCGCCATCAATGGCTTCCTGAATGCGTGCTGCAGCAGCACGGATCATTTTCAGATCCACACCCAATTCACGGCCATAGATAATTTCCATGCCGGGGTTTTGCGCCTGATAGGTATTCAGCACCGAAGGAATATCATTCTTCGCGTGTCCAGCCGCAAACAACATTCCCGGCACCGCCAATACCCGGGTGCAGCCCTGCTCACGAAGGCTGTCGAGGCCGTGAGAGATCACCGGATTAGCAAATTCGAGATAGCCGTATTCTACTGGCGCGTCGCCAAAACGACCTTTCAGACCTTGCGAAACCTTGGCGAATTCCTTCATCGCATTTTGATTGCGGCTGCCATGGCCGCAGATCATGATGCCAAGTTTTTCGCCACCGCTCATGCTGTTTCTCCTTCGGCTTCGACTTCGGCCTCTTCCTCTGCAGCGTCTTCCGTATCGGGTTTGCTCAGGGCTATTGCTGCCGCCAGGGCCGCTGCCGCTGCTGCTGCACCAATAGCAATCACGTGACCATGGCCAGCCAGTTCACCAACATGTCCCCAATGGGCGAAAGCCGGAATCGGCATCAGGGCAGACAAGAGCAGAATGAGAAAAGAAAGTGCTTTGGGCATGTTTGACTCCTCGATTGGATAGAACAGGTCGAGGGTCGCCGTTGCAGCGGGACGCTGCTTCGCCAATCCGACAGTTCCGAAATTGGTTCCCTGTTTGGGTCAACCGCACCGGAATAGTTTTCAGCCCATCAAGGGGCACCATCGATCTGGCGCGACTTTATCCAAGCGCGTCGGAAAGGACAAACGCTTTCGCGGCTCAGTTCACCCTTAATGCGACACTTTTTAATTGGGATCCAACTTCAGCAGAATATTCACATGATCGAGCATGCCCTGCTCGAGATCATGGACCGTGCCATCAGCTTCTGCCAGTTGCTTCAGCTGACCATAAACCTTCCACCGCTCGTGTTCATCAAGTTGGCGATTAAGGATCACTGTAAAGGGGAACAGTCCGGCAGAATCCTTGTCACTGGCTTCACCTTCCTGCTCCAATACCCCCAGTTGATGGTCTGTGAGTTGATAGCGCTGGGACAAAAGCGTGTGTAATTGCTGGCGCTCAACCTCGGTCACTTCGCCATCGACTGCGATCATATGATAGAATAAAGCAGCGACGCAGACCTGAATATCATGGTCATCAAACCCCTGCTCGTGGCGCAGAGGTTCGTCCGCCAGCCAGTTCATCACACGGTCAAACAATTTGCCCTTGCACCTTCCCCTATCCTTCAGCCCCGGCCCGTCGATCAAAGCCCCGCTACAATTTGATCCACCTGTTCCGGCGTATAGCCCAACACCCGCGAAACCCGGGCAATCAGGTCGACTTCCTTTTCATGCAGAACGTTGTCGGCCCGCGCCATGGTGATCAACTTGCCCAGCAATTGGGCCTTACGTTCGCCAGGCATTTCGGCAAACACCGCTGCCGCTTGCTCACCACTGGTCTCGTAGCCATATTCCCGCAGAAATTTGACCACGTCCGGCACATCCTCTTCGGGAATATCAAATACACTGCTGCAATATTGTTTGAAAAGTTCGAGCTCGGGCCCATTGAGCTCACCATCAATGAACATCATGCGCACCAGCAACATGATTTCTGACGCCAGGTGCGGATCATCAGCCACCATCTGAACTGATGATTTGCTGGTCAACATGGTTCGGATCGAATCCAAAATACGCATTTCTGCCCCCCGCAGATTCCTCAAAACACAGAATCTCTCCTGCCGTGAGTGAATTGTTCAACAACAAACCCCATCTGGCAAGCGGCTGCGAAAACCGGCAACGGCCTTAAGTCCGGGCTGCCTCGAACTTGGCCCAGACTTCTTCCAGCTTGTTTATGTCAAATTCAGAAGCCCGCGCGGGCCCCAGAACGATCGCTTCGCTGGCGATAACTGTTTCAATCGCAACTTTCAGATCACCAATCACTTCAACAGGCACGACCAAGGCACCATGCCTGTCCGCGTGGATCAAGTCACCTTGCTCTACCTGCAAGCCAAAAACCTCGACCGGAGTACCGATCTCGACAACGTGGACGAAACCATGACTTGGACCGATTGAACCTGCAAGCACTGGAAATCCGTCGTCCAGAACATCAAGATCCCGCACAACGCCGTTGGTGACTGCGCCAGAAAGGCCAAGGCCTTTGTGAACGGCGACATGCACCTCGCCCCACCAGCCAGCAATACAGTCGGGGAAGTCGATATCTTCAATCACCGCCACTGTGGGAGCCGCGTCAGCGTTGTCGCCGTTGTTGTCCTCGCCGCCGGCCATCGAACGAAAATAAGCCATGCGCCGGGCGCGGATTACTTCGGCAGGTTCTTCAGATGGGCTCAGGCCAGCAATTTTGGCAGTACGGGCAAATCCGACGGCAGGTGGATCACCTGGCTTTGAATGCACCATCGTGCCGCGCGTAAACCGGTTAAAGCCACGTTTGCCCAGCGCTACCTCAATGGCATTGCATACTGTTGGCGTGTCGACCGAACGTAGCAGTTCGAGCAGGTCGTCAAAGAGTAAAAATTCGGTCATTGGACTCATCAAGGTATTATTGGCGTCCGTATTGGCACAGCAGAGCAGGACATGGAGCAACCGATACAGCACAACCGCAACCTAAGCCACGCCAACCCGGTTCAAAACGGACAGCCACTCTAGCGGCGAGGTCTTACCCAGCTTCGCAAATCTAGGGTGGTTTTCAGCGTGGCCAAAAGCACCAACCCACACAAAATTGCCTTCGAAACCGGGTCCATCGTTCCCTCAATCAACAGCGCATGAACTACGCTGCCGGCAACTGCAACGACAACCAATGCGGTGTGGGCAGCGCGCCACCATCTGGGACGCAGGCCCAGAGACTGGCGCAGAGCGGCCAGAATTGCAGCGGCAAAAACCGCCCACATGGCCATCACGCCCCATGCGGAAAACGGAGTTGGTGATGCAAACATCAATGCGTCAATGACATCTGGCGGGCTGGTGATCCATAGTCCTCCCACATGAGCAATCACGGCAACTACAAGAGCAATGCCAACCCATTGATGGACCCCTCGGCTCTGCAGGAGTGACAATCCAGGCAGGTACCCGCCTGCCAAAAGTGGTTGGGCAAGAAGCAAAGCCATGGCAATCACCCCGGCAATCCCAGCCACGATGTAGATCGGTTGACGCCAGGCCAGCAAAGGACTCGTCATCGCCAGGGCTATGGGCACGACTACCGCCAGTGCAAAAACACCCCAGATGAGATACGGACGGGCGCGTTTCATCCGAAGCAAACCGACAGTGGTTAAACGGGCTGCAGAACGAAATGAACGCTCAGGCTGGTATCTTTTGAACTGCCCATAACAGGCCGCAGGAAGACGGTCTCAAATTCATCGTCATCGTAGGCCAGATGGCCATGGGCCTGACCAAAGGCCGGAACAATCTGGGGCATTTCAAGGCGAAACTCACCCTTGGCATTGGTCAGCGTAGCGCCATGGCTGTGGGGATCACGTTCGTGGCCTTCGGTGGTGTGGGCCCAAATTTGAATGCGTTTGCCCACGAGCGGCGCACCGTCTCCGGCTCGGCGAACCGTACCGGACGTCCAAAAACCACCACCACCAATGCGTTCAACGATTGGTGCACCGGGTAGGTAATTGTTGGAACCGCCGCGCATGGAACGCGTTGGGGCCAATCCACTGGCGGCTGCAGGGATGAGCAGGCCTGCCGTGCCCGCAGCCATCACCGCAGAGGTTCCGGCGGTTGCGATAAGGGAACGCCGGGTGAGATGAATCTTGGACATGACCGTTCTCCGCTAATTCTCCGATGCCGGGATGCGAAAATCGCCACCCAATCGTTGTCGAATAATCAACCACCTATAGCACAATTGCGGCAAAACGAGCCGATGCCAGCACCGGATGCGACAATTGGCGCTCAAGATTACGTTATGTCAGCGCAAGTCTAGCGACGCGCCTGTTCCAGGTTGCCGAGTTGGCCGTGATGGAATGGAATGATTGAAATGTTCTTGCCGATATCGATTGTCATCAAGTCCTCAGCAACCATGACAAGACCGTCATAGTGCTCTGCCAATTCAGCTGTTACCTCGCTGACCTTCATCGGGTCGGGACGCAGCAAAACCAGATGGGTCAGCATGGCAACTTTCGGATTGGTTTGAGCAAATACCTTGCCAACATCAGTTGGGGTTGAATGATGATCGATGGCGATCTTCACTTTGGGATAGTTGGCCAGTGTTTCTGGTCGGGCGGCTGCAACCTCATGAATGAACACGTCAGCACCCTGAGCATTCGCAATCAGGTTTTCGTTGTATTTCGTGTCGTGACTGTGGACAAAGACATGTCCTTTATATTCAACCCGGAATGCATAAGCTGGTTTGATGAACTCTCCGTGGTTTACCAGAATTGCGCGGATAACCAGGCCACCGCGGTCATAAACGACGCCCTCCTCATAGACGTGTGGAATAATCCGCATATCTTCCGGATCACTCTCCCCATCGGCAACTCGAATATCGCGGTCTGGCTTAGTCACCTGCCATGCACCTTCAGCAATGTCTTCAATTCCAACCGGTCCATGAACGTGCAGCGGTCCGCCACGGTTAGACCAGGGTTGGCGAATGGTTCCGGTCATTACCATGTCAAAAATGCCGGAATAGTGGTCTGAATGATAGTGCGACAGGATTACGGTATCGATGAAGCCAATCGGGAAACCAACCTGCGCCATGCGAATGACAGTGCCGCGACCACAGTCGATCAAAACCTTCTCGTCACCAGCTTCAATCATGGTCGACGTGCCAAAAGCGTTGATACCTGGATCGGGAATACCCGTGCCCAAAAGTGTAACTCTCAGTGTGTCGCGGTCCAGTGGCATTCTTCTCTCTCCCCTTGCTCAAGCATTCAACCTAGCTTGAGACGTTTTGCCTATAGGTGATTGGTAACATACCAGAAGTGCAGGTCACCATTGGATAGTCGCAAAACCACTATCCAATTTGCGTTTTGGACAATTGATCAAAATTCTATGCCGACCTGAGCTTTCACACCGTCCCGGAACGGATGCTTGATCATCGTCATGTCGGTCACCAAGTCCGCAATCTCCATCAATTCTTCTTTGGCGTTTCGACCGGTAATAATCACATGTTTCATTTCCGGCTTGTTCTGCAGCACCTCAATGATTTCACTCACTGGCAGATAGTCATAGCGCAGCACGATGTTCAGCTCGTCGCACAAGACCATGTCATGTTCATCATCCATGATCATTGCCTTGGTCCGTTCCCATGCCGCGCGGGCGGCATCGATATCACGCTGGCGATCCTGAGTTTCCCAGGTAAATCCGTCGCCCATGGCGGTCATGGTGACCTGGTCACCAAGTTTTTCCAAAATAACCCGCTCACCGGTTTGCCATTTGCCTTTGACGAACTGGACAACCCCGACCTTCATGCCATTACCCAGCGCCCGAAAGACCATGCCGAAGGCCGCGGTGCTTTTGCCCTTACCCTTGCCGGTATGGACCATGACCAAGCCTTTTTTCTGGGTTTTTGTAGCGATAATCTTGTCGCGCGCGGCCTTCTTCTTTTTCATCTTTTCCGCGTGGCGGGCGTTCAACTGCTCTTCACTCAGATGGTCATATTTTCCTGGTTTGTCAGCCATTTTGCACCTCTCCTGCCTGTCCCACATCCGCGGGTTGCTCGTTATGAGCCAATTTTTCAAGTTCAAACTTTGCCGAGTTTGACCGGGCTGTCCACAGCCCACGGTCCAGTGCTTCCAACAAACGGTCGCACATTTCACTCAGTGCATGGGGGTTTTTGTCTTCCATGAATCGGCGCACGTCATCATCTGCCACAAACGCCTGATAGACCGCGTCAAAATGGTGATCTTGTACCGCGCCCGTGGTTGCCGAAAAAGCGAACAGATAATCCACCGTTGCCGCAATCTCAAAAGCGCCCTTATACCCGTGCCGCATGACCCCAGCGATCCATTTGGGATTGACGACCCGCGCACGCACAACACGGCCAATTTCTTCTTCCAGAGTTCGCACAACAGGACGTTCCGGGCGCGAGTGATCATTATGATAGACTACAGGCCTGTTGCCGGAAACATGTTCAACCGCTGCCGTCATACCACCTTCAAACTGGTAATAGTCGTCACTATCGAGCAAATCGTGTTCACGATTGTCCTGATTGTGCACCACTGCTTCGATGCCACTCAGGCGTTGTTCAAACAGCTCACGGGCTTCATCACCCTCGGCATTGACCCCATAGGCATAGCTGCCCCAGGTCAGATAGGCTTCGGCGAGATCAGACTTTTCCGACCAACCCTTTTCATCAATCAGCGCCTGCAAGCCCGCACCATATGCCCCGGGCTTGGATCCAAAAATACGGTGACCCGCTTGTAATCGTGCGGATTTTTCGTCCTGTCCCCGCGCAATCAGCTTGGCCTCCTCTTCGACCATACGGGCGGCGATCGGGTTATCCGCTGCATCTTCTTCCAGTGCTCCCACGGCCCGAACCGCTTTGTCCAGCAGTTCAATCTGCGCCGGGAAGGCATCACGGAAAAATCCAGATATCCGCAAAGTTACATCAACACGGGGCCGGCCTAATTCTGCAATTGTAATGATCTCGGTGCCCGTGACCCGCCTTGATCCATGGTCCCAGACCGGACGCACACCGATCAGCGCCATGGCCTGGGCGATATCATCGCCGCCGGTCCGCATATTTGACGTGCCCCAGGCCGACAAACCGAGCGAAGTCGGCCACTCACCATTTTCCTGACGGTGGCGGGTGATCAGCAGTTCGGCTGACTTTTGCCCCAGATGCCAGGCCGCAGGCGTTGGCACGGAGCGGGAATCGACCGAAAAGAAATTGCGCCCCGTCGGCAAAACGTCGTCACGGCCACGGGTCGGCGCGCCCGATGGACCGGGAGAAACAAAATGCCCATCAAGAGCGGACAGAAAACCGTCAATTTCTGCCGGGCCGCAGGCTTGCACCCGTGGAAGCACCGTATTTTGCATGCCGCCCAACACTTCGGCTGTTGCCAGCCAATCAGGGTTCGCCTCTATGTCGCCATCCACTAAACCAGAAGCCAGCAGCTCGATACGTTCCACTGTATCTCCATTGCTGCGCCAATTATCCTCGCACACTTGAAGAAGTACCGCTGGCTTGTCGCCAGACCACTCGCCGCCCATGTCACAATCCAGCGGATCAAAGGCATCGCGGCCAAACAAGTCCGCCGCAATCGCCCGGTGCAGGCTGGCATCGGCCCCCTGCCCCAGACCACGCGGCACGCGCACCAGTGCGACCGCCAGATCGGTCTGCAACCGGCCCTCAGGCGACCTGCCGAAAATATGCAAGCCATCGCGGATCTGCATTTCCTTCAACTCACAAAGGTAAGCATCGAGCTTCTGCAATGCCCCCGCATCGCCCTCGTCTTTTTCGATGCCTGCATCCTTGTCCAGGCCAGTATCCCGCATCAGGTCAAGTATCTGCCCTTTCAGGTAGGGAAGCCGTCGCTGGTCTACCCCCGATGCCTCGTAATACTCATCGACCAGCGCTTCCAGTTCCTTCAACGGACCATAACTCTCCGCCCGCGTCAGCGGTGGCGTCAAGTGATCGATGATCACCGCAGAAGAACGTCGCTTGGCCTGTGTGCCCTCACCGGGGTCGTTGACGATAAATGGATAAAGATGAGGCACTGCACCGAACACGGCTTCGGGATAGCAAGTGCTGCTCAACGACAGAGCCTTGCCAGGCAGCCACTCCATATTTCCGTGCTTGCCCATATGAGCAATGGCGTGGGCACCATAAACCTCGCGCAGAAAAAAGTAGAACGCAAAATAGCCATGTGGTGGCACAAGGTCAGGCGAATGATAGGTCTCGGTCGGGTCGATATTGTAACCGCGTGCCGGCTGGATACCGACCAGGGTTTGGCCAAAACGGGCCAGCGGAAGCGCAAAGAAATTGTACTCTGAATGAAAATATGGATCGCCCTCCGGCTCACCCCAACGGGCGACGACTTCATCCTGAATCTCAGCGGGAAGCGTGGCGAATAATTGCTTGTAATGACTCACAGAAAGGGTTTCGCGAATTTCACGATGAGCCCCGTCAAAGGCGGAATTGGTCGGTCCTGCCTGCAGATGTTCGATCAGTGCATCGCCAGTTTCGGGCAGCCCATCAACGGCATAACCCTGCGCCTGCATCGCTTGCAAAACTTCCATCGTGCCAGCCGGTGTATCCAGTCCGACACCATTTCCCAGTCGGCCATCGCGGTTGGGATAATTGGCCAACACCAGCGCTACATTGCGCTGCGACACCGGTGTGTGACGCAGCCGGGTCCATGCAGCTGCAAGGCTGGCCACGAACTCAACGCGGTCTTCACGCGCTACGTGTTTGACGATATTGGCTTGCGTCGCATCGTCGTAATTTTCAGCATTCTTAAATGCAATTGCGCGCGCCAGCACCCGCCCATCAACTTCCGGCAGCGCTACATTCATCGCCAGATCGCGCGACGACAGGCCTTGATCTGAACCCTGCCAGGCCTCTTCGCTGCTGCCGGCCAAAATGGCTTGCAGAACAACTGCGCCAGCCTCTTCCAAGACCGTAGGCACCCTATCGCCATCAGGCGAGGAAACGGCGAAGCCGGTCATATTGATGACAACGCCAGGCGTGGTTTCAGCAAAAAGATTACGCACCGTTGCCTGAGATAACTCATCCTTCAAAGAACTGACGAATATCGGCAAGGCATTGATGGCTTGCTCGGCCAGTGCGGAGACCAGCGCCTCAACCGGCTGGGTATTGCCTGACTGCAGCAGCGCCCGATAAAACGTCAGCGCCACAACGGGTTGACCGGCCACCCAATGGAGCTGCAGGTCATCCAGCGACGGCATATCCAATCCTGGCCACCACAGACCGGCTTTCAGCAAGGGTGCTGGTGGCGCAATATCTTCCATACCGCCAGCACCACCATCAAGGGTCGCCTTACAGGTGCGCAGGAAATTGGCACTGTTTTGGGCACCGCCCTGTCCAAGGTATTCCCAAAGCGTCAGCACTAGATGCGGGTCTGCCGTGCTATATCGGGCAAGCGTTGCATCCGGTTTATCGTCCCCCGGCAGCACCACCAGCGGGATGGCGTGCTCAATGCAGGTAGCATGCAGCACTTCGAGCCCATACGGCCAGTAACTTTCGCCTCCCAACACCCGCACAATGACCATGCGTGATTTGGCGATAGTGTTTTGCGCATAGACATCAATCGACATCGGATGCGACAGGGTCATCATGTTGGCCAGCCGAAGGCTTGGGCATTCACTCAGCCCGTCAAGCGCAGATGACAGGCTGGCCAATTCGGTGTCGGCGGCCGAAATGAAGACAATGTCAGCGCCGGATTGGCCCAGATCGATGGCTTCATCCGCATCTGCCAAAGCGCCCTGTTGTGCCAACAGCAGATGCATGGTGCTTAGCTCAGCGCTTTGGTGACAGCGGCACGGATGGCAGTTTCATCCATATCGTGCAGACCAATGACGACCAGACGGGAAGCACGCGGCTCTTCAGCCCCCCAATCACGGTCGAAATAAGTATCGATGCGCTTGCCGACCGCCTGAACCACAAGGCGCATGGGTTTGCCTTCAACATCAACAAAGCCTTTCAGGCGCAGAACATCGTGCTCCTCAATGATCTTCTTCAGCGAAGCAACAAGTGCTTTGACATCAGAAATACTGCCGCCCTCAGCAACGAAACTTTCAAATTCATCATGGTCGTGCTCATGACCATCGGCATGATGGATTTCATGATGGCTTTTGCGGTTTTCGATATCGGCTTCCGTGCCAACACCCAGCCCCAGCAACACGTCGGCATTTGGTGCATTGTCGAGACCAGCGCGGATTAGTTTCACCCGTCTCTCGGTGGCATCGCGCACTTCGCCTTCGACTGCATCAAGGGCATCAACCGGCAATAGGTCGGTCTTGTTCAAAATGATCATGTCGGCGCAGGTGATCTGGTCTTCGAACAACTCCTCCAGCGGGCTTTCGTGATCAAGACTTTCGTCCTGCTCACGCTGCGCCTGCACAGCATCGTGGTCATCGGCAAAGCGGCCATCGGCAACGGCTGCAGAATCAACCACCGTCACCACACCATCAACCGTTACCCGTTCGCGGATCTCGGGCCAGTTAAACGCATTGACCAACGGTTGAGGCAAAGCAAGGCCTGAGGTTTCAATTACGATATGATCTGGCTTGCGGTCGCTTTCCATCAACTTGGTGATGGTCGGAATAAAATCATCCGCCACCGTGCAGCAGATGCAGCCATTGGTCAGTTCGACAATGTCATCTTCTGTACAGGTTTCGTCTCCACAACCGGCCAGCACGTCGCCATCGACCCCCAGATCACCGAATTCATTGATGATCAGGGCAATGCGTTTTCCATTTGCTGTCGCCAACAGATTGCGGATCAGCGTTGTCTTACCGGAACCAAGAAAGCCGGTAATGACGGTGGCTGGAATTTTTTGTGCGTCCATTATTATCTCTTCTCAAAATTCATTTCAGTTTTTGCGGCAGACCCGCAGTGACGAACCAGACATTGGAGGCGACTCCGGTCGCTATGTCCTGATGCAGTCGGCCTGCATGATCACGAAACTCACGCGCCATTTTCTCTATCGGAACAATGCCCTGCCCCACTTCGTTGGAAACCAACAGCACCGCGCAATCCTCTGGCAGGGCCGCGAGACCATCGACCAGTTTGTGTATCTCCTGCTCAATGTCCCTTTCAGCCATCATCAGATTGGTCAGCCAGAGCGTCAGGCAGTCCACCAGAATGCAGGTTTGGGTGTTGGCCAAATCGGACAAACTAGTCACCAGGTCAACCGACTCCTCCACCAATTGCCACTCTGCACCGCGTCGCGCCTTATGGTGGGCAATTCGTTCTTCCATCTCATCATCACCCTGCCAGACCTGACTGGTCGCGAGATAGACTTTCTGGCGTCCACTTTGTGCAGCCAGGGCCTCGGCAAATGAACTCTTGCCCGACCGTGCGCCACCAAGAATCAGCGTAACACCATGACCAAATTGCATCACGCGGCCAACAATTCAGCAGCGCAGGAGCTTTTACAAACCAGCCCTGCCGAGCCGGTGAACGAAGGCTTTTTCATGATCAAACAACTCCCGTGTTGTGCTTTTGGGAAGCAGTGACGGAAGCGACGACGACGCAAGAACGGCAAGATGCCCGAAGGGTCTGCCCTTTGTCGACGTGCCCCGGAACTCCCCGTCCGATGAACGTGTGGGCACTATTGCCCGGTGCAATTGGCAGGTCTCCTGGCTGCGGATCAACGGCCTCTGCCCACCTTCCCGTTTCGGCATGAAACAGTGGTTTTTCGGACAGGGCCTCACCGCTACAGTCGCGGGGTCGGCTGTGTTTGAGGTCCCCGGATTGGGTCGACCCATCACATTCCCTTTTGCTTTTCGACTCCCCTTCCGAGGCGGGTCGAAAACCATTTGCTGGTCGGACTAAATAGCGCAGGCGCAAACAAGTCAATCAGGAATGCGACATGAATTGACGGCCGCTGCACAACAACAGCACAGCCCATTCAGCGCGGTATATCCCAAAGCGCGGGGTCAATGACTTTTTCGAGGTGGTCGGCCAACGAATCAAGCGCTGCCTCCACGTTTCCGCGATAGTTCATTCCAGAATGCGCCACGCCAAGGCGTGCCAGATAGGCGTTGCGCCAGTCGTCGCTGGCGAACAATCCATGTAGATATGAGCCACGCACATGGCCGTTTTCTGAAATGGCCCCATCGTCGCGACCATCGATCTTTATCATCGGGCGATGTGTGGCCGGGCCCGTTGTTCGGCCCATATGGATCTCATAGCCACTCAGCGGTTTCCCGGTTTCAGCATCAACGGCAGAACTGTTCAACACCGTTTTTTCCGGCACCAGAACCGTTTCGAGGTCCAATATGCCAAGCCCCTTTGCGGCAGTTTCGGATCCTTCAATTGCATCGGGGTCTCGCACCACATGGCCCAACATCTGGTAGCCACCACAAATGCCCAACACGTGACCACCGCGAGCCACATGCTTCGACAATTCAACATCCCAACCCAAGGCCTTGAATTGATTCAAATCCGCAATGGTCGACTTTGACCCTGGCAGCACAACAAGCATCGCCTCCTGTGGCCACGCCTCCCCCGGGCGCAGGAAAACCAGCCTTAATCCAGGAGTTTGCTGGAGTGGATCAAGATCATCAAAATTCGCAATGCGGGAAAGTACCGGAACCACAACTACAACTTCGGCGGATGCATCGGGGCTGGCATCGGTTGGACGCATAGCCTTTTCCAAGGCAACAGAATCTTCAGCAGGCAGCCGTGCCGCATCCGGCAAATAGGGAATGACTCCAAATCCCGGCCACCCGGTAAATTCGGTAATCTGCTTCAAACCATCATCAAAAAGACCGATGTCCCCGCGAAACTTGTTGATCAGATAGCCACAAACCATTCGACGATCTTCGTCAGGCAAGATCGTGTGCGTACCAACAAGGCTGGCAATCACACCACCCCGGTCAATATCACCGACAAGCACAACCGGCACATCTGCAGCATTGGCAAACCCCATATTGGCAATGTCGCCAGCACGCAGATTTATTTCAGCAGCAGAGCCAGCACCTTCCACAATCACCAGATCAGCCTCTTCTCCCAGCCGGTTGAAACTTGTCAGCACCGCATCCAGCAATTGCGGCTTGAGCTTTTGGTAGTCCCTTCCCTTCGCCGCACCCCAGACCTTACCATGGACAATGATCTGACTGCCGGTTTCTGATTGCGGTTTCAGCAGAACCGGGTTCATGTCGATGTTTGAAGGGACACCACAGGCCAAGGCCTGTAACCATTGCGCCCGACCAATTTCTCCACCTGCCCCATTGAACAGAGGCACTTCAGCAACCGCTGCATTGTTCGACATATTCTGTGGCTTGAACGGCCGTACCTGCAAACCACGCCGCTGAGCCAGGCGGCAAAGGCCGGCGACCAGCACGGTCTTACCGACGTCCGAACCAGTGCCCTGGAGCATAATTGCTTTGAAGTTGCGTTTGTGGGTCATCCATGCGGCTTACCGCAGCCCGGGCGAATTGAACAGACGCTTTGATGACCAATCCGCCATAGCAAAACAGCGGTGATCTGTTCCGGACAATCAAGGAACATATCACCGCTGTCTTTACTCAAAGACTATACTGGTCCGACAGAATACGCATCGGAGAATTCTTGCCCGGTACGCAAAACCTGATCCGGGAAGCAAGCAGGCGATTAATCCTGCTGTGTTTTCCAAACTAGACGCAGATTCCTAACAGGCAGCTAATGAGTGGTTAAGCAAAAGGAAATCTGGTCGGCAAATTTTGCCGCCTTTGGCGCAGATTTGACGCCCTGTTAAGCTTTGGGCAGAGGCGCAAACGGTCGCGCCTCTGTAATGGTTAAATATCGAAAAAAATAAAATTCAGATTTTTTTTGCGGCCTGCATCATTTTGATAATGCCGGAGAAATCCACGCCACCATTGCCGTCGCCGCAGAACTGCTGGTAGAGCTCCAATGCGTGAGCGCCCAGCGGTGTATAGGCGTCGGTCATGCCGGCGGCTTCCTGCGATAGGCCCAGATCCTTCAACATCAGATCTGCAGCAAAGCCAGGTTTGTAGTCGTTGTTGGCTGGCGAAGTGGGCACCGGGCCGGGCACCGGACAATAAGTTGTGGTCGACCAACTCTGGCCCGAAGCGGTCGAAACCACATCAAACAATGCCTGGTCCGTCAGCCCAAGACGTCGGCCCAGCTCAAAGGCTTCGCCTGTGCCGATCATGGTGATTGCCAGGATCATGTTATTGCAGACTTTGGCCGCCTGACCAGCGGTGGCAGCACCGCAATTGACCACCCGACCGGCCAACGGCTCAAGTATCGGCGCGGCTGCAGCGAGCGAGTCATCTGAACCGCCAGCCATGAAAGTCAGAGTTCCATTGATCGCACCCATGATTCCACCGGATACCGGCGCGTCAACGCAAAGGGCACCAATCGAACTGGCAATTTCATGAGACTCGCGAGCCGAAGCGATATCGATGGTCGAGGAATCGATCATCAAAGCACCGGCACGGACCACCTCCTTGATCTCATCATATACGGCGATAACGTGCTTGCCCGCTGGCAGCATGGTGATCACCACATCGCGGTCAGTTGCAGCCTCCACCGCGCTGGCCGCGATATCACAACCGTCTTTCCGCGCCTGTTCAATCGCCGCTTGCGACAAATCAAAGCCACAGACCGTGTGCCCGGCCTTAACCAGATTGGCCGCCATCGGGCCGCCCATATTTCCAAGACCGATAAATCCAATGGTCGCCATTTTTAATTTCCTAAGCCGTCAAAGTTCGCGCGATGATGACGCGCATGATTTCGTTGGTGCCTTCAAGTATCTGATGTACCCGCAGATCGCGGACAATCTTTTCAACGCCATAATCGGCCAGATAACCGTAGCCACCGTGGATCTGCAGCGCCTCATTGGCGACATTAAACCCGGCATCGGTGGAAAACCGCTTGGCCATGGCACAGGCACGGCCAGCATCTGCCGTCTTGGCATCCAACTTTGCTGCTGCTGAATAGAGCATCAGTTTTGCTGCTTCCAATTCTGTTGCCATATCGGCCAGTTTGAACTGGATCGCCTGAAACTGACCAATTGGCTGTCCGAAGGCCTTGCGTTCTTCCGAATAAGCCAATGCCATATCAAGCGCTGCCTGAGCACCACCCAGCGAACAAGCACCAATATTTAACCGTCCACCGTCCAGGCCGGCCATAGCAATGCGAAAGCCCACGCCCTCTTCATTCAGTCGGTTTTCTGCTGGAATGCGGCAATCATCAAAAATCACCTGTGCTGTTGGCTGAATATTCCAGCCCATCTTCCGTTCCTGAGCTCCATAGGAAAGGCCGGGCGTATCCTTTTCGACAATAAAGGCAGAAATGCCTTTGGGACCTGCATCACCGGTTCGCGCCATCACAATATAGAGGTCGTTGGTGCCAGCACCCGAAATGAATTGCTTGGCTCCGTTGAGGACATATTCATCGCCGTCGCGCACCGCGGTGGTTTTCAATGCAGCAGCGTCAGATCCGCTGCCGGGCTCTGTCAGACAATAACTGGCGATCTTTTCCATCGAGGTGAGTTGCGGCAACACTTTCTGGCGCTGCTCTTCACTGCCATAAAGGTCGATCATCCAGGCAGCCATATTGTGAATCGAGATATAGGCAGATGTTGCCGGGCAACCTGTGGCCAACGCTTCGAAGATGACGGCCGCATCAAGACGCGACAGACCTGAGCCACCAACGTCTTCACGCACATAAATGCCCCCCATTCCCAACTCAGCGGTTTGGCGGATTACATCCAGTGGCAAATGACATTTCTGATCCCATTCAACCGCAAAAGGCGCCACTTTCTCCTTGGCAAAGTCCAGGACCATATCCTGCATGGCCCGCTGATCTGCGTTCAGATCAAATGGCCGCTCGAATTCACTCATTGCATCCATGATATCCTCCAAGGAGTTGCGCTGACCAGCTCAGCTTCGGTCGGTTATTAGCATGAGTCCAGCCGCGCCAAAGACACAACCGAACAGAAATTCAAAAATACGGCGGGCACGGGCATAAAGCGCCTGAGCCCGATGGGTTGAAAACAGCAAGGCATAGCCAAGGAACACACAGATCCCCAGAAAGGCGCAGCTGCCAAACATGACCGCCGCATGCCAGACCGGCGCATCCTGTTGAACACCGATGGCGAGAATAGCCACCCAGGCCAGAACAGCTTTGGGATTGGTCAGGTGAATGGCCAGACCCTGCAGAACATAATTGCGATCACGGTTCATCTTAATGGCCTGCGGCGCTTCCTGCTTGGAAAAGGCCGAGCGTAGCGCCTTAAACGCCAACCAAAGCAAATAGAGCCCGCCACCTATCTTCAAGATGAAAAACAAGTCAGCAAACTGCGCCATCACCGTGGCCAATCCAAAGGCAGCGCACATTCCCCAGAAAAGAGAGCCACACACAACGCCGCTGGCCAGTTGCAAGCCCGCCACCCGACCATGGCGAGCTGAAACGCCCATAATCGCCAAAACGGCAGGGCCAGGGCTTATCGTTGCGACAAGATAGGCGCCAATGCCCAGGAAGATGGCGTCATATTCACTCATCACAGCAATTCCTCAGCAGCGGCATCCAGAGCGGTCAGAGCAATGCGCGCCGCCTCATCAATGGTTTCGCGGGTCCATGTAAGGGGTGGAGACAAAATCATCGTATCGCCCACCGCCCGCATCATCATGCCGCGCGCGATAGAATGGTCGCGCACCACACTGGCAGCATGACCGGCTGGCTCGAACCGTTCCTTGCTTTGCTTGTCCTTAACGATTTCAATTGCCGCCAACAGACCAAAGCCCCGAACTTCTCCCACCAGTCGATGATCACCGATGACCTTCAAAAGGCGTTCAACAAGGTATGGTCCGGTCTCTTCACGCACCCGGTCGATGAGGCCTTCGCGCTCAATGATGTCGAGATTGGCCAGCGCAACTGCGCAACAAACCGGATGACCTGAATAGGTATATCCGTGGTAATATTCGCCTCCCGAGGCCAGCACGTCGGCTACTCGGTCACCAACCAGAACAGCAGACAAAGGCTGATAGCCCGATGTGATTGCCTTGGCGACAGTGATCATATCGGGTTCGATACCCATCGAGTCACAGGCGAACCATTCGCCAGTTCGGCCAAAGCCGGTAATCACCTCATCGACCATCAACAGCACATCATATTTTTTGCAGATGCGCTGGATTTCCGGCCAGTAACTGGCGGGTGGGATTTTAACACCGCCAGCCCCTTGGATCGGCTCACCAACGAAGGCCGCGACATTGTCCGGCCCAGCTTCAATAATGGCGTCTTCCACGGCTTTCGCGGCACGCAGTCCAAAGGCCTCATCAGATTCCCCATCCTCGGCCAATTCATAGCCATAAGGGGCCATGACGTGAACAAAGCCCGGCAGCATTGGCCCCAACTGGCCATGCATGGCACCCATGCCGCCCATGCTCGTCGCCGCAATGGTTGAGCCATGATAAGCGTCGTTGCGGGAGATGATGACAGTCTTTTCCGGTTTGCCCTGAAGTGCCCAAAAATGCCTTACCGTACGGATTGCCGTATCATTGCTTTCAGAACCGGAGGCGCCATAGAACACCTGATTGATATTGGCCGGTGCGAGTTCCGCCAAACGTTTCGATAACAGCGCCACCGCCGGATGAGTGGTTTTAAAAAACGTGTTGTAATAGGCCAGCTCTTTCATCTGGGTTGCCGCGACATCGGCGAGTTCGTCGCGACCATAGCCAACATTGACGCACCAAAGACCAGCCATACCGTCAAGAATACGGTTTCCTTCGCTGTCAAATATGTAATTGCCGTCCGCTCCGGTAACGACACGAACCCCCGCACCTCTCAATTCATCATGATCGGTAAACGGGTGGAGATGGTGGGCATTGTCAGCAGCGCGTAGCTGCTCTGTAGAAAAATTCTTGTAAGCCATAACTGGCCTCCGTCTTAAGAGATTCGCTTTTTTGCTCTTCAATCAATGGCATGCAGCGGGCGGTGAGTAGCCAATGCGGGCGCAGAGTTGCAGCAGCATTTGATGCGCGCTTCGCCCCGATATGTTTGGCTTCCACATTGTTTTGACCTCTTTTAAACCGCCCCTTGGTAAGCACGGTCCATTTACACAGGATATGTCGAACCGCTGTCGACACTATCACGCTGCTCATAAAGGCCTTCCAAAAAGCCCCAAAGCTCTGCCTTCAATTCAAAGGGAAAATGCTCGTATTTGCCAGCGATAAAAGTGTCGAAGTGAAACTCCGGATGTTCAAGCATGCCCAGCGCTTCGGCCGACAATTGCGGCAAAAGTATCTCCCGATCAATGCGCATTTGGTGGTAGATATTAGTGGCCTGCCCCTGCCCCAGCGCATCGCCAATGGCTGAATTCCGCACGGTTAAAAACCGGGTTTGGGGAATTGATCGCGATAATTCAGCGGCTGCAACAATTGAAGCTTCAGTCCGGTCGATCAGATAGAATACCGAAACATCAAGGCCAGCCTCTTCTGCCCCCTCTTCAAAGGAAATATCGCGATAGATGTTGAAGAACCGGGTGAAATGTCGGGCCGACAAGTCGATCAAAAAGTGGCCGTTGGGATTGCTCAACATACCGTCGAACAAGGCCACTTGCTGGGTCGTTTTTGACAGGTCGATAACTTCCCCATGTCGGGGAAAATGCGCGATCAGTCCGCCATCGGGTTCGTCTGTATCAAATATATAGGGCGGATTGCCCAACCTTAATGCCAGCAGATCAGCAGCCAGTTTGGCAAAAAGACTTTTGCCATTACGAGGGCAGTCGGAACAGACGATGGTCGCCGATGCTCCGGCTTGCCCCCAATTTTCAGGTCTCAGATTTGGCGATCCAGATTCAACCAATCGCTCAGGAATCCCCCGTCGCATTGGCACGTTTGGCAGCCATAATCGACTTGATCATATCCAACTGATCGAATTCGGTATCAATGTCTTTCAGCCATTTACGGACATAGCCTCGCAGCACGAAGGAGAATTTGCCTTCATCACCTTTGGCGGTTTTGTTAGAAATGAAATCGGTGAAAGTCACACCGGCCAGATCAACCTGTTCGTATGCCATCTCATTGAGCTTCGGCACTTCAATTTCCTTCGCATTAGGCAAGCGCGCGAAATACTTGTTGTAGGTGGTTTCGTCCCACTCAAAGAAATTGGTTTCGTTAATGAAGTTGCGGGCCACCACATAGTCCATCCCATTGGTGTATTTTGCCACTTCGTTCATTTCATCAAGCGATGCGATGGATGGTCCGACCACATGCATCAAAGACAGATCAAACATGCCTTCCTTGGCAGCATCCAGCACGCCGATACGGTCAAAGATATCGAGTGCAGCGGTCAGGTTGCCTGCCTTCAAATCGACAATGGTCACCTGTTCGGCAGCTGAGTCCATTGTATCGAGAATGCTCATCTGGTCGGCAACATTGGCCAAATCAATGATGTTGGCTTTGGTCGGATAAAAACGTTTTAGCGTACCACGTGGGTTTTCCGTATCAAATGCACGGCACAGCACATTGTTGCGTTCAAGATAATCAAGCAATGCCCGTGAAAGAGTGGTCTTGCCAACGCCGCCTTTGTCTGCGCCCACCAGAATCATAGAATGCTTCATAAATTCGCCTTCATTAATGCAAAATGTCTTAGCTCACTGTACCGAAATCCAACGCCATTCACAACGCGCAAACCATTTAACGCCTTGTGGATGCCTTTTTTTTGAAGTTCAGTGGAACCGTGGGCAACATCTGACAACAATTCGACGTCGATTCGTCCCCCAAAAATATCAAACGCGCCATCTGGGAGGATAATATGCCGCGAACGTTTGCCAGAATCATTTTGACAACCAGCTTATGGATTGCCGCAGCACTTGTGCCTATGCAGGCCAGTGCGCAGAAAATCACAATTGGGGGTGACGACCGAATGGTCGCTGACGTCCTGCGCGCCAACGGCTACACGAATGGTGTTGTCAAAAGCCGAAGCCTAACCATAGTGCGTACCGAAGCATGTAAAGGGGGCGACAAATACCTCGTCAAAATCAGCATCTTGGGAAAAATTGCCAGCACCACAAAAATTGGTGAGTGTCAGCAAGCCCAACAAGCACGGTTTAGCGCCAACGATGCCAAGGCTGTGTTGGAACAAAATGGCTACGGTCAGATCAATGCACGTCGCGATGGCCGCGTCATCGTTGCTACCGCATGCCGCAACAACCGCAAGTATCAGATCAACTTCAACCGCCGTGGCGAAGTTGCCAGCCGTCAGCGCGTTGGCAATTGTGATCCAGTTGGTCTTGCAGCCTGGCAGATCATCGATCGCCTGAAGGCTGAGGGATATAGCCGCGTCAATGTAATTGACGATCAGCTTCCACGTTATGTGGCAGAAGCCTGCCGCGGGAACGACCGGGTTCGCGTTCAGATGAATCAGCGAGGTCGTATTCGCGGTGAGGATCGCATCGGCAGCTGTCGTCAGCGTATTAACCCCGACAATATCACCGCCTTGTTGGAACGCGAAGGCTATCAGCGCGTCGAAGTTATCGACCGCCGCCGTCCACCCTATGTTGCCCATGCCTGTAAGGGTAATGGCAAGTTTGAAGTTGAAATCGGACGTTTCGGTCAGCTGCGCCGGGAGAACCGCATCGGCCGCTGTGCGCGACCAATCGATCCTGCCAATCTGGCTTCCGTGATCGGCGATCAAGGTTATGAGCGGGTCAAGGTTTTGCGCGGTTCGCGCACGCCTTATCTCGTTGAAGGCTGTAAAGGTGCTACTCTAGTCGAGTTGGTGGTCAACCGCTTTGGCCGCATTACTCAAGAAGACAATGTCGGCACCTGCGCGACACCAGTTAGCAAACAGCAGTTGGAAGACCGTCTTGGCGAGCAGGGTTTCCTGGCTGTCGCAGTTCGCAAACGCGGAACCGGTTGGACTGCTGATGTCTGCCGTGACGAAGCCAAAAGCACCATTCGCTTTGATACATACGGCGAGATCGTCAATCAGCGCCGCTCCGGCACTTGTACGTCAAGTTCAGTGCTTGACCTCCTCAAAACGCTGGAAAGCCGCGGCGCGAAGGCCACAGAACTGGTGATCGAGGGTTGCTTCCGCAACACCAAGTACCGCTGGGAATTCGACCGCCTGGGCAACCGCACCGGTCGGAAACGAATTGCGGGCAACTGCTCCTAAATAAAGTCGGGGCCTTTCTTTGTTCGAAGAAAGGCCCCAGCTAACTGCCTGTAAGCTGATCAACAGCCGCGAATTAAAATGGTTATGCGGCCAGCATTTTTGCCGCCAAAAGCTCAACGTCTTGGCGCGAAGCGTCCCGCGCTGTAGCGTCAAGCATTGCGATATTTGCTGCCGCCAGCATATCATCGGCCAAGGCCTGTTCGGACAATTTCGCCTTTTCGTCACTGTTCAGAACCAACGCTTCTCCGCAATCTGAAGCGACGTCGTGCAGAGCCGTTTCAACGTCACCGGCTCCTTTGCCACCAAGCAAGACGCCGACGCGATCAAACGCCTCCCGATTACCCTCAATCGTCCAGTCCATGGTCTGAGCCAATGCGACGCTGACCGCTCGACCGTGTGGAATTCCAGCCAGTGAGCCCAGCGCATGTCCAATATTATGGGCAACAGCGCAGCCGGTGTTGGCAATCGCCAGCCCGCCATAGGCGGCGGCCAGCATCATGCCGGTACGTGCCTCAATTGATTGCGGATCTTTGACCGCGTAGGCGAGATGACGCGCCGCCTGCACAATCCCCTCCTCTGCCAGCGGGTCATTTTGCGCATAGCGATAGCGGTTGGTGCGCGATTCAACACTGTGCACCAAAGCATCAAGGCCAGTATAGAATGTCCAAAATGGCGGCAAGCCAACCGTCAATTCCGGATCCATCAGCGCCATATCAGGTTTCAGCGGCGGGCCCCAAAACCAGTTTTTAACACCATCCGGCTGGGAAATAATCGAAGTGCCGGTTGTTTCGCTGCCAGTTCCGGCCGTTGTCGGCAAGGTAATCAACCCGGTCTTGCGAAACGGCAACTGGGTCTGCGCCAGACGATAAGGCTCGCACCCTTCTCCGCTATGGGCCAGGGCTGCAACCACCTTCGACGTGTCCAATGCCGAGCCGCCGCCCAGACCAACAATACAGTCGGCGCGGTCTTCATAGGCCATTTTGGTCGCGGCATTGACCGACGCCTCTTTTGGGTCACTCTGCAAAGCGTCGAAGACAGTAACAGCATGGCCAGCCTCTTGCAGGCTGGCTACAACTCCCTCGGCTAATCCCAATCGTACCAGAGTAGGATCGCAGATCATCAAAACCCGACTGTTGGCGCCGGTGGTTTCTGTTACCCGCTCACCGACAAGCTTGGAGGCCCCCGGAGCCAGGATCATGGCGGGATGTTTGGTCAGTGAAAATTCGGTCATGGCGAGGCTCAGCGGTTTTTGATTGCGCGACATTCAGCGAGTGTCACGACGAATTCAATCCTTCACGCGGCCTCCGGCGTCGTTTTTTCTAAACCTGTCCACACCATGTCGCTTTCCTGTTGGCCTGCGTCGTACCTCCGTCACTTTGTTGTCGGCGGGATTCCACAATGGCGACACGAGCAAGAGGCCGGTGGGAGGAAAGATCAATGAGTGAATCGGGAACAATAGCTGAACCAAAAGACGCCGACAGCGCTGGCGCACCAAACAGCTCTGGTCGCTCTCGCCGCGGTCGAGGTGGAGGACGCGAAGGCAATACGCGGCGCGGCGGTCCTGCAATCCGCCAATATCCCTGGCAAACCGTCATCAATCCGGACAAGCCAACCGAGCCCGTCGACGCTGAAGGTGTCGAAAAAATACACGATGCAGCGATGCGGATTCTAGAGGAAATCGGCATTGAATTTCTCAACCCGGAAGCGGCTGAAATCCTGCGCCTACATGGGGCCACCGTGGACGGTGAAAACGTCCGCATGGACCGCGATATGGTAATGGAAAAAATCGCGCTCGCACCGTCCCAATTTACCCTCACCCCACGCAATCTCGACCGCAAAATCACTATGGGTGGCAATCACCTTGTCTTTGGCAATGTCTCAAGCCCACCCAATTGTTCAGACCTCGACACCGGGCGTCGCACTGGCACCCGTGAAGATTATCGCAATTTCATGCGGCTGACTCAGTATTTCAACTGCATCCATTTTGCCGGTGGCTACCCGGTGGAACCAATGGATATCCACCCCTCTATCCGGCATCTCGAGTGCCTCTACGACAAGCTGACACTAACCGACAAAGTCGTTCACGCTTATTCCCTCGGCAAGGAGCGGGTCGAAGATGTGATGGAAATGACCCGCATCGCCGGTGGGCTGACCCATGAAGAGTTCGACGCCACCCCGCGGATGTATACCAACATCAACTCGACTTCACCGCTGAAGCACGATTTCCCAATGCTGGATGGCATGATGCGCCTGGCCCGCCGGGGCCAGCCAACGATCGTCACTCCATTTACCCTGGCTGGCGCAATGGCCCCTGTCACCATGGTAGGTGCCGTCACCCAATCACTGGCCGAAGCTTTGATCGCGATCGTACTCATTCAGTGCATTCGTCCCGGTTGCCCAACCGCCATCGGTACATTCACCTCCAATGTCGACATGAAGACCGGCGCTCCTGCCTTCGGCACGCCAGACTATGTTCGCGCAACGCAGATTACCGGTCAGATGGCCCGCTATTACGGATTGCCGATGCGTTCATCGGGCGTCTGCGCAGCAAACGTACCCGACGGACAAAGCATGTGGGAATACATGAACTCCATGTGGGCCGTGATTACCAGCGGCACCAATGTGGTCTATCACGCAGCGGGATGGCTCGAAGGTGGTCTTTGCGCCTCTTTTGAGAAGTTCGTCATGGATTGCGAAGTGTTGCAGCAGTTTCAAGCTTACCTGAACCCAGTCGAAGTTAATGATGCCACATTGGCGCTTGATGCCATTAAGGAAGTTGGCCCAAATGGCCATTTCTTCGGCATTCAACATACGCAGGACCGCTACGAGACGGCATTTTATAATCCGTTCCTATCAGACTGGAATAATTACGAAAACTTTGAGGAACGCGGATCAATCTGGACACACGATCGCGCCAATAAAGTCTACAAGCAGATCCTTGAAGAATTTGAGCCACCGGCGATGGATCCCGCGATTGACGAGGAACTGAAGGCCTTCGTCGCCAAGCGGATTGAAGAAGGCGGCGCACCCACGGATTTCTAGTTATGGAATATGTGATTACGAGGGCTGACAGGCCCCTTTTTTGGAGAAAGTCGAAATGAAATCTCACGCTCAGGCAGTTGTCATCGGTGGCGGTGTCGTCGGTTGTTCGGTACTTTACCACCTGACCAAAGCCGGTTGGAAAGACGTGGTCTTGCTGGAACGCGATCAGCTTACCTGCGGCTCCACTTGGCATGCCGCCGGAGGCTTTCACACTCTCAATGGCGACCCCAATGTTGCAAAGCTGCAGGCCTATACGATTGACCTTTATGATGAACTGGAAGCGATTTCAGGTGAGAAATGTGGCCTGCACCTAACCGGCGGTGTGGCTCTGGCGGAAAACAAAGACCGTCTGGAATGGCTGAAAATGAGCCACGCCCGTGGCCGCTATCTCGGCATGGAAACCGAAATAATCTCCACCGCAGAAGCCAAGGAACTGTTGCCACTTCTGGAAGAGGAATACTTCGTTGGGGCCATGTGGGATCCGATAGAAGGCCATCTTGACCCCTATGGCACCACCAACGCCTATGCCAAATCTGCGCGTATCGGTGGGGCTGAAATTGAACTCCAATGCAAGGTCGAGGAACTCAACTGGGACGAGGCGAAGTCTGTTTGGAATATCGTCACCAATAAAGGCACGATGACCGCTGACCATGTGGTCAATGCCGGTGGCCTGTGGGCCCGTGAAGTCGGGCGCATGGTGGGGGTTGAATTGCCTGTTCTCGCAATGGAACATCACTACCTGTTGACCGAAGCTATGCCGGAAGTCGCGGCCATCAACGAGTCAACCGGCAAGGAAGTTCTTCACGCCATCGACTTTTCCGGCGAAATCTACATTCGTCAGGAGCGTGACGGCATGTTGCTCGGCACATATGAGCGCCAGGCCACACCGTGGTCACCAAAAGACACGCCATGGGACTTTGCACAGGAACTGCTGAATCCGGACCTCGACCGGATCGCGCCGTCGCTGGAAGTTGGTTTCAAGCATTTTCCCGCCTTTGAAAAGGCCGGCATCCGCCGCGTCGTCAATGGACCCTTCACCTTCGCACCAGATGGCAACCCCTTGGTGGGTCCGGTTCGCGGCATACCAAACTACTGGTCTGCCTGCGCCGTCATGGCTGGTTTCTCGCAAGGCGGTGGCGTCGGGTTGGCGTTGTCGGAATGGATGGTCAACGGCGATCCGGGCCATGACATTTGGGGTATGGATGTCTCGCGCTTTGGACCGCACATCACCCGCGACTACACCAACGCAAAAGTCCGAGAGAACTATTCCCGCCGTTTCCGTATTCGCTTCCCCAACGAAGAGCTGCCGGCAGGACGTCCCCACCAGACCACACCACTTTATGATGTGCATCTGGCCAATGGCGCAGTGATGGGAGATTCATGGGGCCTGGAAACGCCACTTTGGTATGCGCCAGAAGGTGTAGAGGCGCAGGACGTGTTCTCGTTCCATCGTTCCAACGATTTTGAACATGTGAAGGCGGAAGTCCTCAACTGCCGCAACAATGTCGGCATTACCGATATTTCCAACTTTGCCAAATATGAAGTGACCGGTCCGGGCGCCCGCGAATGGCTGGGCGAGATCATGACCAACTTCATCCCAAGGGTTGGACGTCTGGCACTGACCTCGATGGTCACCCGCGAAGGCAAGATCAATGGTGACTTTACCATCGCAGCCGCAGGAATCGACCGATCCGGTCCCAACAAGGGCAATGAGCGATTCCAGATGTGGGGCTCCAGTCAGGCGCAAATCTACCACATGCGTTGGTTTGAACAGCATTTGCCAGACGATGGCTCTGTCCAGATCCGCAACATCAATCTGGCAATATTGGGTCTCTCGATCGCCGGGCCAAATGCTCAAAAAGTGCTGGCCAAGCTAACCGATGAGGATGTCTCTAACGAGTCCTTCAAATTCATGGACTACCGCGAGACGGTCATTGCCAGCGTTCCAGCCAAGGTCAACCGGATCTCCTATTCCGGTGATCTTGGCTATGAAATCTGGGTTGATGCCGAATTCGTCCGCCGCCTCTACGAAGGCATCATGGCCGCAGGTGAAGAATTTGGTATCAAGCCGTTCGGCATGCGCGCTCTGCTCAACATGCGCCTGGAAAAACACTTCGGAACTTGGTTCCGCGAGTTCCGTCCAATCTACACACCGTTTGAGGCCGGGCTGGACCGCTTCGTATCGAAGAAGAAAAACACATTTATCGGCCGCGAAGGCGTTTTTGCCCACGCTGACAATCCACCGCTGACACGCATCTGCATGCATGTCACCGGAGCCAGCGACGCCGACTGCATTGGTGATGAACCGATCTTCCTGGGTGAGAGCGACGAGGTGATCGGTTGGGTCACTTCAGGCGGTTATGGCCATTATGTCGACCAATCTTTGGCCACCGGCTACATCCCGACCGACCGTTTGGATGAAGCCAAAGCTCAGGGATTGAAGGTCGAGATTATCGGCGAAATGTGTGCCGCAAAAATTCAGGACGAGCCGCCATTCGATCCAATGGGCAAACGCATGCGCGGTGATTTTAGCTAGCGGCGAGCAGCGAGCGACGAGCGGCAGGGGGCTGGCGGCGGGCGGCGGGCGGCTGGCAGCAAGCCTGAACAAACAAAGCAAGGTGCGACGGAAAAACTCTGTCGCACCTATCCACAGACAAGCAGTATTGTCGTTATGTTTTTATGCAGCTGTCGCTGTAGCAGCGGCGAAGCGCCGACGCTGACGGAACGAAACCAAAATCTTGCGCTCCTCGTCCCATAGGGTCAGCGGAATGCACTTGATGCTCTCCCAAAGGGTCAGCCGACCAATATCCTTCAACTCCGGGAAATCTTTCATAACCCGCGGCAAGACGTGAAACGGTATCTGGCTTGAAATGTGATGCACATGATGAATGCCGATATTGCCGGTCAGCCACATCAGCGGCTGCGGCAGGTCATAATAAGATGACCCATGCAATGCTGCATGCTCACGTTGCCAGTCTTCGTTGTTTTCCCAATGAGTTTCATCAAACTGATGCTGAACATAAAACAGCCACACACCAACTGTTGCCGCAAGGATGATGACGGGCAGTTGCACCATCAAAAATGCCTGCCAGCCCATCCACCACATCATCAGCAACGAATAAATGGCGATGCCGATATTGGTCGAATGGGTGCTCAGAAAGGGCATCAGGTTCTTGGTTTTGCCGGTTGGCCAGCGTTGACGCAGCACAAACTGCCAGGTTGGGCCAATCACAAACAGCACCAAGGGATGCCGGTAGAGCCAATACTGAAACTTACGCGGTTTGCTGAGCTGCATATACTCACCGACGGTCAGCGTGTTGATGTCGCCAAACCCGCGCCGGTCCAGATTGCCTGATCCGGCATGGTGCAGCGCATGCTCACGCCGCCAGTCATCATATGGCGTGAATGTGAAAATCCCGATGAACCGGCCGAGCCAGTCATTGGCCTGTTTACTGCGCAAAAACGCGCCATGTCCACAGTCGTGCTGAATGGCGAACATCCGCACCAGCATGGCAGAGGTTGGCAGCGCCAGAAGCAGCGTCAGCCAATAGCCAATCGACAAAGCCCACCACATGGCAGCATACAAAACCACATATGGAACCACTGTAATGCACAATTCCACGTAAGCGCGCGCGTTACTTGTCGCGCGGTAGGCCGCCAATCGCTGGCCCCACACTTTATCACTTGTCAAGGACATACTCCCCTGCGCCGATTCGAGCTCGGTCTGCATTAGTTTTTTGAGGCCTAGCACAGACTGAGCCTCAAAGGGGAAATGAATCGCACCTTTTTGCTATGGTCACCGAAGTTTTATGTGAGGGGCTTAACCCGCCCCCCACGCAATCGGCAATTAACCCACGGCCAGTTCTTCAATTGGCGGGCAGGTACAGATCAAATTGCGGTCGCCGTGAACATTGTCTACGCGGCTGACCGGGGGCCAATATTTCGAACCGAGGTCAATATTAGCCGGATGTGCAGCCAATGAGCGAGAGTATGGATGGGTCCATTCATCGGCCAGCAAATCTTCCGCCGTGTGGGGGGCATTATGCAGCGGATTATCGTCTTGCGGCCATTCTCCCGCCTCAACACGCGCTGCTTCCAGGGCAATCGCAATCATTGCGTCGATAAAACGGTCAATTTCGCCCAATGGTTCGGATTCCGTGGGTTCAACCATCAATGTCCCGGCAACCGGCCAGCTCATGGTCGGGGCATGGAATCCGTAGTCGATCAACCTCTTGGCAACATCATCAACTGTAACGCCTGCACTGTCCTTCAACACCCGCACATCAACAATGCACTCATGGGCGCACTGGCCATTCTTGCCGGTGAACAGGATTGGGTAATGAGCTGACAGTTTCTTGGCGATGTAATTGGCATTGAGAATAGCGACTTCGCTGGCCTTGCGCAGACCTGCACCACCCAGCATACGGATATACATCCACGAAATCGGCAGAATTGATGCCGAACCATCGGGCGCAGCGCTTACCGCACCTTCGGTGCCTGATTCAACGTGTCCGGGCAGATGCGGCACCAGATGAGCCGCAACGCCGATTGGACCAATGCCCGGCCCGCCGCCGCCATGAGGAATGCAGAAAGTCTTGTGCAGGTTCATATGGCAGACATCGGCGCCAATATCACCCGGCCGGGCAATGCCAACCATTGCGTTAAGGTTGGCTCCGTCAAGATACACCTGGCCGCCATGGTCGTGGATAGTCTGGCAGATCTCGACAATACCGGCTTCAAACACACCGTGGGTCGACGGGTAGGTAATCATCAGCGCGGCTAGGTTTTCGCTGTGCTTTTCCGCCTTTTCCTTCAGATCACGCAGCGAGACATCGCCTTCATCATTGCACTTGACCACCACAACATCATAGCCAGCCATCTGGGCCGAAGCCGGGTTGGTACCGTGTGCAGAGGATGGAATGATACAGATATTGCGATGCCCCTGCCCGCGTTCCTCATGATACGAACGGATCGCCAGCAGACCGGCATATTCGCCCTGACTGCCCGCGTTGGGTTGCAGGCTGCATTTGGCAAAACCGGTAATCTCGCTGAGCCAGTCATCCAGGTCTTCGATGATCGCCTGATAGCCCAGGCGATAGTCTTTCGGTGCAAATGGATGGATATTGCCAGCGACCTCGTAGGTCACCGGCATCATCTCGGCCGCCGCGTTCAACTTCATGGTGCAGGATCCAAGCGGGATCATGGCCCGGTCCAGCGCCAGATCCTTGTCGGCCAGACGGCGCAACAGGCGCATCATTTCAGTCTCTGAACGGTTTGCGTGGAACACTTCCTGCGACAGGAAGTGAGTGGCATCGCGCTGAGATGGCAGTGCGTTCTCTGCTTCGCCAACGGCATCAACGCCGATCACGTCGCACAGGATTTGCAAATCGGCTTCGGTGCTGGTCTCGTCAAAGGCCACTGACAGCGTATCGCCATCAATTACCCGCAGCAGCAAGCCATCTTCACGCGCTTTGGCGGCCAGAGCGTCGGCCTTGCCCTTAACCGACACGGTGACCGTGTCGAAGAAATGATCAGCTACCGCGTGGCCTGCGACCTTGAGCGATCCGGCGAACCGGTTGGCCAGGCCGTGAATGCGTTCGGCCATCGCCGCGAGGCCATCCGGCCCATGCCAAACCGCATAGGCTGCGGCCATATTTGCAAGCAATGCCTGCGCGGTGCAAATGTTGGAGGTCGCCTTCTCGCGGCGAATATGTTGTTCGCGCGTCTGCAACGCGAGACGATAAGCCGGGCGGCCGTGACGATCGATGGATTGCCCAACAAGACGACCGGGCAACATGCGGGTCAGCCCATCGCTGACGGCCATATAGGCCGCATGCGGACCGCCATTGCCCAAAGGCACGCCAAAGCGCTGCATCGAGCCAACACAGATATCCGCGCCCCAGGTGCCCGGACCATCCATCAAAACAAGTCCCATCGGATCAGCCGATACGATCACCAAGGCGCCGACTTCCTTGGCTGCTGACACAATGGCAGCTGGATCATCGAAGGCACCATGGGTATCCGGCCACTGAACGATCACCGCCGCAACATCATTACCAATAGCAGCCTCAGGATTGTCCGGTATTTCAATTGCATAGTCAGCCGTGGAAGCCCGAGTTTGCAGAACATCAACAGTTTGGGGGTGCATTGCATTGGCCACCACCACGCGAGGACGCTTGCTGCGATGGTGACGGAAAGCCATGCCCGCCGCCTCAGCTACTGCAGTTGCCTCATCCAGCAGGGAAGCATTTGCGATCGGCAGCCCGGTCAGTTCCGATACCAAAGTCTGAAAATGGAACAGCATTTCCAGACGTCCCTGCGAAATTTCCGGCTGATACGGCGTATAGCTTGTGTACCAGGCCGGGTTCTCCAACAGGTTGCGCTGAATGACCGGCGGCACGTGAGTGCCGTGATATCCCTGCCCGATCATCGGCTTAGCAACGATATTGCGACCGAGCTTTTCCGATATCTCAGCCAGTGCGGCCTCTTCGGAAACGCCGTCTGGAATGTCCAGGTCCCCTTCCATACGAATGGAGTCCGGGACTGTCTGATGCAGGAGAGCATCGACAGACACCATGTCCAGCGCATTCAACATGGTGCGTTGTTCGGACTCAGAAGGGCCAATATGGCGGCCAACGAAGGGAGAGAGTTCAGTCATTTTCAGCGTCTTTCGGGTTCAGCGTCTTTCGGGCAAAAGCGGTATCGTCAGGAGATCAACGCCTGATAACCGTCGGCATCGAGCAATTCATCAAGCTGACTGGTGTCGCTCAGCTTCAGCTTGTAGAGCCAGCCATCACCCTCAGCACCTGCATTGACCAGGGCGGCGTCGTCATTGAGTTTTTCATTGACTTCAACCACCGTGCCAGAGGCCGGGGCGTAAACGTCGGAAGCTGCTTTGACGGATTCAACCACGACGCCATCGTCGCCCTGCTCCAGGTCTGTGCCGACATCCGGCAGATCCACAAACACCAGATCACCCAGTTGTTCCTGCGCATGGTTGGTGATGCCAACAGTGGCAACATCGCCTTCGACGCTGAGCCATTCGTGCTCGTCGGTGTAATAAATCTTGCTCATAATAGTTCCTCCTTAGCGTTTGTAATTGTGAGCAACGAAGGGGGGCTTGACCCGCTTCATTGGAATCTGCTTGCCGCGCAAATCGGCAAAAATCGGATTTTCAGCAGCGTCAATCGCAACCAGTGCCATGGCCATCGGGCCCTTCAGACTGGGGCCGAAACCACCTGAGGTGACTGAGCCAATATTGTTGCCAGCTTCATCAACGAGATCCGTGCCACCGCGTACCGGTCGGCCTTCAGGCAAAAGGCCAACCCGCATGCGGGTGCGGCCTGCGGCAATTTTTTCAGCCAGGGCATCAGCACCGATATAGCCACCACCCTCACGCAAGTCCTTGGGAATTGCCCAGACCAGGCCTGCCTCGTGCGGGGTAATTTCCTCACTCAGATCCTGGCCGTAGAGCGGCAGACCAGCTTCCAGTCGCAGCGAATCGCGGGCACCCAGGCCGATCCACTCAACCCGCTCGTCGGCGAGCAGCTTGTCGGCAAATTCAACGCCATCGGCTATTGGCATGGCGATTTCAAACCCATCTTCTCCAGTATAGCCCGTGCGGGAAACGAACCAGCCTTCGGCCGGTTCCATAGCGGTCATAAAACCCATCGTGGCAACATCGAAATGCCCAGCCAGAGTCGCTTCAGCAGCCGGGCCCTGCAACGCCAGAAAGGCGCGGGGCAGAATATCAACATTGACGTTGAGCGGCTGCGCCTGTCCGCGAATGTGTTCCACATCCTTTTCAGCGCATCCAGCATTAGCCACGATCAGATAGCGCTCATCGCCCAACCGGGTGACAATCAGGTCATCGATTATGCCACCATCCAGATTCAGCATGAACGTATAGCGCGCCTGCCCAACAGCCTGTTGGTCCGAATGATAGGGGCAAAGGCGCGCAACCAGTGTTGCTGCATCCGCGCCCGACAGCGATACATGTACCATGTGGGAAATATCGAACAGACCGGCAGCCGTGCGCGTATGTTCATGCTCTTTCATCACGCCCAGCGGATAAAACAGCGGCATGTCATAGCCAGCGAATGCGCCAATCTTAGCGCCTGCATCGATATGCGATTGGTAAAAAGGGGTTTGTTGCACTTCAGGCTCCTGACAGTCAAAGGCACACGCCCGCTTATGCGGGAATGCCCCCTCTGTCCTTGGCCTGAGAGACTCGTTGAGCTGATCAGATCAACTCAACTTACACCGTCGGCGCAGGCCTGTGGGCCTGACTTTCCAGAGAGCCTAGGGTTTCGCAACCCACTGTCAGCGGTCCTTTTGCCTGAGAGATTACGGGTATTTTCACCTTCGGCGGCAGCTCGATTTGAGCCACGCTCTCCCACTGACAGTCCGACAAATGTCGGCCAGCGGGACAACGCTAGACCAAAATCAAACCGCTGTCACCCCACATTTGCGCCATTGCAGGTGACGCTTTTTCAACAGCAGCGACAAAAATTCCAAACCAGACTTTCCCAAATATCTGGAGGAAGACGATGAATATTCAACCCCGTTTTGGTCGCCATCAGCGCAAGATCGAGCCCTTCGTTTTGCCTGAGCATCCGGGTGCAAATGCTGGATACGAGGCCCTCGAAGCCTATGCCAGAGCCAAGGCGGCATCGATGAATCAGCACTTGATCGGATATGGCGAACTGGCTGAAAAAGAATGGAAATTAGCAGGAATTCCAGACCCAGACCTGGACCAAATGCGCCACTACCGACTGGACCGGCTGCGTGCCGAATTACGCAAGCACGACCTCGCCGGAATTCATCTCTATGACCCGTTGAATATTCGCTACGCGACTGACTGCACGAATATGCAATTGTGGACCACCCACAACCCGGCCCGATGCGCTTTCATCGCGACGGACGGCCCAGTGGTGCTTTTCGAATTTCACAATTGTGAACACCTTTCAGACCACACCGGCGTGGTCGATGAGATTCGCGGCTGCACCGCGTGGTTCTATTTCGAGGGTGGCGGACGCTGTCTGGAATTTGCCGAAAACTGGGCCAACGACATTGCCGACCTGCTGCGCCAGCATGGTGGGGGCAATATGCGCTGCGCTTTCGACCAGGTGGATAGTCATGGGATTCCGCCTCTGCAGAAGGCCGGTGTCGAAGTAGTCTATGGCGAAGAGATGATGGAAGAGGCGCGCAAGATCAAATCACCCGACGAGATCCTCTGCATGCGTCGTGCCATCGTTTCCTGCGAGGCCGCCATGTACGAAATGGAAAAGGTCCTGAAGCCGGGCATGTCAGAGAACGATCTGTGGGCTGTGCTTCATGCGGA
The DNA here is from genome assembly GCA_039969995.1 of Rhizobiaceae bacterium. Lineage (GTDB taxonomy): Bacteria > Pseudomonadota > Alphaproteobacteria > Rhizobiales > Rhizobiaceae > Pseudahrensia. The sequence continues at coordinate 133,457 of JBDVMU010000013.1, forward strand.
GAACATCCGGCGCGGAGGTGAGTGGATCGAAACCCGCCTGCTCTCCTCCGGCCCCCGCACCAACCCATGGTTTCAGGAGTCGTCATCACGGATCATCGAGGATGGAGATATTGTTGCATTCGACACTGATCTGGTCGGCCCCTACGGATTCTGCTGCGACATATCCCGCACCTGGCTGGCCGGAGACGGTCGACCCACCGATGAGCAAATTTGGCTATACAGAACAGCTGCAGATCAGATGGAAGCCAATTTTGAAATGCTCGGTCCGGGCGTGACATTTCGCGAATTGTCAACCAAATCAAGGGAACTGCCGGACGATTGCATGCCGACTCGCTACGGGGTGCTCTATCACGGGGTTGGCCTTTGTGATGAATATCCCTCAATCCGCTATTCGGTCGACTTTGAACATCACGGTTATGACGGCGTGCTGGAACCGGGCATGTGCATTTGCGTGGAAAGCTATGTGGGCCGACATGGGGGACACGAAGGCATCAAGCTGGAAGACCAGTTTGTGATCACCGAAACTGGCTACGAGCAATTATCGACCTACCCGTTCGACAAGCGACTAATGGGCGACTGATGGGCTGTTGACGGCGCAAAATTAACAAGCAGGAAAATTTGGGAGTGGGAAAAGAAATCGCCGCGCGGTTTTCCTCCCGCCCGCGCGGCGTCGTCACATGAGCCACAGCTCCAGACGACCGGATGGCTCCCTCGAGCTACCGGAAATCCGGTGGGAAATTTGCACGTTCCTTCGTTGGTTGCAATCCTTGTTTGGGTCCAACGGCGGCTAAAGTGATCGGATCGGCGCATATTTGGCGGCATTGAGATGCGTAACACCGCGCAATTGCAACAAATGGTTGTGCTTTGAATTTGCCATCTCGGACACAGCATCACCAAGAGCGAATCTCATCGACTGCAGTTCCACCCCCGTCCAATTGTTGTTTGTGATGTAAGGAAGCCCCGGCAGCGACGGCGTCCACTGCAAGACACGCAGTTGAGCTGCCTGTTCAGGCTGGATCTGCGCGTAGAGGTGCCAGCACAGGGCGTCTATGGCAGCAATGTCTGCGCGCCCGTCAGCAACCATGTCGGCAGACTTGCGGTGTCCTCCGCTTTTGATCATTTCGCCAAACCAATCTTCAGGGCGACCAACCAGCGGTGTCATACAGCGATAACCGGACAGGGAGTTACTGCTGTTGAAGGCAAATCGAGACCCCTCCCGAAATTGCTCGAGGTTTTGCGCCTCATGATCCTTTTGGACAATAACGGCGCTGGAATAATTCGGCCCCTGCCAACCATCAATGTCAAAATGCGGGGTGCCCAGTAATTCCACCCTGCCTTCCAGACGCGAAATGAACGGATATCCACAGGTCTGACTGAAAAACAACCCCGGTTCCAGCCAGCCATGGGTTTCATCATCAACGTGTTGGCGCATATCAGGCGGCGAAAACCCGGCTTTCGCGAAATGTCGCCGCAAAATTTGCCAATAGGCGTCCGTATCAGACCGCAACTCCGGCCAGTCATACATGGGCAGTGTCGCAATCACTCGATGATTACTTTCTGGCTCTCCTCACGATACATCAATGGATGATCCACCGGCTGTTTCACCCGGAATGCAAACCGCCGCAAAATATCACCATAGCCGTTGAAAAGGGTATGTTCGTTGGCGGCTAGGAACAGGTCCCTGCGCTCCCGATAAAGGCATGGCAGGTCGTACCAGGCCATGGCCGGATTGGCGTGGTGAACGATGTGCAGATTGTTGTTGAGATAGAGCAGCGCGAAAAATGGATGCGCCTCGACAATCGCCGACCGCGCACCAACATTTTCCGCCGCCTGGTGCTCTGCGTAGGAACGCAACGCGGTCAGCGAGAGTGCGGGATAGACCACACACAGGACATAGATCCAAAGCGGCATGGCAAACACATTGGTGATGATCCAGCCCATAGCAACAAGGCCAACCACATGCAGCAGCCATGCCAGCCGAACGCCCGGTTCACCAGCTCGAATTCGGCAAATTTCAGTGCGGGCAAAGCCGAACAACGTCAACCAAGGGCCAATCACCAGACGGCCGACCAGTGTGTTGTTGATCAAAAACAACTTGCGCATGATTGGCCGCATGGTCGTGTATTGGCAAAGCGGCCAGAAATAGCTTTCCGGGTCTTCGTAGGGGTCGGTCAGGTTGAGATCATTATGGTGTTGCAGATGCAAGTCGCGATAGCGCCGATAGGGAAACACCACAGCCAATGGTAAACTTATCAGAAGCTCGTTGAGCCAGCCAAAGCGTGTTGGATGGCCATGAATCGTCTCATGCTGCAATGAAGTGTGAAATGCTGCGAGCGGCGCGAGCATCAACAGCCCGACCACGCTTACCACCCAATTTGAACTTGTCCACGCCAGCCCCCCAGCCAGCCACAAACCATGACAGACGCCAATCAGCGCCAGGGTTCGCCACTCAATTTTCCCAGCCATCCCCACTTTCATCTCGCTGTTACACTGCTGTTTGGCACACTCTTCTGAATTTTTAGATCACGCAAGATTATTTTTTGCATACCTATGCAATCGTTGCCGATAATTGCACCGTCATATAAAGCCATGCTTATATCTTTATATGGAGTCGCCGAATTATGGCCGGAAAACTAAAATCCCTGATTGCTGAAAAAGGTGTGTTGCTGGCCGATGGTGCCACGGGAACCAATTTCTTCAACATGGGCCTGGTATCCGGCGACGCACCGGAATTGTGGAATGAAGAGGCTCCTGAGAAGGTCAAATCCCTGCATCAGAGCTTTGTCGATGCCGGATCCGATATTATTTTGACCAACACTTTTGGTGGCAATGCCCACAGACTGAAGCTGCATGATGCTCAGGACCGGGCCCGCGAGTTGAATCGCAAGGCTGCCGTTCTGGCCCGCGAAGTGGCCGACAGCGCCGACAAGACAGTCTTGGTCGCTGGATCGGTGGGTCCAACGGGCGAGCTGTTTGAACCGCTGGGCGAACTAACTCACGAAGCAGCGGTCGCGTCCTTCACCGATCAGATGCTCGGCTTGAAGGACGGCGGAGCGGATGTTTTGTGGATCGAAACCATGTCGGCGCGCGAAGAAATCAAAGCAGCTGCAGAGGCCGCGACCGCTGTAGGTCTGGAATACATTTTCACCGCCAGTTTCGACACGGCCGGGCGCACAATGATGGGCATTGCCCCTTCCGAATTGGGCACTTTGGCGGAAGAACTTGCCACCTGCCCAACCGCGATCGGCGCAAACTGCGGCGTCGGCGCAACCGACCTGCTGTTTTCGGTACTCGACATGACAGCCTCCGGCCCAACAGCAGATGGTGGCCATATTGCCGTCATCGCCAAAGCAAATTGCGGTGTGCCGAGGGTAAGCGGCGATGAGGTGATCTATACCGGGACACCAGAACTGATGGCCGACTATGCCCAGTTGGCTATTGACGCCGGAGCTAAAATCATCGGCGGCTGCTGTGGCACGTCGTCAGGTCATCTGGCTGCCATGCGCCAGGCAATTGATACACACACCAAAGGCCCCCGACCTGCATTGGAAGCAGTGGTTGCTGCAACAGGTGAATTGGTCAATCAAATTGCGGCCAACAAATCGGATGCAGATGAGGGTGCCAGAGCAGGTCGCCGTCGCGGCCGTCGTCGCTGACCCTCGCGTAATCTCATAGAGAGGCGCCCCACTTCTAAGGAAGCGGGTGACCAGGATACCCTGTTGTAGACGGCCAATGATCCTGCGGGGCAGCTTTGCTTACCATGGATACCGGGCTTGGACATTTGGGATTGATCTGACAAATTGCCCGCGTAAGCCGTTGGTGCCGACGGACGATTGGGCAGGAAATCAGACAAACTATGAACTTAGCGTTTTTGAAAGAGCTTCTCGACGACGACCACAGAATTAACATCGTCGATATTGGTGCTGGAGATGGGGGATATAAGCCCAGCTACCAACTGCTGATTGATGCGGATTTTGCCAACATCATTGGCTTCGAGCCCGATGAGGAAGCCTGTAAGAAACTCAATGCAAAGGGTGAAAAAAACGCAGTCTACTACCCCCATTTCATTGGAGATGGAAAGGACGCTACTTTTCATGAGACCAATTGGTCGCTGACAGGCTCACTTTTCCCACCAAATACGCCGCTACTTAGGAAGTTTGACAACCTCAACGAGTTGGTGACTCTGGTGGACACCCACCCGGTCAAGACTACGCGCCTTGACGACATCGACGAACTGGACCGCGCTGATTTCATCAAGATGGACATTCAGGGTGCCGAATTGATGGCGCTCGAAAATGCCCAGGAACTGTTGAAATCCACCTTTCTTGTCCAGGCAGAAGTCGAGTTTCTGGAACTCTACAAGGGGCAGCCCTTGTTTTCTGAAGTTGAGCAATTCATGCGCTCACAAGGTTTCCTGTTTCATGCCTTTGACGGAAGCGCCTGGGCTGGCCGTCCGTTCAAGCCCTTGGGTCAAAACAAACTGATCAAGAAATCACCAAGACAGATGTTGTGGGCCGATGCGTTTTTCGTCCGTGACTGGTCGGAACTGGACCGCTTCAGCAAGAATGAATTGGTGACATTTGCCATACTTATCACCACTGTGACCCATGCCTATGACATGGCCCATCTTATTTTGAGCCATCTCGACAAAGTATACAAAACGAAGGTCGCCGACAGATTCCTGCGCATACTGCCCGGCGCGGAACACGGCCGGCCGATCAAAAACATGCAACCGATCCGAAAGATTGGCCGCAATGCACCCTGCCACGGTGGCTCAGGCAAGAAGTTCAAACACTGTCACGGTGCAGCTCTTTGATGTTGCCAGGACTGGCCGTAAAAACACTTCCAGGCTCGTCCATTTGCAGAATTGCTTCCATTTGACCGGGAAAGGCTCTAATGCTGCGCCCAATCCAAGGCTGGGCAACTGATGCAGCGCCATGCCTTCGCTTGCAGACCCATCGTCTGGCATCACTGAAAGACTGATCATGAAACTTATCGAAGGCGTTGAGCCAGCCCTGGCTAACGCACTAGCCAACCGTGGCTATGAAACCCTGACCCCTGTTCAATCAGCGGTTCTGGAACCTGAAATGAACGGTGCGGACCTTCTAGTGTCTGCGCAAACTGGCTCGGGCAAAACCGTCGCCTTTGGCCTCGCCATCGGCCCAACTTTGCTGGATGACCAGGAGCGGTTTTCCAAAGCAAATGCGCCACTGGCGCTCGTTGTGGCGCCAACTCGCGAATTGGCTTTGCAGGTCAAACGCGAATTGGAATGGCTGTATGCAGATACCGGCGCAATGGTGGTATCCTGTGTCGGCGGCATGGATATCCGAACGGAACGACGGGCACTGGAGCGCGGGTCCCATATCGTTGTCGGCACACCGGGCCGGTTGCGCGACCATATTTCGCGACGGGCGCTCGACACCCGTGCACTCAGAGCCGTTGTACTTGATGAAGCCGACGAAATGCTGGATCTGGGCTTTCGTGAAGACCTTGAATTCATCCTCGATGAAACGCCGGAAGAGCGGCGCACGCTGTTATTCTCAGCAACCGTGGCGGCTCAAATCGCCAAGCTGGCAACAAAATATCAGCGCGATGCAATCCGGGTTTCCACCCAGGAAGAACGCCAGCAACATGGTGACATCGAGTATCGTGCGTTGGTTGTCGCTCCCAGAGAACGCGAGAATGCAATCATCAACGTGCTTCGCTATTACGAATCTGAAAACGCACTGGTGTTCTGCAACACCCGCGCTGCGGTCAACCACATGGTTGCTCGCTTCAACAACAGGGGCTTTTCTGTTGTCGCTCTGTCGGGCGAATTGAGCCAGAGCGAACGCACCCATGCTTTACAGGCCATGCGTGATGGTCGTGCGCGGGTCTGCATTGCAACCGACGTGGCCGCACGCGGTATTGACCTGCCGAAACTGGATCTGGTCATTCATGCGGACCTACCTTCTGACCCTGAAACATTGCTGCACAGAAGTGGCCGTACCGGACGCGCCGGGCGCAAGGGCGTCAGCGCCCTGATGGTCGATCAGAAAGGCCGAGGCCGAGCCGAGCGCTTGCTGCGTTTTGCCAAGATCAAGGCAGTTTGGGACAATCCGCCATCCGCCGACGCGGTGATTGAGCGCGACGAGCAACGGCTGCTTGCCGACCCCATTTTCACTGACGCTCAACTTCCTGAAGAGGAAGGGTTTGCTGAACGGTTGTTGACAGACTTCACGCCACAACAGGTCGCAACGGCTTTCCTGCGCCTTAGCAAAGCCGGGAAATCTGCGCCAGAAGACATTCAGATGGTATCGATTGATGCGCCGTCAAAACGCGAGTTTCGCGACGACAAGGCTGGTGGGAAAAAAGGGAAGGCATCGCGTGAATTCGAGGCAAGCCTTTGGGTGACCATATCCGTCGGTCGCAAGCAAAATGCCGAACCGCGCTGGTTGATTCCCCTGCTGTGCAATGCAGGCGGCTTGTCCAAACCAGATATTGGCTACATTCGCATTGAACAGAACCAGACCCATATCGAGCTTGACGCCAACAATGCCGACCGGTTTCTCGAAGCAATCGGACCAAATAAGACTCTGGAGAAGAATGTCAGGGTAACCGTGCAAGACGCCAAACCCGAATTCAAAATCAAACCAGAATTCAAAGGCAAACCCAAATTCGGTGCGCGCAAATCATCCAATGACGACAAGCCTCCCTTTCGTCGCAAAGACAAGGACAAAGGCAAAGGCAAAGGCAAGCCTCCACACCGAGGCAGTGACGCCGACTTCAAACCTGACACTGACAAGAAGAAGAAATTTAAGAAGAAAAAGACGGATGCCGCGGCAGGATCACTACCGCCAACTGCCAAGAAGCGCCGCAAACGCAATGAAACAGGGTCGCAAAAATAGGAACCGCAGACAAATTGCTGCTTCAGACATAGGCCTTCATGTGGAACGCCTGATGCGTTTTTTCATAGGCATGATCGTGTCCAATCGGGCATGCCTGACGTGCAAGGCAACCGCTTTCAAAACAAGCCCTTCCCGCATTGCTGGCGACATGGCTTTTGCAGGCTGAATAGTCATAACCATCTGACGCAAATGCGCCAATCGGGCAGGTGTTTAGGCAGGGTCTTGCCCTGCAATCGTCGCAGGCATGAGATCTGGGCCGCGACGCAGGGAACGGAAATTGCCCACCGAAAACCAGCGCAGCGCGAAATGCCGTCCACAATCCAAACTCAGGATGATGCAGCAACCCAATCGGTGACTGCTTTATGCCCATGGCGTGACGCGCATATTCCTGGAACGGCCAGATCGGCTCGCCAAATGGATACCTGACCTCATGCACAAGCTGGTCAGGCAATTGATCAACCAGCTCGGAAATGGTCGCCTCGGTCCAGCGATTCAGCGGGTCCGGGCGCCCGTCAGCCAACTCGTCCGACACCGAAAAGGCTGGCCATAAACTGCTGCCAGCATTGCCGATCAACAGTGCTGCAGCGCCTTCGGCATCAAACCAACCCAGCGGAAGCAACCCCACGGGCGTTAATCGGTGACGAATTTCCTGCTCAATTGACGTCGCGGAGCTCAACTCTTCCGGTGTAACCAAAATCGGATCTCCTTGATACGAACAGGCCATTAGCCCTTGATCGCAGAACGCCAGACTTCCTGCTGAATGAAGTCGGCTATGAACTCCCGACTTCTGACTTCCCGACAATTTGGCGCCCTGACCTCGCGTGTTCAGGTGAACGCGTCAGGCATGGAGTCCTTCTTTTTCGCCACATATGCATCCAGAGCTTCCCGCTTGGCCGGATCCATTTCCGGAGCAACATGATCAGCAATCCACTTGCGCGCAGTTTCGTTGGCCCGTTGTGGCGCAGTCTTGCCGCCTTCAACTTCCCACTGCTCGAAGGAATTGTTGTCTGCAACCGTCGAACGGAAGAAGGCTGTCTGGAAGTTCGCCTGAGTGTGGTCACAGCCAAGATAGTGACTGCCTGGCCCAACCTGACGGATCGCGTCCATCGCCTGGCCATGTTCGGTAACATCCACACCAGAGGCCATCTTTTGTTGAGCGGCAAGCTGATCACAGTCCATGACAAACTTATCATAGGAACTGACCAGACCACCTTCGAGCCAACCGGCTGAATGCAACGCAAAGTTCACGCCGCCCAACAGAGTCGGATTGAGCGTATTGGCGCTTTCATAAGCAGCCTGCGCGTCGGTCACTTTTGAACCAGTCAGTGAACCACCGGAGCGGAACGGCAGGCCAAATTTGCGCGCAAATTGCGCCGCACCATAAAGCACCTGTGCCGGTTCCGGCGTGCCAAAGGCCGGTGCGCCTGACTGCATGGAAATGGATGTCGCAAATGTGCCCATGATAACCGGAGCTCCAGGGCGGCACAGCTGGGAAAAGGCGATTGCTGCCTGAGCTTCCGCCAACACCTGTGTCAGCGTTCCGGCCACGGTGACCGGTGACATTGCACCACCCACAATAAACGGCGAAATTATCGTCGCCTGCCCTGCCCGTGCATAAACCTTCAGCGCACCGAGCATGGTATCGTCCATCACCATCGGTGAATTGATGTTGATCAGCGACGTGACGACGCAATTGTTGTCGACAAAATCTTCACCAAACAGGATTTTCGACATTTCAACCGTATCGGCAGCCCGCTCCGGCGCGGTAACGGACCCCATATAGGGTTTGTCAGAAAGGGTCATATGGGCGTGCACCATGTCCAGATGACGCTTGTTGACCGGTACGTCGACAGGTTCGCAAACCGTACCACCGCTATGGTGCATGGCAGGTGCCATATAGGCCATTTTCACAAAATTGCGGAAATCTTCCATCGTCGCATAGCGACGCTCACCGTCGAGGTCACGGACAAAGGGCGGGCCATAAACCGGGGCGAACACAGTGTTCTTGCCACCAATGACCACATTTCGGTCCGGGTTGCGGGCATGTTGGGTGAATTCGCTCGGCGCGGTTTTCATCAGCTCCCGGCAAAGCCCCTTGGGGAAATGAACCCGCTCGCCCTGCACATCGGCGCCGGCAGCTTTCAGCATATCAAGCGCTTCTGTATCATCGCGAAACTCAATGCCAATTTCTTCCAGCACGGTATCAGCGTTGGTTTCGATGATTTCCATGGCTTCATCATGGAGAATATCGAAAGTCGCAATTTTGCGTTGAATATAGGGCAGTTGCTCGGTGACACCGCTGGTGCGGGCCGCACGTCTGGCAGCAGCTCCACCGCCACCGCCTCGTCCACGTCTTGCCGTTCTTGCTTCACTCATGGTTCTATTCCCGCGTGTTGCCTCAAGCATGGCGCAAATTGAACAGCCACACCATGCAAATCTTATGTTGACGACACTATTCCCCCAACAACAAGGCCGACAACTTTCCCCCTGCGGCACCCGCTGCCGCAATCACGACGAAGACAATGCCATATGGTGGCAAATTAAGCGAAAATTTTCCTTTGGGGTCATATTGCTAGATGATATGATCTCGACAGGTCGCAATCGTGTCCGGCAAAGTCGTTTTAGGAAGCGTTGAAGTTATTTGTCGAGACATAATCACTGAAAAACGAATAGTCGTATCGCCTAGGGTAAATCACCATGTCTGAAGAAGAAGAAATTATCCTCTCCGAACTCGCTACTGAAGAGTTGGTGCTGCAAATGCACGACGATCTCTACGATGGCCTGAAAGAAGAAATTGAAGAAGGCACCACGATCCTGTTGGATCGCGGCTGGGCACCTTACAAAGTTTTGACTGAGGCTCTGGTCGAAGGTATGCGGATCGTTGGTGAAGACTTTCGAGACGGCATTCTGTTTGTGCCCGAAGTACTGCTGTCAGCCAACGCAATGAAGGGCGGCATGTCTATTCTTCGTCCGCTGCTGGCCGCCACCGGTGCTCCAAAACAGGGCAAGATGGTGATTGGTACCGTTAAGGGCGACATTCACGATATCGGCAAAAACCTCGTCGGCATGATGATGGAGGGTGCCGGTTTCGATGTGGTCGATCTGGGCATCAACAACCCGGTTGAGAATTATCTCGATGCGATTGACGAACACGAGCCAGACATTGTCGGCATGTCAGCGCTGCTGACCACCACCATGCCTTACATGAAAGTGGTCATCGACACGATGAAGGAAAAAGGCATCCGTGACGATTACACGGTTCTCGTCGGTGGAGCGCCATTGAATGATGAATTCGGCGAAGCCATTGGCGCTGATGCCTATTGTCGTGACGCTGCGGTGGCTGTGGAGACAGCCAAGGACTACATGGCACGCAAGCATAATCAGCGGGCCAGTGCCTGACGCCGAAGTTCAAAAAGAACTGCAAATTCAAAGGCGTCTTCGGACGCCTTTTTTGTTTTAGTTGAGCATGTTAGGTTTCGAACATGAGTCAAGATGACAGTCCCAACCCTGCCCCGGTCCGGGTAATCGGTTGCGGTATGATTGCCAGGGAGATCCTGACGATTACCGATCAACTGGGGCTGGAGAATATTGATCTGAAATGCCTGCCTGCCATGTGGCATCACTATCCCGACAAGATCGCCCCGGGGGTAGATGCGGCAATCCACAAGGCCAAGGATGAGGGCTTTAAAAATATCTTCGTGGCCTATGCCGATTGCGGAACAGGCGGACATCTCGATGCAGTCTGCCGTAAACATTCGGTGGAGCGCATTGCCGGTCCCCACTGTTTTTCGTTCTATATGGGCAATGACCAATTCGAAGACCAAGCCGACGATCTGCTGACCAGCTTCTTCATGACCGACTTTCTGGCGCGGCACTTCCAAACCTTTTTGGTCAAGCCACTGGGTCTCGACCGTCACCCGGAGCTGCGCGACATGTATTTCGGCAACTACACGAGAATGCTCTACATTGCCCAAACGGATGATAAAGAACTTACCGACAATGCCAAAAGGGCCGCCGAATTCTTAGGCCTGGAATATGAAAAGAGACTGACTGGGTATGGCGACCTCAGTACGAGCCTGGCAGCAGTTCAACATACTTGAGTGGGATTGCAAAATACCAAGTTGGCAAGTGGGAGAACGTGTATGAAACCGCGGACAATTGCGGTCGAATTTCGCAGGCCCCACTGCCAACCCCATGATTGATATCGGATTTTTTCGCAACGCCCCGACCTAGACCTGAACCTATACGTAGACCTGGACTTTGACCTGATGATCTGGGGTTTTTCGCCTGATGCTCTAATTGCGGGTACGCGGAGTTGAAGACCTGGGCAGCGCCGACGGGTCAATCATGCCCAGAATGATCAGTGGCAACAGCAATGCTCCAATCATCATGATAGGTGAGAATTGTGCAGATCTGTTGCGCAACCCACCGACTGAGGATTAGGCTGAATCTGTCGCAGAAGTCGTATTTGAATGTGTCCCCCGTCGCCTCTACATAAGGATCGAAAGACACAATGGCGCATTTTGGCCATCGAAATAATGTGAGGCACACCATGGCACAGTTACAAATCGTCTACTGGCGGGATATCCCGGCGCAGGTCATGGTCAAGGCCGGACGTCGCAATCAAGCTAAGCGTGAGCTGCCTTTGCGCTTTACTGAAGCCATCGACATGGCTGCAATGCGGACCGGGGCTGCTGAGACCGACGATTATCTCGCGGAATGGCGGCGTGGTGATCCGGTTCAGGTTGGAGATGATCTGGAAGCAGAGGCTGACACCGCCATGAATGCACTTGAAAAAGAATATGACAAGGACCGTCTGGTAGCCCTGGTCAAAAATGGAGGCCGCGAGGCATGAGCATTTCCCACATCAGCGCCTCCATCGAGGTCAGCGCCAAACATGTTCACGACAGCAAACTGCATGCCGAGATGCTGCCCAAGGGCACGCGGGTCTACATCACCGATGTCGGTGTTGATCCGGTCGCCGATTTGATTTCAGCAGCACGCAAGGTAACGGATATGGGATACCAGGCGGTTCCGCATACCCCTGCCCGTCGTATTGAAAGCGTTGGTGCGTTGGAATCCCGCCTTTCGGGCATGGTCAATGAGGCCGGAGTCGAAGACATTTTGATCATTGCCGGCGAGGCAGATGAGCAGATGGGCCCCTATTCAGAAACCCTGGCCATTTTGCAGACTGGCCTGGTCGACAAACTGGGCATCAAACACGTTGCCGTTGGCGGCCATCCTGAAGGAAATGCCGCCTATAACGGTCGCGATGTCATGGACGTGCTGCGCGACAAGGTTGCCTTTGGCACTGAAAGCGACGCAGAGTTCCGCATCGCCACACAGTTTGGTTTTGATGGTCCAAATTTTGTTGAATGGGCCAAAGCGGTTCAAGCAGCTGGTATCGATGTCCCCATTCATCTGGGTGTTGCCGGACCCGCCAAAATCACCACCTTGATCAAATATGCTGCCCTATGTGGCGTTGGCAACTCGTTAAATTTCTTTAAGAAACGCACCAGCGCCATTGCTCAATTGGCAACAAAACACTCGCCGGAAGATGTCGTCAAGCCAATTGAAAACGCATGGTCTGAGGGCGTTGGCAATATTGTTCAATTGCATGTTTTCCCGTTTGGTGGGCTGCAGGCTTCGGCCGATTGGTTGACAGACCGCGGTAGTTTTCAGTTTGACGCACAGAACTCAGCTGTTGCGATGGCCTGAAGCTGGCAAACTAAAAAGCAAGCCGATTCTGCATTTTCAAAGCAGTTCAACGTCGACTGCTGACCTATGGTAAGATTTCGCACTGCAAAAATAAGCATTCACTAACGCTGCTCGCCGAGCTTTGGTAAGGGCCGGTCGCTTTGCGTCCGGGTATTGGGCAATGGGTACAGCGACCTGCAATGGAACACATCAACCGTCGGCAATTTCTGTTTGGTCGCTCCTGGTTAAGCGATGATTCGGGCGCGACGCCGGTCGAATATGGCATTCTAGCTGCCGGTATCGGCATTGCCGGCTACTCCGTGCTTCAATATGTCGGCCAAGATACAAAAATCCTGTTCAAATGCGTTGGCGATGCCATCGCGCTGAAGTCTTCGGAAGGCAAATGCACCGAGGCGGGCGGGTCCATGGCCGGAGGCAATGACAGTTGAGGCCAGCCTCTTACGGCTGCGATTAACCTGCCAAAGCAGGACGAAACTCTTCTACATTCTGGTCAAACTCTTCCTGGAATGCCCGAATTGCATCGGCAGTCAGGTCGACACGGTTTAGCGTATAGATGTGGAGCGAAGTCACGTCATTGCGCGCCAGGTCGCGCACTTGCGCTTCAATCAGGCGGCGCGAGACTTCAGTCTGAGCGGCCTTATCTTCACCCGCCTTCGCAAACAGTTCATTGAACCGCGCCGGTATGCGCGCGCCACACTTTTCCGAAAATGTCTTGATGCGTTCGAAATTAGCGATGGGGATGACCCCAGGAACAATTTCACGACGAAAACCCTGCTTTTCCGCCTCGTCACGGAAGCGATAGAAGTCTTCATTGTCGAAAAAGTATTGAGTGATGGCACGGTCGGCACCAGCATCTTGCTTGGTAATCAAAGCCTCGATGTCCGCCTCGCGAGATGTCGCAAGTGGATGCGTTTCTGGATAGGCTGCAACTGAAATATCAAAGGGATGAAGGGTTTTCAGCGCGGCAATTGCATCAGCCACGCTGTCGAAGCCAGCAAGATTGCCGCCCTCGCCGCCATCTCCGCGCAAGACAACGAGACGCTCAAGGCCTTGTTCCCACAGGTCTTCTGCGAATTTGACCAAATTTTCGCGGGAGAAATGGCAAAGAGCGATATGGGTGGCAGTAGGCACTTCATTGAGTTTCTGCAGCCGAACCGACCAATCCAGGCTGCCATCGATAGCAGAGCCCCCTGCCCCAAAAGTCACGGTTTGATAGGCCGGTGAGAACCGCCGCAAGGCGTGGGCACCAGTCATAAGCGAACGCTCCGCTGATAAGCCTCTTGGTGGAAAATATTCCACACTGACAATGGGTTGGCCGATGATTTTTGCGGATGACATGGAAATTCCTCTAAGCAGAACAGCAGAAAAAAAGTGGCAAAACGATTAATTTCATATGCGACATCTTTCGTCGCTAAAGGAAATTATATCAAAATTTCTACATGCGCAACGTTGATATAAAGATTTCTTTATGTTTTAAGCCAAGCCTTCCATGCCGACGTCTAATTCTGAGCGGTTTGGTGTCGCATTTGGCACTGCCTCAACGGGGAAAAGACTATGATAGTTGGCGCAACACAGGCTGCGGAAACACCGCAACGGCCAACAATTTGGAGACAGTGACGTGACACGCACAATCGTTGCATCAGCTAGCAAGGAAGTCGTTATCGGCTTCGATCAGAAATTCTGCGTGATTGGTGAGCGTATCAATCCCACTGGACGCAAGAAACTCGCCGCCGAAATGCAGGCCGGCAATTTTGAAACCGTCAAGGCCGATGCTTTGGCACAGGTCGCCGCTGGCGCCACCATGCTGGACGTCAATGCCGGTGTAACTTCGGTGGATCCAAATGCAACAGAGCCCGCCCTGCTCGTCCAGACATTGGAAATGGTTCAGGAACTGGTTGACGTGCCCCTGTCAATCGACTCCTCCGTTACTGCGGCCATCGAGGCGGGCTTGAAGGTCGCCAAGGGTCGGCCGCTGGTCAATTCGGTAACCGGCGAGACGGAAAAGCTCGAGGCCATTCTGCCTTTGATCAAAAAATACGATGTTCCGGTGGTCGCCATTTCCAATGACGAAACCGGCATTTCTGAAGATCCCGATGTCCGCTTTGATGTCGCAAAGAAGATTGTCGAACATGCTGCCGATTACGGCATCCCAGCCCATGACATTGTGGTTGATCCACTGGTTATGCCCATTGGTGCAATGGGAACAGCAGGCAAGCAGGTATTTGCACTGGTGCGCCGCCTGCGCGAAGAGCTCGGCGTCAACACAACCTGCGGCCTATCTAATATTTCGTTTGGCCTGCCGCACAGGCATGGCATCAACGCAGCTTTCATTCCCATGTGCATTGCATCGGGCATGACCAGTGCGATCATGAACCCCTGCCGTCCGCAGGAAATGGAGATGGTACACGCGGCCAACGTGCTGGCCGGTGTTGATGCCGACTGCATGGAGTGGATCCGCAACTACAAAGACCATGTCGCGGCCCAGGGAACCTTCCCAAGCACCATGGCTGGCAATCAGGGCGGCACACCAAAGCCCGCCGGTGCCGGACGTCGTCGCGGGGGCCGTGCAGCCAGAGCTGGATAACACCCAGACAATCGTCGCAACCGGGCAATCAGCGATTGCCCTTTTGCAGCAGATGCTTAACAGTAAATAGCCATGTCAGACCCTCTCGTCATATTCACCCCAAGCGGCAAGCGCGGCAATTTTCCAGTGGGCACGCCCATTCTGGACGCAGCCCGCGAACTTGGCGTTTATGTCGAATCGGTCTGCGGGGGCCGGGGCATTTGTGGGCGCTGTCAGGTAGCACCTGAATTTGGCCATTTTGCCAAGCACGGAATTGAATCCAGCGCAGAAGCCGTATCTGAATGGTCCCCCAAGGAAGTGCGTTATACAGACAAGCGTGGTGAGCTGAAACAGGGGCGTCGGCTTTCCTGTTCAACGACGATTCAAGGCCCGCTGGTTGTCGACATTCCAGCCGACGCCGTGGTCAATCAGCAGACCATTCGCAAAGACGCTGACACCCGCCTGATCGAACGCGATCCGGCCATCCAAATGTGTTATGTCGAGGTCGATGAACCCGACATGCACAAGCCCTTGGGCGATCTGGACCGGCTGAAGGTCAAGCTGGAAGAGGAATGGGGTTTTACCGACATTCTGGTTTCCCAGCATATTTTGCCGATGGTTCAAAAAGTGCTTCGCGACGGCAGTTGGGCTGTGACCGTGGCCATGCATCAGGATCTTGAATCCTCGCGACCAACAATGGTGGCGCTTTATCCGGGTCTGAAAAACGAGGCCTATGGCATCGCCTGTGATATTGGTTCAACGACGATTGCAATGCATCTGTCGTCGCTGCTTTCGGGACACACCGTTGCGTCCTCAGGCACATCCAACCCGCAGATCCGTTTCGGCGAAGACGTGATGAGCCGGGTTTCCTACGTGATGATGAACCCCGATGGCCGGGAATCTATGACCCGAGCCGTGCGCGATGCGGTCAATGGCCTCATTCAAAACGTCTGCGCCGAAGCCGCGATTGATCCAAACGACATTCTCGACAGCGTCTTCGTCGGTAATCCGATCATGCATCACCTGTTTCTGGGCATTGATCCAACAGAACTTGGAGGCGCACCCTTTGCACTGGCGGTGTCCGGTGCGGTGCACACCTGGGCTTCCGAACTTGATCTGTCCATGAACGAGGGCACTCGGGTCTATGTATTGCCTTGCATTGCCGGACATGTGGGAGCCGATGCAGCCGCTGCCACGCTGTCGGAAGCGCCCCACAACGAAGACGAATTATCCCTACTGGTCGATGTCGGTACAAATGCCGAAATCGTACTGGGCCAGACCGGCCATACGCTTGCCTGTTCGTCGCCAACAGGTCCGGCCTTTGAAGGGGCTGAAATTTCCTGCGGGCAGCGCGCAGCCCCTGGGGCCATTGAACGGGTTCGCATTGATCCGATCACGCTGGAACCAAAAATCCGCATCATCGGTGTTGATCTGTGGTCAGACGAACCGGGCTTTACCGAACAGGCAAAAGTCACCGGCATTACCGGCATTTGCGGCTCCGGCATTATCGAAGTCATGGCGGAAATGTTCCTTGCGGGAATCATCGACGAAGACGGGGTGATCAGTGGCGACAAAGCGCAGGTATCCAACCGCATCTATGAAGACAAACGCACCTTCTCATATCGCCTTTGGGCGACCGAAGAGGGACCCGACATCACGGTAGCTCAAACCGATGTCAGAGCCATTCAAATGGCCAAAGCCGCTCTTTATGCGGGGGTCAAATTGCTGATGGAAAAACACGGAACTGAACAGGTCGCCAAGATCCGCCTGGCTGGCGCATTCGGCACGTTCATCGACCCGAAATACGCGTTGGTCATGGGGCTGGTTCCAGACTGCGAAATTGAAAATGTCAAAGCGGTTGGCAATGCCGCAGGCACCGGTGCCCGTATGGCTTTGCTAAACCGCAACCACCGCCGCGAAATAGAGCAAACGGTCAAGAGTATCGAGAAGATCGAAACCGCTCTGGAGCCAAAATTTCAAGAGCATTTCGTCAACGCGATGGCTTTCCCCAACAAGGTCGATCGCTTTCCGCGACTTGAAGCTGAAGTCACACTCCCCGCCCGCAAGCAGACATCTGAGTCTGCAGCAGGTGAAGCAGGTAGTGGACGGGGGCGCCGGGGCAGTGCTGGCGGTGGAAACCGCCGCCGACGGCGCGCCTGATCATTTGAGGCCATTGCAGATTGGTCATCTGCCCGGTGTTTTAGTTTTGCCCCTGTGGACGCAACATCCAGGCCACTCCCATCACGATGCAGGCCATCAAGGCCAGTGGCACCATGAAAATGCCGTGGCGGAAGGCCAGTGCTGCACCAGCCGCCCAAAGGATTGAGACAACCGCTTCACTAATGGTCGCCGTTTTCGACGAAACCTGTCGGCGGCGGAACAGACTGCGATTGGCCTGGCTGCGGTACCAGAGCTGAATCACCACAGCACAAAAGGTTGCCAACAGGGTGCCGATTGCCAGACATAGAGCAGCTCGCGGTGAGAAAAACATCAGTGCAATCAGGAATGGCGCAGTGACGATGCCAACAATTGTCACCACGGCCTCGGCTTTGGCCAGTAAGATGGTTTTGGCAGAAATTGGCGACGTGTCGATCAGTTCATGGGCGTCTTCGCCAGAAATAGTTACCCAGGAGAGCCCACCAGCCAATTGCCCAGCAGCCATAACGATAACCGGTATGACCACATAATAGATACCGCTGCCCTGTCCGTAATGGACCCAGAGCAACAGCCCCGGCGTCACCAGGTAGAGCAATTGTTGCAGCGATTGTGACAGCAACCACGGATCACGCTTCAAAAGGTCCCACTCCTTGCGGCGCAAAACAGCGCCGATGGCTGAGCGCTTCTTGAAACCTGCAAAACTGCGCTGTTTTCCTTTACCTTCTACAAGGCCAGAAGTCGCCAAAGCATCGTCAGCAAAGCGACGAGTTGAATAGCTGATCACCAGGATCAGGCTGATGAGACTTGCAGCGCAGAGAAACAGCACTGACCAGCCGTCACCCATGGCTGCATTAGCTGGAACCCAAATCCAGCTGTCCGGCGCTGGTGCCGCCGCAACGGTATCAGCGGAAGTGAACAACGCCAGACGCGAAAAGCCCTGACCAAACATGATCGCCATTGCCTGCAGTGAAATGATGAATCCAGCGCCAACAATCGCGGATATGATTTGCGCAATCAGCCGGGTGCGGGCCGGGCCAACAGTGCGAAACAACAGCAGCGTCAACATGACAGCCCCACTGGTGGCAAAACCACCCAGTGCGATGATGACCAGGTAGGCGCTGAACCACCGAGGATCATCCATGAAGCCCAGAATATTGACCAACGGCGAAGCTATCAGCAGCGCAAAAACTGTGGTTTGTACCGCCAAAATACTGGTGCGCACCTGAAACAGACGCCGCGACGTGGCTGGTGAGGAGAGCAATAAGTCAAGGTCAGAGCGCGCATAATAGGCCCGCGTAACGCTTTCAATTGCCTGACTGAACATCAACGAACCGAGCATCACAGCAAAGCCGGAAATCATCAGCAAGGTCGCCTTATCGGCAGCAATTCCTGTTGCAAGCTGGTGCTTAAGCAGATGCACGATGAACATGTGCATGCCGATTATGAAGGCCGCAATGATTGTTCCAACCAGCGCAATGCGCTTGGGTTTGCCAGCCGTGACCAGCGAGGCAAAGTCGCGCCAGATCAGCCGCGCCTCATGAGCAGCAAACCAGCGAACCGAGTTGGCATTTGCCGCGAATGAAGAAGTGCTCATGCAGCCAGGCTCCCCATTGCAACGGCTTCACTGCTGTCCTCATTACTCTCAACAATGTCGAGAAAGACCTCTTCAAGTGTCGAGTTTTGATCACCGGAACGATTGCGCAACTCGGCAAATGTGCCTTCGGCAACCAATCTGCCATCAGCGATCACGCCAATTCGTTCCGCCATACGTTCAGCGACTTCAAGAATGTGGGTGGTCATGATGATCGTCGTGCCGCGCTTGACCCGAGACAGCAGAACATCTTTGACCTGCCGAGCCGAGCCGGCATCGAGGCCAGTCAACGGTTCGTCGAGAATGATCAGTTGTGGCTCGTGCACCAAAGCACCCGCAAGCGCAACTTTCTGGCGCATGCCCTTGGAAAAGCCACCACAACGCTCCATCGCATGGGGAGCCAGACCGAGCCATTCAACCAGATCCAGCGAACGCCGTTCTGCCTCGCGGGGATCAACACCCCAAAGACCCGAAACAAATTCCAGGTATTCAAGCGGTGTCAGCTTGTCGTAAATCATCGGTTCGTCGGACACCCATGCAACCTTGCGTTTGGCTTCCAAAGGATCGCTGGCCAGCTTGGTGCCAAATACCGATATTTCGCCCTCATCGGGTTGCAACAGTCCGGCAACCATTCGCAAAGTCGTGGTTTTACCGGCACCATTTGGCCCAAGCAAAGCATAAAATTCGCCACCATAGACCTGCAAATCCAATCCATTGACCGCCGGGCGGTCGAAGCTCTTCATCAGTCCGGAAATTTCCAAAGCATAATTTGTGGTCAAGTTGCGCTCCCAATGGCCCGTGTTTTTCGCAACGCTAGTGCGATCAGATTTCGACGATGTGAACAGGATTGGTGAACAAGGCCTCAACATTGTGAAGCCCTGATTTGCAACTGTTCTCTATGCGACAGGCAATTTTGATGCTAAGGCGTCAAATCAGATTTTGTTGGGAGGACAGCAAATGTCGGAAGTTAGTTCGTTTTCGGTCAAAAGCGCTGAAAATTTGGCAAAAAACAACAATGAGAGCGCACTTTTGCGCAGTTTTGTATTTTTTCTGGTTCCCGATTTTTCAATGATCGCATTTGCGACAGCCATAGAAGCCCTGCGCATTGCAAACCGCATGCTCAGCTACGACAGCTATAAATGGCGTTTGGCTTCATTGGACGGCACTCCAGTCACCGCTTCCAACGGGGTTCAGGTCGCAGTCGACACGTCATTGGAACAAGAACGTCGCTTGTTGTCCGGCAGAGATCGCCCCTCCATGTTGTTCGTCTGCTCCGGTGTGAACGTCGAAAAACACGGCAACAAAAGCGTTTATGGCTGGATCCGCGAAGAGCACAATCGCGGCGTCGCTGTTGGTGGCTTGTGCACAGGGGCCCACATCCTGGCCTCTGCCGGCCTGCTCTCCAACCGCCGCTGTGCAATTCATTGGGAAAATCTGCCCGGCTTTGCCGAGGCCTTCCCCAAGGCCGAGGTTTACGCGGACCTGTTTGAAGTTGACGGCAATGTTTACACTTGTGCGGGAGGCACCGCGGCGCTCGATATGATGCTGTCGCTGATTGCCGAAGACCATGACGAGAAACTGATCAATTCCATCTGCGAACAAGCGCTGACAGATCGGGTTCGAGGCCCCCATGACAGACAACGATTGCCACTCAGGGCGCGGCTTGGTGTACAGAATGCCCGCATTCTTTCGATTATAGAAATGATGGAAGCCAATCTGGCTGAACCACTGACACTGATTGAAATCGCCGATCATGCGGGCCTGTCGCGCCGTCAGATCGAACGTCTGTTCCGCCACCACATGGGCCGCTCTCCGGCCCGCTATTACCTTGAGATTCGTCTTGATCGGGCACGCCACCTGTTGTTGCAATCGATGTTGCCAGTGGTTGAAGTGGCCATCGCCTGTGGCTTCGTTTCAGCTTCGCACTTCTCCAAGTGCTATCGCGAACTCTACGGACGTTCGCCACAGCAGGAGCGCGCTGAGCGTCAGGTGGAAGCGGCCTGACGGCTGAAATATCGGCTTGAGAAATCAAAAAAGGCGGTCAAAGGACCGCCTTTTCAAAACAGTTTAAATGATTCTATTCAAGCATCTGCACGCAAACGTTCATTATTTGAATCAAATGGGCTTTCGGCAATCACAGTCGCCTTGTGAGTTGCGCCCAGAAGCTTGATTTCCAGCGCAGTTCCGACTTCTTCATTGCCAGGTTTGACCATCGCCAGAGCCAGGCTCTTGCCCGTCCGATAACCAAAACCACCATGGGTAGCACGGCCAACAAGCTCGCCAGCATTATAGATCGCTTCAGATCCACGGGCATCGCTATCGGTTATGTCGTGAACTTCCAGGGTGACAAACTTCCATTCGTCACCGGCTTCGTGACGTTTGACCAGGGCTTCCTTACCGACAAAATCCTTGTCCAGCTTGATGAAGCGGTCCAGCGCCGATTCATAGGCTGAATACTCAATCGACAATTCTCGTGGGATCAGGCGGTACGACTTTTCAATAGCCATGGCGGTCATTGCACGAATACCGAATGGTTTGATGCCAAACCCGGCTCCGGCTTCCATTACGGCATCCCAGATCGCGGCCTGCATTTCCATTGGATGGTGCAGTTCCCAACCCAACTCACCAACAAAATTGACGCGCAGCGCTTCCGCGGTTGCAGTACCAACCGAAATCGATTGGCCAGACAGCCAAGGGAAGTTGGCATTGCTTAAATCTGTGCGGGTCAGTTTCTGCAGGACCTTGCGGCTGTTTGGGCCTGCCAGGACCAGCACACCGAATTTCTCGGTGATCGGGGTCAAGGTGACCGACCCGTCATCCGGCAAATGACGGTACAGGACATCGTGGTCGTGAGTCATATAGGCACCAGCCGAGACCAAATAGAAAACGCCGGGCCGCACTTCGTAAACGGTAAACTCACTTTTCACACCACCCTGCTTGGTCAACAGGTGACACAGCGCCACCCTGCCCCGCTTTTTTGGGATCTTGTTGGCGAAAATGCTTTCCAGCCAGTCACGGGCACCTGGACCCGTAACAGTAATCTTTGCGAATGCAGACATATCGAGCAGACCACAGCTTTCAGTGACCGCTTTAACCTCATTGCCGACGTGCTCGAAATAGTTGGAGCGACGGAAAGACCATTTTTCACGAATTCTGCCGGTATGATCAGCAGGAGCGTGATTCTCGTTGACCAGCACATCGACGCCAACGCCGCGCTCGCTTTCCGGCAGTTCATAACCTTCCGGCGCATACCAGTTGGCGCGCTCCCAGCCATAAACTGAGCCAAACACCGCACCGAGCTCTTTCTGGCGCTCATAAGCTGGTGTGGTTTTCAATGGGCGTGCTGCAGAACGTTCTTCATCAGGAAAATGCAGTGTGAAAACATTGGCATAGGCCTCTTCGTTCTTTTCCTTCAAATAGCCTTCAGTGGCGTACGAACCATAGCGACGCGGGTCGACACCCATCATGTCGATGGTTGGTTCGCCATCGACAATCCATTCTGCCAATTGCCAGCCGGCACCGCCAGCGGCAGTGATGCCGAAAGAGTGACCCTCGTTTAGCCAAAAGCCTTTCAAGCCCGGTGCTGGACCAATAATCGGGTTGCCATCCGGGGTATAGGCAATGGCACCGTTGTAGACTTTCTTGATGCCCGCCTCGCCAAAGTAAGGAACCCGTTCCACGGCAGTTTCGATATGCGGCATCAGGCGATCGAGATCTTCTTGGAACAGCTCATATTCACTGCCATCATCGGGACCATCGACATAACAGCATGGCGCGCCTTTTTCATACGGCCCAAGGATCAGGCCACCAGCCTCCTCGCGCATATACCAGGCCGAGTCACTTTCACGCAAAACACAGAGTTCCGGACCGCCTTCGGCGCGGAATTTCTGAATTTCGGGGTGTGCTTCTGTCACAATATATTGGTGCTCAACGGGAATGACCGGAACATTCAAACCAACCATAGCACCGGTTTTTCGGGCAAAGTTGCCTGAGCAGGCAATGACGTGCTCGCACTCGATATCGCCCTGATCGGTCTGAACCAGCCACTTATCGCCTGGCAAACGCTGAATACCGGTCACGCTGGTATTGCGGTGAATTTTGCCGCCTCTGTCACGGGCCGCTTTGGCCAGCGCCTGAGTTAGGTCTGCCGGCTGAATGTAGCCATCGTCAGGATGTTGAATGCCCCCCAGCAGGCCATCAGTATTCACATATGGCCATAGCTCTTTGATTTCTTCCGGAGTGATCTTCTTGACATTGATACCGATGGTTTCGGCGACACCCATGTAGTATTCATACTCATCCCAGCGGTCCTGCGAGCGCGCAAGGCGAACGTTCGATACCTTGCGGAACCCGGTATCCATACCGGTTTCTTCAGCAAGCTCCTGATAGAAGCGCACCGAATATTTGTGAACCTGACCAACCGAGTATGACATGTTGAACAGCGGCAACAGGCCTGCCGCGTGCCATGTCGAGCCTGATGTCAGTTCCTTACGTTCCAACAAAACACTGTCTGTCCAGCCTTTTTTGGCCAGATGATAGAGTGTTGAAACACCAACAACTCCGCCTCCGATTACGACTGCACGCGCCTTGTTCTGCATCGAACTATTTCCTTTGAGAAAGTCAGGCAAACCGGTCAAATCCGGCCCCATTTTTCAGACCATACCCTGTCACGACCTCCATATCACCACTCCGTTTGCGACATGGAAATGGAAGCCCGCGACGGGGCATCATTACCACCTGACAACCAAGGTTAGCGAACCGTAAAAATCAAGCCTAAAAATTGAACATCAATTTCAATAAAACCTGAGCCTTTTTCCTGAAGACTGACGGACAACGGGAATTGTGGGTGGTAAATGTTGTGAGCATCACGGCTGATCATAATGATATGGGATTGCGGAGTTCCGCAAAGCCCCTGTGCGTCGATCTGGACGGTACGCTGATCCGGACCGACCTGTTGCACGAGGCAGTGTTCAAACTGCTTCGAATGAACATGCTTTACCTTTTCATGCTGCCAATCTGGCTGGCTGCTGGTAAAGCCAATCTCAAAGCTGAAATTGCCAAGCGCGTCATGCCCGACGCCCAGCGTCTGCCCTTCAACGATGCTCTTGTTGGGTGGTTGCAAGCCCAGCGCGACGCGGGACGCGAGTTGATCCTGGCGACTGCTTCCAACCAACGATACGCCCGCGCGGTTGCTGATCATCTGAAAATTTTCCACTCAATCGAGGCCTCCGATGATCGGGTGAACCTGTCGAGCAGCGCCAAAGCAAAGCGGTTGGTGGATCGTTTTGGCGAAGGTGGTTTCGACTATGCCGGCAACAGTCGTGCAGATTTCAAGGTCTGGGACCGTGCCAACCGCGCGATCATCGTCGGCGATGAATCCGATGCCCTAAGATATGCCCGCAAGGCCCATGCCGACCGTCTAAAAGAGCCGGTTGAGCGAAACACCAACAGATTGCGACTGCGTGTCTGGCTGAAGGCCATTCGCGTCCATCAGTGGTTGAAAAACACCCTGCTCTTTGTTCCGGCGGTTCTGAGCTTCAAATATTTCGACGTAGAAATGGCGCTGCAGATGACAGCAGCCTTTTTCGCCTTCAGCTTTTGTGCATCCGGCGTCTACCTGCTGAATGACCTGATCGATATTGATGTAGATCGTCAGCACAAGACCAAGCACAAGCGGCCAATAGCATCAGGATTGCTCACCGTTTCTAACGCGGTTGTGGGTGCGCTATGTCTGTTTTCCGCTTCATTGATGATTGCCCTGCAATTGCCGGTCGCCTTCAGCGGTATCCTGCTGATCTATTTCATCGTCACCGGAGCCTATTCCTTCCTGTTGAAACGGCTGTTGCTGATTGACGTTTTGACTTTGGCGGGGCTGTTTACAATCCGCGTCCTGGCTGGTTCAGCGGCCATCCGTGGCGACGTATCCACCTGGCTTCTGGCATTTTGCGTGTTCTTTTTCCTGAGCCTGGCGCTGGTCAAACGGTTCGTTGAACTGTCGGGTCAGTTGGCCAATGTCAGCCGTAAAGTTTCGGGACGGGGTTATCAGGCAATCGACCTGGAAACATTGGCACAGGCAGGCATGACATCTGGCTTCGCTTCAATCGTCGTGTTGGCCCTGTTCATCGATTCACCGATGATTGCGGAGAGCTACACCAATCCACAAATGATCTGGATGGTTTGCCCGCTGGTGCTCTATCTGCTGATGCGTATCTGGGTGCTCGCCCGCCGCAACGAAATGAATGATGATCCGGTGGTCTTCCTAATGACCGATTGGCGCAGCCAGATCATGATCGGCATTGGTGCAGTTCTCATGCTGGTGTCGCAGTTCATGGCCCCATGGGTGATGTAATGAGCAATGCACCTTCCTGGGGACGTCTGATTCAGCGAAACCGCAGCATTCACCCATTTGATGCACGGCACAGCAAGGCAAAAAGTCAGTCCATCCTGCCTTATGGCAATGGCCGCTCCTATGGCGACAGCTGCCACAACGATGCCGGTAGTCTGGTCCATTTGGCGCATCAGAAGTCGGTGCTCGCATTTGACCGGGAAACCGGCACAATGACCGCTGAGGCTGGCATTCTGCTGCGCGACATTCTGCAACAAATTCAGGGAACTGGCTGGTTTCTACCGGTTGTTCCCGGCACAAAATTTGTGACTTTGGGTGGCGCCATCGCCAACGACATTCATGGCAAGAACCATGAGAAACGTGGCACATTTGGCCGCCACGTTGAAAGCCTCACCCTCTGGCGGTCAACCGGCGAACTGCTGACCTGTAGCGCAACGCAAAACACCGAATTGTTCGAGGCAACCATCAGCGGCATGGGCCTGACAGGTGTAATCGTTTCAGCACAATTCAAACTGATGAATGTGCCGTCTCATTTTGTAGAGGAAACCAACACGCCATTTGCCAATCTGGACGCCTATTTCGATTCTGAAGAGGATTGGGCCGACGAGCATGAATATTCAGTCGCCTGGGTGGACTCACTGTCGCACGGCAAAGCGCTGGGCCGTGGGATTTCGATCACCGGCAAGCATATCGAAGACAAAGCCGAGGCAAACTATGGTGACCCACGCTGGACCGTACCTCTGACACCGCCTGTGCCTCTGGTTTCCGGCCTGCCGCTCAAGCTTTTCAATGCCGCCTATTTCCACGGCAAAAAACGCAAGCCCGAACCGCATATTTCAACTCCCGACAGCTTTTTCTTCCCACTAGATGCCGTCGCCGGTTGGAACCGCCTCTATGGTCCAAGGGGCCTGTTTCAACATCAATGTGTCATTCCGCTGGCCGCCGCACGCCAGGTGGTTCCAGCAATGTTGCGCACCAGTCATGAATTTGGACAGGGTTCCTTCCTCACCGTTCTGAAGCGCTTTGGTGCCCACTGCTCGCCAGGCCATATGTCATTCCCACAGCCCGGCTATACGCTAACCCTCGACTTTGCCAATCGTGGCGCTGCAACCCGCGAACTGTTGAACCGGCTCGACGCAATCACGCTGGATGTCGGCGGCCGAACCAATCCGTATAAAGACGGGCGTATGAGTGCTGAAACGTTCCAACGCGGCTATGCGGATTGGCAAAAACTCGAAGAATTGCGCGACCCGGCAATTCAATCTGATTTCTGGCGTCGGGTGACCCAACCCCTGCGTCAGCGCCGCATCACTCCGGCCCCGTCAATTGCAGCCCCATCAATCGCAGCATTACCTGGTTCAGCGAAAAAGCCTGTTAACCAAGCCGCTCAACCGGGCGTTCAGAAAACTCAACTACACTTACCGCGGGAAACAAGACCGGCTCGCGCAGCCTCCATGGGGATAAAATGACTTATCTGCCGCTGATATTATTCACAGTGCTGTCGAACGCTGCTGCCCAGCTGATGCTGAAACAGGGCATGTTGACCTTTGGCCCTATCACCACGGGCGATGGGCCGATGACCGCAATGTCCGTTATCACGCTGATCTTCAAGGTGGCGTTTCATCCCTGGGTATTTTTTGGCCTCTGCGCCTTCGTCATTTCGATGATGAGTCATCTCTACGTATTGTCGAAGGTCGAACTCTCCTTCGTTTACCCATTTTTGAGCATCGCGTTCATCGCTGTGGCGGTTGGCTCATGGATTTTCTTTGGGGAGAACATCAACGCCTGGCGCCTGCTTGGCTTCGGTTTCATCATCGTCGGCACCGCACTCGTGGCTCAGAGCGCCACAAAAAACACCGTGACCGCATCTGAAAATTCAAAATCTGACCCAGTCCTTATTGAGGGAAGTAAATCATGAAGCACATTCTGTTTGGGGGTGACGGTTTCGTTGGCCGCGTTTTGGCTGCAAAACTGGTCGCGGAGGGCGCAACTGTCGTCGTTGCCGACATCAACAAAGGTGAGTGCGACCACTACGCACAGTGCAAATGGCTCCACGTGGATGTCACTGACGCCCATCAGGTGGCCAAGGTCGATATCCAGCCCGAGGACGCGGTCTACAATTTGTCAGCCAAGATGCTGTCGCCGATTGTCACCCGTGCGGAGCGTCACGAATTTTTCTGGCCGGTCAATTATCACGGCACAGTCAACATTCTGGAAGCGATGAAACAGGCCGGGGCGATGAACCTGGTCCACTTCACCACTGACATGATCTATGGCCACACCCATACCGTTCCAATGAAAGAGGACCATCCGGTTCAGCCTCTGGGCGAATATGGTGAAAGCAAGCTCGCCACTGAACAATTGGCCGAAAAGTGGCGCAGCGAACATGGTTTCAACATCTCGATCTTCCGGCCCCGGCTTATTATCGGCCCGGGTCGTTTGGGCATTTTGAAAAAACTGTTCACGCTGGTCGACAACCATTTACCTGTGCCGATGATCGGATCCGGCAGGAATCCATATCAGTTCGTATCGGTTTTTGACTGCGCAGATGCGGCCTATCTGGCCTGGAAGGCCGGTTTCCCGAATGAAGCCTTCAACCTTGGCTCTTCCAACCCGCCATCTGTGCGCAAACTGCTGTCGCAACTCGTCAAAGAAGCCAACAGCAAATCGATCTTGCTGCCAACGCCTGGTTGGGCGGTCAAACGCACGCTTGACCTGCTGGATCTGATCAACAAGCCAATCATGGATCCAGAGCAGTATCTGATTGCCGATGAAGAGTGCCTGCTCGACTGCGGCAAGGCAGAGGAACTGCTCGGTTGGAAAGCCAATTTCAACGACGATGACATGCTTATCGCCGCCTATCGTGAATACTCTCAAGAACGTGCCGCGGCCAGCCAAACCGCTGCTGCTGCCTAACATTACCGGGACCGGGGACAAATCATGTTGCTCAAGAAAAAGACTAAGAATCAAGCCAACGAGACATTTGACGAACGCAAAGTCGTGGACTCACCCGCAATCGCGCCAGAGACCGAGACTGCGGCAAAGCCCAAATTGCTGAGTGTTGATGAAGCCATCAACATGCCGTTGAGCAAGATGAACCAGTTGTTCGTGGACCACTTAAATCCAGGTCAGTTGCATTTCATGAAGCTTCTGGGTTTTCACAAGATCAAGATTGAGCGGGCGGAAGGCGTTTATTACAGCGACCAGACCGGGCGCAAAATCCTCGACTTCTTCGGCGGCTTTGGCTCGCTTTCCTTCGGCCATAACCACCCGCGCATCATCGCTGCGCGCAAAAAATTCCAAGACGGCAACAGGCATGAAATTGCGATGGCTTTCCTGTCGCAATATTCAGCGGCTCTCGCCCACAATCTGGCGTCAATTGCTCCAGAAGACCTCGATATGGTCTTCCTTGGCTCTTCGGGTTCAGAAGCCATGGAAGCTGCGTTGAAATTGGCCGAACGCTATCAAGGAGCAGAACGTTCAAAAATTCTGTTTGCTGAAAACGCTTTCCACGGCAAAACCAAGGGTGTTCTTTCAGTAACGGATTCAGCTCTCTATCAGTCCCAGTTCAAACTGGTCGAAAACGTGGTTAAAGTTCCCTTCGGCGACCTCGATGCGATCCGCAAAGCGGTGGCTGACGACCCGCAAATTGGCACCATCTGTCTGGAAACCATTCAGGGTGGAGCCGGAATTGTCGAAGCTGAACCAGAATTTTGGCAGGGCCTGCGTCAATTCTGTGACGAAAACGATATCCTTTGGGTTGCAGACGAAGTGCAGTCCGGCACCGGGCGTTCCGGCAAATTCTTTGCCTTTGAGCATTACGGCGTGGTGCCCGACATTACCGCCTTGGCCAAATCACTGGGCGGTGGCAAGACCGCGATGGCGGCGATGATTGCCCGCAAACCCATCTACATGAAAGCCTATGGCAAGCCATCAACTGCGCTGATACACGGCCCCGCGACATTTGGCGGTCTTGGCGAGGCTTGCATCACTTCCATCGAAGCGCTGAACGTCATGTATGACGAAGAGTTGCTGGAAAACGCCACTCAGGTGGGAACCTATATGAAATCCCAACTGCAGGGTTTGGCTGCCAAATATCCCAAACTGATCAAAGACGTGCGCGGTCGCGGATTTATGCTCGGTTTGGAATTCCAGGACTTTTCCAAGACCATGCCCGCGGTTCTCCGCCCAGCTCTTTCGATGCTGGACGACAAGCTCAAGGGGTCGCTTTCAGGTTTTGTTGGGTCTGCCCTATTGCGCGATCACGACGTACTCGTGGCCTTCACCGAATATAACCGCAACGTGGTGCGCCTCCAGCCACCGCTCATCACAACCCATCAACATGTCGACCAGTTTATCTCGGCTCTCGATAAGGTGCTGTCCGGTGGTGTGGTGAAGATCGTTACGGACTTCATTAAATCTCAGCGAGACTGACATGACTGACATAACCAACACACCATTGGAAAAAGCCGGGTTCTGGGCCATGCGCCGCACCGGTACGCTGGTTTCAGACAAAAGTCTGGATCTCATGATGGGTGTTGGGTTCGCGCTGTTTGTCCTGGCAATCAGTGCTGTCGCAATGTTTCAGCCCGGCTACAGTTTCGACATGGTCGCCTATCTTGGCGCTGCAATTGCCATCAGCGAACCGGGTGCCCAGCCCATGCTGGCATGGGATTTGGTTCGCCAGGCCGCGCCCGCAGATGTCTATCAAGACCTGTCGGCTGGCAACGATTATCGTCTGGCGCAATCGAGCAATGCTTCTGCGTTTGAATCCGTGCAGCCGCTCTACTCTGCCAAGATCGGCTACATCTATCTTCTAAATTTACTCGCCGCCCCGGTGGGTTGGATCAAGGCTGCGTTCTGGAGCAGCTTGGTTTCCGGGCTTGTGCTCGGACTTATTTGCCTCCTCTGGATGGCCCGTGAAAAATGTTTGCAGGGCGCCCCTCTTGTCATGGCCGTGCTGTTGGCCGGCAACTATTTCGACGCATTGAGCTACCCCGGACCCGACGTCATTGCTGCTATGTTGACGCTGGTGGCCGTTTATCTTTGGGTTCAGGCGCGCGAAATTCCGGCAGCTGTCCTGCTGCTCCTAGCCTTTGTGTTCCGTCCGGATACACTGATTTTTGCCTTTGCGCTTCTGCTGGCGTCGTTGGCTTATGGTCAATCCATCAAACGAATTGCAGCGCTGTTTGTGGCTCTTCTAGCAGCTTCTTTTGCCGTGCGCGGGCTAACAGAGCATCCCGGTTGGTGGGTCCATTACTATTTTTCCAACGTGCAGATCCAAAACACATTGGTTGATTTTCAACCCGCCTTTTCTGTTGTCGCCTGGATCAGAGGGCAGGCCCGTGGCGTGTTCATGTCCCTGACCGAATTCAACTGGCCCATCCTGCTCACCTTTATCGGCGCGGCAACGCTGGCCATCAAGCAGGCTGGCATGTCTTTTGGAGTGCGCCGCGGGACCATGATGCTGGCATGCTTTTTGACAATCGGTGGAAAGTTCTTTGTCTTCCCCCTACCCGATGACCGTCTCTACATGGTTTTGATTCTGGCCATGACAATGATCGTGATCGAAACCTTGCAGCCACGTCTGGCCAAATCGCTGACGTTCTGACCGACCTATTTCCGGTCGTCCCAGCTTTCATAATACATCGGCGGCGGGGATGTTTGATACAAACCCGCCTGGCGCATCTCGTTTCTTGATTGGGAATGACCTTGCGGCTCCGTTGAATAGAGATCCCCCCCCGGTGGTAAAGAAGGTGGTGCAGAACTGCGCCGACGCCGTCCCCCAAAACTCAATTGCTGCAATCCCAACCAGACGAACGGAACCAAGACGAACATCGTTCCCAGGGCCGCGCCAACTATGACGCCTGCTGCAACGAATACTTTTCTGTTTGGGCCGGATTTTTCATATGTTGGAACCGCCTCAGAGATAATCCGTGCGCTGCTGGCGCGGATACTTTGCTCGGCCCCCGTTTCCCGCGACCGCAACAAAACGCTTTCGTAAATCTGGCGACTGGCCTCAACCTGGCGGTTCAGTTCACGCAGTTTCACCATCGCAGCTGAATCGTTGACAGCCGCTCCCTTCAATTGATTGACCTGAGCGGTCAGGTCATTTTGACGGGCAACGGCACGCTTAAATTCTTCCTGCGCCGACTGAACCATGCGCTTCATTTCTGCTGCAATCGCATTCAGCGCGCTGCGCCGTTCGGATTCTGCCGCTATCCTGTCGGGGTGGCGTGCTCCCAGTTTCGTCTTAAGCCGCTCCAAACGTGCATTGGCGCGCGAATAATCCAATCGCAATTGATTGACCGTTGCACTTGTCAGATTAGGTGGCAGTGATCCGGAAACCACATCTGCCAGATCTGCCTTGGCAGCCATATTAGCTCGGGTTTTAGTGTCGCCAGTCTGTACTTTTGCCAGCACCAACTGTTCATTCAAACGCTCCAGTTGCACTGCACTGACCAAGCGACCATTGGCATCGACCAGGCCATTTGCAACTTTGTATTTCTGAACGTTTTCTTCGTTGATACGCACCTGTTTACGCAGGTCGTCCAACCGCGCGGTCAGGTCTTCGTTAGCACTGCGGGCAACTGTCGAGCGAGCACCCGATTCATCATCGATATAGGAGCGTGCCAACGCGTTGGCGATACGCGCCGACTTTTCCGGGTCTGCAGTGGAGACGCCAACAAGAATCGAGAACGACTGACCAAATCTTTGAACGTTCAGATTTTTCATGAGATGGCGTTTGGCCGCCGGACGTCCGGTCGAGCTTGCCCCGGAACCAACCATCAACTGTTTCAAGCTTGCAATTAAGCTACCCGAACCGCTGCCGTTAAATTCAGGGTCCTCTGCCAACTCCAGATCGTCAACGACAGGATCAATAACACTGGAGGAATACATGATCCGCACCTGGCTGGCCGCAAAAGCAACTGTCGCGTCGCCGCTCAAGCCATTTGGAGAAACCGAATTATTGAGAACCTTCAACCCACGGGGCTCCAGCAATATTTCTGCAACCGACTCAAACCGGTTCGGCAGGCTAACAGCATAAAGAGTCGCCAATACCGCGCCCGCAACAGCAAACAAAATTATCTGCTTCCAGCTCCTGACAACGGTTGAGACAACACGATCAAACGAAAAAATATTTTGCAGTTCCGAACGTCCAGGTTGCCCGAAATCATCGTTTCCATTTCCGGTGAAAGCCACGGCCGATCTGGATTCGTTCCCAGCGCGGCGTTTCAGGTTGTTCAATTCTTCAGTCAGCAGGTCCAACTGTTCTTCGGCACTTCGGTTTGCCAGGTTCCTGCTTTGCAATGATGGTCTGGTAGAATTCTGCGCTGGCGGTTGTGCAACGGGGGCCTGAGATGCAAGTGCAGCGTTTTGCTGCTCCAGCATATCGGCATGCGCTTTGTGCAATCGCAAGCGTTCCTCTGCTTCAACATTGTTGAACTCAGACAACAGCGATCCAGACCCAACCTGCCCGACTCCCGGCGAGGACAGTGGCGAGGACGGCGGCGATGAAGGCGGCGACAAAGGCGACAACAACGACGGCTGCGAAAATGATGGCGGAGACGATTGAAAGGCTGTTTCTGGTGGAGCCATTAAATCCAACAGCGACCCCTGCACTGGTGCTTGAGCGCTTGCTGGCCCAGCGGCGCTTTGTTTTTTCTTGTCGAGAAAACGGGACAGCATCGTTGAAAATCTGGCTCCTGCGCGGGGAATTTCGGGCGCAGCAAAGGATTCTGACGCCTTGCCCAACAATTAACCAGTATGGATAACAAAGGATTAATTTGGGCGTTAATAACCCGCCAAATCACTGCAGATTTGGTCGGCTCATTATTGCGCAAATGATCGTATCACGTCGAACAGAGGCTTTGCCTGCCAGTCTTCGTCGAATGGCAATGGTCGCGCCTTAGCGTTGTCTTCACGCGGGAAGGTTTCACCAATCCAGCTATAGCGATCATTGAGGCCCCAGGTCGTTATGAATTCCGGCTCGGCAAACTCGGTAAGCGCGCCAAGATATTCCTGCGCCGTATTGGCCACAGCCCGGTCACGCGCTTTGGTATCGGCACGCAGCTTCCAGTCGATGATATCGAGTTCGGTAATAGCAACCGTCAGACCCATGGCCTTGAGTTGCTTCACAAACCGGCCCAGATTTTCACGCCCCACCCGGCGCTCAGCATAAAGATGGGCCTGCATTCCAACACCATGAACCGGGATATTCTTATCCTGCAGCCGTCGAACGATGCTCAAAATCGCCTTTTGACGTGCCTCGACTCGTGGCCCTTCGTCCTGCAGATCGTAGTCGTTAATGAACAGCTTCGCATTTGGGTCCACCGCTGCGGCGGCCTTAAAGGCCAGGTCGACATGTTTTGGTCCCAGTGCATTGTACCAGACGCCAGCCCGCCACTTACCTTCGCCCAGTGGATTGTGCGAAACCACCTCATTGACCACGTCCCAGGTGGCAATCCGGCCAGCATAGCGGCCCATCACGGCTTCGGTATGCTCAACAAGCAGACGCTCAAGTTTGCTGGGTGAATCCAACTGGTCCAGCCATTGCGGGTTGGCGTGATACCAAAGCAATGCATGGCCATGCAGGATTTTGCCATTTTCCTCTGCAAAATCAATTATTTCATCCGCACCAGAAAAATCGAATTTTTGCTCATCGTAGCGCAAGCTGGCCCATTTTAACGCATTCATCGGGGCAATCAGATCGACATGTTCGATCAGGTTTTTCTTCAGCATCGGGTCATTGCGAAATGGCTCCAGGTGCACAGCTGCACCAAACGGAATTCCGCCACCGGTGGCGCCCTTGGCAGTCGCCGCAACTGCGTTACTGGACGCGTCTGAAGGGGTTAACAAAGCGTTACCGAATGCAGCAGCAGCAAGCGTCATAGCGGAACGACGTGTTAACAGATTGTGACTAATATTACTCACAGTTTTAGATCCACCGTTAAGCCTGTCGCCTTAGACAAAGCTTATATACGCAATTGATGAAGCAATTCTGATGTCGATTCAGTCCTATTCACAGTCTATGGTCAATGTCCTGGACATCAGCCTGAACCGGCTGGGTATCAGCCGAAATCAGATACTGGACTATTCAGCCTTGCTCAGCGGACAAGTTGGTCGGCTTGTCTTCTCGGTGGTGTATTTCGTTATCCTGGCCCGGACCCTGTCGTTGGGCGACTTTGGTATCTTCGCATCTTGCTCAGCTATCGGAATCGTTTTGTCGAGGCTGGTTGGCTTTGGCTATATTTCACCGCTGTTTCGCATCGCGACCACAAAGCCCGGATTGATCGGTGCCTATACAGGTGGGTTTCTCGTCGCAGTTCTGCTGTCCATTCCGGTTGTTATGGCCATCAGTTGGGCCATCTACGCGATGCTCTATACCTCGTTGATCCCCTTACAGACGTTTGCATTGATCATTTTGGCAGAAGCCATCTGTTGGCGCGGCATTGAGACGACAATCATCGTTTGCAACGGCCTAAATCGTTACACTACCGGCGCATTGCTTGGCATTGCAGGGGTTGCTGCAAAACTGGCAGCTACCATTGCACTGCTGTCTCACCACAACCACACAATCGACACCTGGGCACCGCTATATTTTGCGGCCCTCCTTCTGGTCATGTTGATTGGCATTGTGTTCATCTATCCAAAGCAACCGCTGAGGTGGGAACCCAAAGCATGGATGGGCCGGGCAAAGGACGCTATGGGAGTCTCTGCAGCTGAAACACTGTTTTACCTGCAATCGGAGATGGACAAGGTTTTGGTCCTGGCACTGGGGGGAGAAGTTCTCTCCGGCCTTTACGCAATTATAATGCGGCTGGTCGATCTGACCGCCGTGCCGTTGAGAGCATTCAGTACCATGCTCACCCAATGGATCATGCGCGGCCGCAAATCAGGACAGGCAGCCAAGACTGGCTTGAAGCTTGATATGGTGATTGGCACCACGTCTGTCATGGCGATTGCAGCAATTGCCCTGCTGCTTTCTTTCGCACCCACACTACTTGGTGAAAACATTGCCATGGGCGCAGCATTCCTGTGGCTGGTTCTGCTGGTACCTGCGTTCCGCAATGCAATTGAGCTTCATACAGATCTGCTCTACGGCCACCAGTTCATGGCAGCACGTGTTGCATTGTTGGCTTATTTGGGCACTTTAAAAGCGTTCCTGATCGCTCTGGTTCTGGGCTACACAAATGACTTTGGCGAAATCGCATTGCTGTTGAATGTTGTCTTCGGCGTGCTTTATCTTGCATCAGCGCTTGTCACCTACGGCCGCCTCAACAGGAAGCCGCGACAAGAATAAGATTCGCGTTCAGGCCGCGACCAGGTTGCGCAATAAGGCAGCGCTGGTTCCGGTGAAAGACTGAACGCCAATGGCAACCTGATGGGGCTGCATAGATTGCAGAAACAGTTGCAACGTGTCGCAGGTCAGCGCATCGCCCGACCAGTAAGTCTGACAAAGAGCACCCTGCCCGGAAAAATGACCATTGCCCAGCACAACCTCATCGGCATAAGCGCCATAAATCTGGCATTCTGAAAAGCTGCGCTTTGAGCCGATTGCAGCCACCCAGTGCCTGGCGCTCACATCTTCGATATGACGGCACATATTTACAACATGATCGCGCCGCCAACTGACCATGTTGTTGATATAGTCATGGGCTGGAAATGATGGGTCGGCCAAGCCATTGAGCCGGGCAGCATGCCGAGTCCATGCCTTGTGCAGCTTGCCTGAATCGGCCAATCGATCATTGACGCCTGCGTCCTTGCGATAAAGCCGCAAACGATCATCGCGCCACAATTGAGAGGTCGAGAATTCTTTGACAAAGAGCATGTCGGAATCGCAATAAAGCATTCCGTCATGATTCAAATGATGCGCTATGGCGATGCGGCGCAATTGCTGCACATGCCAACCGCGCATTGGCCAAGTGCGAGTTGAAAACCAGATCTTGCGCGACGTCGACGAAAATCCCTGCCGGGTACTCTTCAGCCAAGACGGCAGAATGTCGAGTTCGTTGACGATATGCCGCCGTGGTCCCGCAAGAGTGAGAAACTGCTCATAGTCGTCGTTGTCGACAAGAATGTAGTGATCCGGTCGATCCGTCACAAAGCGATCAATGCTGTCACAAAGCAAACGGCAATGTTCAAAATCTGCCGCATGACTGGGCGTAATCAGGGCGGTGGAGGCGGACTTGGTCACGAATTCGGCTCTGTTTGCGGGCCAAAGAATTTTTGACGCAGAATGCGCTTAATAAACAATGGATTACCCACCACATAGCGCCGCCACATGCGTTTAGGCTCCAGACCCAGGCGGAACAACCACTCCAAACGCCACCGGATCATTGTTTGTGGCGCACGCGGAATGATCCCTGATGAAAAGTCGAGCAAGGCACCAACGCCAATGCAAACCGCTGCATGTTCACCGGTGCAATGTTTGGCAATCCATTCCTCTTGGATCGGATTGCCCAGCGCCACCAGCAGGATGTCTGGACGTTGTGCCTTCAGGCGATCCAGAATTTCAATTTCTTGGTCACTGTCGAAATAGCCATCACTGACGACGGTAAAGTCATGTTGAGGATTGCCTGCTGCAAACTTCTGCGCAGCCGCTTCTGCGACACCGGGTTTCGCGCCCAGCAAAGCAATTCGACGACGACGACGGCGGCAATCCGGACGTGAATTGCGACCCAGACTTTGACTGCCTCTGATTTGATTGAACAGCTTCGGCACAAAGTCGGTGCCATTCAGATTTTCGGGGAATGCCGCTCCGTACAGAATTTGGGCGCCCAAATCGAGGCCGACGCCATCGGACAAAACCGTAAAATCTCTCAAAATCTCGCGATAGTTTGCGTTCTTGTAAGCAATGTTTGCGCCATGCGCATTGAGGAAAGAAAGTTTGCGATGCTCGCCACTGTCGATCACCCGCTCCAGCTCGCGAACCGCCGAAGTGCTGGTTGCTGCCCAGACCTTTACACCCAGAATATTATGAGTGTCACAATCAATGCGGTGGTCAGCAACGCGCTTGTCGCTTTCCATTGTTCCGGCAGCCAATATGGTATCGGTCGCGTTGCCCATGATAATTCAACTAATCCTCGTCGCAACGAAACAACCAAAAGTTATTCCGCATTTCCAACACAAAGACCCGCCCTTCTTGTGATTGGCGCAGTATCGCATAAGCCACTGCAATTTTGTGAAAATTCTAGGTTATTGGTTAAGCCAGAGCAGCAATTCCTTGTTGCAAAGCCAACGCCAGATTCTGCTTCTGTTTTAGCTTGAACAAGCCACCGTCCACGGTCGGCATGTTTTCTAGTTTTTCTTTTTCAATCATAGCGATAAGCGCCTGTGAAAATGCTTCTTCTGTATCCGCCTGCGCGCAATTGGCCGGCAGCACATCAATGCCCCTGAGCGATGAGGACGTCGCCACACAGGCCCGCCCGGCCTGAAAGACTTCGATGGTTTTAAGTTGCACTCCGGTCCCCCCTCTGCTGATCAGCGGCACGACTCGCACAGAGTTGAGAAACCCATCGGCGCTGTCGACCCTGCCCAAAAACGTCACTCGCTCATTGCCAGCCCCATCCCCTGCGAAGGATTGATCTGGAACGTTGCCCGCAATTGCGACGCTCACAGTGTCCGGCAATTTGGGAACCACTTGCTCGACAAACCACTTTAATCCCACAAAGTTGGGTTGCCACGACCAGGTTCCTATCAGACCAACATCATATTTCTTTGTCGTGGTTGGTTCAGTTTGACTTGCGCCGGGAAGGTATAGCGGCAGCCGAGAA
Organism: Rhizobiaceae bacterium; assembly: GCA_039969995.1. Taxonomy (GTDB): domain Bacteria; phylum Pseudomonadota; class Alphaproteobacteria; order Rhizobiales; family Rhizobiaceae; genus Pseudahrensia. Next base: position 171,495 of record JBDVMU010000013.1, read on the forward strand.
CCTGCGCCCTTGTCCAACTTATGGTCATCAAGATCATCCGCACTGAATGTCCAGACAAAGTTGGCCCCCGCACATAATTGGGTTTCCAGACGCCGTAAGAGTCTGGCATCACGACGATAAAGGAAACGCTGCAGGGCAGACCTTGTGGCTTCGGCATTTTGTGCCGCCGACCGATGCTCAACATTGTGAGCCACATAAACATGGGGCTTACCACGTAAGTGCGGGAAAGCCGCCGCCATCTGATAAGAATTGAGAATGTGGGCATCAAATGGCCCGTGCAACTCAATAAGCTGGTCCAGTTCACCAATCGAATAATCCGCCAGCTTTGCTGCGGCAAATGGCAGACCACTGCGAACCGCCTGCACCAACCATTGCATTTTTTGTCCAACGCCCACTGATGCGTTTTCCAGTTCACGGGTTCCAAGGACAACGCAGTCTGCATCATCAATGTCAGCCTGGCGCGGTAATTTGAAACCGAACACCGTGACCGAATGTCCAAGCTCCCGCAAGCCAGCAAGAATCGCATCATTGGCGATTTCGAATCCGGTCATTGGATTGCCGTCTGAGACAATCGATGTGAAAAAGGCTAGTCGCATGGCCCGACCCCACTGGTTCAGGCCGCCATTATCCCCCCATCTGGCTGAGTATTTCGTTAATCAGCAGGCCTTATGATTGGCTCGTTAACAGAGATTTGATGCCATGATGACAGCGCAGCCTCCCGGCAAATCCGATATCACAATTGTCTGGCAGAACCAGCCAATTGAAACTGAAGACATTCAACTTGTCGTCGTCGTGCCAACATTCAAACGTCCCGAACACCTGCAGATTACCCTGAACTCGGTGATCGAACAGACAACCCAACGCGCCTACGCCATAGTCGTTATGGACAATCACCCTGAAGGCTCGCAAGGCGCGCGCGCAGCAGAAGAACTGCTGATTGGCAGCAACCTCAATGCAACAGTAATTTTGGCCCATCGCCGTGGCAATTGCGCCGCTTACAATGCTGGCTTCCATACAGCGCTAACCACCTATCCCCATGCAAAATGGATCCAGATCATAGATGACGACGAGATTGCCCATCCGCAATGGTTGGAACGTCAGGTCATAACGGCCGAACAGACGGGTGCAGATTTTTGCGGCGCTCCGCAACATCCTGTTTTTGATGGAGGCCAACACCAGGATTGCCAGCGCCACCCCGTATTCGAACCGCCGTTCAAGTCAACCGGACTTGTTCCCATTCTCTATTCATCCGGAAATGTTCTGCTGAGCACCAATAAACTCAGGCAACATCAACATCCCTGGCTTGATGAGGTTTTCAATTTTCTAGGCGGAGGCGACAGCGATTTCTTTGACCGCTGCAAACATCAAGGCGCACGTTTTGCCTGGTGTGCAGAAGCCGGGGTCGATGAAACAACGCCGCTGCGCCGAACCGAGCTTTCCTGGCTCAATTCGCGCAGTCTGCGCAATGGATCTATCTCAGCGTTGATTCAGAAGCGCAGAGCACGTTCAGCGCCCGATCATCTGAAGCGGATTGTTAAGTCCTTGCTGTTGCTCGCCGCCTCTCCTTACCGTTCGTTAACACTGTTTGTTAACAAACGCTCCCTTATCATGGCGCTCAATCCGATGAATGTCGCCCTTGGGCGTTTGTTGATGGAATTCGGTTTTGCCAACGAACAATACAGAGCTGCCGACAAAAATTAATCCCGTTGTCCATTGTTGGGTGGCGCGATGAGCCTTGCACACGACCATAGCGGCGGCCGGGTATGGCATCAGCCTGTGGCCCAGCCACGCACAAGCTATTGGCCTGCCGCCCTCATTCTCACAATTGTGTTCATCACCTTTCGTCCCCTGTCCGATCCTGATCCGACATCCGGGGCGCAAGGTGGCGGAGACCTTGTCAACCAATTGGGTTTTGGCGTTCTGGGTGTTATCTGCCTGTATTTGTTGGCAAAAAACGCCTGTCGCAATACGCTTGCTGCGCTTTCCAACCCGTTATGGCTGATGGTATTGCCGGTGCTGGCCTTGTCCGTTGTCAGCGCCGATCTGCCAGCAGCTGCCATGCGAGCCATGATCTTCTCGTTGATTGTGGTTCTCGCAGCAGCAACTGCAATGAGCCAGCCCCGCAACATGTCTGAAATGGTATCAGCATTAAGCTTTGCCACCGGCAGCACATTGTTGTTTTGCTATGTCGCCGTTTTCGCCTATCCCGACCTCGGCGTGCATCCGGCAGAGGGGGTCGAAGCGGTCCATGCCGGATTATGGCGTGGCGTATATGATCACAAAAATGTCGCGTCATACGTCATGGGTGGTCTCGCACTATTTGGTTGGTTTGTTGCACGCAATGGAAAGCCCGTAGTCGGATTTAGCATCATCATCGCGGCAACAGTCTTTGTCATTCAAGCCGGGTCAAAAACCGTTTTGGGCATTCTGCCAGCCAGCATCTTATGTGTGGCCGTGGCCCAATGGATAAGTTGGAGACCGCTCAAGGCACTTGCCGTGCTGTCGCCCGTCATCGTGTTGACAACAACGACGCTGGGTTCAGTTGTCTTCCCTTCTATCCTGCTGGAAATACAAAGCTATTTTCCAGGATTAACATATACTGGACGAACCGACATTTGGATTTTCGGACTCAACAGCCTGGCTGAATCTCCCTGGTTTGGATACGGATTTGAGAGCTTCTGGAACACCCCTCGCGTGCTCAACGCGGTGCAGCCGATCAACCTGGACTGGGATGTTCGCGGCACCGTGCACGGGCACAACTCCTGGCTTGATGCAACACTGGCCTTCGGCATTCCAGGCACTATCCTGTTGGTCCTTGTTTTGGTGGTTTTGCCAGTGCGCGATTACGTCGTAGTCGCCAATAGGGGCAACGCTGGCAAGCTCGCCCACCTGTTCATCACACTTTGGCTCTTCACTTCATTGGGGGCCAATCTGGAGAGCTTTTTCTTCCGCCGCGCCGACCCAGTCTGGTTTTGCATGTTGATCGCCATCGTTGGTCTGCGTCTGACAGCTCACATGAGTCGCCAACACACAAGCGCCCCAATGCCAAGGTAACACTCCGTTTACCGGAAACACTTTAGGTTTGTTTACCATCTGTCCGCGGCACACGCCGCACGGATTTAGTAGGAATATCAGGGTCGGGCCTAATCATGAGCAACAAATTAACACGGCGTGCTATGATCACAACAGGCTTGGCGTCCGTCGGTTCTGTGTTGGCGGGCTGCAATTCCAGCCGTTTGATCGACACCACCAGCACTGGATCAATCACCAGCCGCGCTCGCCGCCCGGCCATCGGCGTTGATGCCAATCTTCGTTCTTCAGCAGCCATGTATGGCGAGAAGTTTGATGGCGAATACACCCTCGCCGCAGTACCATACGAAGAGATGGACAGCCGTTTCCGCCGCCAGCGAGTCATCAACCGCACCGGCATGAAACCGGGCACCATTCTGGTCGACCCCCGCAATCACCATGCCTATTACGTTTTGAGTCACGACGAAGCCGTGCGCTACGGCATTGGAGTCGGCAAGGCGGGCTTTGAATGGACCGGAGATGCCGTCATTGGCCGCAAGGCAAAATGGCCACGCTGGACCCCACCCGCCGAGATGATTGAGCGCGCTCCGGCTTTGGAAAAATACCGCAATGGTATGGATGGAGGCATCGAAAACCCGCTAGGTGCACGGGCACTTTATCTCTTCGCCGAAGGTCGCGATACGCTTTACCGGCTACACGGCACACCAGAATGGCGTTCAATTGGCCGATCGACGTCCTCCGGTTGCATCCGGCTGCTCAATCAAGACGCGATTGATCTGTTCAACCGGGTTCCTGTAGGCACACGGGTACGTGTGATTTAGCCTATAAAAATTTGCTCTGGCCGTATCATTATCGATTGCTTTGTTTTAAGCAGACCTCACCCCCTCCCCCATTCTGGAATTCACATGTTACGGCCATCGCTATCAGCGTTTGCGGACCGCCTTTCCCGTGGCGACCGTAAATCTATCGATCTGTTGCAGTTCACCCCTTCCCGCATCAAAACCGAAGTTCTCTCAGGTCTGACTGTGGCGCTGGCCTTGGTGCCGGAAGCTGTGGCATTTGCATTCGTTGCCGGGGTTCATCCGCTGGTTGGCCTCTATGCAGCGTTCATTGTTGGTTTGATCACTGCGGTGTTTGGCGGGCGTCCCGGCATGATCTCCGGCGCCACGGGTGCATTGGCCGTTGTAATGGTTGCGCTGGTCGCCGAGCACGGGGTGCAATATCTCTTCGCAACCGTTGTGCTGATGGGAATATTGCAGATCCTTGCCGGAATTTTCCGACTTGGTAAGTTCATTCGCCTCGTTCCTCACCCGGTCATGTTGGGCTTCGTAAACGGGCTGGCAATCGTGATTTTCCTGGCGCAGATGACCCAGTTTAAGGTCACCGATGTCGACGGCGCAAAAGTATGGATGAGTGGCATGCCATTGCTGACCATGCTTGGTCTGGTGGCCCTGACAATGTCGATCATTTACCTGTTTCCAAAATTCACAAAGGCTGTTCCCGCACCGCTGGCCGGCATTGCCATTGTTGCAGCACTGGTCATAGCTGCTGGCATGGACGTGCCACGGGTTGGCGATCTTGCATCAATCCAGGGAGGCCTGCCACCATTCCACATTCCTCAGGTGCCGCTGAACTGGGAAACTCTGCAGATCATCTTCCCCTATGCGTTGATCCTTGCCGCCATTGGCCTGATCGAAAGCCTGCTGACTCTCAACCTTGTCGGAGAGATTACCGGTAAAACCGGAGGTGCATCGCAGGAATGTCTGGCTCAGGGTGCAGCCAATACCGTCACCGGCTTTTTCGGCGGCATGGGCGGTTGCGCAATGATTGGCCAGTCGATGATCAATGTGAAGTCGGGGGGACGCACCCGCCTGTCCGGCATTGCTGCAGCTCTTTTCCTTCTGACATTCATTCTCGTCGCATCTGACCTGATTGAACAAATTCCGCTGGCTGCGCTGGTTGGCGTGATGTTCATGGTGGTGATTGGCACTTTCGCCTGGCACAGCTTGCGCATTTTTGGCAAAATTCCGTTCACCGACGCTGTTGTCATTGTGTTGGTGACCGCCGTAACTGTTGCAACCGATCTGGCGGTTGCCGTGATCGTTGGGGTCATTGTCTCCGCCCTCGCCTATGCCTGGCAGAATGCAACGCGCATTCAGGCCAAGGTTGAAGAGCCCGATGCAGAAACCAAGGTCTATGGCATTGAAGGCCCGCTATTCTTCGGTTCTGCTGACGGATTTGCGGAAATCTTCACACCGGACGACGATCCAAATCTGGTAATTGTCGACTTCATCAACAGCCGTGTTGTGGATCAGTCCGCATTGCAGGCAATTGAAGCGATGGCAACACGCTACGAAAAACGCGGCAAGCAATTGCAGCTTCGCCACCTGTCCCGCGATTGCCATAAACTACTCAACCGCGCCGGGCAGTTGATTGTTGATTCAGATGATGACCCAGATTATGGCCTGCCAGTGGACTACACGGTACGCACCGGCAGGTTGGGTGGTGGGCACTAAGCCCGCCCGTCTCAGGTGCGCAGGGCGGGCAAGCCAATTCCAACCGCCTCAAAGCCCCCATCAGCGGCCAGCAATTGGCCGGTGATGAAGCTGGCATCCTTTGACGCCAGGTAGCAGATGGCACTGGCAATCTCGTCTTCGCTGCCATAGCGGTTCAGCGGCAGTGCATCATGATAGGCCGCGCGGATTTCCTGGGTGTGAACAGCAAGTGCCAGCTTGGTATTGACCGGGCCAGGCGCAACGCAATTGGCGCGAATGCCCAATTCGCCAAGTTCCGCCGCCTGCTGCAATGTCAACTGGATCACCGCCGCCTTGGATGTGCCATAGGCCACGCGTAACGTGCTGGCGCGCAGACCGGAAATGGAGGCAATATTCACGATCGAAGCATGGCTGCTTGCTGCAGTCGCGGCGAGCAATGGTAGCATCGCCTGCGACATCAAAAAGACGCCATCCAGATTGGTTTCCATAACCCTGCGCCAGCGCTCAAAACTGGTCTCTGCAATCGGCCCGAAATCTGCAACACCCGCGTTGTTAATCAGTGCGTTGCAAGCCCCAAAGTCGCGCGTGATTTCCGCTGCCATGGCCTCAACCTGCTCCGGGATCGAAACATCATAAACCAGCGGTGTCACCGCACCGCCAAATTGCCTGGCTTCTTCCCGCAACACATCGGCGTCACGGTCCACCATGGCAACCCGCATGCCCTGATCAACAAATCGACGCGTGGTGGCCAGTCCAATTCCTCGGGCCGCACCAGTTACAACTGCTACTTCGGTCAAATCTATTCTCCCAACCAGGCGGCAAATCCATCCACCACTTTGTCGACATCGCCAGCCTCAAAATCCAGATGCGTAACCAGCCTGGTCCGGCGCTCTGGACCGGAAGGCTCAGACACGATCATGCCCCGCCCCATCATGTGATCAGACAGGCTGCCCGCGCCGCTCCCCTCTTCGACATCGATCCAGATCATATTGGTATGGACGCTATCAACGTCGAACGTCAGACCTGAAAGCTCAGCAAGACGTTTGGCCATCGCAGCTGCATTTTGATGGTCTTCTGCCATCCGTTCTACATTGTTATGCAAGGCATAAAGGCCACAAGCTGCGAGCACACCAGACTGACGCAGACCTCCACCCACCAGTTTGCGCGCACGGCGAGCCTGATGAACGAAATCTTTTGGTCCGCACAATACAGAACCAACAGGCGCCCCAAGGCCTTTTGACAAACACAGCGACACGGTATCAGCACAGGTAACAAGTTCGCTGGCTGGGCGGCCCGATTTTACCGCAGCGTTCATCAGCCGCGCACCATCGATATGCAGGCCAAGGCCGTGACGTCGGGCAACCTCGGCAGTCTTTTCAATATCATCCTGATCCATGACCAGACCGTTATGAGTGTTTTCCAGACAAACAAGCTTAGTGATGGCGAAGTGCGAGTCATCGGGCTGAATGGCAGCTTCGATTGCATCCGGGTCCAATCCGCCCTTGTTGTTGAGGGGCAAGTGGCGCGGCGAGATACCTCCCAATACTGCCGCACCACCCGCCTCGTATTTGGGAATGTGATAACCGACGCCACCAATATACTCATCACCACGACCGCAATGAGTCAGCAAAGCCACCAGGTTGCTTTGAGTTCCAGATGAAACAAAAAGCCCGGCTTCCTTTCCCATCATCTCGGCTGCCCGTTCCTCCAGAGCATTGACCGTTGGGTCATCGCCATACACATCATCCCCCACTTCAGCATTCGCCATGGCTTCCCGCATACCCGCCGACGGTCTTGTCACGGTGTCGCTGCGCAGATCAATCAAACGATTGCTGTTACTAACCTTCGGCATAGAGGCATACATTGGCTGTTCTTCCCAAATTGGTGGTAATTGAGCGTTCAAAAAGATGGGTTTTGTTTGAATGTCCTGCGCAGCATGAAGTGGCCTTGTCAGTCAAGAGCCAACGAGCTTGGCACTTCATCCGGCCTGCCTCGTTTTCCAGCCAAAACAGTCGGCTGCGAAAGCGATACCAGGAAGGCAATCAAGTCGTCCAATTCAGTGTTGGACAAAGATACAGACCTCAGTTCATTGCGCTCGGCAAGCGCGTTTATCTGGTTGGCGATTGTCGACGGAATGGGATCGTCTCCAAGCCTGTCGGCAACGAACTTGCGCAGGCCTGCAACCGGATCGAGGTGAGCGCGAAGCATCGCCTCCAGCGTCTCAAAGCTTCCAGCATGGCCATAAGGTGGTGTCCACTCCACATTGCGCAAACTAGGCGTGCGGCGTCGGAACTTATCAGCATCTTTGCCGGTCAATTCAGCACGATCTTTGTGAAGATCAAACTCTCCACCTTCAAGATCTACATCAAAGCGCCAAAGCGGCGTCGCGACGGCGTGAAAACCATGATCAGTTTGGAATTTCCCGGCGTGACACTGACTGCACCCAGCCTTCCCGTAGAACAGGTTTAACCCATTGATTTGTTGCGCCGAAAGCGCAGTTTTTTCGCCATTCAGATAAGCATCGAACGGCGCGCTGTCGCTGCGCCATTCATCCCCGACAAAAGCCGAAATTGCATTGGCAATGTGGCTGATGTCGACCGCGTCCAAGGCCTCAATCTGCGGATAGGCCGCCTGAAAGGGCGCCCAATATTCCGGCAGTGAATGTACACGTGTGGCCAATGCATGCCACACGGCCCGATTGCCCAAATGCGCAACTTCCTTGACCTCATTATCAACCGTACCGACCAGTTCGTCGCCCGTCACAGCTGGAAACAACGCCTGCACCGCCAACACATCTGTCAATCCCGGGGGCAGTTCAGCCCCCGCTGGCGACAGAAACGTACCATCTTTGCGAGCCGCAACGCGGCCATCGCTGAATAGCGCTGTGAACTCCCGGGCTCCGAGATTAAACAGCGCCGGCGCATGTTTCGCGGAAGGCTTCAGTGCTTCGTAAAGGGGCAATCCATTGATCGCCAGATCATCCCCCTCGTCTTCCGGCTTGGCATCGGTACGAAAACCGTTGGAACCGGCGCGGTCCGGATTGTGGCAGGTGGCGCAGGAGACCCGGTAGGTACCTGACAAAACCCGATCATAGAACAATAATTGCCCCAGCCGAACCATTTGCGATGATGCAGTACGGTAATCAGTATCCTGAATTGGCGATGGCAGGCCCTGGCCCAGAGCCGGAACAGAGATAAGCGCGCCTATGATACTCAAAATTGCGGCAAGCTGCTTCAAGCTTCAATCGTTCCCCGTGCAAATTCAGCAGCATGGCCTCCAATACGACCACCGACAAATTCGCCCTCGCGCATCTCAATTTCCAGGGTGATCAGCGATGGACGCCCCATTTCGACCCCTTGTTCAATATGAACGGTATGCAAGCCATCCCGCAGATCATCATACTTGATCAAGGCCCCCGCCAGTGACGCAACCGCAGACCCCGTGGCCGGATCCTCCGGTATCCCCGCATCGGGCGCAAACATGCGGGCCCGAAAATGATTGTTGTGACCACCAGTTTCACGGCAATAAACATAGCCGGAATTGTGGTGGTGGACGCCAAATCCTTCATTCCAAATACTGCCATTCGGCTTGGCATCGGCAAGCGCAGAAAGGTCGCGCACCGGCACCAACGTATAGGGCAGTCCGCCATCATAATTTGAGATCACATGGTTTTCAAAACCAATCTCCTGCGGATCCAGCGACAGGGCGGCGGCAATGGCTTCCTTGTTTGCCGGACCTGAAATTTCCTTTGCCAAAACAGGCAAGTCAAATTCGGCATAGGGATTGGTCTCGCCAAAACGAACGGCGCATCGCACCGGACCAACATTTTCTTCGAGCACGATGATGCCTTGGCCAACGCTTTCCAATCCCTTTTCCCGCGCGGCGGCGATAGCCCCACCCACGGTTGGGTGGCCAGCAAAGGGCAGTTCATTATTGGGCACGAAAATACGCATCCGTGCCGAGTGGTTTGGATTTTCGGGCGGCATCAAAAAAACCGTTTCGGAAAAATTGAATTCCCGGGCAATTGCCTGCATCTGCTCGGTTTCCAGGCCTTCACAGTCAAACACCACACCGAGTTGATTTCCCGCCAAAGTGTTGTCAGAAAACACGTCATATATTGCAAAGCGCCGCTGCATGGCTTGCTCCTAAACCAGAGTTGGGTCGACTGTACGGTTGACCACCGACTTCACCGTCAAACCCTGAATAATGATGGAAAACAGCACAACAGCATAGGTACATGTCAACAATAAGGGTTTGTGTTGCATTGCTGGCAAAGACAGGGCCAGCGCCACCGATATGCCTCCGCGCAATCCGCCCCACGTCAGCACCGGAATGGCCCCCGCGGTGAAAGTTTGCCGAATGGAGAGCAGCATGATGGGGGTCGATACCGAGACAAACCGCGAAAACACCACCAGCGGAATGGTAGCAATCGCCAACCAGATAAAGGACGGATCCAGCGCAATCACCAGTACTTCCAAGCCGATCAACAGGAACAAAATTGAATTGAGAATCTCATCAATCAGTTCCCAGAAACTGAACATGCTTTCCTGGGTATGCTCGCTCATGGCAACTTCGGCACCGCGATTACCGATAAGCAGGCCAGCCACCACGACAGCAATGGGCCCAGACAGATGCAGGCGCAGCGCCAGTGCGTAGGTCGCCGCAACAATGCCAACGGTCAACAGGATTTCCAGCATATGTTCGTCCATGGTCGACATCGCCCGATAGGCGATCCAGCCGGTAACGGCACCAAGCACAGCGCCGCCCAAGGCTTCGACAACGAAAAGCTTGCCCACTTCAAACGCTGTTACTTCTGTACCCGCCGACGATGTGGCGATGGTCAACAGGATCACGAAAACCACCACACCAACCCCATCGTTGAACAGGGATTCACCTGCGATCTTGGCTTCAAGTGCCGCTGGCACATTGATCGACTTCAACAGGCTTAGCACCGCCACCGGATCGGTTGGCGAAATCAGCGCCCCGAATACCAGCGCCCAGATGAACGGCACCTGCGCTCCAAGAACGCCAGAAAGAAAATAAAAACCGGTGCCGACGATAAAGGTCGACATCAAAACACCGACCGATGCCATCAGTCCGATGGCCAACGCCTGGCTGCGCAAAAACGAAAAATCCACATGCAATGCGCCGGCAAACAGCAGGAAGGCCAACATGCCCTCCATAACCGTCGCATAGAAGTCGATCTGGCCAATTGCATCCTGCAGCGTGTCAGTGATGCCGAGCGCCGGAAAGGCATATTCCAGCGCCAACAACGCAATTGAAGCGACCAGCGCCATGACCAGCAGGCCAATCGTATGTGGCAGTCGCAATACAGTATGGTTGAACCAGCCAAAAAATCCCGAAAGGGCCAATAGCAAAGCAGCGATTTCAAACAGTGAAAGGGTCATATCTTCCTCGGTGGAGTCCGGGCCTGGACAATTTCATTCAATCTTCAATGTGACAGCTACCGGACAATGGTCCGATGCCTTCGGCCGATCCCAACCGGTACGCGGATAGCGATCGACATCCTGATCTGGCGGGAATACCGCCCGGTGGGGCTGTCCCTGCCGCACAATATGCGGCAAGGCCCGCTCGTTTTTCGCGGCCAGCTTGGGTGAGGCCAAAATATAGTCCAACTGCACAAGGTGGCGCATCGGGCGGCTTTCCGGATTGCGTGAATCGCGCGATTCTCCGGCGGCAAAATAGAGCGTCCAGCGGTTGTCCTGGGGGCGTCGCTTAACAAGGTCGACGCAAAAGCCGTCGCGCATCAAAGGATCCACACCGGAATGGCCCTCCCGCACATGCTTGAACTTGTAGCCGGTATGTTTGTTGCCCGTGATCACCAGTCGCTCGGTGTAGTCATTGAGATCACCGCATATCAGCCAGCGCATTTTCGGCGCCCGGTCTGCGCCAAACTTGTTCTCGATAATATTGCGGATGCCCTGCGCTTCCGCCATGCGCATCGGCATTGTGTATTCCCGCCCGGAAAGCCCATCACGCCCTGTGCCCATCGATTTGAAATGGCTGACAAAAAGAGTCACTCGCTTGCCGTCAATTTTCAGGTCAATTTCAAGGCAATCGCGCCGGAACAGCCGTTCATGGGCCTCAAAGCCCATTTCTTCCAGACGCTTATTGTGGACATGAAGATCTGCAAAGGTGCTCTTCGCATGGCTTTTCACTGCAAGAACTTCAATCGCTTCGCCATTGGCAGTCTCATCACGCGCCATCACGGCCACATCGATGCCGCGCCCATCATTGCCCTCAATCCAGACCTTTTGCGGATAAGATAATCCGGTCATTGGCAGCAGATAGTTTTGCTCAAACGCCTCCAGCGTATCGAGGTTTTCGACCTCCTGCAGACAGACAATATCGGCATGGCAATCGGCAACCGCCAGGGCCGTCATTTGACGGGCGTCATCTTCATAGGCAATCACTCTGGCCTGCTCGAGCAGTTTGTAGTCCCGTTCAGACTTGATGTTGTGGCTACGGATCGAACGGTCTCGGCGCATGGCATTGCGCCAGCCGGAAAAGTCAAACCGGGCCATCAGGTTCTCTACATTAAAGGTGGCAATGCGAACGGACATGTTTCTCGAGTGAATCGTATTCCTACAGGTCAACCTTCAGGCTTTGGCACCGACAATTCAAGATGAACATTCCACGACAGAGCGTTCATGTTGCATTCAGCATGACTTCGCCAAAGTGCTTTCAATCGCCACAGACGATTTTGAAGTTCAACTTAAAATCAGCTTGGCGTCGAAACGAGAGCGAACATTCTTTTCGGGAGACGATCATGAAACGCATTTCCACCACTTTCATCAGCGCACTGGTCGCACTGACCTTCATCGCAGCATCGGCTGCAACACCTGCACAGGCAGGCAGCAAGGAACGCCGCATCGTAGCCGGCATTCTCCTCGGCGCGCTTGGCGGCGCCATCATTGCCAGCGAGATCAACCGCAGCAAGAAAAAGAAAAACCACTACGGCCATCGCCGCAATCCAAGCCACGTTTACAACGACGACATTCATGTCAAACCACGTAAACATCGCCGGGTGCGCCATAATTCACGCCGCACGAGTTGGGAACGTCACGTACGTCGCTGCCAGCGCAACTACCGCAGCTATGACGAGTTCAGCGATACATGGATTGACCGCCGCGGCCGCGAACGTATCTGCCGGCTGTAGAATCCAGTCAAATGAGAGAGGCCCGGTGAATTTCGCCGGGTCTTTTGCGTTTTGGCCAGCAACTCACTTCATGCTTTGCTCGGCAAACCATTGGCGGCATTCCCCATACCAGTAGCCGCGCACTGGATCCATTTCATGCATGGGTCGGTGAAGAGCCCGGTCATAGATCCTCATAATGTCATAGATGTTCATACCCATCGTGCGGGCAAATTCGATCGAGGCAATTAAAGTGTCGTCAGAGATGACTTCGTAATAGGCCGCACGGGCAGCCAAAAAGATTGCTTCTTCACTGGAATAGACCAGCCCGCCGTCGCGCCCGGTCATCTCCAACACGTCGCGAATGGCGGGGGGATAGTCTCTGCAAAACGCCAACACGCCAACCATGCGTGTGATATGCCAGTGTTCTGGCCAGGCAAAAACACGCAACTCATCTGAGAATTCCGGCTCGGGCAGTTCCCAATGCGAGCCAAAATCTATTGGCTCAAACGCGGCAGGATCATACCATTGTTTCAGTTCATGTTTCAGCTGGAAATAGTGGCAGCGCTGCACCAAGGCAGGATCGCTTGCGCTGATCAGGTCTACCGCCAGAGGCCCTAATTTCGCGTCATCCAACAATGGAATCAATTGCGGGTGCAGCCCGAAAAAGCCCTTCACTGCAAGGTCATATACAGCCCAACCGCAATCCCCCTGCTCCTGCAACTGCTGCAATTCCAGATACTCAGCAAGGGTCAATCCTTCATCTAGATTGTCCAGTCGGTAGGGATAAAACGGACTTTGCGGGCTGTCGAAGCCCAATTGCGCAGGATCAAGACGCTCAAGTTTGACTCTGAAATTTTCCAAATTGGGCTCTTCCCCAGTGCTGGCCGCAGGCCACAGCATGGAAAAAAGACAGGCAAACAAGAGGGTCAAATTTCTCAGGTAATTTATAATATAATCATCAGAATTTTGTTGTATTAAATTAATTTTACTGATGGGTAAGATGCACTTCAACTAATATTAGTGCATAGATATTTTGTATTCATTGAATATGGTAAACGACCACACCTTTTAGTAGTGGCGCGTCGGGACAGAGGCTAGGATCGCTTCCCAGACAAGCTTTCAACGAACGGGCGCATACATCTCAGGATGCCAGTTCCGGGTGCTGGTAGGCCTCAGGGTAAGCCATTGGATAAATGGGGCCCAGCGGGATTGTCCGGTTCCAGGTGCGGCCAAAATATCCCTGACGGCAGTGAACCAGCGAGTTGCTTGCGGCTACACCTTCCAGTCCATAAACACGGCAAAGCCAACGCCACAGGTGGGGATAGTCCAGTATCCGGGCGCCATTCAGCTTCATCCGCACCATGTAGATTGGATCATGACGATACAGCGTTGGAAACAGACGCAGGTCCGCTTCGCTGAAGCGATCCCCCATCAGGAAGGGCCGGTTATCGGCGGCCAAGCGTTGCTCCAAGGTTGAAAGTGCTTTGAAATAATTCCCAAACGCCGTTGCGTAGGTGTCCTGATCGCTGGAAAAACCTGCTTTATACGAGCCATTGTTGATGTTGACATAAATGTCCTGGTTCAGGGCATCAATCTCCTGCCGCAGTCCTTCCTGGCCATCTCCAACAGGGTAAAGCGTGGGCAGGGTATCCTCACTCAGCGTGCTGCCCAGGGCACGGGCATTGAGGCCTAGCATGCGAACAATCTCCGCACTTTCATTGGAAACAATGCGTTTTTCGATCTTGTCGTAGAGGATCGGAACTGAGCGTTCTTCAGACCCCTCGGCCTGGTAAATCTGCTGCACAAGACGAAACCCTTGGCCCGTCGCTGTTTCCAGTGTGCATTCCGGCAAAACATCTCCAGTCAGTGGACTGGTGCGTTCGGGCGCAAATTGCCAAAGGTTCGGGCCCACGAGGTCGTCATCTTCTGTACGCGAGGGAAAGGCAACATCCATGGTAACGCTGTCGCGCAATCCCAAGACATTGCGCGCCAAGGTTACCCGATGACACCACGGGCAATTGAGCGCGACAAACAGGTGGTATCGATTTGGTTCAGCAGGAAATTCATCCGATTGGCCAATGAAATGTCGATGTGCGCTGACGCCGCGTACAAACTCCCCCCTGGCCTTTCGGGCAGCTGCATCTTTTTGGTCTTCCTCTTTGGACAGATCTGTCATGGCGTGGTTTCGCTTGCGAAAAATAAAAGAAATGGAGAGCGGCGTAAGTTTGTTCTGTTCGACCTGTCAGCCAGCGCCAATTAGCCAGAACTGCAGCACCTTCGAAGATGTTCGCTGCCCTGGCAACAGTCTTCCATCAGGAAAGTCAGCAATCTTCCCAATTGCTCAAAATTGACTCGATAATTCAGACTGCGCGATTGGCGCTCTTTCACCACGAAATCAGATTCCAACAAGGTTGCCAGATGAAACGAGGCCCGTGAGGGTGTGGCATCGATCCTTCGGGCAATTTCACCAGCATTCATGCCCTTCGGACCGGCCTCGACCAGCACACGAATGACCTTAAGCCGGTCTGCATTCGACAGCGCTGCAAACAAAGCGGAGGCATCTTGTTCATTCATATTTCAAGACCTCTTGAAATGAGAAAATTCTGATGTATATTATTTCAAGAACAATTGAAATGATAGGCTTGAAAATGACAACTTTTGCTAATCTGCTGTCGGATCTGCAGTCTCAGAACCCGGCAAGCCCGCTAATTTTTGCAACCGATGCAGGCGCCATCGGTGCGGGCTACCATGTGACCGAGCTTAGACACTCCCTGTCAAAAGGCATCGACTGCGGTGGCAAGATCGAAACCTGGCAGGAAGCCAGACTGCAGCTTCTTGACGGTCAGGGCAGCGAGCACATGAGCGTTGGAAAGTTCAGCAGCATTGTTGAAAAGAGCATTTCCGCAATGCCTGTTCTCGCCGATGCACCTCTGCTGATCGAGTTCGGCCACAACAACAATGCGCTAAAATTGATGACAGCCAGAACATCTGAGTCTGACGGTGACAGTGTTGTCATGCGGCTCGACGATGCCCATGCGGTTTGCAAGCCAGCGGTGAGGTTGATGGGAGGACTAGAAGATCAAGACGCATGCTGTTGTGGGAACGATGAAGCCGCTTCGACCATAGCCTGTTGCTCCAATGACCCAACATCCAAGTCGAATGGCGCCTGTTGCGGATGAACCGGCGCTCGCAATCGGCGACGGTTTGATCAATACCATCAATTCGTGCGTTCAATTTCGATTGCGAGATCAAATAATGCCGCGCCGCGCGGGCCAACAAATACACCCTTTCCTCGCGCTGTAGGACAGCCCCCCCTTTTGGCCTGCCCGCTTCCACACGTCCAAAATCGAGGGCGGATAGATGTGCCAAAAGGCAAGCTTGTCCAATACATACGAGATAGATTTCCATTCACGCCAGGCGAAAATCTTTGTTGGCTCCTTCGGATCGAAATTCAATTTTCCCCCGGTGCTCTGTCGACTGGAGGAAAGCTGTTCACATCAAACCAGGATGCCAGTTTGCCCTTACCAAACAAAAGGCCCGGTCTTTCGACCGGGCCTTTGAAATTTTCGAATATTGCGACGCGGCGACTCGCCGCTTGTCGCTCGCAACGCGCGACTAATTCTTTTCTTTGTCGACCAACTGGTTGGACTTGATCCACGGCATCATGCCGCGCAGCTTTTCGCCAACTTCTTCGATCTGGTGACTGTCATTCATGCGGCGTGTGCCTTTAAAGCGGGCCGCACCTGAATGCCATTCCTGCATCCACTCGGAAGTAAAGCGGCCTGTCTGAATATCCTTCAGGACACGGCGCATTTCATCCTTGGTCTCGTCGGTAATGATGCGAGGACCGGAAGCATACTCACCCCATTCAGCAGTGTTGGAGATCGAGTAGTTCATGTTGGCGATGCCGCCTTCATAGATCAGGTCAACAATCAGCTTCACTTCGTGCAAGCACTCGAAATAGGCCATTTCTGGTGCGTAACCAGCTTCCACCAACACTTCAAAACCAGCGCGGATCAGTTCAACCAAACCACCGCAGAGAACAACCTGTTCACCGAACAGATCAGTTTCACACTCTTCCTGGAAAGTCGTTTCGATAACACCTGAACGACCGCCACCAACGCCGCAGGCGTAGGACAGAGCGAGGTCATGGGCATTGCCGGAAGCGTCCTGATGAATAGCGATCAGGCATGGCACACCGCCACCCTTCTGGTATTCGCCACGAACCGTGTGGCCCGGGCCCTTAGGAGCGATCATCACAACGTCAATGTCGCTGCCTGGCTCAATCAGGTTGAAGTGCACGTTCAGACCATGGGCAAATGCGATTGCTGCACCGGCCTTGATGTTGCCTGCAATGCTTTCTTTCCAGATGCCAGCCTGCAACTCGTCAGGAGCGGCCATCATCATCAGGTCAGCGACCTTGGCTGCGTCAGCTACAGACATCACTTCGAAGCCGTCTGCTTCGGCCTTTTTGGCAGTTGCAGAACCTTCGCGCAGAGCGACGATCACGTCGGTTGCACCGGAATCTTTCAAGTTCATGGCATGGGCACGGCCCTGAGAACCATAACCAATGATGCAAACTTTCTTACTTTTGATCAGATTGATATCTGCATCGCGGTCGTAATAAACGCGCATAAGCGTTCCCCTTAGTGTTTTGAAAAGCTCTTTTCGACCTGAAACCGGCCAATTCGTGGGGTGGTTTAGCGGGGGGAAAGCGAAATGGCAAATCAGAAAATGAATCTGGTGGCGATAAGCGGTGAGAAGCCGCCGCTAGCGGCATTTCTGACGCCATTTTGGCAAAGTTGCGGTCCACACCGCAGCTCTTACCGCCCAATGGCAGCGAGAAAACGCTGAACCGTCTGTGCCATGCCATATTCAAGAGCATCTGCGGTCAGGCCGTGACCGATCGAAACTTCAAGCAGGCCGGGAATCCGGTGTACCAATGCAGGAAGATTGGCCACCGTCAGATCGTGGCCAGCATTGACCCCCAGCCCCAGGGCATGGGCTGCATCGGCCGTTTGACCAAGTTTCTCTACTTCCGCGGCCGCAGCGGCGGGATTGTCATAAGTGCCACCATATGGACCCGTGTACAGCTCAATGCGATCACACCCGGTATCTGCTGCCCACTTGACCATTTCAGGGTCGGCGTCGGCGAATAGGGAAACTTCCATGCCCCCTTTCTTCAACCGCGAAACAATGGGCGACAGGTAATTATGCTGGGCCCGAAAGTCCCAGCCATGGTCCGAAGTTGGCTGCGATGGATCATCCGGCACAAGCGTTACCTGCTCGGGCTGATTGACCTCCACAAGATCGAGAAAGTCATCGGTCGGATATCCTTCAATATTGTATTCGGTATGCGGAAATTCGTCGTCGATCAGGGCCCGTAATTCTGGCACATCAGCAAACCGAATATGACGCTGGTCTGGGCGCGGATGAACAGTCAACCCTTGCGCCCCCGCCTCTAGCGCAATGCGCCCCATGCCAGTTACGCTTGGCCAGGGTAAATCTCGGCGATTGCGCAACTGGGCGACAGCATTGAGATTGACGGACAGGGCAACTGGCATGATGCTAGACTCATTCGGGAGCTTTTCAATTCACCATGACAATGCCAATCAACGCTGACAACCCTTCATTGAGCGCCACATCGTCCCCCGATTTTCTGGCAGAACCGGCGAAGCCCTTCGCAATTGGTTTGAAGCCGTTGGACGACAATAACTTTCTCCAGATAGACAATGATTTTGTTGATGAGCGGCGACAGAAAATTGACCTCTACAGCCGCATTCACAATGAAATCTGCGTCGCGGAGCCGGCCACTCTGGGTGCCCAGAGCGAAGTCGAGGCGCTGATCCTCAATTGCCTGAAAACCTACCACGAAGATCTGTATGAGTTTCGAGAGGACGGTGCCACCTGCAAGCAAACCGGCACATTCTTTCCCCATGACAAAGAGATGCCAATTTCAAGCATTGGTCTGTTGATCCCGGAAGATCTGGTGTTGATGCGGCGCGATGAGACTGGATGGCGGCTGGTTGCCGCGTCCCTGAGTTTTCCCGCTTCCTGGAGCCTGAAAGACAAGTTCTCAAAGCCCCTGGAGGCCGTTCATGGACCGGTTCCATTGAGTGACCAGATGAGCCAGCGTATCCGCCGCATTTTCGACCATATCAAAGCGGAGTTGCCAGTTTGGCGCACAAACTGGTCGCTTGGGGATGACAGCCGTATGCGTCAGGAAAGGCGCGAAGCAGACCGCAGCGAGCGGCGCAAGGTCATCAGCTCGGACGTCTATTTTCGAACCGAATTGCAAACCCTGCACAAGCTGCCCGCCAGCGGCGACATTCTCTTCACCATCAGCACCAAGATCAGGCCCATCAAAACCCTGGTCAACGACGAAGCTGGTCGCCGCAAGCTGGCCATTC
Organism: Rhizobiaceae bacterium; assembly: GCA_039969995.1. Taxonomy (GTDB): domain Bacteria; phylum Pseudomonadota; class Alphaproteobacteria; order Rhizobiales; family Rhizobiaceae; genus Pseudahrensia. The sequence continues at coordinate 190,589 of JBDVMU010000013.1, forward strand.
TGCAGCGGCAATATTTTGATATGAATGACGCTGAACGCGACTATAAAGGCATCAATCGCAATGCCGACGGCCTATTGGCCTGGTTGGAAGAAAACGGGACAGTCGACACATGACCGAAGCAACCCTTGATGAAACCGTCCTGCGCAAATGGATCGGCAACACACAATCGGCGACCGATACGCTCACCGTAGAACCGGCACGGCTGATGCAGGCCACAATGGACCACGAGGCCAGCCTCAACTCCGGCGATTGCCTGCCCCCGGTTTGGCACTGGCTCTATTTCCTCACAGGTGCACCAATGTCCAAGCTGGGCCGCGATGGCCATGCAGCTTTGGGAGAGTTTCTGCCACCTGTCGCCCTGCCTCGCCGCATGTGGGCCGGTGGACGGCTGGAATTCGCCAAGCCGGTTGAACTTGGGGAGACCATCAACAAAAGCTCATCGATCAAAGACATTTCCCTGAAACATGGCAAAAGCGGTGCGCTGGCTTTTGTCACCGTGCGACATTCCTATTCTGGCCCGGAAGGCGATGATCGGTTCACCGAAGAACATGATATTGTCTATCGCGAAGATCCCAAGCCGGATGCACCAAAACCCGCCCCGGTATCGCCATCATCAGCAACACCGCAACACAGCGAAACGATCACGCCTTCAACCGTTCAGTTATTTCGTTATTCGGCACTCACTTTCAACAGCCACCGAATTCATTACGATCGTGACTACTGCAAGGATGTTGAAGGCTATCCCGGCTTGATCTTTCACGGACCATTGACGGCAACCCTGCTGGCGGATCTTGCCGTACGCCGGATTGGTGGCAAACCGTTGAAAAGTTTTTCATTTCGAGCAGTTGCACCGCTTTTCGACAACGCACCATTCACCATCCATCATGATGGCGAGGGCACAGTATGGGCCGAGACCCCGGAAGGCGGACTGGCAATGAAAGCAAATTTCGAAGTTTGATTTCTCCATGCGTCAAAATGTGGTATTCTTTGCCACAAAATGGACATGTGACTGTGTCGAATTTGCCCGGCCCGTGAAATCAGAATCGCCCTTACATGATTACACCAACTTTAAAACTCAAAAATCTTGCCCCGGCACTGCTGTCGTTAAGCTGCGCATTTGCACTGCTGCAACCAGCACCCGCCCAGGCCCATCCGCACGAATTTGTCACGATGGAAGTAACCGCCAAATTCGACTTTGACGGAAACGTTTCTGGCCTGACCTATAATTGGGCGTTTGATGAGTTCTTCACCGCCTATGCCGTGGATGGACAGGATCAAAACAAAAATGGCGTGGCTGAGCAAAACGAGTTGAATGCCCTGCTCGATGAAATTCTCGGCAACATCCAGGTGATCAACTATTTCACGGTTTTCGACAAAAAGGCGGCGGTGCCGAAACTGGCGAAAGCACAGCCTTTGGCCGCCACATTGAAAGAAAGGCAGCTTCAGCTTTCCTTTTACGTCCCCTTTAAGGCTGCGGTATCGCTGGAAAAAACACCTTTGCGCTTTTCCATCTACGACGATGAATTTTACATCGCGATGAATTTTGAACCCAAGAGCTACGGCAAAATCGTTCCAGCCACCATCGACAATTGCACTGCAGGCGTTGACCTTGCCGATCCAGACGAGGATGTAATGGCATTCGCCAGTTCGTTGGGTCGCGACGAAAACTCCGGCGGCGGATTAGGTGCCAGTTTCGCCGAGTGGGTGACAATTAAATGCAACTAGTCCGCAATCTGGCAAAATCGCCTGGCCTGGTGGGTTTCTTCCTACTGGCGCTGACCGTCGTGCTTGTCGCCGGGCCACTCTATGACACCTATGTGCACCTGCTTGCCTGGGTCTATGAGGAAGTTCGCCGGTTTCACAAAATTCTAACCGACAGTGTCAGTTCATTAGCTGACGAGACCAGTTTTGCCACTTCTTTCGCGCTGATCTTCAGCAGCTTCGTTTATGGCGTGCTGCATGCTGCAGGGCCCGGTCATGGCAAGGTAATCCTGTCGACCTACCTGCTGAGCCAGCCGGAAAAAATCAAGAAAAGCATTGGTCTGGCCGCGCTTTCTTCACTGACGCAGGGCATCGTGGCAATCGCACTGGTGTACGGACTGTTCCTGCTTTTCGGACTGGCGGCACGCGACACCAAGATAGCCGTCGCCTGGAGTGAACGGTTGGCCTTCGGGCTCGTGGTTTTGATTGGCCTGGTGCTTATCTGGCGCGGGCTGAAAGCCGCCTATCAAGCACACAAGCCCACCTCTGCCCATAATCACGAACATGATCACGAACATGATCACGATCATCACGACAATGCTCATCACGGGCACGATCACGGGCACGATCACAATCATGCTCACGGGCATCATCTCCACGTCCACGCTGATGACGCCATCTGTACCACATGCGGGCATGCTCATATGCCAACCAACAAGCAGGTTCACGAAGCCACAGATTGGCGCACCACACTGGGGGTTGTGTTGTCAATCGGCCTACGCCCCTGCACGGGCGCCGTTCTGGTTTTGATTTTTGCCCGCTATGCCGATGTTGCCTGGGCCGGGATCCTTGCTGTTCTGGCCATGTCACTTGGCACAGCGATAACCGTATCCGCCCTCGCCATTACGTCGGTAGGAGCTCGCAACTTCGCCATGCGCCTGCTCGGCGCTTCAAGCACATGGGGCGAGCGTATGGGCGCCTATGTTGCAATTCTTGGTGGAGCCGTGCTGACGCTGATGGGCATCGGGCTGTTTGTCAGCTCAATGGCACCGCCAGTGCGCTCGATGGGGCTTTGACGGTCCCCGAGACCCATGTGGCTTGGAAAGGCGCTAAATTTAGGTCTTCGGCAAGAATTTGGTCTGGTCCTGGTCCTGCCAGGAATGCCCCGCACCCATGATGCAGGTCATGCCCTTTGCAGTTGTCATAAGCAGGGTCCAACTACCCTTACTCGACGTAAACACTTCAAGCACCGATTTGCCCGTTGCGGAAACGCCAATTGCCTTGGGTTTCTCCTGATATTTGCCGCTCAGCATCTTGGTCATTTTGACCCGCTCGCCGCAAACCCGCACCATGGCGGAGCTTTCGTTGACCATTGCCAAGGGCAACAGCACGGCAGCAGCGGCCATGCCGGCAACCAGCCCCATCCTGGCTAACTTCTTTTTTATTGATGTTGACATTTCAACCTCCAATCTCGGTTCAAGCACCGAGCTCACGGGAGGTTTATTCGGCTCCAGCGAGCACGTTCTCGAACCGGTTCACACACTGAACCTTCACTCAACAGTTCTCCGGATCGTCTACTGAGTTCAGCCTGCGCCGGAAGTGTTAATAAGGTTTTAACCATAAGGGGGCGGAATCTAGCCCTATTTGACGATGGTGATTTTGTCAGCTGCCCGGGTGATCGCCGTATAAAGCCAACGCTGACTGTGTTCCCGAAAAGCCCAGCTTTCGTCGAACAGATAGACATTATCCCATTGAGAACCCTGGGCTTTATGGACCGTCAGTGCATAGCCATAGTCAAAGTCGTCATAACGCCGTTTCATCTGCCACGGCACTTCTTCTTCTGGATTTTCAAAGGCTGCTTTCAAGACCCGAATTTTTGCCGACATGCGTTCCATGCCGTCATCTTCAGAAGAAATCAGCAGGTTCATAAACGCCTTGGCGCTGTTCGGCGCAGACGTTACCTGCCACAGCGAACCGTTCAACAACCCCTTGGCAGGATCATTGCGCAATGCGACCAATTTGTCCCCCGCCGCCGGAAGTGGCCCCTGAAACTCGTTCAGATCACGCAGGCGCTGATTATAGCGGCGGCGGGTCTTGTTGGTACCGACCAGCACCTGATCGGCCTTCAAAACCTCTGCTTGATCAACATCACTGCGGTGGATTACCGAACTGTTGCCAAATTCTCCATAGGGCAACGTCTCCCCTTCCCGCACCATCTGAGCCAGGTCGATGATTGGATTATCCCTTGCTTGACGGTGGATCGATTCCAGCAACACATCCGGCTCATGGTCGGTAAAAAACCCGCCACCAGAGACCGGCGGCAATTGCCCGGGGTCGCCTAACACCAGGACCGGTGTGCCAAATGACAAAAGATCGCGCCCCAAATCCTCATCGACCATCGAACATTCATCGATGACGATCAGTGAGGCCGAGGCCACTGGGCTCTGCCGGTTAAGCGTGAACAGCGGCGTCATCGCGGACTTGCCTGTATCCTCGTCTTCAACCAGCTCCTCGCCTCGAGGCCGGTAAATCAGGGAGTGAATTGTGCTGGCCTTCTTGGCTCCTCGCGAACGCAGAACCATCGCTGCCTTGCCGGTAAAGGCGGCAAACAGCACATCGCCATCAACCCCTTCAGCCAAATAGCGGGCAAGCGTCGTTTTTCCGGTGCCAGCATAGCCAAACAGGCGAAAAACCTGGGGGAAGCCCTGTTTCAGCCAATCTGAAACAGCGACAAGAGCGGCGTCCTGTTCAGTTGAAAATTGCATAGCTGACCGGAATCGCAGGGGAATTGAATTGGAAACTTAGAACCAATACCCATGGAACACAATGGGAACATCAACGCCGATAGAGGATCAGCCAGCGTTGCACAGCTTTTGCAGCGATGGCCTTCATCGCTGCCGGTTCCGGTCGCATGTCTTCCCCCAACAGCAACCGCCGTTGGCGGTCCCCCACCAACAGCCCAACGAAGTTCTCAAACGCCTCCTGGGGACTATGAACCGCCAACTCGCCGCTCTCGTTGCCTTGCTGGAACAACTCCATAAACGGTGCGGCCACCTGTTCGCTCCAATCAGACATGACGGCGCGACCGATTTCGCTGTCTTCACTGCTGCACTGGGCCATTGCCACCCGATTGACGGCCAATGCCGCATCACCGGTCATGATATCGAGCAACAGAGTTGCGCATGAACTCAACCGGGCCTCCAGATTACCCTGGGCGCTGGCGAAGCGGTCAGCCATGGCCTGCCGCATGCCATTGGCCTGTTCATGGGCGAGAGCCAGCATGATTCCATCCCGATCACCAAACCAGTTGTAAAGCGTTTCCTTGGAACAATGAGCTTCGGCAGCAATCTGCGCCGTGGTTATTGCCGAGCCGTGCTTGCGCAACAACCGCAAGGTCGCCCGCAGGATCTGCAAGCGCCGTACCTCGTTTTTAGCCGGATTCGATTCGTCAGCCATACCCGAACCATACAGTACGGGATGCAATTTTGAAAATCAGCTGATCAATACAACAGAGCCGTCCCAGACCAACTTAATGCCTGCAATGATCAGCGCGCCAAATATGATCCGGTTGAACCAAACCTGGGTCACCACGCCATTGAGCCAAAAACCAATGGGAACACCCAATAATACGAAAGGTGCCAGAGACAGACTGGTTGCCATGTTCTGCACTGAAAACTGCCCCAACCAAATATATGGGACAATCTTCAGAGCGTTTATGGTGGCAAACAGGTAGGAATTGGTGGCAACAAACTGGCGGCTTGGCAGGTTGTGCGACAACAGGATCATTTTCAGCGGGGGGCCGCCCGCATGCGCCACAAAGCTGGTAAAGCCCCCCAAACTGGCAAGCGCAACCGTTACCGGTCTGGAAAACGATGCGCCGGGACCATCTGCTGGCACCAGCATTCTCTGCGCCACAAACGCCAGCGTCAGCACACCAAGTCCCAGCCGGATCCACTCCTGCGACAGAAATTGGAAGGTCATTGTGCCGATCACAATGCCGATCAGGGCCGCGGGCAAAAGCACAAACACCATCGAACGCTGCCAATCGGCGCGATAGCGCCACAGGTTGGCGGCATCAATGGCCAGCAGGATCGGCAGCATGATACCCGCAGCGGCCACCGGAGAGATCAACAGCGCCATGACGGGTACCGCCATCATTTCAACACCAGCGCCAAATCCTGCCTTGGAAATACCAGTCAGAAACACAACCAGGGCAGCAACAACATAGAATGTGAGGCCAAACTCCAAAAGCTACATCCGGAACACGCCGAACTTCATGTCCGGGATTGGTGCATTGAGGCTTGCGGCCAAAGACAAGGCGAGAATGCGACGGGTATCGCGCGGACGAATTATGCCGTCGTCCCAGATCCGTGCCGTCGAGTAATAGGGATGCCCCTCCTCCTCGAATTTCTCGACAATCGGCTGTTTGAACTCGGCCTCTTCAATTTCGGACCATTCTTCGCCACGTCGTTCCATTCCCTCGCGTTTGACAGTCGCCAGAACGGAGGCTGCCTGCTCACCGCCCATCACTGAAATTCGGGCATTGGGCCACATGTACATGAAACGCGGTGAATAGGAGCGGCCACACATGCCGTAATTGCCGGCTCCGTAGGAGCCGCCCACCACCAGGGTCAGTTTCGGCACCTGGGCGCAGGCGACTGCACTGACCAGCTTCGCGCCATCTTTTGCGATGCCGCCGGTTTCATGCTCACGACCAACCATGAAACCTGTAATGTTCTGCAGGAACAGCAGAGGAATCTTGCGCTGACAGCACAATTCGATGAAATGCGCGCCTTTCAGCGAGGATTCTGAAAACAGAATTCCGTTATTGCCAATGATGCCGATGGGCATGCCATGAAGATGGGCGAATCCGGTGACCAAAGTTGTGCCGTAACGGGCCTTGAACTCGTCAAAGCGTGAGCCATCAACCAGCCGCGCAATGATTTCACGAATATCATATTGCTTGCGCAGATCGACAGGAACGACTGTTTCCAACTCCTCGATTTCGAACAGCGGTTCTTCAACGTCACGGATCTTGACCGGCATTTGCGGGGTGTGGTTGAGCCCCCGAACGATCGACCGCACAATTTCCAGCGCGTGGACATCGTTTTCAGCCAAATGATCGGCCACACCAGAAAGCCGCGTATGGACATCGGCACCGCCCAGGTCCTCAGCCGATACTTCTTCGCCTGTTGCCGCCTTCACCAAAGGCGGACCGCCCAGGAAGATTGTGCCTTGGTTTTTGACAATGACCGCCTCATCCGACATGGCCGGCACATAAGCGCCACCGGCTGTGCAGGATCCCATCACACAGGCAATCTGTGGAATGCCCCGTGCCGACATATTGGCCTGATTGTAAAAGGCACGTCCGAAATGATCCTTATCCGGGAAAGCCTCGGTATGATGGGGGAGATTGGCACCACCACTATCGACCAGATAGATGCAGGGCAGATGATTTTCGGAAGCGACATCTTGAGCCCGCAACTGCTTTTTGACCGTCATCGGATAAAAAGTGCCGCCCTTGATGGTCGCATCGTTGCAGATGATGACGCATTGACGTCCTTCAACCTGACCTACCCCGGTAATGATCCCGGCGCTGTGAATGTCCTCATCATAAAGTCCCTTCGCCGCCAGTGGTGACAGTTCCAGAAACGGGGTGCTCGGATCAAGCAGCCGCATGACCCGCTCTCGGGGCAATAACTTACCCCTATCGAGATGGCGTTGGCGGGATTTTTCCGGCCCACCCTGAGCTGCTGTGTTTTCAGCAACATCAAGCTCTTCTATGAGCTCTGCCCACGCCTGCGCGTTGCGTTCGGCTTCAGGCCCTTTTTGGGCGATAAGGGGCTTTAAGACACTCACTTGGCAGGCTTTGGTTCAGGAGTTGTGACCGGCAAGCCGGATTCACGCCATTGGGCAAAGCCGCCTTCAATATGAGCCACCGGAGCCAGTCCCATATTCTGCAGGTCGCGGGTCGCGAGCGCTGAGCGCCAGGCGGCGGCACAAAAGAAAATGTAAGTCTTGCCGGTCTGGGCAAACACGTCGCGATGGTACTTGCTCGAAGGATCAACCCAGAATTCCAACATGCCGCGGGGAGCGTGTACAGCGTCAGGCACCTTGCCCTCGCGTGCCAGTTCGCGGATATCGCGGATGTCCACAATAACCGCCTCGCCAGCCTGTTGCATGGCCAACGCTTCTTCGGGCTTTAGTGTAACAATTTCGGCTGTGGCCTCGGCGACCAGTTGTTCGGCTGTTTTTTTCATGAATTATCGCATGTTTTGCAGAGAATGACTGCAAGCTAACAAAGCGAACCCGTTACGCCAAGAACGGTTTTGTCAGTTACCCAAATTAGCTGGAAACTGTCATCGATGTTGTGGCGCTGACGCTGGCATCCGTACCCAGGACGAAGGATCCGACCAAGGCCACAACCAGCACAATTGCGATGGCCCAAAGGGTAATTCCCCAACAGGATTTTTCGACAGATTCGTCCATTTTGCCCCAGATTTCGCTACAAATTTCCGGCTAAATTTCGGTGCCAGATACAACAATCGGCGCGGGTATAGGCCGATGGGTTGAAGCAAGCAACAGCAAATGTGGCAGTTTCGTGACGAATCCAGCAATCCAGCCATGCACTCAGCGCATGGCATCAATCTTTTCAATGAGTTAGGCACGTCACAGTTGTTAAAAAACGGTTAACAACTCGTTTGGAAATAAGGCAGAACGGCGGCGTCAGAGCGACTCAGAAACTCACTTTCGGCTCTTTTTCGCGGTCGATTTTGCTGTCGGCGCGGCCGAGTTTGCTGTCGGCACAGCCGATGCAGGCGCTTGCATGATGATCTCACGATGGGGATAGGGAATAGCGATTCCATTGGCCTCAAATGCATCCCATAGAGCCAACATAACCTGCCCGCGAATATTGGTAAGCCCGCCCTGTGGATCGGAGATCCAGAAACGGGCCTTAAAGTTCAACGATGAATCGCCGAACTCAGTCAACCAGCAAACCGGCTTCTTGACGCTGCTCACCCTTTCCACGGCTTCGACAGCTTCGATGGCCAGCCGCGATACTTCGTGGGGATTGCTGTTGTAAGACACACCGAACTCCACATCCAACCGCACCAGCTTGTCAGTGAAAGACCAATTGATCACTTTTTCAGTGATGAAGTCTTCATTGGGGATCAAATATTCTCTGCCGTCCCGTGTTACCACGGAAACGTAGCGCGATCGCAGTTCACGAATCCAACCGAACGTTTCGCCAAGCGAAATCGTATCGCCGGGCTTGATCGACTTGTCGAGCAGGATGATGACGCCAGAGATGAAGTTGGAAACGACTTTTTGCAGCCCAAAACCCAGGCCAACACCAATGGCACCTGAGAATACTGCAAACACAGTAAGGTCGATGCCAACGGCATTCAAAGCAAGGACCACCGCCGCGACCACCAGAGCGATCTTGATAAATTTACCGATCAACACCTGCAGGCTCGGCGTCAGGTCGGGCATCATCTGCACCCGGCGCTCGATGAAATTGCCGGTATTGCTGGCCAGCCATGTCAAACCAATCAGCAATGCCACAGACTTGATCAGCAAAAGTAACGAGAGGCGGACTTCGCCCAGATTGAACGCCAAAGCGTCAAGCGCCTGTGCTGTGGGGTCGAGATAGCCGGTCAGGTTGAGCGCTGCCAACACCCATGCCAGGACGGCAACCCAATTGGACAATTGTCTGGAGCGAATGATCCGCGACAATACACTGACGACCAACCAGGCAAGTCCAAGGTTGAACACAAGCTTCAAAAAGAATGCGCGCGAGGGCCAAGTTGTGCTGGACACAATCAGGTAAGCACCGCCAACCAAAGCCACAAAGACGATCCATTCCACCCGGCGCAACAATGCCGCCAGCAAGCGCAGGAAACCGGCATTCAAAGACTGTTGTCGGATCCAGGCTTCCAGCGGGGGTTCGGTCCGCTTGGAAATGAACCAGGCCAATGCGAACGCCGCGGCGATGATCAGAATTTGATAGATTGTCCAAGCTTGAAAAACGACGCGCCAAGCATCGCTTGCCAGCTCAATCACTTCGGCCTGCAAACCCTCCAGCATTCAAGCTCCTTTTCTCACCCCAGGTTCATTATTCAACCAACACTCATGGCCAGCACACGGCTGATTTGCGTCAGCCCACGGCCCGATTCGTCGCTCCAGGTGTTGAACGCATCCTGCACTTGCCGAAGCGCCTTTTTTGAGGTGGCTGGCTTGTCGATGACATTTTCTGCAACAAGTCGACCAGTGACATCGCTGGATAGGATGAAACTGTCCTTGCCCATAAAGCGCAAAAAGTAAGTGCCGGTATTGCCGCCCAACCGCGAGCCACGTTTCTTCAAAACGTCCAGCAAGCCGATGAAATCATCCTGTGGCCAGTCAGCAATAAATTTGCCAAAACTGCCAGTCTCGCGCACCACATCACAGACAAAAACAGCGTTTTCATGGACTGATCTGATCTTGCCTCCATGCCGCACAATGCGCGCGTCCGAAACCAGCCGAGCAAAATCATCATCATGATACATGGCCACCCTGCCGGGGTCGAATCCGTCAAAGGCTGCTTCAAAGCCTGGCCACTTGGCCTCGACCACCTTCCAGTTGAAGCCCGCGTTGAAAATGCACTGCGCCATTTTGGCGAGCCAGCGATCGTTGGGAATTTGAGCCAAGTCCACGGCACCTGATGCCGGTCCCAGCAACTGTTCCAAAGCTTTAGAACCGCCTTTGCGCTCGGCAGCTATGTCATAGATTTGTGCAAATGTGCGCATCAGATCGGCCCTGGCTTGTGGCAAACATGGAACGCCAAGCTTAGCTCATTGTCCCGTCACATCAATCACGGGGCATCCCATTGCGGGGAAAATAGATAGTCGCAAATGCGGATATGGTTTTCCTTCAATGTGTTGATCCGCGCCATGTCGGCGTCTGAAAGCTCGAAATCGAAGATATCGAGATTTCCCAAAAGACGTTCCGGCGTCGCCGTTTTGGGAATCGCTCCAGCGTCCTGGTGCTGAATATGCCAACGCAACACTATCTGCGCCGGGCTGCGCTCATATTCGCTCGCAAGGGCTGTGATCACAGGTTCCTCTATCAGTTCTCGCCCCTTCCCCAACGGGCAATAGGCCATCAGGGCCATCCCATGTCGGCTGCATGCCGCGCGAATTTTCGTCTGGTCAAGATAGGGGTGACATTCCACCTGGTTGACGACGAGTGGCAATTCACAGGCTTCCACCATCTTATCCAACAGGGTGGTGGTGAAATTTGAAACACCAATATGACGGGCCTGTCCTTTTCTGGCAGCTTCGCAAAGCAATCGGGCCCATTCAGCAATGTCGTCATTTTGAGGCGGCCAGTGAATTAACAACAGATCGACCTGCTCAAGACCAAGCCGACTGAGGCTGGCTTCCACCGACTTTTGAAACGCTCCCTGGCTGATCTCCGAAGGCCAAACTTTGGTGGTGATAAACAGCTCATCGCGAGGAATGCCGCTTGCCGCAATTGCTGCACCGATCGGCTCCTCGTTTTCATAAAACGCCGCCGTATCAATATGGCGATAGCCCGCCCTCAGAGCTTTGGTGACAATGTCCACACATTGCGGGCCCTTAAGACCGAAGGTTCCCAGCCCCAAAGCGGGGATTTCTGCGCCGTTGGCCTTGAGAGTTTTCATTCAGCCCATCCTGCTATCACGAGAAATGAGCTGTGCTTGCACAACTCAATTGAGATGCTATCGGTATAGCACTCCCTCAATGAAGGCCAAACTTGTGACCGCCTCATCCCAGAGTTCTTCCTCGCCGCCGCCGTCATCCGCCTCGTCACGGCGCATTGTCGTGCTCGACGTTGCCCGTGGCATCGCCTTAGTTGCGATGGCGATCTACCATTTTGCCTGGGATCTGGAGTTCTTCGGGTGGATGGCCCCGGCCACCACTCTACAGGGCGGCTGGCTGTATTTTGCCCGCTCAATCGCCACCAGCTTCCTGTTTTTGGTCGGTGTCAGTCTCTTTCTGGCCCACGGGAACGGCATTCGGTGGCCGTCCGTCTGGAAACGCCTTGCTCAGGTTGCGGGAGCAGCAGCCCTCATTTCTGCAGCAACGTGGTTTGTGCCAGGGGGGTTTATCTTTTTCGGCATTCTGCACGGCATTGCCCTGTTCAGCCTGATTGGGCTGGCCTTTCTTAAGCTGCCTTGGCCCGCCGTCATCGCCGCAGCGGCAGGCGTCTTTGCCGTCGAAAAAGGGTTTTCCCACGAGATATTTGCACTGCCGGCACTGTGGTGGGTGGGACTGGCCCCCGTCGCGCCACAGGCCAATGACTACGTCCCCCTGTTCCCCTGGCTGACGCCAGTTTTGGTAGGTATTGCGGTTGCGATCTTGATGGGCAAACGTGGCGCTTGGGAAAGCCTCGCCGAGATCAATCTGCCCACCCCACTGCAGCGCCCGCTCTCGTTTTTTGGCCGTAACTCTCTGATTTTCTATCTGGTTCACCAACCAATCCTGATGGGCATGGTTTATCTGTTTACGACCTTTATTGCCCAGCCGGATTACGCCAACGGCTTTGTGGCGCAATGTCAGGTCAGTTGCGCCAACACCCGCACCGAGCAGTTCTGCAAGGCCTATTGCACTTGCATGATCGATGACATGCAGCGCGAAGACCTGTTGACCCCATTCATGACACGTCGACTTTCGGAAGCTCAACATAACCGTTTGCTTGAAAAGCGCGACATGTGTGTGGCCAAACAAAACTGACCTTCACAAATAGAAAACCAGCCAATTGTCGGGAAGAGACAATTGGCTGGATGTCCAGCTCTGCCGGGGCCTTGGAGATATTTTGGCTTAGTACCAGGGATGGTGGTTGGCGTAGTTGAAATGACCGGTGCGCAGGAAGCGGCCGTTGACCCAGCCTTTCTTCCAGCCCTTACGGATTTTGCACCAGTCGGCACCTTCCTTGATTATGCAGCGCTCAACATGGACAATGCGGTTACGTTTGATCTGCGCCACTTTTTTGGAATGGGCAGCAGGCCATTTGCGGATGTTCAGCCGATCCCAATTGGGAAAGTTGTCAGTGATTGCGGTATCTTCAACCGTATAGCCAGCGGCGGATGCCTGTGAGGCAACGAGGCCACTCATCAGCAGAGTGAAAGCTGTAACGATGGCAACGGAAGTCAAAGTGATGGTTGTGCTCTTTGCGATACTTGAAGACATGATCTGTTCTTTCCTTGTGAACCCTTAGTTTGCGAAACCTGGGAGGGGGCGGGTTCGTTGATGACGAGGACAAGTTAGCCAGGCGCGGCTGAACACAATTTGAGCACCGTGTTCATTTGGCGTTCAGGCGCTGAGATTGTGGAAAACGTTTGGGCGAGCCCTAAACCGGGTCGATGTTGAACATATTCAGGGGGAACAGATGCCCCTGATTTTTCAACATTTTCTGCGCCTGTGGTGCCTGCATATAGCATTCCGTATTGAACCACTTCCAGTCGTCCGCCCAGGTCCAGCAACCGGCCTCGCGATAGACCTGCGCAACCTGATCGGCAAATATTTTGTCGACGGCAAGTTCTTCGAATTGTGGTTCGGCGCTATCGAAGTAGGTTGTCGCCAGCGGCAATGCCCGTTCGGTGCAATAGTTCGACATCCAAAGTTTGAAACCAATTTCGCGGCGCAGGTCTGCTACCGCCCGGTGCACCAGAACATGGTCCTCGTGGCCATATTCTCCCCACGGATTATGAGTGAAAACATTCATATCCGCCGTCAGCACGCCGCCGAGCTGATCAACCAGAGACTTGAAATTGTTCTTGTAAGTGGCGCGAATTCCAGCACGTGGAGCATTTGATTTGCCCAACAGGCGTTTGGCGATTTGCTTAGCATCGCGCAATTCGCACTGGCGGCTCAGTTCAATACCCCATGGCGACAGTTTTGGATTTTCCCAGTCCGCACAGCCATAACTCGCCGCTTCAGGCAATCTCAGACTGCGAACACCGTCGCGCGGGAAATTGATCAACGCATCGGCCCGTGCAGGTCCCATGGCAGGATCGGGCCAAAAGTCTTCAAACACGACAATCACCTGATCAACGCGCTTGAGAATTGCACCAAACCACAACAACTCATCGTCCGGGTGAGCCGCAATAATCACTGAGTTTTTCAGCATATCAGCCATTGGCTCTTCGCAACTTATTGCCCAACAGTGCCATCGCCATGCGGCCCTTCAAGCTGCCAGCCCGCAAAAAGCGCGACATCGGTCGGGCCGTCGTGCCGAATTGCTGTTTGAACGGTTCATCACCAATAGTGAAGTCAAAGCTTGTACCACCGCGCGCCATCCAGTCTTCAATGATCCAGTCATACATCTGCAAGCCGGGCGAGTGACGTCCATGGGTGTCATAGTCCGCCCCAATCAGCAGATAGTGGAAAGCGCCCAAGTGTGTGAGACCGAACAAGATGCCGGCAACCGAACCGTCGGAACTCAGCACCCAGGTTTCGGCTGCCGCCACTGTTGTGTTGGCGGATGCCGAGGCATCAACTGCAGCAATGGAGACGCCGCCGCAGTGGTAGCTTGATGCAACTGATGCGTAAAAATCCGCAACCGCGGGTTCCTGAATGGGATCGCCCTCAAACCGGTCCTGCCGGAGACGGGCGAGATTTTTGATCGCTAGTTTAATGCTGGAAGGATCTTGCAGATGTTCCAGCTCCACCTTGTGCTGTTTCTTCCAGCGCTTACCTTTGCGGGCCACCATGCCGGACAGTTTCCTGTCGAGATTGTTCCCCCGCCACCGATCAAATGGCGGATACAATCCAACTGCATGTGCACTGAAGCCAGCGGCTTCTGGCCCGCTGTTAAGCAGTGATTGCCAATCATCAATGTGATCGGGCAGCACCGGTTGGATGCGAAGGATATCATGTGCGCCGATCGCCTTGACAAAACTGGCCTGCACTTGAGCATCACCGCGCAGCATTTCGCGCGCCGCATCGCTCAGCACGGGAGCCGAATAGTCGCTGACGCCAAGATCTGTTGCTTCGATCAGCGTCAAACCCGACTTCCTGCGTCGGATCATCGGAACGAGCCCAACCAGTTCACCAACCTGATCGCGCAATGAAATGACGAGTTTGTCTGCCCCCCTGTAAGGCGCCAAATGCCTGTAAAAACTATCAAGCCAAAGCGGGCTCTGGAACGCGGACGCACCGGAGCCTGCGAAGAGCTTCGCATACTCGCTGCCTTTGAAATCCAGGGCGTTATCTTGCGTAAATAGAGTCATCACCGTTCCCACGACGATACCCTGTCCCGGAATCAATAAATCTCAGTGAATCCGGGCAAAATCCATGCTCCAGATTGATTGCTTGGTTAATGAAGTTTGTGCACTTCAGGCCGTTTTTTGAAACAGCTCGCGGCCAATCAACATACGGCGGATTTCGCTGGTGCCCGCGCCAATCTCATAAAGCTTGGCATCACGCAGCAAACGCCCCGTCGCATATTCGTTGATATAGCCATTGCCACCTAACAGCTGGATCGCATCAAGCGCCATCTGGGTGGCCTTTTCAGCGGCAAACAAAATCGCTCCTGCAGCGTCCTCACGGGTGGTTTCGCCCCGATCACATGCCTGGGCGACTGAATAGACATAGGCCCGGCTGGCATTCATGCCAACATACATATCGGCCACCTTGGCCTGGACCAGTTGGAACATGCCAATAGGTTCACCAAACTGTTTGCGCTCATGAATATAGGGCAAGACTATATCCATCGACGCCTGCATAATGCCGATGGCGCCGGCAGCAAGAACCGAGCGCTCATAGTCCAGACCCGACATCAGTACGGCCACGCCGCCATTGATTTTACCGAGCACGTTTTCTTCCGGAACTTCGCAGTTTTCGAAAACCAATTCGCCGGTTTCGGAGCCACGCATGCCCAGTTTATCGAGTTTTTGTGCAACCGAAAAACCGGGGAAATCCTTCTCAACCAGAAACGCAGTGATCCCCTTTGGACCGGCATCCATGTCAGTCTTGGCATAAATGATCATCGTATCGGCCTGTGGACCATTGGTGATCCAAAATTTGGAACCGTTAAGCACATAGCGGTCCCCCTTCTTGTCGGCGCGCAGACGCATGGAGACAACATCAGATCCGGCACCTGGCTCGCTCATCGCCAATGCACCCAGGTGTTCGCCGCTGACCAGCTTGTCAAGATAGCGGGTTTTCTGATCATCATTGCCCCAGCGCGACAGTTGATTGACGCACAGATTGGAATGAGCACCATAGGAGAGCCCGACCGACGCGGACGCGCGGCTGATTTCTTCCATTGCCAGGCAATGTTCAAGATAACCAAGACCAACACCTCCCCACTCTTCCGGTACGGTGATACCGTGCAGGCCGAGTTCCCCTATTTCTGGCCAAAGGTGGCGCGGGAACCAGTCTTCCTTGTCAATCTTTGCAGCCAGCGGCGCGATATTGTCTTGAGAATAAGACCGCACGCTGTCACGCAACATATCGGCCTCTTCTCCGAGATTGAAATTGAAGGATGGCACGTCGTTGGGGATCATGATGGCGCTTTCCGGTCAAAGAGTGGTCGTGCAGGACGGTTTACAAGCTATGAGCATATTTGATGAAGGGCGTCTGGTCTGCCACCTTATCGTATAATATGCGGCCTTGATAATTGAATTCCTGAGTCAGCCAATAAACTTGTTCGGCCCCTGCGTCACGAGCCGCATCGTAAACGGCGTTGATCAGCGCACGGCCAACGCCCTGCCCCCGGGTTTCCGGCAAGGTGTACAGGTCATGCAGGTAACACCGTGCTCCGGCTGACCATGTGGTGCCGTGATAGAGGTAGGTGACCATACCCACCATCTTGCCGTCGCCATCTACCGCCTTGAAACCTTCAATATCACCCTCGGCATCGAGCATGCGCAACCAGGTCTGGTGGCCAACCTCCACAGGCAAGCTCGCCTTGTAAAAAACCAGATAGGCCTCCCAAAGAGCCAACCAATCGTCCCGATCTTCAGCGTTAAATTTTTCGATGGTCACTGACATGGTCGCCTCACAGATAGTGATGTTCGGATTGGTCATTCAGTTGAACCCTATCTTCCGCAGTGGCTCAACCCCGAATTGACCCAATTTGAGTGCAACAGCAAAGGGGCCGATGCGCATGACGCCCGGCCCCTGGAGTATTTGATATTGCTGAGTCTGATCAGGCTTCGGCGAGACTGAGGCTTTCACCGGTCTCGAGATAGGTTTTCAACCGAGCAGCGATCTTGGCCCAACCATTTTTCACACTGGCAAGTTCCGGCGAGACCCCAAAGTGGGAGATCGTCAGCTTGCAAACTTCCGCCAGTTCCTCAATTTCGTAGAGATTGTGGGACAGTTTTTCCGGGCGTTCCATGAAAGTTGGCAAAAACGTCATGGCCAATCTCGTATAGGGACTGGCTTCCAGGATTTCTCCCACCAACATCGGGTCGCCAGAGCCTGAGGTATAAATATACTCATCGCCAACTTCGAACGAACTCGCAATCGAGGCGTCGCCTTGAAAATAGTGTTTACTGATTTCGCCGTCGGTCAGCGCATTCCACAGCTTTTCCGGGGTGGTCTTGATATAGGTCTCGAGTACAAAGTCAGGTTTGTCAGAAGCACTCATTTTACTTTTCCTTCCAATTTTGCCTTCAAATCCAGCGTCGCGCGGGCCAGAGGCTTTTGAGTTAACGGTTCGATCCAGCGGTCAATGACCTCCTGCAACGGCACCACATTGAGATGGTGATATTTGAATCGCCCCTGTTTGCGGCTGATCACCAGGGACGCGGCTTCCAGCACTTTTAGATGTTTCATGACCCCGAAACGGGTCATCTCGACCCCCTTCCCGGCCAGTCTCTGTTCCAGCTCACCAAGGGTCTGCCCATCCTGATCACGCAGAACATCCAGGATCATTCGCCTTGTATCGTCAGCCAGTGCTTTGAAAATCGCGTCCATGGGTTTCTTATATGTGACTATTTACTCACGTGTCAATATGGTCACATAAAAATTTGCTTTGCAGAGTCGCTTTCCACAGGCAGAAAGAGCAAGGAACAAGGGAGAATCCGCCATGTCGTCGTTGAAAGAGAGCCCGAACAAATACCCCCTGCCCCCAATGCTGACGGTGGGCACGCTGGTTCTGTGTTATCTGCTCGACACGTTTCTGCCGCTGGGTTGGGAGCCGGAACAGGTGACCGGCTTTATGCGCAGCGCTGGAGCCCTTTTGATCGTGGTTGCCCTGGCGCTGGATGTCTGGGCCTTCCTGACCTTTCGCAAGCATCAGGCCAACATGATGCCGCACAAGCCGGCGACCGAGTTGCTGACCAGCGGGCCATTTGCCCATTCACGCAATCCGATTTATCTCGCTAACGTGCTTTTGGTTGCCGGTTTTGGCTTTGCGTTGGGCAGCCGCTGGTTTTTGTTCGGCGCGGTGGCCCTTTTCTTTCTTCTGGGCGAACTGGTGATCAAGCGCGAAGAAAAACATCTTGCGGCCAATTTCCCGACCGCATGGGCCGATTATCAAAAACTGGTTCGGCGCTGGATCTGAACCATATCCAATGAGTGATTTGACGGCGGCGAATGCTTGTTCCATAAACCGGCCATGGGGTTTGCGAACACCCCGTGAGGCCCCGGCCCAAGTATCGCATCCACAATCTCAGAAATTCGAGTAAAGGATGCTTTATGCCCTCACCGACCCAAATAACCCCATCACAACTGAACCGCCTGATAGGCACACCTGATTGTCCGGTCATCATCGATGTTTGCATTGATGCCGACTTCCAGGAAGACCCGCGACTGATCCCGACTGCACGGCGCCATCCGTTCCCACAAATCATGGAACTGGCGGACGAATTGCAAGGAAAACGAGTTGTGATTGTTTGCCAAAAGGGCAAAAAACTGAGCGCCGGGGCTTCCGCTCTGCTGCGCACGGCAGGTATTTCGGCAGAAAGCCTGGAAGGTGGCAATTTCGCCTGGCGAGATGTTGGTTTGCCCCTCGTACCAGTCGAAAAAATACCGCCACTCACCAAGGCGGGCACGACATTGTGGGTCACCCGCCATAGACCGAAGGTTGATCGCATTGCCTGCCCCTGGCTGATAAGACGCTTTATCGACCCGCGTGCGCAATTTCTCTTTGTGCCTCCGGCAGAAGTTCTTGAGGTGGCCGAAAAATTCAACGCCACGCCATTTGACGTGAACGTCGTGCATTGGAGTCATCGAGGGGAAAATGGCGAATTTTGCACCTTCGACACGATGATCGAGGAGTGGCAGATCAGGAGCGAAGCGCTGGACAGGATGGCTGTTTTGGTGCGCGGAGCAGATACTGACCGCCATGACCTGGCGCCTGAAGCCGCAGGACTTCTCGCCGCGTCGCTGGGCCTGTCGCGCATGTATCGCGATGATCTGGCGCAAGTCGAAGCCGGAATGTTGATCTATGACGCCTTTTATCGCTGGGCCCGCGATGCCCATTCAGAATCCCACGACTGGCCGGCAACCCAATGAGCAGTTTGGAACCAAGTCTTGCTGAAGCAAGCCGCGTCTGGGCGCGTATCGGCGTGCTGTCTTTTGGTGGACCAGCGGCGCAAATAGCGCTGATGCATCGCGAACTGGTTGAGGAACGAAACTGGCTTTCAGAAAGCCGCTTCCTCAATGCTCTGTCCTTTTGCATGTTGCTGCCAGGTCCTGAAGCCATGCAGCTGGCCACCTATGCCGGATGGCGTTTACACGGCACCATTGGTGGTTTGATTGCCGGGTTGATGTTTGTCCTGCCCGGCGCGGCATTGATGCTCGCGCTGGCCACGCTCTACGTGACGATGGGCCAATTGCCCCTGGTGGAAAGTATTTTCCTTGGGGTGAAGGCGGCGGTGATCGTCATCGTAATCGAAGCGCTGATCAGGGTTTCAAAAAAGGCACTCAACCGGGCCGATTACTGGGTCATCGCAGGCCTCGCCTTTATAGGCATCTATTTCTTTGCCCTGCCTTACCCACTGATTGTTCTGGCTGCCGCCGCCTATGGGTTTTTTGCCGCCAACCTGGCCGACAGCGCAACCGAAACGATCGAAACCAAGCATAATTTTGGCCAAACTTTACGCACTGTACTTTTGTGGCTGGTGATCTGGTTCGGTCCCCTGGTGGCCCTGTACATCGCAGCACCGGATTCCATTCTCAATCCAATCGGCGCGTTCTTTTCCAAACTGGCGGTCGTCACCTTCGGTGGCGCCTATGCGGTGCTTGCCTATATGGGCCAGGATGTGGTCCAGAATTCAGCCTGGCTGACGGCCGGTGAAATGATGGATGGCCTCGGCCTGGCGGAAACCACCCCGGGCCCGTTGATCCTCGTGACCCAGTTCGTCGGCTACCTGGCGGCGTTTAAGGACGGCGGATTTGGGCTGGCTGTGGCCGGAGCCGTGGTGACATTGTGGGCAACCTTCGCCCCGTGCTTCCTGTGGATCTTTGCCGGGGCGCCCTACATCGAGTGGATATCCAACCAGCCGAAGCTGAAAGGCGCGCTAACGGCAATAACAGCCGCCGTTGTCGGTGTTATCCTCAACCTGTCAATCTGGTTTGCGCTGCATGTTTTCTTCAACAATGTCGAAACCCAAACCTTCGGATGGATAACGACATCAGTTCCAGAGCTGGCAACTTTGGATTGGCGGGTGGTCGTTCTGACCTTAGCATCTGCAGTAATGCTGTTTCGATTTCACTGGGGCATTGCCAAAATGCTGGGTGCCATTGCGATATTCGCCCTGCTGCTTTCGCAGCTATGACGAAGTCATCAGCTTGCCGTTGCAGCTACTGACTGACACCCAGTTCTGCCAGCCGCTCAAAGCAGTTTTCCTCTGCGGCATCCAGTTCCCGCAGGGTATCCTCAATGTCGCGCCGCTTTTGTTCAAGATCCGCGCGTCTTGAGCTGATACCCGTTATCATCGCCTTGATTTGCCCCTCTTCGCCGTCGGGACCTTTATACATGCTGATGATCTCGCGAATCTCCGCAATGGAAAAGCCGAGGCGTTTGCCACGCAAAATTTGTTTCAGCAAAACTCTGTCAGAGGGACGAAACAGGCGTGTTCGCCCGCGACGCATAGGCTTGATGAGCCCCTCATCTTCATAAAACCGGATGGTCCGTGTCGACACGCCAAATTCGCGCGTCAGCTCCGTGATTGTGTAATATTCCCGCATTGCCACTCACTGCAATTAATTGCCCACCCCTCAGCGAGGGTTAGATAAATGATTAGGCGGAAAGTCAAACGATCATTTCCAATTACTGACAGAAGAGTTTACCTGACGTTATTTCAGCAATCAAATTTTGAGCTCGTAGTTTAACACCATGCCGCCAATTTATTAGACGAATAGATGGCCTTTTACCAGGCAGTTATAAGGTAGTTACAGGGCACTTAAATGTGAAACCACCAAGAGGCGAGGCCCAAAAAGGCAAAGAAGCCAACGACGTCCGTAACAGTGGTGACGAAAACACTGGAGGCAATCGCCGGGTCTGCGTCGAGCTTATCCAATGTGATCGGTATCAAGATGCCGGATGCGGCGGCAAAGATCATGTTGATGATCATCGCGATGGCGATCACCACGCCAAGGGATGGCTGACCAAACCAAAATACAGCAACCACGCCGATCAACACCGCAAAGGCAGCACCATTTATAATGCCCACCAACAGCTCCTTTCGGATGATCCGCCTAGCGTTATAGGTGTCAAGATCACGGGTCGCCAAAGCACGCACCGCAACGGTCATTGTCTGTGTTCCGGCATTCCCTCCCATTGAAGCAACAATCGGCATCAAAATGGCAAGCGCCACCATTTTCTCAAGCGTCGCATCGAACAGGCCGATGACCAGCGAGGCCAGAATTGCCGTACCAAGATTGACCGTCAACCAGCCAATGCGGGATTTGGCAATCGAAAGAACGTCATCTGAAAGTTCCTCGTCACCGACACCGGCCAATCGACGGATATCCTCCGACGCCTCTTCCTGAATAACATCAACCACGTCATCAATGGTCAGAACACCGACCAGACGATCGTTCTCATCGACCACCGGAGCTGACAGAAGGTCATACTGCTCAAAGATCTGCGCCGCCTCTTCCTGGTCCATTTCGGCATGGATCGGATAGGCGTTGCTCGACTGAATATCCTCCACCACAATTTCGCGCCGCGCCCGCAACAGGGTGTCCAAAGCCAGCAATCCAGCCAACTTAAACCGGTGGTCAATCGTGAAGATTTCGGTAAATCGTTCAGGCAGATCGTCACCCGCACGGATGTAGTCAATCGTTTGACCGACGGTCCAAAATGGTGGAACCGCTATGAATTCCGTCTGCATACGACGGCCGGCAGATTCTTCAGGATAGTCCAGCGAACGACGCAGACGAATCCGTTCCTGAAACGGTATTTGCGCAAGGATGTCCTCGCGTTCATCGGTTTCCAGGTCTTCCAGAATAAAGACAGCGTCATCTGAATCGAGTTCACGGACTGCCTGTGCAACCTTGTCATTTGACAGGTTGTCGACAATGCCAAGGCGGACCGCCTCATCAACTTCGGTCAAAGCGGCAAAGTCGAAAGCCTCACCCGCCAACTCGACCATCTGATCGCGCTCTTCAACTTCAAGCGCTTGCAGAATATCCCCGACTTCTGATTCGTGCAGACCGTCCAGTGTTTCCTGAACGGCATCCGAATTGCCATCAGCTATCGCCTGGCGGGTTGTCTCCAACAGCGACTCGAGCACAACCCCGTCATCCGTGTAAATGGACTCAGCAGCGCTCTCCGCGTCTGGAGAGACGGCGGCAGCATCGTCTTCGGGGCGGGTTTCGTCTTCGTTCATCGCTGAATCATGAATCGCGGGTGCTTCCTTGGCCTAACATAGGCAGATTCGGGCGACCACGGGAAGTCATTCACATTGCGCGAAATATCTGCATTTGCCAGTTCGGAAGTCCTAAGGTGCTTGCGGTGGCGGCGGCAACTTGGTGTGCAGCAACCTTTCAAACAGACCCACGAGAAACGCGGTGCTAAGACCGAAGTTCAACAGACCGGTGATCGCCGCCATAGCACCATAGACGCGAAACCCGCCACCAACGGTGACGTCGCCATAGCCAACCGTCGTATAGGTAACGATGGAGAAATAGATGGCATCTGAAAAACTGGAGAAGATGCCCAAAAACATAAACGACCCGGCCCACAACCAGACCTGAATCGTATGGGCCAGCAACACGATGAAAAATCCAACCACCAGCAATTTTATCAATTGAAGCGGACGGCGAGCTTGCACACCCTGTGCAGGTGACATGGCGCGCAAGAGCTTGATCGCTCCGACCAGCAGCATGATGTGGATCAGCGAACAAACACCCAGCAAAACACTGCCGAAAAAGATCTGCGAATAAATTGTCATTCCGAATTCCTTTTGCCCATTCCACATGCTCCAAGTAGCCAACAAACCGATTTCTCACTCATCCATGAAGTCAGGGCCATGAAGTCAGGGCCACGAAATCAGGGCCAAATACTTTCCCCAACGGTAAGCGCATACACTTCATCTGAATATATGATTCTAGTTGTTGTCACAAAAACCCGGCAAATAATCAGTGCACATCAATATCCACATATTCGATTTGACGCTATATTTGTGGTACCGAATTCAGATGTTCGGTCCACCCAGTCTCACAGCTTCATTTGGGATCGTCGCTCACAGAATTTGGCGGGAGTAAAGTCATGAGGAAATTTTTGATACTGGCGACAACGGCGATACTGCTGTCGGCATGCCAGTCTGAGAATGACTCGGCACAAAATGCCGAACCAGTAGTGCGCGGGCTGAAAACCGTGCAGGTGCAGGATCAGCAGTCCACCACAATTCGCCGCTTCCCCAGTGTTCTGCAACCCGCAGAGGTAACCACGCTCTCGTTTGAGATTGGCGGCAAACTTGGCGCGGTAGACCTGAAAGTTGGACAGGTTGTCGAAAAGGGACAATTGCTGGCGTCTATCGACCCCAAAAGCCTGGAAATTCAAGTCGAATCTGCCGAGGCGGCAGTGAAGCAGGCTGAGGCCACCGCAGCAAATGCACTGGCTAGTCTGGAACGGCAACAGGAACTTTTTGATAAAAAGGTTACGACCCGCTCCAACCTAGATGATGCGCAAACTGGCGCCAACACCAGCGCTGCATCCCTCCAGCAAGCCGAAAAGCAGTTGGAAAGCGCCAAGGAAAATCTAACCAAGTCAGACCTGCGGTCGACCATCGACGGGATTGTCAATTCGGTGCTTGTTGAATCG
Organism: Rhizobiaceae bacterium; assembly: GCA_039969995.1. GTDB lineage: Bacteria > Pseudomonadota > Alphaproteobacteria > Rhizobiales > Rhizobiaceae > Pseudahrensia. The sequence continues at coordinate 214,541 of JBDVMU010000013.1, forward strand.
TTCAGTGTCGTCGCAACAGGCGCTCCAGTTGCTACTCTTTACCGGACCGATGGCTTTGAGAGTTCTCTGTCGGTCAGCTACGATGTGGTTCAGCGGCTCGCTGTTGGAAAACAAGTTCAGGTGCGCCTAGCCGACAATCCAAGTATTGTCCTCGCCGGCATTGTCAGCGAGTTGGGCTCAAAGGCAGATACGGTTTCATCATTTCCCATTGTAGTCCAGTTGACTGAAACCGATCCGGCACTCAAGGCCGGCATGGCCATTGAAATTTCAATGGAATTTACCGTTCCCACCGGGCAAGGCTTTTTGTTACCCCTAACCGTGCTTCCGCTTTACGGAAATATCGGTGACGACGCTGGACCCAACCGACCCTCGCAAACCGAAGTCTATGTCTACGACCCGGAAACCGAGACAGCTGTTAAACGGCAGATCACGATCGCAGGCGTTCGAGAAAATCAGATCATCATAGTGGACGGTCTGAAGGCCGGCGAGCGGGTGGCATCAGCCGGCGTGTCTTTCCTGCGGGATGGGCAAAAGGTCAAACTTCTCGACGATAGCAAGTAGGTTATTCCGATGGATATTTTGACCCGATTCGGCATCAGCCACTCCCGCCTCACCGTCCTCGTCATGGTCGGCCTGCTGTTGCAGGGCCTGCTCTCCTATACCGCGCTGTCCAAGCGTGAGGACCCATCGATCACAATCCGAACTGTGGTTGTTTCGGCCCAGTTTCCCGGCATGTCACCAGAACGGATGGAAGACCTGATCGCCGAACCGATCGAGCGCAAAGCCCGCGAAATTGCCGAAATTGACGAAATTAAAACGCTGATAACCACTGGCAACAGCAAGATTAATCTGGATATCCACGATTGGGTACCGAAAGCCCAGATTGATCAGATCAAGCAGGACATTCGCAACAAGATGAAAGACGTTGAAGGCACCCTTCCGTCTGGAACACGGGGCCCTTTCGTTAATACCGACTACGGCAATGTTACGGTTGTCTCCGTTGCGGTAACGGGCGAAGGCTTCGATTACGCCGAACTGTCGGATGCTGCAGAAAAGCTGCGAGATCACGTCTATACCCTTGATGGTGTCGGCAAGGTCAGCCTCTACGGCGAACAGGCCGAGCGTATTTACCTCGAAATTGACTCCCGCAAACTCGCCGCTGTGGGTGTCGAAATTCAACAAGTGTTGAATGATCTGGAATCTCAAAATGTCATACTACCGGCCGGAGAAGTTGATGCCGGTGGGATCGCCATGGTTCTGGAAGCCAATGGCGATCTGAAGGACGTTGAGAGTATTCGTCTGGTATTGACCAAAATCTCAGGTTTGAGCGGCTTCGTGCGGCTGGAAGACCTGGTCAGCGTCAGGCGTGGCTATGTCGACCCAAGGGACAAGCCGGTTTATTTTGATGGCCAACCTGCCGTGATGGTTGCTGTCGAAATGTCAGACGGTGAAGACATTCAAGTGGTCGGAAAGCACCTGAAGGCAGAAATCGAAAAGCATGAAAATACTCAGCCCATCGGCATCGCCTACAATTTTGCCACCTATCAGGAAACCAAAGTAACCGACTCAATCAACAATGCGCTTTCCAATGTGGCGCAGACCTTCGGCGTGGTGTTCATTGTCATGCTGGTCTTTCTGGGACTGCGCGCCGCCTTCATCATTTCCTGTATTGTGCCCTTCACAGTGATGTTTGCCTTGATGGGCATGTTGCAACTGGGCGTGGAACTACAACAGGTTTCCATTGCCGCTGTGATCATTTCGCTCGGTTTGTTGGTGGATAACGGGCTTGTGGTTGTAGAAGACATCCAATCTCGCATGGGAAAGGGCATCATTCCTGAACAGGCTGCCAAGGAAGCCGGTGGTCAATTCACCGTGCCGCTGGGTGTGGCTTCGGTTACGACTGTTTCCGCCTTCATTCCGCTGCTTATTCTCGATGGCACATCCGGCGAATACGCCTTCTCACTGGGCGCGGTTGTGGGGGTCATGTTGTTGGGTTCCTGGATAACTGCGCTTTATATCTTGCCAGCGCTGACGGTCTGGCTGTCCGGCCGACAGAAAGCCCAAGAGGAAAGCGAACCCAACATGCTGGTTCGCAGCTATGGCACGCTGATCCGCAGAGCGCTCAGCGTATCCTTGCTGGTGATCCCGCTCTCTTATTTCCTCGTCGCCTATGCAGTTACCCTGTTTGGACCGTTGAAAAAGGAAATGTTCCCACTCAGCGCTCGCAATCAGTTCCTGATCTATCAGGACATGCCAAAAGGCACCGCGATCTCGGCCACAACGGCAGAGGCACTGTCGGTTCAAAAATGGTTGTCCAACAAGGATATCAACCCTGAAGTCTCCAATGTAACCACCTATGTTGGTTCCGGCGGACCACGCTTTTATCTGGCATTGTCGCCAGCCGATACCAATCCGGCAACGGCCTTCTTCCTGATCAACACGGATGATTACCAAGGTGCTGTCGAGGCGTCTGACAGAGCCCAGCGCTATCTGCTCGAAAACCATCCAGCTGCACGATTCAAGATCAAGCGCCTGGCCATGGGGGGCTCGGAGTCCGGCATCGTCAAAATCAAGATCTCTGGCCCGGACGGCGACACGCTGCTGAATCTTGCGCAGCAGGTTGAGGCTGGCTTCGCAGAGGCGCCGGGACTGGTGCAAAACGAAAACGATTGGGGCAATAAATCTCTAAAAATTGTCATCAACGTGGCCCAGGACAAGGCGCGCGAGCTTGGCGTAACATCCCAGTCGATTTCAAATGTCATGAACGCCTATTTCTCTGGCACTGAGATCTCCCAGTTCCGCGAGGGCAATGATTCAATCCCGATTGTTGTACGCGCAGAAAAACCCTATCGCGACAGTCTTGAAGACCTTGCGAACCTGTCGGTTACAGCCTCCGGGCAACTGATCAGTCTGGACCGGGTGGCAACACTGACACCGAAACTGGAATTTTCGCAAATGCGGCGGGAAAACCAGAACCGAACCATCATAGTCTCCGCCAAGAGCAGTCTGTTGAGCGCTGAAAACCTGCTGAATCTGAATTCCGAGACGATCAAATCACTGAGCCCGGGTCCCGAATATATCGTCGAGATTGCCGGTGAAACCGCCGACAGTGCCGAAACCAACGAAAAGCTTGCTGCCGGTGTGCCGCTGGCTTTGATGGTGATGTTGTTTGCACTGATGTTTCAGTTTAACTCCGCCCGCAGGGTATTGCTGACATTCATGACCATTCCGCTGATCATCATCGGCGCACCACTTGCGCTTTATCTAACTGACCGGCCTCTTTCCTTCTTTGCCATCCTGGGCATGATTTCTCTGGCCGGCATCATCATCAACAATGCCATCGTTCTCATTGATCAAATCGATATTGAGCGCGAGACGCTGGAGCTGCGCGACGCCATTGTTGCAGCCTCACAAAAGCGTCTGACGCCCATCATGTTGACCTCACTGACCACAGTGTTCGGCCTGATGCCCATGGCGATTGCCGGTGGCGCGTTATTTGAGCCGATGGCCGCGTTGATGATTGGCGGATTGGCAATTGCATCGATTCTGACGCTGTTCTTCGTGCCCTGCGGATATTACCTATTCTTCCGCAGCTATCGCTTCCCCTGGCAACGCCGAGCGGCCCCGGATTCAGCCGATCTGACACCACAACAGGTCGTTGAGACAGCAGAAAACTCCGCATGAAATCTCACAAAATGCAATAAATTCAAAAGCCTAGAATCAATCTCCGGCTCACATGGCAATTCGTTAACATCGAATTAAAATCTTTGTCTGAACCGCCACGAAACGGTTTCCTACCCTGCAGGATTATGCTACGACCCATGCAGAGTAGGAAAACGTGCATTTGGGCTCATGAAAAACAAGTTTATTACCCTGCTGGCTGCAGGAGCCGCGTTCTTAGGCGCACATGCGCCGGCAACAGCCAATGATTTGCAGATTGATGAGGCACGTTTTGGTGGTTCTCTTATCGACATTCCCACGCCTGATCGTCAGTCATATTACAGATACAATCTGCCGGGCGTAAATGCCGAGGTTCTCTTCACTCCGTTTGATTTCGAAATGGGCGACGAACAGTCGGAAGGTTTTTTGCGCGAAGTTTTCACGCCTCGTTTGCACGTTGGGGCCACGATCGCGTTGGACGACTATTCGCCCAGCTCGGTTTATACCGGTTTGACCTGGCATCACGCTTTGGGTGAAATCCTGTTTATCGAATCGTCATTTGGCGCCACGCTTCATAACGGTGAGATGAATCCTGTCCGGTACAGTGCGACCAAGCAGAAACGCGGTCTGGGTTCTCCCCTGTTGTTCCGCGAATCTCTTTCCGTGGGCGCAAATCTGACCGATACCATGACCATGGTGCTACAGATTTCTCACATGTCGCATGCGGGCCTTGCCGGCGACAACAATTCGGGTCAGACCGATTTGGCGCTGAAACTCGGACATAAGTTCTAGTCATCAGCCGCGGTAACGCGCATTGCTTCAGTTTTCGTCGCACCATTTCAGCGCCCTTGAAAAGCGGCGCTGAACGGAGATGATTGCGCATGAAGGTCACACTCAACCTAACTGAACTTCTTGAAAACGGTGACATTTCTCAAGAGGAATACGACCGACTGCTGAAGCTCAGCTCCTCCGGCACTTCGTCGCTTGCGCTCAACATTTTTATTGCCTTTGGTGTGATTTCTGTCGCCGCCGGTGTGCTGGCGCTGGTGCCGACGCCCTTGGCGGCTATTGCATTGGGTGCAGCGCTGACGGTTGCAGGATTGGGGCTCTACCGTCGCCCGCAAAGGGACTGGGACATACTGGCCCATATTTTCGTGTTGATTGGCGCATTGGTGCTGGCTGGCGGTATCATCGTCCTCACAGAAGCGGCTGTGTCCACCTTCCTGATGATCGCCGCGGGCTTTGCTCTCGTGGGAGTATTATCCCACAGCGGCATGTTGGTGACACTCGCCGTTCTTGCGCTTGCCTCTACGATCGGCGCCCGCACCGGATACGCCCATGCGAGCTACTTCCTCGGCATGGAGGAGCCGACTGTTACCGTCATCCTGATGGCAGCTCTGGCGCTGGCTTGTTATCTGGTTTCGAAGAAGCTCTCCGCTGCCTATGAAAGAGTGGCTTTGATTGCTGCCAGAACGGCGGTATTGGTGGCCAATTTCGGGTTCTGGATTGGTTCGTTGTGGGGCGATACCTTATCGGGCTCCGGAATTCACATTCCAGACTATGCATTTGGAACCCTTTGGGCTCTGGGCCTGCTGGGGTTAGGTATCTGGGCCGCGAGAAACAATCTGCGCTGGGTGGTTAATGTCGTGGCAATCTTCGGTGCCATACACTTTTATACGCAGTGGTTCGAACTGCTGGGTGCTCACCCGCTCAGTGTTCTGCTGTGTGGTCTGGTCACGCTCGGGCTGGCGCTGGGCCTTTGGAAGCTCAACCAAAGATTGATCGCACGACAAAAAACTGCAGGCGACTAAGCCGCAGTTTCAGCAACTCTCAGATCTTGCAAAATGGTGCGGCCGAGAAGACTCGAACTTCCACGGGTTTTACCCCACAGCGACCTCAACGCTGCGCGTCTACCAGTTCCGCCACGGCCGCACTTGCCACGTCTTTTGACTGGTCGCGGCGGTGTAACAAAGCCAATGGCCAGACACAAGCACAAAAGCACTCTGGAGCAAAAACAAAACAACCCTTGTCGACAGCCCTGCCCTTTGCCACATAACAAACATGAATACGCCACGCGACAATCTCTCATCTTCCTTCCTGCCGGCGACCAGCGACCAGCTGCGCGGCGTTGAATGGATCATCAGCGATGACCCCATCGACTATGATGTGGCGGTCACCTGGATGGAGCAAAGAGCACAGGCCATCGCAGCCGGTGAAGCTGGAGAATGCGTGTGGTTGCTTGAACATCCTCCCCTCTACACTGCAGGAACCAGCGCTGAAGCTGATGACCTCGTCGAGCCCGACCGGTTTCCGGTCTATGAAACCGGGCGCGGCGGCCAATACACCTACCATGGCCCCGGGCAACGGGTGGCATATGTAATGCTCAATCTGAAACTGCGCCAGCCCGATGTCCGGGCCTTTGTCGCAGCGCTTGAACGCTGGGTGATCGACACGCTGGATGCCTTCAACGTGATCGGCGAGCGGCGCGAAGAGCGGGTTGGTGTTTGGGTTCAACGCCCTTCTAAACCGGCACCAAATGGGGAGATTGCCGAAGACAAGATCGCTGCAATCGGCATCCGGTTGCGCAAATGGGTGTCATTTCACGGCATTGCCATCAATGTCGAACCAGAGTTGGAGCATTTTTCCGGAATTGTGCCCTGTGGCGTATCACAACACGGCGTCACCAGTCTGGTGGACCTAGGCTTGCCGGTTACCGTGAATGATGTTGATGTGGCGCTGAAGGCGGCATTTGAGCCGATTTTTGGGCCGGTCGATCAGGGCCCTTTCTGAACAAACGCCTCCGGCGTATCGAAGTCTTTCGCCGCCGCTGTGCCAAGCTCAACGGAAACGATCTGGCCACAATGCGCGTCAATGATGGAGCGGGCACCCCGGTCACCACTGATCAGCATCAACTCGCCAAACAGCGACCTTGGCAACAAGACAGGATTGCCCGGCTTGCCGTTGGATGTTGCCTGGACAATGACGTCTGATCCAAAATCTGCCGCAGTGCTGGCGCTGAGCCTAGCCGCGAGCCTGGCCTCGAGCATTGCCTCGAGCATTGCCTCGATGTGGTTGGCGTTCACAAGAGGCATGTCGCCAAGCAAGATCAGCGCTGCGTCGGCATTAAGCCCTACTGCCTGTTCAAGTCCAACCTTCAAACTGGAGGCCATGCCAGTTGCAAAGTCTGGGTTATGGACTGTCGTCACGCCCGTCCCTAGGGCAGGTTTGACCTTATCCGCCTGATGGCCTGTCACCACAATTACATCTGAGGCCTTGAAAACGGCCTTTGCAGCATCGAGAACATGAAGTGCCAGAGGCTTTCCCTGCCAGGGTTGAAGCAGCTTGTTGGCCTCCCCCATGCGGGTTGACCGCCCGGCGGCCAGGACAATGGCAACAATCCTGTTGGGAAAATCGGGGTTCACCTAACCCTCGCGCGGTTGCGGTCGGGCATTAATTTCCATCAGCAGGCCACCCACGCCGAGGCCTGTGATATAGGCTTCGTCAATCGGCAAATCACAGATTGCCCGTTGCAGCACCCAGTCAAAACCGTTCTCGGCCGGACTGCGCGCACAGCCAGGTGCACCGATAACCACCTTCCCGTTGAGCTTTCCTAGCAACAGCAAATTGCCTGGGTCCACCGGCATGCCGAAATGATCAACCGTGCCACCTGCCTGCTCAATACCGCTTGGGATAACGTCCTGACGATCCGTTATGGCGGAAGCACCGAAGACAATCAGCATGTCGCATTGGTCCTGCAATTCGCCCAAAGCCGATGCGACTGCACCTGCATGATGGTCGACCCGCCGCTCAGCAATGACAGTGCTTCGCGATGGTTTCAGCCGATCGGCAAGGATCCGTGCAGTCTTGTCCATTGTTGCCGGTTTTAGTGAAGGCAACTGTGTGGCAACCAGTCCCACCTGCAAACTGCGCGACTGTGCAACTGAAAGAACGTCATTGCCGGAAATGATCTGCTCAGCCTGGGCGACAAATTCCTGCTCGACGGCAAAAGGAATGATTTTCACTGTGGCCACCATGCGCCCGGCTTCAACGAACACCCCGTCGTTCAGGCTGGCCAAGGTGATCGCCGGAGAAATACGATTAAACCGATCAACAATGCCGCTATCAGCATGGAATATCCCGGTCGCTTTGGCATACAGATTGACCCGTCCGGTAAAGGCGTCGGCCGCAACGATGCCATTGCTTGTAAGCTGTGCTGAAAGCTGGGTCGCAGCCGCATTCTCTTCCACATCACCAACTTCAAGCTGGGCAATTGTCAGTTGCTCAACACCAGCGTCGACGAGTTGCTGCAAATCATCCTGGCTGAGCACATGACCTTTCTTTAAACGACGGTCTGGCAGGACGATTGCATGGGCGACCAGCCCGCCTTTCGCCTCCTGAACAGGGACTTCGCCAAACTTCAAGAAGCCTCTCCCCGACGCAGTGTGGCTATGATCTCCGCCATGATGGAAACGGCGATTTCCGATGGGCTGGATGCACCAATATCGAGTCCAATAGGCGCATGAATGCGCTGCATCTGAGCCTCAGCAATTCCAACATCAGAAAAGCGCTGAACCCGTTTGCCATGGGTTTTTCGGCTGCCCAGCGCACCAATATAAAAACAGTCTGCTGCTAGCGCTGCCTGTAAGGGAATATCATCGATCTTGGGATCATGGGTGACCGCAACCAGCGCGGTAAATGCATCCAATGGACGCTGGTCCAGTATTTCCTGGGGCCACTCTGCCAGCAGGTCGCTATCAGGAAAACGCTCTTGAGAAGCAAACGCTGTGCGCGGATCGATGATAGTAATATCAAACTCACAGGCCTTCGCCATCGGCACCAAGGCCTGCGAAATATGCACCGCGCCAATGATCACCAGACGGGGCGATGGTACATGGACCTGGATAAAGGTTTCCTTGCCGTCCAATGTCACCATACCGGATTTGGCCGATTTCAATCGCTTGGCGACCTCAGCCATCAATTCATCGGACACTGCCATCTGCGACGTCACCAATTGCTGATTGCCAGAGTCAATGTCAGTGACGACCGCCACGGCTTGCCGCGACTGGCGCGCCTGATTGATTTTTGAGAGAAGAGATGCGTCCATCGATCAGCCGTCGCTCAAACTGCTGTTGAACCGGTAACCGGCTCCACATAAACCCGAATTTTACCACCACAGGACAGGCCAACCTCCCAGGCTGTTTCGTCGGCAACGCCAAACTCCAGCACTTTAGGCTTCCCTGTCTCAATCGCTTCGACGGCTTCGAAGACAACCGCCCCCTCAACACAACCGCCAGACACCGATCCCTCAAAATTACCCTGTGAATCGATCACCAAATGGCTGCCCACCGGGCGCGGCGCGGAACCCCAGGTCTCGATTACCGTGGCCAATGCAAGCTCGCGACCTTCACCCTGCCATTTCTCGGCAATTGCCAATGTATCGTTTCGATTTTTTATCATGGATCCAATTTAGAACAATTTGGGTTGCATTCAACGGCGTGGCGCATTGGGGTTTGTTGACCCTAATGCCGCACAGAGATCGATCAGAGATTCCAGGGAGTGCACAGTGCGGAACTCATCAACATGTGGCAACATGGTACGAACCCCGGCCGCGCGCGGCTCAAATCCCTCAAAGCGCAGCAAAGGGTTGAGCCAGATCAGTCGCCTGCAGGATTTGTGCAAACGCTCGATTTCCTTCTCCAACCGTTTCAGGTCCGCATCATCACGCGCCCGTTCCAAGCCATCGGTTATCAACAAAACAACAGCTCCCTGCCCCAAAACGCGGCGCCCCCAGACGCGGTTGAACTCGGCCAGCGTCTCGCCAATTCGCGTTCCACCTTCCCAGTCCAAAACCTGATCAGAAACATCATCAAGCGCCTCATCCGGATCCTTTGCACGCAGCGCCCGGGTGATGTTGGTCAACCGTGTGCCAAACAAGAAAGTGTGCACCCGTTTGCGCTTATCCGTCAGCGCATGCAGGAAATGCAGGAAGATTCGGCTGTACTGGCTCATCGATCCGGAAATGTCGGCCAACACCACCAGCGGTGGTTGCACCATGCGAGGCTCGCGAAACCGTGGCAACATCAGATCGCCACCCGTGGCCATCGACTTGCGCAGAACTGCACGCGCATCAAATACGTCGCCCCGATTTGCAGGCTTGTATCGACGGGTGCGAACCTGGTCCACCGGCAGGCGGAGTTTCTCTATCGCCAGTCGTGCGGCGGAGAACTCATCGCTGCTCATCTGAGCAAAGTCTTTCTTGCGCAACACTTCGTTGGCGCTCATGGAAAGCGTCGCGTCGACCTCAATTTCCATGCGGTCCTGACGCGGCTTATCCTCCTGTTGAAACAGCGCCTCAGCTGCTCGCGATTGACCCGCTTTCTGCTTCTCAGGCGGCTTGTCTGGATTGGCCACCGGCGAAAACATCTCGATGATTTTCTCCATCAGATCGCGCGAACGCCAGAACAATTTGAACGCCTCGTCAAAAACCGGATGGTCTTCTTTACGGCTGACGAAAACACAGTGAAGCGTCCAGTAAAGATCGTCCCGGCTGCCAATGCCCGACGCTTTGACGGCACGAACCGCATCAACCACCGACGCGGGGCCAACCCGCAAGCCTGCATCACGCAAGGCGCGGGCGAAATAGAGGATGTTCTTTGACAGCTTCCCCTCATCGACCTGATCGCTGGTGAGGCTCAAATCACACTCCAGGTGCAGCGGCGCCCGCAACGGCACCCTGTGTCCGCGCTTCCGACTTGATTTCTTTCAGAATTTCAGCACCTTCACTGCTTTGGATCGCGGCAATGTCATCCTGATATTTGAGGATCACACCCAGCGTGTCCGATACTGTCTGGGGATCCAGGGCAACTTTGTCGAGTTCGATCAGGGCTGTCGCCCAGTCGAGGGTTTCGGCAATGCCGGGGTTTTTGAACAGTTCCATCGTCCGCAATCGCTGAACATATTGCACAATTTCGCGCGATAGCTGTGCATCGACACCCGGCACTTTCAGTTTGACGATTTCCAACTCGCGTTCAGCATCAGGATAGTCGACCCAGTGATAGAGACAACGGCGTTTCAAAGCGTCGTGAATTTCACGGGTCCGGTTGGTTGTAATGATGACGATTGGCGGTTCGGCCGCCTTGATTGTGCCCAGTTCCGGAATAGTTACCTGAAAGTCCGACAGAATTTCCAAGAGAAAAGCTTCAAAGGCTTCGTCGGTCCGGTCAAGTTCATCGATCAGCAAAACCGGCGCCCGTCCATCGACCTGCTGTAAAGCCTGCAAAATCGGGCGGCGGATCAGAAAACGCTCAGAAAAGACATCGTCTTCCATGGCGTCGCGATTGGTGTCGCCCGACGCTTCTCGCATGCGAATATCAACCATCTGGGCCGCATAGTTCCACTCATAAACGGATGATGAGATATCGAGACCTTCATAGCATTGCAGACGGATTAGTGGCCGATCGAGGCCGGCAGCGAGAACCTTGGCAATTTCAGTCTTACCGACACCTGCCTCGCCTTCCAAAAACAGCGGGCGCTGCATCTTCAGCGACAGATAAAGAACCGTTGCAAGGGATCGGTCAGCGACATAGCTCGAATCGATCAGCAATTTCAGAGTTTCATCGATAGATTTTGGCAGTGGTATGGTCATCAAGGCTCGGCGGATGAAGAATGTTGCTTGGAACCTACACGTCAATCCAGACGGGTAAAAGGGCATCAAATGTCGCTATTGGTACAAGATCGGATGGCCAACCGGTTTGCCCGCCTCTTTCTTGCGAAAGAGACGGGCCAGAGAGGCCGTTCAGGGGCGATAGACGACACTTCCCTGTTATATCAGGCAATTGCTATTTGATTTTCATCCAACGTCAATTTCCCCGATGAAGAAAATCTAATCACAATCAAGAAAAAGCGATGTGCGCTATCACACATAGTGACACTGTTGTGATCAGGTCGCCAGCATGGGCCACAGTGACAACACCAGTGCCGTCGCCATGAGATAGTTAAAAATCCGCAGTTTCAGCGGGTCCTTGAGGAAGTTGCGCATCATCGTGCCAAATACTACCCACACAGTGACGGACGGGAAATTCAATACGACAAATGAAAATACAACGATCGCAACGTTCAACGCATAATTGCCCCCGGCCGTGTAAGTCGACATCGCGACTGTTGCCATAACCCAGGCCTTTGGGTTGACCCATTGGAACAGCGCCGCCTGCAGAAACGTCATCGGTTTGACCACCTCCTCCCTGACCTCGACGGGACCGGAATTGGCGATCTTCCAGGCGAGGTAAAGCATATAGAGGCCACCTGCGACCTTAATCACCAGAAACAGCACTGGGACAGTCGACAGAATAACGCCCACACCGCCACCGACTGCCGCCAATAGGACGCCGAAGCCAAAGGCGATACCCAGCGCATGAGGCATGGTGCGCCACATGCCGAAATTCACCCCCGAGGCGAACAGCATGATGTTGTTGGGTCCCGGTGTAATCGACGAGACAAAGGAAAAGACCAGCAGGGCCAAAAACGTCGTCAGGGACATGGGAACTTTCCAATCATATAGGTAAGGATGCCTTACCTAATGTGTTTAGTTGCCCATTACAAGTTGAATTACTGCGTTTTGCTGTCGAACAACCGCTACATGCCTTCAGCGCCCCGGTTCATGGCGGCAATTCCGGTGCGGCAGACTTCAACAAGCCCCAGCGGGGTCATGATCGAAATAAACTGTTCAATCTTTTGCTGACGTCCGGTGATTTCAAACACAAAGTGGCCGACATTGGCGTCGGCGACCTGAGCCCCAAAGGCTTCGGCAAGGCGCAGCGCTTCAACACGGTGGTTCCCGGTACCCGCCACCTTGACGAGTGCCAATTCGCGCTCCAGCGGCTTTTCGTGGCCAAGACGGTGGGCCCGCAAGGTCAGATCCACGACGCGGTGAACAGGCACCATGCGCTCCAACTGACGCTTGATCTGTTCCAGCACCTTCGGTGTACCTTTGGAAATGATAGTGATGCGCGACAGGTGGCGGTCATGTTCTGTTTCGGAAACAGTCAGGCTCTCAATATTATAGCCTCTGCCGGAAAACAGACCGATGACACGGGCCAGCACACCGGATTCATTGTCGACCAGCACCGACAAGGTGTGTTGAACAATCATCTCGCGGTTTTCAGCGATAAAATAGGCTGACGCAGGTGGTGTCACCGCTTTGTTTTGATTTTGAACAGCATCACTCATGGGTTCAAACCCCTTTGTTAATCGAAATAAATTCTCGTTTCGGACGGCGCCGTGCCAGGGCAACACCAGCCAGGATGATAAGCAGCGCCACCGCGCCATTTGCTGGCAAAGCTTCATCTATGAAGACAATGGCAAATGCAACGCCAAACAGTGGCACCAGGAAATTGATCTGCGACAGGAAGCTCGCGCTGGTACGGCGGATAATCATAATGATGATGATACTGCCGATGGCCGTTGGCACAATGCCGGTATAGATGGTCGCTGCCCAGACATGGGTCGGCGCCTGCAGGGAGGAAAGATCGGAGAGCAGCAATAGCGGCAGAGAAAAAACAAAAGCAACCAGCAGAAAGGCTGTTGAAGATTGCTGCCAGTCCATGCCCGTCAACTGCTTGGTGATGATGGCGTTGATGCCATAGCAAAGCGCCGCGCCAATCACCGCATATTGCCGAACGCTCTGATCTGCCAGACTTGTCAGTTTCTCGGGGCCAAACAGCACGACAATTCCCACCAGCGCAATGGCAAAGCCCCCAAATGCATAGCGATTGGGCTTTTCGTCCTTGGTGAAGATTTGCGCCAGCAACAGCGTAAATAGCGGCATGATCGCCATCAGGATTGCAGCCAAGCCGGCATCAACCCGCTGCTGGGCCCAGGCCAGCAGGGTGAAGGGGATCGTCAGACCAAACACCCCTGCCCCCAATAGCGGCCACCAGATGGGGCCTTTTGGCAGGCTCAACCCGGCCGCCTTCATAAGCACGTAGAGAATGGCTGCAGCAACCGCCAAGCGGAACGACACGACAAACATCGGTGGCAGTGTCTGTACCGAAATCTTGGTCATCATGAAGTTCGAACCCAGTATCGCTCCCAGCAAAAGCAGCCACAGATAATCCGAAACCGTCGGAGTTTTTGACATCAGATCATCCGTAGCCGCGCGGCGATTGAAAGCCCATTAGGCTTTAAACCAGCGCCTTGCCTTTCTCATCAATGGCCGAACCGACTGCTTCATCGGTGGCCTCATCCGGCAACAGCATTTCATTATGCGCTTTACCTGATGGGATCATTGGGAAGCAGTTGGCCAGCGTGACGACGCAGCAGTCAAAAATGACTGGGCCGTCGGTCTCGATCATCTGCTTGATGGCATCATCCAACTGAGAAGGTTTGGTGCAGCGAATGCCGGTACCGCCATAGGCCTCGGCCAGTTTGACAAAGTCAGGCATTGCCTCGGTGTAGGAGTTGGAAAGACGGTTGCCATGCAGCAGTTGCTGCCACTGGCGCACCATGCCCATATACTCATTGTTGAGGATCATGACCTTGATCGGCGTGCCATGCTGCAGCGCTGACGACATTTCCTGAATGTTCATCTGAACTGAAGCATCGCCTGCAATACAAACAACCAGCGAATCCGGATGAGCGACCTGAACGCCCAGCGCCGCTGGCAGGCCATAGCCCATGGTGCCCAAGCCACCGGACGTCATCCAGCGGTTTGGTTCTTCAAAACCATAGTATTGAGCCGCCCACATTTGGTGCTGGCCAACCTCGGTGGTGATGTAGGTATCCATGT
>JBDVMU010000014.1:0-27592 GCA_039969995.1 Rhizobiaceae bacterium
GTATCCATGTCCTTGGTAAGCTCATAGAGCCGTTCAAGTGCATATTGCGGCATGATCACATCGTCATTCGGCTTGTAGGCCAGTGACTTGCGATCACGCCAAATGTCGATCTGATTTTGCCAGGCCTTCATCGCTTCAGCATCAGGCCGGTCGCTTTGAGCACGCCAAAGCCGAACCATATCCTCAAGCACATGGCCAACATCACCGATGATCGGCACATCTGCATGGACGACTTTGTTGATGGAAGATGGATCAATATCGATGTGAATGATCTTGGCATTTGGCGCGAAGGCATCAACGCGACCGGTGATACGGTCATCAAACCGGGCACCAACGCAAACCATTACGTCACAGTCATGCATCGCCATATTGGCTTCGTATGTGCCGTGCATGCCCAGCATGCCAAGCCACATCTCCCCGCTGGCCGGATAACACCCCAGACCCATCAATGTTGATGTGATCGGGAATCCAGTCAGTTTGACCAGTTCGCGCAGCAATGTCGTGGCCTCTGGGCCGGAATTGACCACCCCACCGCCGGAATAGATGATCGGTTTGCGGGCACTGGCCATCAGTTCCACAGCCGCCTTGATCTGCTCAAAATCACCGTTGACCTTAGGCGAGTAGGATTTTTGATCGAACTCAGACGGCGGATGATAAGTGCCGATTGCAAACTGAACGTCCTTGGGGACGTCTACAACAACCGGTCCCGGGCGGCCATGTGTGGCAACATGGAAAGCCTGGTGCAAAACTTCCGCCAGATCGTTCACGTCGCTGACCAGCCAATTGTGCTTGGTACAAGGCCGGGTAATGCCGACGGTATCGCATTCCTGAAAGGCATCCGATCCGATCAGTGGCGTTGGTACCTGACCGGTAATGCATACCAGCGGAATGGAATCCATCAAGGCATCCTGCAGCGCAGTCACTGTATTGGTGGCACCAGGACCGGAAGTCACCAAAACAACACCCGGCTTGCCGGTGGAACGGGCATACCCTTCTGCCGCATGGCCACCACCCTGCTCATGGCGCACCAATATGTGGCGGACGCATTCCTGTTGGTGCAACTCATCATAGATCGGCAACACCGCACCGCCCGGATAACCAAACAGGTCTGTAACCCCGTTATCGATCAAAGCCTGTACGACCATCTCCGCCCCGCTCATTTCGCGTGAACCGGCCCCACTTTCGCTTTTGCTTGCCATTGTACCTTCCCGTTTCTTCATCGGCGCTTTGCGCCCTTTAATAACCAATTGCCTGGCCTTTTGACCAATAAAAAAGGCCCCCGAAGGAGCCTGACGCGCGTTAGCATTCGTGGTGGATCTTATCTCACCACGCCAACGCGCTTTCTCACCACTACCAGAATGTTAGACACAGTTGTCGTCCCGGATCACTTCAATCTCGGCAACACAATAGTATGGCTTTTGAAATCGTCAACAGGGTCAAGACAAATTTTGTCGCTTAGCAACTAACCCGGTTGCGCCCCTGCTCTTTGGCCTCATAAAGTCGTTCGTCAGATATCTTGATCAGCTCCTTCGGCGTCTTCTGCCCCTCAGCCGTAGAGGCCACACCGATCGAAATCGTTGGCCTCAAAATAATCACACCAATGTCGACCCGCATTTGCTCCACCATTCGACAAACCCTTTCTGCGAATGGTCGTATCTGACTGACATCAGAAAACGGCGCAACAATGCAAAACTCCTCGCCTCCGGTTCGAGCCACGATGTCGTGCTCCCTGGTGACTTTCTGCAGATTGCTCGCCAATTGCTTCAACACAATGTCACCCGCATCATGGCCATAAGTGTCGTTGACACTCTTGAAGTGGTCGAGGTCGAGGGTCAGCAACGCCAACGGCGCACCAATTTTGGCAAACTCCGCGACATACTCCTCCAGCGCGTCCTCAAAATATCGCCGGTTGTAGAGCTTGGTCAGCGGATCGGTCACAACGGCGACCTCCAGCTCTGCTGCTCGGTCGGTCAGCATCTCCTGCTCGTGATGTCGCTTGCGCAAAATCGGCATGGTGAAAAACAGCCCAAAGGCCAACGTTATGCCCATCGCCAGGATAGCCAAAAATTGTGGATCAAACGGGCCGATGGAGGGGCCGCGCTGGGCCAGAATTTCGGGTCGCAAACGGAGAAAAACAAACACAGCCAATCCCAAGCTGCCGACTGTGCCGACAGCAAAGATCCAGTAGGCTGTATCTGCCAGTTTTCTCATCAGTCTCCCGTCGCCAATTTCCCCGCCCCAAGGAAGCTCGACGTCCGTTCGGGCTTCCGCCCCATGCATTTATATGCACCACACAATTTTGTTGTATAACCAAAGTCTAAATGAGCGGATAACTATACCGCCCCGCACGCCTCAAACGATGTCGCGAAAGCTCCATTTTTCGTCAAACTGACCGTTGAACCAGGTGGACTGGCGTTTTGCGTACTGCCGCGTTGCAGCTTTTACCTGCTCTGTAGCCTGTTTAAGACTTAATTCACCATGTAAATAACTTCCCAGCTGCCGCACGCCAATTGCCTTCAAAACCGTAGCTTCTGCGGGCAATTCAAGCCGTAAAAGTGCCTCGACCTCAGCGATCGCTCCGTTGTCGATCATCCACTCAGTTCGCATATTGATCCGTTCGTGAAGTACATTTCGAGGTGGCATCAGGACGATTTTCTGGCACGACTTTCCGTTCAAAATAGGCGTGGAATGAGGCAAATTCTGGTAGTGTGAAAGAGGCTGTTTTGTGCCCCGAACAACCTCCAATGCACGGGCGATTCTGTGGCTGTCTGAGGGGCGCAAATTGGCCGCTCCATCCGGGTCAATTTCGGCCAGTTGTCGATGCAATTCTTCGCTGCCCAGTTCGATCAGATCGGCGCGAACCAACTGCCGAATTTCGGCTGGAATTTCAGGTGTCGCGGCCAGGCCATTTTCCAGCCCCTTAAAATAGAGACCTGTGCCGCCAACAAACACCGGCACCCGGTCACGCGACCAGATATCTTCAGCAATTGCTCCAGCATCAGCCATCCACCGTGCAACTGAGTAGGGTTCATCCAGCGCTGCGGTGCCATACAGATGATGCCTTACCTTCTCCAGATCTTCCGCATCGGGACGGGCGGTCAGAACATCCAAAACAGGATAAATCTGCATGGAATCGGTGTTGACGATCTCACCACCCCAGCGCAAAGCCTCTTCAATTGCCAGCTTGGACTTGCCGCTGGCGGTAGGTCCCGCTATCAAAATCGCGTCCGGTCTTAGCACCATTCCTCACAGATAGATCATGTCCATGGCCCTTTCAGACCGTGTAGCAACACTCATTGCAAACCCTGCCAATCCTTGCCTGACGCCCGAATTAGCAGAACAGACTCGCCAGGCCCTCGACGCCAGCGCGGTCTATTTTCTCGCTGACGGCATTGCCTGTGATATCCCGCTTCGCGTCGATGGCGGCGACTGCAGCGACGGCAGCGACCGCGACCACGAAGACGACAAGGTTGCGCAACAACTCCGGGAAGTTCTCTCAGACTTGCCCATTGATTGGGTGGTACAGGAGGCAGACGAGCGGCGCAAGAAAGCACTTCTGGCCGATATGGATTCGACCCTGATCCAGCAGGAATGCATCGATGAACTTGCTGCCGAAGCAGGAGTTGGCGAGAAAGTTGCCGAAATCACTGCCCGCGCAATGCGGGGTGAGTTAGAATTCGAACCCGCACTGCGTGAGCGGGTGGGACTGTTGAAAGATCTGCCAGTATCGATCATCGACAAAGTGCTGAAAGAACGCATTACGCTGATGCCAGGAGGTTACGCATTGGTGGCAACCATGAAGGCCAATGGCGCCTATTGCGCCCTGGTCTCTGGTGGTTTCACCCAATTCACTTCCAAAATTGCTGAACTCCTGGGATTTGATGAAAACCGCGCCAACACTTTTCTTGTCGACGGCGACAAACTCGCCGGCGAGGTCATACCACCAATTCTTGGTCGCGATGCCAAAGTTGAAGCACTGAACGATGTGGTGGCGAAGATGGGCCTCGAAACCAACGACGTCATGGCGGTTGGTGATGGAGCCAACGATCTCGGCATGCTCAACCTTGCGGGGTCAGGCGTCGCGCTCCATGCTAAACCAATCGTTGCCGAACAGGCCCGGTTCCGGATCGACCACGGTGACCTGACCGCCCTGCTCTATATTCAGGGCTATCGAAAGGCTGACTTTTCCGAATGAAAATTGATGCTGAACTTGAAACCGAGCGACTGATCCTGCGGCACTGGACATTGTCAGAGCAGGATCGCGCCTTCTTTCATTTCATTCACTCCGATGCCGAAGTTCGCCGCTTCTACGTCACCCGCATGTCTCGAGGCGAGGCCGATGAAAAGTTGGAGAAAGCCGTCGCTTCCCGAGGCCAAGCAGATGTGGATTGGGGCGTCGCCTGCCTCAAGTCAACAGGTCATCCGGTGGGAGTCACCGGGTTGGGTCAAGTTAACTACCAGACCCCATTCACGCCCTGCGTGGAGATTGGCTGGCTATACGACCCACAGGTTTGGGGCCAAGGCTTCGCCACAGAAGCAGGCAAGGCATTGATACAACACGGCTTTGAAGATGTTGGCCTAAACGAAATTGTTGCCTTTGCTGTGCACAACAATCACCCGTCCTTGGCAGTGATGCAGCGCATTGGCATGCAACACATTGCCGATGGCGACTTTGATCACCCCATGGTGCCGGACAGCCACGCCCATCTGAAACGGCATGTTCTGTACGCGCTTTCAGCTCAACAATGGCAGGATCAGGCAACAAAATCCTAATCCTGATTTTTGCCAGTGCAGTCTTAGTCGAGTTTCAAAACGATAAAGCTCAACTGGCCGTCCTTGGCCGCGACCAACAACAGGGCCTTTTTACGGCCGTCTTTTTCAAGCGCTGCCAGGCGTTGGGTCACATCTTCCGGTTTATTAACCGCTTCCTGGCCAATCTCCGAGATTACGCTACCAACAGCGATACCTTTTTCAGCAGCAGCCGATCCCGGCTCAACTTCAGTGACCACCACGCCCGAGATATCGCCCGTGATTGAATATTTCTCACGGGTGGCGTCGTTCAGCTCGTCAAACGTCATGCCAAGGGCGGCAACAACTTGAACCTCTTCCGGTTCGCTCTTTGTTTTGGCTCCAGCAGAAGCCAGCTTTTCACTGTCTTCCAAACGCCCCAGGGTGACAGGCACAATTTCTTGCTTGCCCTTGCGCAGAACCACCACGTCGACAGCTTTTCCAACGGGCGTCTCTGCCACGATACGAGGCAGATCCCGCATCTGTGCGATGCGTTTGCCGTCAAATTCCAGGATGACATCGCCAACCAAAATGCCAGAGTTCTTTGCCGGACCTTTGTCCGTCAAACCTGCGACCAGCGCACCTCTCGCCTCATCCATCGACAGGCTTTCGGCAATATCTTCGCTGACCGGCTGGATGCTGACACCCAACCAACCCCGACGGGTTTCGCCGAATTCACGCAACTGAGCGATCACATTGATCGCCAGATCGGACGGAATAGAAAAGCCCAGGCCAATAGACCCACCGGACGGCGAAATGATCGCCGTGTTGATGCCAATAACCTCGCCTTCCATATTGAACAACGGGCCGCCCGAGTTGCCCCGGTTGATCGCCGCATCGGTCTGGATGAAGTCATCATAAGGGCCCGAACGAATGTCACGGTTGATTGCAGACACAATTCCCAGTGTTACCGAGCTGCCCTGACCAAACGGGTTACCAATGGCCATGACCCAGTCCCCCACCCGCGCGCTTTTGGAGGTGCCAAACGCAACCGCCTGCAGGGGAGCTACAGGCGTCACCTTCAACACCGCGATATCGGTCTTCGGGTCAGTCCCGATAACCTTCGCGATCAGTGATGTACCATTGGCAAAATCGACGGTGATTTCATCAGCATCGGCAATAACGTGGTTGTTGGTAATAATGATCCCTTTCGGATCAATCACGAAACCCGAGCCCAGCGATTGCACTTTGCGCGGCTGACGCTGGTTTCCATTGCCATTTTCTTGCTGGCGGAAGAATTCATCAAAGAAATCCTGAAACGGTGATCCTTCCGGCACCCGCGGGCGCGGCAATCTGCCGTTGCTTTCAGGGCCTTTGACGTTTTGAGAAGTCGAAATATTGACCACCGCGCCAATCAGCTCGTCAGCCAAATCGGCCACAGACGCGGGACCGGCCGCGTGAGCGGACGCGCCAACTATTCTGTGATCAGTCTTTGCACCTGCGATATTGACAAGGGCAAAGGCCATAGCGACCAGTGCCACTTTCCACATTGCGGCAAATTTCATCGTTCAACTCCTGAAATGCTCTGAACAGCTAAAGTTCCACTTACCCTATCAAGCCTGAAAGATTATGGCGAGAAAAGGCCTTACGGCATTTTTGTCTACACAATTGCTCGACTGGTTAAATTGCTTGGAGGTGAGCATCGCTGTCGCGACCTCCGCCCTCTCATTTAGCCGCCAAATCGTCAGCCGCGCACGATCCACACCAGACCGACACCCAAACACAGCGCCACGAGCCCAGCTCTGCGCAATACTGATTCGTCCATCTGGCTGATATCAAAGGCCAAACGTTTGGCCATGGAAGGCGCACCCGCATAGAGCGCGCCTTCAATTGCTAGAAATGCACCAACGATGCTCAGCAGCTCCACCATCCGGTGGACCTCCTGTTAGTTGGCAGGCGCCTTGGCACCAGGCTGACCGTTTGCATCCTGGAAGAACTCAAAGAATTCAGACTGTGGCGAAAGAACCAAAGTCGTATCTGAATTTTCAAGTGCCGTCTTATAGGCTGCCATAGAGCGGTAGAATGCGAAAAACTCCGGATCTTTCTGATAGGCTTCAGCGAAGATACCGTTTCGTTCACCTTCGCCTTCACCGCGAAGAATTTCCGATTCACGCTGAGCTTCCGCCTTGATTTCAACAACTTGACGATCGGCAGAGGCCCTGATGCGGCGGGCCGCTTCCTGACCACGTGCTCGGATACGCTCAGCTTCAGCCAGACGTTCAGCACTCATGCGCTGGAAGGTCTGGTCGGAAACTTCAGCGGTTAGATCCGTACGGCGTACCCGCACATCAACCACATCGACGCCGAGATTTTCGGCTTCCGGCCGCATCTGATCGCGCACTTCCACCATCATCGCGGAACGTTCTTCAGAAAGTGCAGCTTCAAATCCACGTCGACCATAGGTCTGACGCAGCGCAGCATCGAGACGTGAACGCAATCGCGTCTCGGCCTGTTGAAGCGAAGCACCTACCTGCTCACGAAACTTGCGTGGATCTCTGATCCGGTAGGTCATAAAGGCATCCACCTCGTAGAACTTACCACCAGCAACCTGCACACGAATATCAGCCAGGTCGAACCGCAACATACGATCTTCAATGATCAAAACGTTGTCCAGTCCGGCAAAGCCAAATGGCAGTTTGAAATTGAGGCCAGGTTCTTTTTCAACCCGAACAATTTCACCAAAACGCAGAACAATAGCCTGCTCACGCTCATCAACGATGAAAAACGCACTCCAAAGTGTCAGCAGCACAACACCGATAACACCAAGAAAAAGTCCAAAACGATTACCCATTAGTTAGATCCTCCGCTGCGCTTGTTGATTTCAGGCAGTGGCAGGTAGGGAACCACACCGGTTCCACCGTTCGGTCCAGCTTCCATGATCACTTTGCTTGAGTCTTTCAAAACACCTTCCATTGTTTCAAGGAAAAGGCGTTTGCGGGTCACCTCAGGGGCCTTCGCATATTGCTCATAAACCGAGAGGAAACGCTGGGCTTCACCCTGTGCTTCCTGAACAATACGGTTTTTATAACCGGCAGCATCTTCCCGGATCTGGGCCGCTTCACCGCGGGCTTCACCAAGTGCTTTGTTGCTGTAACGGTTGGCTTCTTCCTGGAACTGGTCCTCGTTCTGTTCGGCGCGCTGCACCTCGTCAAACGCGTCTGCCACTTTTGGTGGAGGAGCAACGTCCTCAAGGTTGAGCGCGCGGATGCCGATACCGGTTCCATACTGGTCCAGAATTGTCTGGGTGATCTCACGCACTTGCTGAGCGATGCCTTCACGGTCATCACGGAAGATGTCTTGCGCCGGGCGGCGTCCAACAACTTCGCGCATCGCGCTTTCAGCCACTTCTTCGACCATGCCGCTTGGATCATCCACGTTAAACAGGAATTCCTTTGGATTAGAAACGCTGTACTGAACCGAAAAAGTCACATCAACGATATTCTGGTCCCCCGACAGCATCAGGCCCTGACGCGATCCGCCGCGGCCGGTCGAACCGATATTCACCTGACGAACACCGATATTGACCTTGTCGGCCCGTTCAAAAGGCCACCAGGCAAAGTGCAGACCGGCTTGATTGACATCATCGCGTGGTACACCGAAGACGGTCTCTACCGCCAGTTCATCGGCGTCAACCTGATAGGCACTGGAGAATGCATAAAGGCCAGCTGCAGCCACAGCCACAATCACCAGGCCAAATACGCTGAAGCCGCGTCCACCGCCGCCACCGCCACCGCCGCCGGGGATAACGCTTTTCAGGCGATCCTGGCCACGCTTCAAGATTTCTTCGAGATCAGGTGGCTGTTGTCCGCCACCGCCGCCTCCGCCGCCGGGACGTTGAGGTCCACGGGGAGGTTGTCCCCACGGTCCGCCGCTGCCGCCATTGCCGCTCCCATTATTTTGACCACCACCGGTCTGGTTACTCCAGGGCATATATTTGTCCTTGAATTGGGCGCAGCTTAGGCGCTGCAGCCGTGTGTGTTCTGGTGTTGTTATAGGGATGCGAAGTCACGCTTTCAACGCGCAAGTGTCCAAATTCAGTATGCTTTTTGCCGGGTTTACTGCGACACAATTGCGTGATGCCTGCAGACCCACAGTTTTCCCCGCAAAAGGCACCTATTGTCTTCTCTCATAGACGATATATGTCGTTTCGGCAGTGTCTTTTTCTCCCGCTGGCACTTCTTCACGGTTTACTTCTAGCCATATGGCGGGATCGATAGAAGGAAACACCGTGTCTCCAGCGGGCGTTGCATGAACTCTAGTGAGGTGAATTACATCAGCTAAATCAATAGATTGCAGATAAATATTCCCGCCACCAACAATGCAAACTTCGTCCACTCCCGAGCTTTTCGCTACTTCCTGGGCAAGCGAAACCGCCGTTTCCAGCGAATGCACCGGCACCACCCCTTCAGCCTGCCAGTTAGTATCGCGGGTGACCACAATTGAAGTGCGTCCTGGCAGGGCGGAGCCGATTGCCGCAAAGGTTTTGCGCCCCATGATCATCGGTTTGCCAATCGTTAGTGCCTTAAAGCGCTTCAGATCGGTGGATAATTGCCATGGCATGTCACCGTCAAATCCAATGACATCGTTTTCGGCAACCGCCACAACAATCGAAATGCGTGCTGTCATATTAGATCCTCAGACTGCGATGGGAGCTTTGATATGGGCATCCGCCGCATAATCCAACAGCTCAAAATCCTCGAATTTAAAATCGAAAATATCTCGCACATCCGGGTTTATGTTCATTGAAGGCAGTTGTTTCGGCGTTCGGGTCAACTGCTCACGCGCCTGATCGAAATGATTGGCGTAGAGATGCGCGTCGCCAAGCGTATGGACAAATTCTCCAGGTTGCAGATCACAGACCTGCGCCATCATCATCGTCAGCAAAGCATAAGAGGCAATGTTGAAGGGAACGCCTAAAAAAATGTCCCCTGATCGCTGGTAGAGTTGGCAGGAAAGTCGGCCGTCTGCGACGTAAAACTGGAACAGGGCATGGCAAGGGGGAAGTGCCATCTGATCAACCAGAGCCGGATTCCATGCCGAGACAATAAGACGCCTCGAATTCGGGTTGTTTTTGATCTGCTCAACCACCCCTTCGATCTGGTCGAGTGTGGTTCCATCAGGCTTCGGCCAGGAGCGCCACTGGACACCATAAACCGGCCCCAGCTCGCCATCTTCATCGGCCCATTCATCCCAGATCGAAACGCCATTCTGCTTAAGATAGGCAATGTTTGATTCCCCCTGCAGGAACCAAAGCAGCTCATGAATGATCGATTTCAGATGAAGTTTCTTGGTGGTCAGAACAGGGAAACCTTCGGCCAGATTAAAGCGCATCTGGTGGCCAAAAATCGAGCGCGTTCCAGTGCCCGTACGGTCACCACGGTCGCTGCCATTGCTCAGCACAAGGTCCAGAAGGTCTAGATATTGGCGCATTCACTCTCAGCCATATTCGAATCAATTGCTACAATTTAGCATGGCGCCGCTCAGGGCAATTGCCAGCTTTTTCCGTCCACAATAGTCCGGTGTCAATCACTGCTTAAATATTGGCACCTGCCTTGATGATTATGGACTGGTCAACTAGTCTGGGATCACGAATCCACAACTTGCAACTTATTGTTCACCGGGGAGAAATTTTCAAAATGAGCAAACGAGACGATCTGATCGCCAAATATGCCGACGATCTGAAAAACAAGTGCGGCATGACTGCAGATATGGACCTGCTCACCAAGGTGACCATTGGCTGTGGCCCCGCAATTTACAATGACGATGCTTCCACCGTGTCGGGCTCCGACCCGGCTGAATTGGAAACCGTCAAGAAAAACTTCCTGATGAAAAAGCTTGGCCTGGCCGACAGCGCGGCGCTGGACGAAGGCATTGCTTCCGTCATCGATACATACGGCAAGTCCAACCGCAATAAATATCGCGCAGTGGTCTATTACATGCTGACCAAGCATTTCGGCAAAGAAGGCGTTTACGGCTAATTGCCAATTTCGAATTTGCGAATTGAAAAGGCGTCGGTTTCCGGCGCCTTTTTTTATGGCCCGCGGGAAGCTTAAAACGAATTCGTCCCGCCCGTTTTCATGTGCGCTCTTTTCACCGGCGCCTGCACACCCTATATAGGTTGTGTCGGGGCGACCCGACTATGGTGATAAATGACCTTTGTAATAAGCCATTCGGACCCGGGGGCGGTACCCGGCGCCTCCACCAAACTGCATAATCCGCACATTTTATGCGGTTTGGCGGGGGCGAAATAGGATCGACGAGGGTGTAAAGACTGCGTTTTCACTCGGCATGGTACCCACCGATATCGGGCCATTATAATAGTTGCAAATGATAACAACTATGCGGAAGCACGCCTCGCAGCTTAAGCTGCGCTAAATGCTTCACTTGAACTCCTGGCGGTTCGCACTGTCAGGCGGGGTTCGGAGGTACCTGGCAACAGAAACCTCCACTGATTTCTTTGTCGGCGACTAGTGCGATTTGCATTGCGTCCCGCTATAGTTGCTCCGAAAGCCCCTCGAACAGCCTTTGCATATGCCCGATACGCCCAACACACCCGAGGTTGAAGACCTCATCCGTTACGATGTCCTGGCTCAGGAAGCGCTGCGTGGTGTCGTCAAGAAAGTGCTGCATGAAGTGGCCCGTACCGGCCTGCCCGGTGATCACCATTTCTATATCACGTTCGACACGCAATATGCCGGTGTGCGTATGTCGAGCCGGATGAGAGACAAATATCCAGAAGAAATGACGATTGTGATCCAGCATCAGTTCTGGGATCTGGAATCCACCGATCATGGTTTTTCCATTGGTCTGTCTTTTGACAATATTCCCGAAGCTCTGTCGATCCCATTTGCAGCCATTCGTGGTTTCTTTGATCCATCTGTTCAGTTCGGCCTGCAGTTTGAAGCTGTGGAAGAAGAGGACGGAGCCGAAAGCCGCGAAGAGGCTGCAGAAACCAGCGCCCTGCCCTCTCCACCCGATTTGGAGAAGCTCACCGACGAGAGTGGTCAGGCATCTGACGAAGACTCCGATTCAGAGGGTTCCGCTGAAGTCGTTTCGCTGGACGCGTTCCGCAAAAAGTGAGTGAATGAACAAGCGCTCTGTCTCCATTCGAGGACACCGAACATCATTTTCGTTGGAAGATGACTTCTGGAATGAGCTCAAGATCATCGCCAAGGTTCGGAAAATTTCGCTGGCGCAACTGGTAACGCAAGTCGACTTACGGCGTGACGAAGAAGAGAACCTATCGTCTGCCCTTCGGCTGTTTGTGCTGCGCGAACTGAAATCGAAACTCGCCAATATTGGAACGCCACAATAGGACCCAGTCCCTTTCGGGATAGCTGCTATTCGGTTGGAGCAGCTTCGCCGTCAACTGTGGTCGCGTCATCATAGGTTTCCAGCCGAATACGGTCGGCAGCTTCCTTCGCCTGTTCACGCAACAGATCTATTTCTTCCTGGCGGCGCTCGCGACGACCGGCTTCTAATGCAGCCTCACGGGCAGCACGTTTTTCGGCCGCCAGAATTTCGGCCTCAATGCGCTTGCGCTCAATTTCCTCACGGCGGCGGCGTGCCTCTTCACGGCGGCGCTGCTCTTCCTGCTCCAGTTCCAGCAGGCGGATGCGCTCACGCTCGGCCTCAGCGATCAGCCGGACCTGTTCCTTCAGGGCATAAATGCGCGTCACTTGTTGCAGGCGCTGACGTTCCAGTATTTCAGACCTCTGAGCTTCAAACTCCCGTTCCCGCCGCTCGCTCACCCGCATACCAAGATAGGTCGAAAACAGACTTGCATCGAGCTGATGATTAAGCGCCCCATCTGCAACCAGTGCCGACAAAGTAAATTCGGGCTGTGCGCCAACAACCGTTTCCTTGCCCGGATCGTAAGTTACCCGTGCATCAACTTCAGCCAGGCGGGAGGCCAGTTCATATTTACTGGAACCTGCAATTTTGATCTTTTGATTCTGCAGCGCAAAACTATTGATCCTCAAACTGCCGGTGGCCACCGTAAACGGGAGTTCGATGTCCTCGAAAGCCGACTTTCCATCGGCAAATTGAGCTTCCAGCAGGCTCTCTGCCTGGTCGGCCAATTTGTCATCTTCAATTGTATCAGCGGCACGAAGCAAACCGGCAAATGCTTCGCTGTTCAGACCGGAAATCGAAGCGTCATTGATTGCCATAGTTCCGCTTGCGGTGATCTGCGACAGCATCGAGTTGCTGTCGTTACCAGTGGTTTCAAACGTGCCGGCAAGCGACAGTTTTCCAGCCAATCCGCGGGGCAGACCTGCGAGGCGGCTGACCAGGCCAATATCGCCATCGACCAGTTGCAGCTGCCCGTTCAGCGCCCGCCCGGCGGTAGATTGTGCCATGGAAAGGTCGCCTTTGATCGCGCCGGTGAGCCAGTTGGCGCTTATCGATTGCAGGCTGATGTCGCCATTTTCGACCTCCAGATCAGCCGTCAACGCCCTCGCGGGCGGATATTCACTGAGCACATCAACAACATCCGCCGAAATCGAAAGCTTGGCGTCGAGCCCGGCCAGCACCGGCTGGCTGATCAACACATCTCCGGTCTCGGTGATTGGCGTTTCTCCTGGCGCTCCCGTGTAGACCAGCGATGCCAGTGTGGGGCCATCCAGTGTGGTCAAGCTGAGACTTCCACGCAATTCCGGGCGAGGTCGTTTGTCCGCCTTGAGGGTCAATTCACCTGAAAATTTGGCATCACCAAGACGTCCCTTCAAGTCCCGCGACTGAAACCTGCTACCGTTGATGGAGAGCAAAGTTTCCAGCTCGAAGCTGTTGCCATTGCCAAACCCCGGAACAGGCAGGCCGGACAGCAAAATCGCCCGGTCAAAGTCCTGCAATTCGCCCTTCACTTTCAGATTACCATCAATCGTCAGTTGATCCTCGTCGATCAACGGCTTGATGGTTCCCTCGCCGCTCAGATAGCCGCCGCTAACCGTGAGCGTGGCATTGGTCTGCAAGCCCTGCTCCACGGTCCCCGCTGATGTGACCCGAAATGCTGCGCGCCCGGTGTCCTGCAGCGGTACAACCGGCACGCCAAACTGCAACATCAGTTGGGCCGCCTCGGCGTTCACGGCGATCAGTTCGACATCAATCTGTTGTTGGTCCAGTGGCTTGGCAAAGTCATCACTCGAAAGACGGGCTTCCAGTTCACTGCCACCTGTTCGCCCAGCCGACTTCAGACTGTAGCCTTCTTCCGTTGCTTCAAATTCCAAAGCCAGTTCAGTGCCTTGGATTAATTGCCGATCTTCGACGAAACGTTGAACCAGCGGATAGGGACCGAAGCGCTTATTGATCACATCAAGGAAATAACTAGGGTCTTGCGCGTTAAAACTGCCAGAAAACCGGCCAACCGGCTGCGAGGCTATGCCCTCGACCACGCCCGCGACGTTTAACGCTGCATTATACATGTCACCAATTTCAAGCTGATCGATGGACAGCGTGTCCCCTTTGATGGCGAGTTTAGCAACAACGTTGCTGGCCTTCAGGTCGGCAATCGCCATGGAATTGGCTTTTAGATCCAGATCCAAATCGTGACGGTCAACAAAATTCTGACGCTTACTACCGCTCCCGCTGCCGTCGTCGTCGCCGCCGCCGCCGCCGCTGGCATTGCCGCCAGCGAAAAGATCGAAAAGGCTGCTGATCTGGTCAAAATCGACGGCATCGCCTTCCAGTTTCGCCACCAGTTCGGGACGAGCGCCATCAACGGCATTGCGGCGAATGCTGCCTTTCAGCACTTCCTTGTTGAGAATGATCTCGACATTATCAAACTCGATCAGTTCACCAGAAACCAAAGCATTGGCTGAAAATCCTGCAGCCGACAAATCGCGGATGGCGGGGCTGACTTCAGAACCCAGCCATTTTGCAAATCCTGAAGGTTGCGATGACGCCAGTATCAGTTCGCCCTGATATCCAAAGTTATCACCGAGCAGCAATTGGCCATCGGCGCGCAATTCGGTGCGGCCGGGCAGTTGGGCTTCGAGGTTACTGATTTGCCAACCAGCTCCAAGCGGTGCCGGTCGCAAATCCATACCGACTTCTCGAATAACAGTATCGCCTGCCACAACAGCTGGCAGATAAAGATTGATTTCCCCGTCGGCTTCGAATTGTGGAATGCGGGCGAGAAACTCCCGGAAAATTGCCAGCCGTTGAGAAAAGTCGATGCCAACACCCTGTTGCTTCGAAAATCGTTCAACGTTGACCTGCTGGCCTTCAGCCCGAACACGGAAAGAAATGTCTTCGCCAAATACCGCCTGGCCGTTACCGGTCAGCGTGTAGGGATCATCATTGTCGCCAATCTTCAACTCAAAAGACGGCACCGTGGCACCGCCGCTGACCAGTTCCAGTTCACTTTCAACACGTATCGGAAACGCTGCATCACGCCCCGGGCGGCGGAAGGCGATCAATTCATCATTGGATTGATTGCCCATCGGCGCCAGTTTCAATGCTCCCTTCCAGGAGGGCACGCCGCCTTTCATCGAGAGCGGGCCACTGAATTCCAGATCATAGGGAAGGTCTTGCGCCTCCAATTGAACCGTCAGGCGAATCTGTTCTGTTTCCTGCCAACTGCCGGTCAGCACACCAACCCGGTAGCGATTTTCATCGCGGGTGGCCGTGCCTTCAACCTGCCACGGTCCGGTGAGCAATTTGGCCGATGCTGTGGCATCGATATCAACGATCTCAATGGTCCGGTCAAAGCGGGCATCCGATACCTGGACCCGCCCATTGGTGATCGAGATGTTTTCCAGCGAAACATTGGCACCCTGCAGTTCCTGCCGCGGGCTGGCAAAGTCCGGCACATTCAAATGGCCTTGCTCATCCAATTCAATGTTCAGGGTTGGGCTGGCCATCTGCATATCGACGACGACCACATTACCTTTCAGCAATGGCGCAAGCTCGATATCGATTTTGAAACTGTCGGCAACGAGAATCGGTGCCTGATCGGCAGAAGCGCCGACTTCAACTTCGGTAAAGGTGACTGATGGCAATGGCAGCAGGCGGATACCAGCCGTCCCTTTCACCTTGACCGGCAAGCCAAGCGTCAGGCCGGCTTCCTGCTCAAAACGGGACTTGAACTGATTCCAGTCGATATAGGAGGGAGCAATCAACGCAGCGAGCAGCGCAAGCACCAGCAAACTTCCAAGAAAGGCAAAAAACCTCATGAACCGTCAGTCCCAATTGTCGATATGCACGTGATGCAGGCCAAGATGCAGTTTTCTCCGGTCCAGCGCACAGCTTTAGTCAAGCCGCACAACCTTGCCCGGGTTCATGATATTGTCAGGATCTATTGACCTTTTTATGGCAGCCATAACGTCAACACCAGTTCCATGTTCGAGCTGCAGAAAGCGACGTTTGCCCTGCCCGATGCCGTGTTCCCCGGTGCAGGTTCCTTCCATCGCAATTGTCCGCATGTTCAGTCGCTCGATCATTTCTTCTGCCCGCGCAACTTCATCAGGATCATCCATCATCACCAATGGTGTCGCATGAAAATTGCCGTCACCCACATGACCGATGATTGGTGATATCAGACCCAGTTCTTCGACATCTGCAATGGTCTGCGAGATGCATTCGGCCAAGCGCGAAATCGGCACACAGGCGTCAGTTGCAATGCCCTGGCAACCGGGCCGATGGGCCAACATACCGTGATAGGCATCGTGGCGGGCCTGCCAGAGCTTGTTGCGGTCTTCAACAGTGCTCACCCATTGAATATCAGAACCGCCGAATTCATTGGCAATTTCCTTAAACAGCTCCAACTGTTCGGCAACACCGCTGTCGGTGCCATGAAACTCCAGAAAAAGGCACGGCTGAGGCGAATAATTGAGGCCCGCATAGTCATTGATGATCTGCGTCATCAAACTGTCCAGCAGTTCAATACGAGCCATCGGCAATCCGGCCTGCATGGCGAGAATGGTGGTGTTACAGGCATCTTCTACGGTCGGAAACTGACAGACACCGGAAGAAATGTTTTCAGGAATGCCATGCAACCGCAGGGTCATTTCCGTAATAATCCCCAGCGTGCCTTCCGATCCGACGATCAGTCGGGTCAAATCGTAGCCAGCAGAAGACTTACGCGCTCGGCCACCGGTTTTGACAACGCGGCCATCGGGCATCACCACTGTCAGGTTGATGACATTGTCGCGCATTGTGCCGTAGCGCACCGCATTGGTACCGGATGCACGGGTTGCGGCCATCCCACCCAGGCTCGCATCGGCGCCCGGGTCGATGGGGAAAAACAGACCCTGATCACGTAAATAAACATTCAGTTCGCTGCGTGTAACGCCGGGCTGCAAGGTAACATCAAGGTCCTCTGCATTGACCTGAAGCACCTTGTTCATGCGCATCATGTCAATACTGATTCCCCCGGCAGGCGCGTTTACCGCCCCTTCCAAGGAGGTTCCCGTACCAAACGGAATGATCGGAACCTTGTGCTCGGCGCAGGTGCGGACGATCTCCTGCACCTCTTCCGTTGAGTTGGGAAATATGACCGCATCGGGGAGTTGGGACGGGATGTAAGTCGTTGTATGTGAATGCTGTTCCCGCAAACTCTGGTTGGTTTGAAGCTGGTCACCAAACCGTTGTTTCAAAATACCTACAGCGGTGGCAATCCCGCCTTCATTGCGTTGCGATGCCTCCAAATCAGCTAGCGCCATGACTTGCTCCCAATCTTTTCTTCTGCGTGCCCTTGTCTCACACACCAAGTGCCAATACCAGACTATCAGATAGCGAATTTCGGTCTACAGTTTGGAGAAGGCAATATGCCACAAGAGCAGGCACCGCACATGTCCCCCTTGATGGAAATCGAGAAAGACTGGATCGACTATAACGGCCATTTGAACATGGCCTACTACAATGTGCTTTTCGATCGAGGCTGTGATGTGTTCTTTGAGGAAATGGGGCTGGGGCCACACTATATCAAACAACGCAATCTGAGCTTTTATACCGCTGAGGCACATGTGCGATACGTCCAGGAATTGCACCTGGGAGATAAGGTGCGCGTCGCCATGCAGATTGTCGATTTTGACGAAAAACGCATCCACTGCTACGCCGAACTGTTTCACGAAGACGGCTGGCTGTCGGCGACATCTGAAACCATGTCACTGCACGTTGATATGAGCGGCCCGAAGGTTGCCCCCTTCCCGCCCGATATCATGGAAAAGATCGAGGCGCTGGCATCAAGTCAAAGTGATTTACCACGTTCGCAGAACATTGGTCGGCGCATCGAAATCAAACGCAAAGCGGTGTAGACTGACCTGAGGGAAGCGTGAAACGGGGTTCGGTGTTATGCCAGAGATAATCCGTCGACTGCCATCGATCCTACGCGGATGGATAACTCCAAATTTGCAAACTTTTCTGTCGTCGCGTGAGCCTCAATTGTGGCTGATCTCGGTGATCATCGGCCTGTGTGTTTCTATTGCAGCCATCCTGTTCCGCTTACTCATCCTCCAAACCCAGTGGCTATGGCTTGGTGTTGCAGAAGAAACAGTGGCCACTTCTGCGCGTCAGATCCACTGGATCTGGATACTGACTGCGCCAATTGTCGGCGGGTTGATCGTTGGCTGGATTCTGACACGCTTCCTGCCAGCCCGACGTTCCTACGGGGTTGCTGACGTGATCGAGGCAAAGGCCTATGGTGGCCGCGACATCGAATTGAAGCCGGGGCTGGTTTCAGCAATTGTTAGCGCAATCTCGCTTGGCTCTGGTGCCAGTTCTGGCCGCGAAGGTCCCATGGTGCATCTTGGCGCAACTCTGGCAACTGCGGTGGCCGGCAAGTTCAATTTGCCCGATTGGGGTCGCAGAACTCTGTTGGCCTGCGGGGTCGCCAGCGCCGTATCGGCATCTTTTAACGCTCCGATTGCCGGTGTGCTGTTTGCCCATGAAGTTGTGCTGGGCCACTATTCCAAACGCGCCTTCATCCCGATTGTCATTTCCTCGGTAATGGGCACAATCGCAACGCGGCTTTGGTTTGGCGACGCAGCGGCCTTTTCTATTCCCACCCATCAGATCACGTCCTATCTGGAAATTCCCGCCTTCGCCCTGCTGGGGGTGACATGCGGTATCATCGCCATCGTTTTTCAGTTCAGCCTGATCGCCACAGATTACGTAGCTCGCTCAATCATCCTGCCATTATGGCTGCGTCCGGCGATCGGCGGGTTGATGATTGGCTGTATCGGCATCTTTCTGCCGGAGATCTTGGGAGTCGGCTATGAGGCGACTGACATGGCACTGAAGAACCAGTTCACACTGACCATGTTGATACTATTGATAGTCGCGAAAACGGCGGCCACTTCGATAACTCTGGCGTCGCGCTTCGGTGGCGGCGTCTTCTCTCCATCCCTCTACATTGGGGCGATGACCGGTGGCGCTTTCGGTTTGATAGCAACGAACGTATTCCCAGAATTGGCCTCGTCAGAAGGTCTATATGCCATTCTCGGCATGGGTGCCTTGGCGGCGGCTGTGATTGGTGCACCCATTTCCACCGTGCTGATCGTCTTCGAGTTGACCGGCGGTTATGCCCTGTCACTTGCCCTGCTGCTAACGGTCTCAATTGCCGTTGGTGTCAATCAGGCCATTCACGGACGGTCTTTTTTCCAGTGGCAGTTGGAAACCCGCGGTTTACGTGTTCAGGACGGTCCGCATCGTTTGATGGTGCGCAACACCCGCGTTGCCGACTTCATGGAGCCACTGGCCGAAGGGGAAGACTCAGCAATGGCCCCGGAAAAAGATGTCAATCCTTTGCGGGCAGACACCAGCCTGGAAGTCGCCATGCGGCTATTTGATGAGCAAGGATTGTCCCGGCTGCCGGTCATTGACGCCCGGGATCCCGAGACAATTATTGGCTGGGCAACTCAATTGGCAGCCCTGCGAACCTATAACAATGCGCTTGTTGACATGAGTGTCGAGGAACATCGCTGAGAGCTAATTGGCTCCCTCCTTCAGGGTGAGGCTCAACAACAGCCCCAAAGACCCGACCAGAAACAGGATGATGAAGGAGGTTTGGAAATCTTCTGGCTGATAAAGCCGCGACCCATCTTTCAAAGTGCCGTCCCAGACCCAATCAAGTACAAAGCCTACCACTGGTTGAAGCACAGCTCCTGATGCAACGGTCATACCGTTGACAAAGCCGGAGACGGATCCACCAATCGCTGGTGGGGAGGTCTCTCTGGCCAAGGCAAAACACGGGACAATGAAGGCACCGGCAAACCCGACCACAATGAACAGTCCAGTAGATACGGCCAGGGGTGGCACCGGCAAAAATGCAATTGCCGCAAGTGAAGCCGTCATGAAGACCGAACCACCGGTCATCAACAGCTTACGCCGCTGCAGACGGTCAGACAGCCACCCGCTAGCCGGAGCACCAACGGCCCAACCAAACAGGAGAAGCGAGACCAGATAAGCCGCATCGGCGCGGTCCAGCCCATAGGCTTGCATAAAATACGGCACGCCCCACAGTCCGCCCAACACCAGCATCGGCCCCGACATCGACCCTGCGACCAGCGCAATCTTCCAGGTATTCCACAGGCCAGCGGCTTGTTTGAGGCCAAGCCAGACCTGAGACCAAGGCTGAACAGCCACCGTATCGTTGGCCGTTTCCGGTTGCGCAGACGGGGGCGCGTCACGAACGAACAAATAGATCAGCAGGGCCAGGCCAACACCAAAGAACCCAAGGCTCCACTGGCTTGCACGCCAACCGAAAGCTTCCACGAAAACCGCAAGAGGTCCCTGCCCCAACATGCCGCTCATCATCGCCAGGAACATTGCCAGGCCAGTCAGGAAGGCAAACTGGTTGGGCGGGAACCACCGGGCGGCGAGACTCATAGAGCCGAGAAATCCAACCGCAGATCCAATCCCGATCAGAATGCGACCGGCATAGGCAACAGGCAAAGTTTCAGCCATGCCGAACAGGAACGAGCCTAGGCCTGCCAAAAACAGCGCCGATGACAGCAACAGGCGTGCTCCCAAGCGATCCAGCAACGCGCCCAACGGCACTTGCAAAAGAAAGTATGGGTAGAAATAGAGTGCCGACAAAACGCCCAGCATGCCACCGCCAATGGCAAAATCGCGCATCAGGTCGGAAACCATCACACCCGGGGCGACCCTTTGGAAAAACGCATAACCAAAAGCAATTGCTGCCAGTGACCAAATGAACCAGCCGCGCCAGGACGGGGAAACGGGAGTTGATTGAGCGTTCACGAAGCACCAGATCAGGACAACAGGCCGGTCAACAATCTGCTCATAAGGACAGCGACACAAGGACTTTCTGGAATCAACGCACTCGGCGCGAAAGCAAGGGCATTTATCGTGGCATTTCGAAGCTGCAAACTGGTGAGAGAAAGTGGCAACGGCTACCCAGCGCTCCAAAAACAGAATAAGACCATAACATGAACGATCAGGCTACGAATCACCTCGAAGGGGGCATTGCTGCGCGCGCATTGGGCGCCAAACGGGCCGCTTTGCCCGATGTCGAGGCACGCGCCTATATGCAAGGGCTCAATCCAGAGCAGAAAGGCGCCGTTTTGACGACCGAGGGGCCGTTGCTTGTGCTTGCCGGAGCGGGCACAGGGAAAACCCGCGTTCTGACCTCCCGAATTGCCCATATTCTGCAACAGCAAATGGCATGGCCAAGCCAGATCCTCGCCGTGACCTTCACCAACAAGGCGGCTCGGGAAATGAAGAACCGCATCGCCGGCATGGTTGGTGAGACGGTTGAAGGCATGCCCTGGCTTGGCACTTTTCATTCCATCTGCGTCAAAATCTTGCGTCGACATGCCGAACTTGTCGGCCTCAAATCAGGTTTTACAATCCTGGATACCGACGATCAGATCAGGCTGATGAAACAGTTGATCCAGGCCGAAGGGATTGATGACAAGCGATGGCCGGCCCGTCAGTTGGCTGGGCTGATTGATGGTTGGAAAAACAAGGCGCTGGGGCCCGAAGATATTTCCGAAGGCGACGCCCGCGCATTCGGAAATGGCCGCGGACGCGAGCTATACCGCGCTTACCAGGACCGGCTGAAAATTCTCAACGCCTGTGATTTTGGCGACCTGCTGACCGAATGCATCCGCCTGTTCCGCGAAAACACCGACGTGTTGCGCGACTATCAGGACAGATTCAAATATATACTGGTGGACGAGTACCAGGACACCAATGTGGCCCAGTATCTTTGGCTGCGCCTGTTGGCTCAACCCCGCACAGCAACTGTCACCATATCCAGTGGCGCTCAGCTTGAAGCCGAAAAGGCAGCAGGCTTGCATCCGCAAACCGACGAGAGCGAAGCGGCCCAGACCAACCTTTGCTGCGTCGGCGACGACGACCAGTCGATTTATGGTTGGCGTGGTGCAGAGGTTGACAACATCCTGCGCTTTGACCGGGATTTTAAGGGGGCAAAGGTCATTCGACTTGAACGCAACTACCGTTCGACCTCCCACATTCTCAAATCGGCTTCCCATCTGATCACGCACAATGAAGGACGGCTGGGCAAAACGCTTTTCACCGACATTGCAGATCCAGACGAAGCCAAGGTCAAGGTCGCCGCAGGCTGGGATTCGGAAGAAGAAGCCCGTGCCATCGGTGACGAGATCGAAAGTCTGCAAAACAAGGGACACAGCCTCAACGAAATCGCCATTTTGATGCGTGCCTCGTTCCAGATGCGCGAGTTCGAAGACCGTTTCGTTTCACTTGGTCTCAACTATCGGGTGATCGGTGGTCCACGGTTTTACGAGCGCATGGAGATTCGTGATGCGATGGCCTATTTCCGCGTCACTTGTCAGCCAGCCGATGACCTGGCGTTTGAACGGATTGTCAACACACCAAAGCGAGGTCTCGGTGAAGCCACAATCCGCATTATCCGCGAACATGCCCGCGCCCGTCGCATGCCGATGCTTCAGGCAGTGCATGAACTGGTGGAAACAGAAGAACTGAAACCAAAACAGCGCACAACGCTGAAAACGCTTGCGCTGAATTTCAACCGCTGGGCCGAGTTGATTGATTCCATCAAGCACACCGATTTGGCGGAAATGATCCTCGAAGAGTCGGGTTATACCGAGTTTTGGCAAAACGACAGGAGTGCTGAAGCCCCCGGCCGCCTCGACAACCTGAAAGAACTCATCCGCTCAATGGAAGAGTTTGACGGGCTGCGCGGCTTTTTGGAACACGTCTCGCTGGTGATGGATACGGAAAATGATCCGAATCTGGATGCCGTGAACTTAATGACGCTGCATAGCGCCAAGGGGTTGGAATTTGACACGGTGTTTCTCCCCGGCTGGGAAGAAGGTCTTTTCCCGCATCAGCGCAGCCTTGATGAGGGTGGACGCTCTGGCCTCGAGGAGGAGCGCCGCCTGGCCTATGTCGGCATCACTCGGGCGCGGCGCAACTGCCATATCTGGTTCGTCTCCAACCGACGCATTCACGGGCAGTGGCAGGCCAGCATTCCAAGTCGCTTCATTGACGAACTACCAGCCGAAAATGTTGAGGTTGTCGAGCCTTCCGGCTCATATGGCGGTTATGGCGCTGTCGGGTCCGGTGGCACCTATGGCTCGAGCCGCTTCGACACATCAGACCCCTTCACCAATTCTGGATATACGTCGCCTGGCTGGCGACGGGCTCAGGCCAACGCCAACGAAGACACGGCCAAAAATTGGGGCACGCGTTCCGGCTACAAATCGACCTATTCCGGCGGACCACGAACTATCGAAGGCGAACTGGTCGCCAAATCTGTGGTTGGAGCTGAAGAGAGCTCCTTCGGCATGGGCGAGCGGGTCTTTCATATGAAGTTTGGCTATGGGGCAATCGTTGGCATCGATGGCAACAAGCTAACAATCGATTTTGAAAAAGCCGGGCAAAAGCGCGTTTTGGATTCCTTCATCGAGCGACATTGAACGTCGGGGATGCCCGGCATTCCACCAAACCATATCTTTCAAACACCAACGTGCGCTGCTCGCCGCCTCGATTGATCTAGGTCAAGGAAGTATTGGGCTGCGGGCCTAGGCTATCTCTTACGCAACTCAAAGCTATGCGGGGGAGAGACATTGGCAACACCAAACACCAATTCGAAACAGATTGAGGCCAAAGCAGCCGCTATGCCAGTGGCATCGAGCTCTGCTGCCTCACAAATGATTGGCAAGCCTGATCTGCCAATCAGCGCTGCAGATCAGGCCCGCCAGTTTTTTGAGAATGGCGAATACCCCTATGCCGACAAGATTTCCAAAGACGACTACGAACAGCAAAAGGCCCAATTGCAGGTCGAGTTGCTAAAAGCGCAGGACTGGATCAAGGCGACTGGTCAAAAGGTTGTCTTGATTTTTGAAGGACGAGATGCAGCCGGTAAAGGCGGCGCGATCAAGCGGTTTATGGAACACCTCAATCCCCGTGGCGCGCGGGTGGTGGCACTGGACAAGCCAACTGATCGGGAAAAATCGCAATGGTATTTCCAGCGCTATATCAACCACCTGCCGGCGGGTGGCGAAATGGTGCTGTTTGACCGCTCCTGGTACAATCGTGCCGGCGTCGAGCGGGTGATGAACTTCTGCAATCCCAATGAATATCTGGAATTCATGCGCGCCGCGCCAGAGCTCGAACGCATGTTGGTGCGCTCCAATATCATCATGTTCAAATACTGGTTTTCAGTTACCCGGGACGAGCAAAAGAAACGCTTCGATTCCAGAGAGTTGGAACCGCTGAAGCAGTGGAAGCTGTCGCCGATTGACCGTCAGTCTCTCGACAAATGGGCAGATTACACCGAGGCCAAGGAAGCGATGTTCTTCTACACCGATACGGCGGATGCGCCATGGACGGTGATCAAGTCCAACGACAAGAAACGGGCACGGCTGAATTGCATGCAGCACTTCCTCAGCACACTGCCATATACCGGCAAGGATGAAACGATTGTTGGCGGTCCAGACCGGCTGATTGTTGGCAGCAGCCATGATGTCATCGGCCGCAGCGACCACATTCTTGGCAAGACGCTGCATCCAGAACAACGCAAGACGCGCAAGTCCTGAGCCGCGCATTTCCTATTCAACCACAGACTCAACCACATGCAGGAGCACCATATGAGCCACGTACCTCACGAATTGCCTGAAGAGTTTCCCGACAAGGTCACCGTGATGCATGATCTGAAACTGACCGACGCGCATTTCCAGCGGCTGTCAGACGAATATCATGAACTGAACCGTCAAATTCACCGGGTGGAAACCGGCATTGAACCGACTTCGGAACAGTTTGAAACAGAGTTGCGCAAAAAGCGGTTGATGCTGAAAGACGAAATAGCCGCGATGCTGGCCAACGCATAAGCTCGTCCATGAGCACGACATCCTGGTGATTTGTAGGATGTCGGCTCTTCATTCAGCCCCAGTCTTGTTATAGCTTCCACTGAAAGCAAAACCGGCGGAATGGACCATGGCCCTGCAGCAAACTCCAATTTGTGATTTCGGAGCAAAGTTCATCGACTTCACCTTGTCTGACCCGGATGGGAACAGCTTTACCGGGTCAGAATTGGCTGGACCAAATGGTCTGGTGGTTACTTTTATCTGCAACCATTGCCCCTATGTCGTGGCCATCGCAGACCGGCTCGCAGCGGACGCCAAAGTGCTGCAGGCCGAAGGGGTTGGCGTGGTGACTATTATGTCGAACGACTATCAGGGCTATGCCGCTGACAGCCCTGCCCACATGAAATTGTTTGCCGAGAAATACGACTTTATCTTTCCTTATCTGGTGGATGAAACCCAACAGGTTGGCCGGGAATATGGTGCCGTCTGCACGCCAGACTTTTTTGGCTACAACGCCGATCTGGAGTTGCAATATCGCGGGCGCATAGATGATTGTCGTCCCGGCGCAACAGCCGATCAAATAGCCGGCCGCTCAACCGATCTACTGGACGCCATGCGTCTTGTCGGCGAGACTGGTCAAGGCCCGCGCGATCAGATTGCTTCTGCAGGTTGCTCCATCAAATGGCGATGATGATGCTCGATCACGCCTAGACCCATTCAGGTTTAGTTCGGACGGCGGTTCCGGCGTCGTTTGTTCCGGCTGGCAGCAGCGCCACCTCCCGCGCCGCCACCAGCGCCAGCGCGACCGCCTCTGCCGCCGCCGCCACCACCACCGCCGCCATCGCCGCGGCCGCCTCTGCCGCCGCCGCCTGAGCGTGGGCGCGAGGAAGCTGGGTGTTTCTCATTGCCTGATGATGGCTGGTCAGTAGGCCTGTCAGAAGGCTTGGCAGAAGGTTTTCCGCGTCGACCTGAACGGTTTCGCTTGGGCTTTGCGCGGCCTTCTTCTGATTGTTCCGGCTTTGGCTTATCGGGCCGCGTGGTTGCCGATCTGGCGGGGCGGCGCTTTTTCTTTGGTGTTCCATCCGCGTTGCGGTGGCCAGTCGCCCCCTTATTGCCGCGTTTGGGCGGGTCTTTGACATAGGGTTCGGGATCACTGCCATCATCGCCTGCAACCGGGATATCGATGCCCATCAGACGTTCAACCTGGCGCAGCAATTTGCGCTCCTCCGGCGAACAGAAAGCCACTGCTGCCCCATCGCGCCCCGCCCTCGCGGTACGACCAATGCGATGCACGTAGTTTTCAGGCACTTCCGGCAGATTGAAATTATAGACGTGGGTGACGCCGGGAATATCGATGCCCCGTGCGGCAACGTCCGTTGCCACCAGCACCCGAACTTCGCCGGTCTTAAAGGCTTTCAAGGCGCGGTCACGTTGCCCCTGACTCTTGTTGCCGTGAATCGACGCAGCGGCGAACCCATGCGCCACCAGCGACTTCATCAGTTTTTCAGCCCCATGTTTGGTGCGCGCAAAGACCAGCGACAGGTCATTTTCACGCTCCGCCAGTAGGGTGCGCAAGAGATCGGCCTTGCCCTTGGCATGAACAAAATACAGGCTCTGTGTGATCTTATCAGCCGCTTTGCCCGGTGGGGTGACTTCCACCCGTTTTGGTTCGGTCAAATAAGATTTGGAAATTTCCTCGACCAGTGGCGGCATGGTAGCCGAAAACAATAATGTCTGGCGCGGTGTGCCCAGCAGTTTTGCAATTTTGCGGAGGTCGTGGATGAAGCCCAGATCCAGCATCTGGTCGGCTTCATCGAGCACTAGATAGCGCACCTGATCCAGGCGAATGGCCCCCCGATCGATCAGATCCAGCAAGCGCCCAGGCGTGGCCACCAAAATATCGGTGCCGCGCAGCAAGTGCTTGATCTGCGGGCCAATCGCTTGTCCACCCACAACGGAACTAACCCAGACCGGTGTTTTTTTGACATATTTGCGGAGATTTTCGGCAATCTGCTGCACCAGTTCGCGAGTCGGTGCCAGCACCAGGCACCGGGCAGACTTGGCATCGGGGCGAATGTCTTCAGCCAACAACCGCTCGACCAAAGGCAAACCAAAGGCGGCCGTCTTACCGGTCCCGGTCTGCGCTAGCCCCATTACGTCGTCGCCAGCCAGGACAAGCGGAATAGCCTGTTTCTGAATTGGAGTAGGCTCTGCAATGCCAAGAACAGCAAGCGGTCGCACCACTTTGGCGGACAGGCCAAGCTGCATGAAGGGATTTTCC
This sequence comes from Rhizobiaceae bacterium, assembly GCA_039969995.1. Lineage (GTDB taxonomy): Bacteria > Pseudomonadota > Alphaproteobacteria > Rhizobiales > Rhizobiaceae > Pseudahrensia. The sequence goes on from JBDVMU010000014.1 coordinate 27,346, forward strand.
CGCGCCACACTGGTGTCGGGTTTCGGTTGGGGTGTTGTTTCGGTCAAAACGGCCTCTGCACAATCTGTGCTGCCCGGTTGCAAGAAAGGCAACGCCGGACGGCGGAGGCCGCTCTATCGGCCTCGCCTGCGCCAAAGTCAAGCGAAAGCAGTTTTGGCGGTCAGATTAAATTGGTGGTCGGCTATTGAAAAAACTTCGACGCGTCAGGCGTCGCGGCCCAGATCTCGCGCGCCAGATTCAACCTTCA
>JBDVMU010000015.1:0-25941 GCA_039969995.1 Rhizobiaceae bacterium
GAAGCTCGCAAGCCGCGCGTGCTTTGGGGCGTCATAACCCCGCACACAGCGGTCTGACATTGACCGCAACAATGTCTCTCCAACCTTCGGGTCGGGGAGGCTTTGGCGTATGTCCAGGAGGCCCCCCTCGGGGTGTTTCTAAAGGCCATGGCGACCGTCTGTGTGCGGTTTATGAACTCCCCGATCACCAGAGGTTTTCGCCTTGATTTCAGGGCGCAAATCGCCGTCTCGTCGCAAGCCGATGCCTCCGGTGGTCCCAACATTTTGCTTTGCGCTCACGCAGGCGGCTTTGCCGCCGCTCCGCATTATATGAATTGGGGCGGCGCATCAGCGCCGGACGGCTCTTCGCCGCCTCGCCGCCGCCGTCTGGCCGTCTCGCCGCCGCCGCCGCCGTCTGGTGCGGGCTGCGCAAGCCCAAGGGAGACTATCGTGGAAACTGATTACAATTTCTGGGCCGATCTGCTCACCACCTATCGATCCAATCCCGACTGGCTGAAATTCTGCTGGCTGGTCATCCCAGCCCTGCTGCTCTACGCCACCGGACGCGGCCTGACCCACCTGCTCACCCTAAACCTCCTGCGGCGGCGGCGACGGCAGCGGCGAGAACGGCGGCGGCGAGAGCTGCCGCGAGAGCACCCTGCCGGGGACCATTATGTTGCCGTTGATGAACAGGGTGTTCCATATCTGGAACATGTCGCGACAATGCCCCGGCTCCCCAATGCCGAGGCTGGATAACCGCACGGTTTTGCCGCGAGTGAGATTGCTTTGCCTCCTATGACCGGGGAATCGCAAAATCGAATTGCAAATTGCTAATAAATTGCAAATTGCAATTCTCCAATTTTATCGACCCCTGAAATCATTGAGTAATCTCTGGCCTTCAAATTGCTCCGGGTTAACCAATCATTAACAACCCCAGCGTTTTCGGACGTGTATTGGAGTACTAGAAAATGCTTCGCCGACTTTATGAAAAAAACAGATCCCTGACAGTGCGAGCAGCACTTTGCTCCGTCGTGTTCTCAATTGGTTCGACACAAGCTCGAGCAGAAGATGCACCTCAGAACACCCATGATAACCGGATAAAGATCTTCGCTGATTTTCAAACGTCCTTTGCGCTCGGCGACGATGTCGAGACCAGAGCCGTGAATACCACGGGTGGTCCAAGCTTTGTCTCATCCGACATCTTGGATACCGAGCTGGACAGGATCTATGGCGGAACCATTGGTATTGTCGCGCCGCTGGACAACTTTCAACAAGGTGCCGGACCTGCCTGGTCCCTGGGCATTACCGGTCGGTATGACGCTGGGGAAACCAATGAAAATTACGGGCCGGTCGGCACGACATTCGTGATGCTGCCGAACTCTGATTCAGGCACTGACGTGGGTGTCGACGCGACCATCGAACAAAAGCTGGGTCTTGGAGACCTGGAACTTCGCTATCGCGCAGACGACAGCACATCCGGCCTGAACAATGTGGTCTGGAAGGCTGGTTTACGCGTCGGTTATCATTTCGAAAACTCAACGGTTTCAGATGCATCAGCAAGTGCTAACCCCAGGACGTCGGTGAACAAGACGGAATTTCTGGGTGTCGGCCCGCATATTGGAACCGAGTTTTCGATGCCGGTCTCAGATGGCGTTAACATCGATTTCGGTATCGGCGGCGGGCTGTTGTTTGGACAGCATGAGCGGTTCAGACAAGTGACATTCGCAGACGGTAGCAGTAATGCGTTTGGATTGCCCTATTTGGAAACTCAAAGTGAGACCCGGGTCATTCCCACTCTCGATGCGGTTGTCGCGTTGCGAACGAATATGACAGAAAATGTGAGCCTCAGCATCGGGGTGAAACTTGATTATTTCTTCGGCATCAGAGACGAGTTCCTGTCCAACAACACCGACGTTGTGACGCCATTCAGTTTTGATACCGACGTGGACCAGTACTATTTTTCCCCATTTGTCAGATTGACATCTCACTTCTGATTTTTAGAAAAATACAGCCTGGATGGCTTGGGCTGCTGCTAACCAGCGCGAGCCATCCCGTCAGCCCAATCTGTGGGGGCAAACAGCCAGATCGGCCATCGTACAACCAGTTCATTCAGCAACTGGTGACGAACCTGTAGTCCCAATTCTTCCCCCCCCCTGAAGACGCGATTGCTTCGCGGGGACGGCGCCGGAAGGCAGACCCTGTAAGATTGGCACGGTGGTTATGTGTCAGGCCGCGAAGAGCCGCCGCCGCCGCTGCTGCTACATGTTTGGATAAACAGGGCCTTCTGCGCCCTGTGGTGGCACCCAGTTGATGTTCTGGTTGGGGTCCTTGATGTCACAGGTTTTGCAGTGCACGCAGTTTTGCGCATTGATGACAAATTCCGCGTCTGCAGCGCCTTCTTCGGCAGCGTCACCCTTGGCATCCACCCATTCATAAACCCCCACCGGGCAATAGCGCCGCGACAGGCCTGCATAGGTGGCAAATTCCGATGATTTCTGCAGATCTGCATCCAGCAACTTCAAATGCTTGGGCTGGTCTTCCTCGTGGTTGGTGTTCGACAGGAACACCGAAGAAGACCGGTCAAAGGTCAGTTTGCCGTCCGGGCGGTCATACTTGATCGGCTTGTGCATGGAAGCAGGTTCTGTGGCCTGATAGTCGGCCTTTTCATGCTTCATCGTGCCGAAGGGCGACCAGCCAAAGAGCAAGGATGTGCACCACATGTCGAGACCTGAAATGGCAGTGCCGATAACCGATCCAAATTTGGTAACCAGCGGCTTGACGTTGCGCACCGGCTTCAGGTCTTTGCCAACATCGGAATTGCGCCATGCAGCTTCATAGCTGGCCAGTTCATCATTGGTGCGGCCGTCTTTCAGCGCTGCAACAACATGTTCAGCTGCCAGCATGCCGGACAACATCGCATTGTGGCTGCCCTTGATGCGCGGCACATTGACGAAACCAGCCGAACAACCCATCAGCGCACCGCCGGGGAAAGACAGGCGTGGCACCGACTGCCAGCCCCCCTGGGTGATGGCGCGGGCGCCATAGGCGATGCGTTTGCCGCCTTCCAACAGTGGCGCAACAGATGTGTGGGTCTTGAATTTCTGGAACTCTTCGAAGGGTGACAGGTAAGGGTTTTTATAACCCAGCGCGACCACATAGCCGACATAGACCTGATTGTTTTCAATGTGATAGATAAAGGAACCGCCGTCCTGGTTGTTTTCCAGAGGCCAGCCCAGCGTGTGCATCACGGTGCCTTCGCTGTGCTTTGCAGGATCGATTTCCCACAATTCCTTGAACCCGAGACCGAATTTCTGCGGGCTGGAATGCTCGTCGAGATTGAACTTGTTGATCAGGCTTTTGGCCAGGGATCCACGGGCACCTTCACCGATCAGCACATATTTGCCATGCAGCTCGACACCGCGTTCGAAATTGGGGCCTGACGTTCCGTCGCGCTGGACGCCCATGTCGCCAGTTGCAACACCGATCACGGCACCTTCGTCATTGTAGACAACTTCGCTGGCGGCAAATCCCGGGAAGACTTCAACGCCCAGAGCCTCTGCCTTTTCAGCCATCCAACGACAGACATTGCCCAGTGAGACAATGTAATTGCCGTGGTTGTCCATCAGTTTGGGCATTGCCCACGTGGGCAGCGGGATCTTACCGGCTGGGCCCAGGACATAAAACTTGTCCTTTTTGACCGGCACCTTGAAGGGATGGTCTTCTTCATCACGCCAATCGGGGAAAAGACGGTCCACGGCGACGGGGTCAATAACCGCACCTGAAAGGATATGCGCACCGATTTCAGCACCCTTTTCCAGCACCACAACATTGAGGTCCGGATCCAGCTGTTTAAGACGGATGGCGGATGCGAGACCGGAAGGGCCGCCGCCGACAATCACAACATCAAATTCCATGCTTTCGCGTGGTTCCAGCTCTTCGCTCATGGCAATATCCCTTTTCGCCAAATTTCTGACCGGCTGCCCAATTCGCACCGGTGTTGATTGCCGTTTAGACTATGGTGAATTGCGGATCAATCAGTTTGCGATTCCGACAGATCACGTCGTCTGCCCCACTTTCTTCAACACTGAAGAGCCCGTGGCCAGCAGGTTGCCCGCGCCGTCGAACACCTGCCCATCCGAATAGATCACCGAGCGCCCTGCCCTGGAGACTTTGGCAACCGCATAAATGTGCGCGTGTTTGGGGGCGCTGAGGTAATTGGTGTTGAGTGACAGAGTCACCACCAGTTGGCTGGCATCATCGGAACTGGCCCGGCTCGCCGCCATGCCACAGGCGCTGTCCAGCAGGATGGCGTGAATGCCGCCATGCAGGCTGTTGTGGCGGTTGGTATGGCGACCATCCATCATCATGTGGGTTTCGCAACGGTCAGCATAGATCCGGTTTTCATAGCCAAGATTCTTCTGCAGGCCGGTTTCGCCAGCAATGATCCGTTCCGGCTGCTCACCATCCGGGGAAATTTCCCACGCCGCCGCCATCAGGCAGTAACAATTTGCTGCAGATGATGGTCTTCATCACCGAACAGGTGATCGATCATGATGATGCGCTTGGCGAAATGACCAACTGCATATTCCCAGGTCATGGCAATGCCGCCATGCATCTGGATGCTTTCCTCAGCGATTTTGCGGCCCGACCGCCCGATCAGGTTTTTCAGCGCTGACATATGCCAATCACGTTCAGCCGCAGCGCCGTTGAGATGTCCGGCAGCATTGATCAGCGCTGAGCGGATCTGCTCACGTTCGATCATCATGTCGGCCATGCGGTGCTGAAGCGCCTGGAACTTGCCAATTGGCACGCCAAATTGTTTGCGGGTTTTGAGATATTCCAGCGTCATGTCGAGGGCAACTTCGATGGCCCCCAGCGCTTCGGCTGAAACCGCAAGGATTCCGGCTGCATTGGCCTGTTCGATGGCAGCAAGCCCCTGCCCTTCGGCCCCGATCAGCGCATCGGAAGATACATCCACATCGTTGAGCGCAATCTCAGCAGCCTGATAGCCATCCACCGTGCCGTAAGAGCGCACATGCACGCCCTTGGTCGCTGCGGGAACGAGAAACAGGCTGATGCCATCGCTGGCGCTCGCTTCGCCTGAAGTGCGGGCGGAGACCACGAGGGTTTCGGCTGAACCGCCAGAAATCACCACGGCCTTGTTGCCATTCAGGCGGAATCCGTCAGCGGTCTTTTCCGCTTTGGTATCGACATGGCTGAGCGTGTAGCGGCTGGCGGGCTCGCCATGGGCCAGCGCCAGTTGGCCACCACCGGCCATCGCTGCTTCGAGTTGATCAGCATGGGACTGAGTTGCCGCAAGAGCCGTTCCACCGAGCAAGGTTGCCAGAAAGGGTTCAACAACCAGGCCGCGCCCAAGCTCTTCAAAGACCACTGCAATATCAAATCCGGCGCCGCCAAATCCGCCAACATCTTCGCCGAAAAGCGCGCCGATGACGCCCAGTTCGGCCAATTGTTCCCAGTGCTCCGGCGAATAGCCTTGCTCCAGCTTGGCATTGGCATGGCGGGTATCAATGTCATATTGGTCGCGCACGAAGCGGCCGACCATGTCCGCCAGCATCTGGCGTTCTTCAGTGTGGGAAAAGTCCATATCGCTTAAAGCCCCATCATCATCTTGGAAATGATATTGCGTTGAATTTCGTTCGACCCGCCATAAATGCTGGTCTTGCGGTGGTTGAAATAATCTGTGGCAACCGGATTGGCATAATCCGGGCCGATGGGCTCGTCATTGTAGCCAAGATCAAGCGCCTCAGAGACAAACGGCATGGCATATGGTCCCAGCGCCCGTCGGGTCAGATCATTGATGGTCTGGCGCAACACGGTGCCTTTGATTTTCAGCATGGAAACTTCCGGTCCCGGAGGGGCCCCTGCCGCCGCCGCCTGCATGATGCGCATATTGGTGGTTCGCATGGCGGCAAGGTCGATTTCAATTTCCGCCAGTCGGGCCGCAAAACGCGCGTCTTCCGCCAACGGTTTGCCGTTCATCTTCTGGTCTTTGGCAATGTGTTTCAGATGCTCAATACCGGCCATCGCATCACCAACCCCGGCAATGCCGGAACGCTCATGCACCAGCAGATATTTGGCATAGGTCCAGCCCTTGTTTTCCTCGCCCACCAGATTGGCGGCAGGGACGCGAACATCGGTGAACCAGACTTCGTTCACCTCGTGGGTGCCCTCCAACAAGATGATCGGGCGCACTTCCACGCCGGGTGTGTTCATGTCCACCAGCATGAAGGAAATGCCCTCCTGCGGCTTGCCTTCCTTGGAGGTGCGGACCAGGCAGAAAATCCAGTTGGCGTGCTGGCCGAGCGTAGTCCAGGTCTTTTGACCATTGAGAACATATTCATCACCATCACGCACTGCGCTCATTTTCAGCGACGCAAGGTCGGAGCCGGAACCCGGTTCTGAATAGCCCTGACACCACCAGTTGGTGCCGTCGAGAATGCGGGGCAGATGGTATTCCTGCTGTTCCTCGGATCCGAACGCCATCAGAACAGGTGCCAGCATATTAATACCGAAGGGTACAACGCGGGGTGCGCCTGCGGCGTTGCCTTCAACGTCGAACATGTCGCGCTGAATGGCATTCCAGCCCTTGCCGCCAAAGGCTTCGGGCCAATGCGCATTGAGATAGCCGGCATCATTGAGAATGGCATGCCAGGTTTCCATGTCCTGTTTGGTCAGGCGTTTGTTTTCCTTCACCTTGCGGCTAAGGTCATTGGGCAGCTTGTCTTCAAAAAAGCTGCGCACCTCTTGCTGAAATGCCTGTTCTTCGGTGGTGTAGTTCAAGTCCATCTTCGTCTCCGATCGAGTCCTGGCGCTACATGGCGCTGGTGCCGCCATCGATAGCGATGGCCTGCCCTGTCATGAATGAGTTACGTGGGTCACATACCCACAGCATGGAGCGGGTGATTTCTTCCGGCTCCGCCAACCGCCGCATCGGGATGCCACGGGTGAGATAATCTTCGGCCTTTTTGTCTCCGCCCGCATCGGCCAACAGGCCGTCTTCAACCATCGACGTGCGGGCAAAGGCCGGGCACAGCGCATTGATGCGAATGCCGCGGCGCACATATTCGAGCGCTGCCGACTTGGTCAGCCCGACAACCCCATGTTTTGCTGCCGCATACATCGAAATCGTTGGCGCTCCACCAATACCGGCCAGCGAAGCGATATTGAGGATGCTGCTGCGACGGTCATGCTCCTTGAAAGCCGCTTGCATGACGGGGATCTGATGCTTCATGCCGAAAAAGACACCCATCAGATCCACCTGGATGGTCATCTGTGCCTGCTCTGAATCAACATCGGCCGTTTTGGCCGGATCATGGCTCATACCGGCATTGTTGATTGCCACATCAAGACGACCGAAGGTCTGCATGGCCAGTTCCACTGTTTCACGGCAATGATCTTCTTCAGCCACAGAGCCCGCGACGCTGGCGACCTTGATCCCATCCGAGTGCAACGCGGCGACATGTTCGGCCAGACCCGCTTCATTAAAATCGCTAAGCACCAGATTGGCGCCGCGTTCGGCAAACAGCCGCGACGCGGAGCGGCCAAAACCACCTGCACCGCCGGTGATCAGCACTGTCTTTCCATTAAAGATCTGTTCGGTCATGCGGCCTCGTATTTATCGATTTCCTGCTTTGCCGCTTGAGCAAGCAAGGGAATGGCAAAGGACATTTCCTTGGCCCGTTTCGGGTTGGATGCGTTGCCATCGAGTGCCCGCTTGTACACGCCCTGCAAAATGCCGGTCAGTTTGAAAAAGCAGAAGACAATATAAAACGGCCAATCGGGGATCGAGTCGATACCACGACGCTTGCAATAGGCTGCGACATATTCTTCTTCTGTGGGAATACCCAAGGCGGCACGGTCAATTCCGCCCAGGCCGCGCATGCCGCTGTCATGAGGTAACCGCCACTGCATGCATTGATATGCAAGATCTGCCAGCGGATGGCCCAGTGTTGACAATTCCCAGTCGAGAACGGCGATAACTTCGTCCTTGTCCGGGGCAAAAATCATGTTGTCGAGGCGGTAATCGCCATGCACCACAGAGACCACACCATCATCTTCCGGCATATGGACTTCCAGCCATTCAATGACGTCGTGGACGGTCTGGTTGTGCTCAACCTCGGAGGCCCGGTATTGCTTTGCCCAGCGGTCGGTCTGGCGGGCGAAATAGCTGCCCGGCTTGCCGAATGTCTCCAGCCCAGCGGCATTGACATCCACATTGTGCAAATGCGCCAGCGTCTCGTTCATCGCGTCATAGATGGCCCACCGTGATGCTTTGTCGTCGCCGCATTCGGGAATCACCGGGTCCCAGAATATGCGTCCGTCAAGATATTCCATGACGAAGAACATCCGTCCAATCGGTGATTGCGCGCCTTCTTCAGACAGCGCCAGCATTTTGGGCACCGGCACTTTGCTCGGCCCCAGCGCATTCATCACCCGAAATTCGCGATCCACCGCATGCGCCGATTTCAGCAATTCGCCTGGCGGCTTTGCGCGCAGAACATAGGTGCCGGAATTAGCAGAAACCTTGAAAGTCGGATTCGACTGCCCCTGGTCAAATTTCTCCAACCCCTGAAAACCTGAAAAGCCCGGGACATGCGCCTCAAGCCAGGGAATCAGGTGTTGCTCGTCCAGCAGCGCGGTCATAGCGATATCACCCTGCGTCGGCAGATGCCGCGGCCATGGCCTTTTGCACCATCTTCATGACGTGATCATTGCCCTGCAGGTGTTCCACAGCACCATCCATATCAGTGATGGTCGACCAGTTCTGCGCAATCATTTCCGGCGTCCGTTGTTCTTGCGACAGGAACACGCCTTCAGCTTCCATCAACTTGGCAACGGTGTAACCGCCAGCGCCAGCCAGCAGGATATTGCGACTTGGTGCATCCTTTGAGCCGAGATAGACGACGGCTGGTGTAACCCATTTCGGATCCAGCATTCCCAATGCCTGCGGTGGAATAACATCTTCAGTCATTCGCGTCGCCGCAGTTGGTGAAATGCAGTTGACGTGAATGTTGTTTTTCGCGCCCTCAATATGCAGCGTGTTCATCAGACCCCAGACACCGGTTTTTGCCGCGCCGTAATTGGCCTGACCGAAATTGCCGTAAATGCCAGAAGTCGAGGTGGTCATAACGATGCGACCGTAATTCTGTTCTTTCATCTGGTTCCAGACGGCCAACGAGCAATTGGCCGAACCAGTCAGGTGAACGGCGACAACCGCATCCCATTCCTCACCTGCCATCTTGCCAAAGCTGCGGTCGCGCAAAATGCCGGCATTGTTGACCAGCACATCAATGCGTCCATAAGCTTCTACCACTTGCTGCACCATTGCGTTGACCTGATCGCGATCCGCCACATTGGCGCCATTGGCCATGGCCGTACCGCCTTCCGCTTCAATTTCAGCGACTACGGCTTCGGCCGCTGCCGATGAGCCGCCAGTGCCATCACGGGCACCACCAAAGTCATTGACCACGACCTTGGCGCCACGGCGGGCAAATTCCAATGCGTGGGATTTTCCAAGGCCATTGCCGGCACCGGTAATTATGACAACCTGATCGTCAAAACGAATTTCACTCACGCTATTTCTCCAAAACCGTATAGCCCAACCACTCGGCTTTCAGAGCCGGTCGCGATTCATTTTCAATTTCCACTGTCACCGCTCTGGTGATCAGCACACTGTTTTCAGTTTTCTTGTCGACGGACTTCGTGACGAACTTTGCCCGCACTTTTGACCCGACTTTCACCGGGGTGATGAAGCGGATCTTGTTGAAGCCGTAATTGATGCCCATCGCCGTACCCTCAAGCGGCTTCTCACTGTCATAACTCATTGCTGACAACAGCGAGAGGGTGAGGAACCCGTGGGCAATCGTGCCGCCGAACGGGGTTTGTGCCGCGCGTTCGGGATCAACATGGATATATTGCCAGTCCTCCGTGACATCGCCAAAGCCGTCAATGCGGCTCTGGTCGACCTCGTACCATCGCGAAAAGCGTGGCTCGCCATCAACCTGCGCCAGCAATTGATCCATCGAAATTGTTTCAGAAACGTCCATGATTACTCCACCTCAGGAAACAGGGATTCGTCACCTGTATGTATCAGATATCCACCATCCAGCGGAATTGTTGTGCCGGTCACATAAGACCCGCCATGACCGCACAGGAACAGGGTTGCTGCCGCAATATCTGCCGGACGACCAATGCGGCCCATTGGGTTTTTTGCACCGGTTGCTGCAGCCCCCTCATCACTGGCTGTCGCAAAGGCAGTCATTTTGCTGGGAAATGGGCCGGGCGCAAACGCGTTTACGGTGATCCGACGGCTGGTCATTTCATTGGCCAGGATGCGGGTTAAGTGAATAACCGCAGCCTTTGATGTTGAATAGGAGTAACAGCCATCGGCCACGGGCATGATGCCCATCACCGAGGCGGTGTTGATGACGCGGGCCGGATCTGCATCGCTTGCCGCGGCATCCAGCAACGGGGTCAGGTTGCGGGTCAGTTCGAAGATCGATGTGACATTGAGGTTCATTACCTTGTCCCATGCAGAACGCGGAAAGCTGTCATAATCGGCGCCCCATGTGGCGCCGGCATTGTTGGCCAGAATGTGCAGTTTGTCGGTTCGCTCAAAAACCGCCGCTGCCGCAGCCTTAACCCCCTCTTCGCTGCTCAAGTCAGCACCGAACCCCTCGGCCGAACCTGGCGCATCGAGCTTGTTCAGTTCTCCTGCAACAGCTTCGCAATGCTCAGCCTTGCGCGAGCAGACCATCACATGAGCACCGGCCTGCACCAGCGCTTGGGCCATCATCCGGCCAATGCCCGTGGCACCGCCGGTCACCAGTGCCACCTTACCCTCAACAGAGAAAAGTTGGTTGAGATAGGAGTTCATTTGGTTCATCCCGCATTATCCAATGCAACAAAGCTTAGTCACATGATCGCCCGTTGACAACATACCGGGTAGTATGTTCCCTGTTAAAAACCAGATTTTTGAAAACAGGACCCGCATTGGCCATCGACGCCCGAGAGGACACCCCGGCAGACGCCCAGCAAGGCGTCAAGTTGAACGAGACGGCAAACCGTGGCTCGCCTCGACTTGCTGCCCGTCAATCGCGCGATCAGATCCTGGAAGCTGCGGCGGAGTGTTTTAAGGAAAACGGGTTTGCCGCCACCTCGATTGACGATGTGGCTTACAGTCTTGGTGCCACCAAGGGCATGATCTACCACCATTTTCGGTCAAAGATTGATTTGTTCTTCGCTGTTTATCAGCGTGGCATGGAGATCAACTTTGAGGCGACAGAGCCTGAAACCCACTCACACGCTAAGCCGCTTGAACGTTTGGCGCGTATGAGCATGGCACATTCGGTGGCGCTGATGGCGCACCAGCCTTTCCAGCGGGTGCTGGCCCAGGGCGTGGCGATGCACCAGACGGGGTCTACGACGGCTGCGCAACGCGACACCTTGTCAACCTTGATCAAAACCCGCGACACATATGAAGAGTTATTTCGAACCGCGATTGAGGCTGCCGTGGCTGATAGCGGCACCGAGTTGACCAACCCTTCGCTTGCCTCAAAGAGCTTTTTGGCAGTGCTCAACAGCACTGTCTTTTGGTATTCACCACGCCGCAGGAATGCCACAGCAGAGCAGATTTCGATTGCTCTGGACCTTGTGAACTATGCGCTTCGCGGACTGGGATTACACCTTCCTGAAGACGCCATTGATGATTGGAAAAAACACCTATGAGTGATGCAGTTATGGATTTAGGCCTGTCGCCCCGCGTATCGGATTTGCGCGACAAGGTTGCCGACATGATCGAAAACGAAGTTCTGCCGGTCGAGCATGAATTTCTCGAAGAAGTCTCCAAGGGAGACCGCTGGCAATATACCGACCGAATGACCGAGATTCTCGAGGGCCTCAAGGCCGAAGCGCGCAAACGTGGGCTGTGGAATTTCTGGCTGACCGATTCCGAACGCGGTTACGGTCTGTCGACAGTGGAATATGCCTATCTTGCCGAGGAAATGGGCAAGGCTCATCTGGGGGCTGAAACCTTCAACTGCTCCGCCCCGGACACCGGCAATATGGAAGTATTCGAGCGCTACGCCAATGAATCGCTGAAAGCGAAATGGCTGGCGCCGTTGCTGGAAGGCAAAATCCGCTCTGCCTACGTGATGACCGAGCCGGACGTTGCTTCCTCAGATGCCACCAATATCAACATGTCCTGCGTCCGCGACGGCGACGAATATGTGCTGAACGGCGAAAAGCACTGGATCTCCGGGGCTGGCGACCCCCGCTGCAAGGTCTATATCGTGATGGTGAAGACCGGTGGCGAGGATGCGCCAAAGCACCAGCGTCATAGCCAGATTATCGTGCCTGCCGATACGCCAGGCATCGAAATCCTGCGTCCAATGCATGTGTTCTCCATGGACGACGCACCGCACGGCCATATGCATATGCGCTTTACCGAAGTGCGGGTGCCGGCCGAAAACCTGTTGCTTGGTGAAGGTCGTGGCTTTGAGATATCGCAAGGACGGTTGGGCCCGGGTCGAATTCACCACTGCATGCGGGCCATTGGCCAGGCGGAACTTGCCCTGTCACTGATGTGCAAGCGCTCGATACAGCGCGAAGCCTTTGGCAAGCCGCTGGCCCAGCTGGGAGCGAACTTTGACATCATCGCCAATGCCCGAATGGAAATTGAACAGGCCCGCCTGCTCTGCCTGAAGGCAGCATGGATGATGGATCAGGGCGACCCGCGCGCCGCTGCGCCATGGATTTCGCAGATCAAGGTGGTCGCCCCGCTCATTGCGCTGAAAATAACCGATGATGCGATGCAGATGTATGGTGGCCTGGGTATTTCCCAGGATACCCCCCTGGCCCGCCAATGGATGCATTTACGCACCCTGCGCTTTGCTGATGGTCCCGACGCGGTGCACCGTCGACAGGTGGCTCGCGCTGAGTTGAAAAAACACACACAGCAGAAAATGGCCTGACGTGAAAGCACTGACCCTCAACCACGACGGTTACGCCCGTTCGGCACCTGACTCGATTGCGCTGACAGATATGTCGGAATTTGTCACCCTCGATGACATCGAAGACCCGAATCCGAAATCCGGGGAGGTCAAGATCAAAGTCATCCTGGCGGCGGTAAATCCATCTGACGAGATGTTCGTTCAGGGGCTTTATGGCCAGCCGCGCATTGGCGGCAACGCGGCGGGGTTTGAAGGTGTCGGTGAAGTCGTTGCTTCGGGCGGCGGGCTGATGGGGGCCTGGCTTAAAGGCAAACGCGTTGCCTTTGTCGCCAAGCCGGGGTGTCCTGGTGCGTGGAGCGAATACGCAATCGCTGATGCAACAACCTGCATCCCGCTGAAAAAGGGGGTCAGCGATGTCGATGGCGCGGCGATGATCGTCAATCCGCTGACGGCGCTTGCGATGTTTGATCTGGTCAAGAAGGCGGGGGCTAAGTCGTTCATCGTCTCTGCAGGTGCCAGCCAATTGTGCAAGCTGATGATCGGCGCGGCAAATGCCGAAGGCTATAAGCCGATCGCCATTGTCCGTCGCGACAGCCAGATCGACCTCCTCAAGGCACTCGGCGCGACACATGTTTTGAACTGTGAAAGCGACGGTTTCCTCGCCGAGTTCTCAGCCCTGATGCGGGCTGAAAAGCCACGTGTCTTTTTAGACGCGGTCGCCAATCAAACCAGCGCCGCCATGTTTGATAAAATGCCTAACCGGGGGCGATGGGTGATCTATGGCAAACTTGATGAAGAATTGCCGACCATCCTGCAGCCGGGCCAGATGATCTTCCAGTCAAAACGCATTGAAGGATTCTGGCTCACCCAATGGATGCGCCGCACATCCTTGCTCGGCAAGCTGGGGGTCATTCGCTCGGCCCAAACCCGCTTTGCCAATGGCGACTGGAAAACCGACGTCACGGCAATCATTCCACTGGACGAAGCAATTGCCCGCGTGCCGCAGGAACTTGCTGTTCCAAACGGAAAGGTCTTTATTAAGCCCAACTAAATTGTTGATGGACTTGAACACTTCTAAGACGCCGCTAAGCTGAAATCTTCAACGGACGAGAATGGTCGAAACACCATCTCGACCCGACAGTTGGGAGGCTGTTTTTGGAATTCATTCAGATTGTCGTCAGCGGTGTTGCCAATGGCTGTGTTTATGGGCTGATCGCCCTGGGTTTTGTGCTGATTTACAAGGCGACGGAGGCGGTCAATTTCGCCCAGGGCGACTTCATGATGCTGGGTGCATTTTTCTGTCTCGGCTTTACCAATGCCGACTTCATGGGGCTTAATTTCTGGCTTGCCGTGCCGTTGGCCATTCTGGCCATGGGCGTTTTTGGCTACCTGTTCGACTGGGGCATTCTGCGCCATATGTCGGGTCAGTCGCAGACGTCCATCGTCGTACTGACCATTGCCATCGGCTTTATCCTGCGCTTTGTGGCAGGCACGGTTTGGAGCCATGAACCGGTTTCGCTCGAAACCCCGTTTGCCGGTGAATATATCCGCACCGGCGGCATTGTACTGGGGGTCAACGAGATGTTGATCGTCATCGCCACCGTCATATTGACCGTGGCGCTTTATCTGTTCTTCTCCCGCACCAAGCTTGGAGTGGCCATGCAGGCGGCCTCGCAGAACCAACTGGCCGCCTACTATATGGGCATTCCAGTTAAACGCATTCAGAGCCTGGTCTGGGGTCTTTCTGGCATGGTGGCGGCGATTGCCGGCATTTTATTTGCCTCAAAGGGTGCGATTGACCCCTCCTCAGGCTTGCTGGGCATCAAGGCCTTTGCGGCGGCCGCTATTGGCGGATTTGGCTCGCTTCCAGGTGCGCTGGTCGGCGGGCTGATCATCGGTCTGGTAGAACCGTTGTCGTCGCGCTATGCGCCGGATGGTTTTGCCGGAGTTGCCCGTATCGCGCCTTACGCAATCCTGATCATCGTTTTGATCTTCCGTCCTGGCGGGCTGTTCTCGCAGACCCAGAAGAAGAAGGTGTAATCCGATGCGCTTTGTCTTCAAAACCTCCTACGATGCCGATATCAGATGGTTCAAACACGGCGCGCAACTGTTCTGGTATGCGCTGTTGCTGGCCTTCATGATGGCATTGCCGCTCTATTTCGTCTGGTCTGGCAATCCTTATCTGCTGGGTGAAATTACCGGTGTTTTGATCTTCTCGATTGCCTGTCTTGGTCTGATGTTACTGATGGGACAGACAGGACTTGCAAGCCTTGGCCATGCCGCATTCATGGCCATGGGCTGCTATGCCAATATTCTGCTGCTCAATTCAGGCCTGCCCTGGCTCATTGCGTTTCCTATGGCGGGCCTTTTAACCGGCCTGTTTGGCACGATCATCGCCCTGCCCGTGCTGCGATTGCACGGGGTTTATCTGGCGCTGGCAACGCTTGCTCTTTCAGCAATCTCTGGCGACATCATCGACCTGACAGAACGCTGGACCGGTGGTGTTGCTGGTATTGTCGTGCCCGACATTTCAATCTTCGGTTACGACATCAACAAATATGCCAACCCCTATGCCTTCTACTTTGTCACGTTGGCTGTGGTGGTGATCTGCATTGCGTTTTACCGCAATCTGCTGCGCACCCCGGTGGGGCGTAGTTTTGCTGCCATCCGCGATTCAGAAATCTCCGCCCGCGCCATGGGCATCAACCTGACCCGCACCAAAGCTGCGGCGTTTTTCATGTCCTGTACAATGGCTGGCTGGGCCGGTGCGCTGTTCGGCCATTCCGCAACATATGTCACTCACGAGACCTTCGACATCGTCATGTCGATCATCCTGTTTCTGGCCATCGTAGTTGGCGGGCTGGGCTTTATGCACGGCGCGTTTCTAGGCGCAATCGTCAGCGGGCTGATCCCGGTTTTGATTGCCAATGGCCGCACCATGCTGTCGACAACCTTTGGCATCAACATCAATGTGCCAGGATTGGAAAGCGCTCTGTTTGCTGTCATCGTTGTCGCCTTCATCCTGTTTGAACCGATGGGCCTGTATGGGCGCTGGCTCAAAATCCGCACCTATTTCGAACTGTTTCCGTTCTACCGCAAAGACATGTTCCGCCGTCAACGCAGCTATCAGAAGACGGAGAGGGTGCAATGAACGATACCGGAACTCCACTGTTGAAGATCGACAATGCAGTGCAGCGCTTTGGCGGTGTCGTTGCCGTCAACAATGTCTCGCTGCAAGTCAATGAAGGCGAGGTGTTTGCGCTCGTCGGGCCGAATGGCGCAGGAAAATCCACCGTCTTCAATCTGGTGTCGCGCTTCTACACACCGGCAGAGGGCTCAATTCATTTTGACGGCCACGACCTGCTGCGTTTGCCTGCCGACAAAATTCCGTCGATTGGCATTGCCCGCACGTTTCAAAACATCGAACTGTTTGAACATGCCACCGTATTGCAGAACCTGTTGGTCGGTCGCCATCGGCATCGTCGCGCCAATATGGTGTCGCAAATGTTTTTCACGCCAGCGGTGCGCCAAGAAGAACGCCAACACCGTGATGCCGTGGAACAGGTGATCGACTTTCTCGACCTGCAAGCCTACCGCGATAAGATGATCGCTGGTCTGCCTTACGGTGTGCGCAAGGTCGTTGAATTGGGCCGCGCGCTGGCGACCGAGCCCAAACTGCTGTTGCTCGACGAACCAGCCTCGGGCCTCTCGGTCGAAGAGACACAGGATATGGCTTTCTGGATTGAAGATATTCAAAAGCAAATGGGCATCACTGTGCTTATGGTGGAGCATGATATGGGGCTGGTATCAGCGGTATCCAACCGCGTTCTGGCGCTATCTGATGGCCGCGAGCTGGCCACTGGCACACCTGCCGAAGTGCAACAGGACCCAGCCGTCATCGAAGCCTATCTTGGCACATCTGGCATTCAAAAGGTCGATGCAAGCCGCAAGGAGGTCTCGTGATGGACACCACCGAAACCGTGCTGCAGATCGACAATGTTGAATCCTATTACGGGCCAATAATGGCCATTCGCGGTGCTTCGCTGAAGGTTCAGAAGGGGCAGATCGTGACTGTGCTCGGGGCCAATGGAGCGGGCAAAACGACCCTGCTGAAAACCATCTCTGGCGTCATGGATCCCGAGAAGGGAACGGTTCGTCTCAACGGCGTAGAAATTCAGGGCAGCGAACCGGATCGGGTTGTGCAACAGGGCATGGTACATGTGCCAGAAGGCCGCGAGATCTTTCCGCTGCTGACCGTTGCCCAAAACATTTCCATGGGCGCCTATACCCGCAATGACAAAGCTCAGATCGCCGAAGATCTGGAGATGGTCTATTCCTATTTTCCAATTCTGAAGGAACGCGCTGATCAGGCTGCCGGCACTCTTTCGGGCGGTCAGCAGCAGATGCTGGCGATTGGCCGCGGATTGATGGCCCGCCCCGCCCTGATGCTTCTCGACGAACCAAGCCTTGGCCTGTCGCCTTTGCTAACCGAGGAGATCTTTGCCATCATTCAAAGGCTCAATCAGGAACAGAAGGTCACGATGATGCTGGTTGAGCAGAACGCGGCCGTTGCGCTGTCGATCGCAGATTATGGCTACGTCATGGAATTGGGGCGCATCGTCATGGCAGACGACGCGGCAACGCTCGCCGCTTCGAAAGACGTGCAGGAGTTTTACCTCGGTGTCAGTCAGGACCCGGCGGTGCGTGGCCAACGACGCTGGAAACAGCGCAAAACTTGGAGATAGGCATGGACATTAAATCAGCCAATTCTGCCGATCTGCCCACCCAACATCAGGTCCATGGTCTGACCACCAATGTTGATCTGAACGAGTTGCCGGTATTGATCGATGGTTGTGACACGCTGCCCAAACTTTTTCAGAAACGCTGCGCCGAACTGGGCGAGCGCACTGCGCATCGTGAAAAAGAATACGGCATCTGGTTGTCCCACTCCTGGAACGACTTTTACCGCCATGCCAAATTCATCGCTCTGGGTCTTTTATCGCTTGGCCTGAAGCGCGGCGATGTGATTTCGGTGCTTTCCGAAGACAATAAGGAATGGGTCTATATCGATCTGGCCACACAATGCGTTGGTGGCATCTGCTCGGGCATTTACACAACCGATTCAGCCAGCCAACTCAGTTATCTGGTGAACGATTCAGCCAGCAAGTTTCTGTTCGTGGAAAATGACGAACAACTGGACAAGTTTCTGGAAACCGAAAAGACCTTGACCGGACTGCTCAAAACCATCGTGCTGGATCGCGACGGTCTGCATGATTTCAGCCATCCAGACGTGCTTTTCCTGGATGATCTCTACAATCTCGGAAAGGAGTTTGAGCGCGATAACAGCGACCGGTTTGAAGCGGAAATTGCTCTTTCCGACCCTGACGATACGGCGATACTTGTTTACACTTCCGGCACCACCGGCATGCCAAAAGGCGCGATGATCGGCCACAGCAATATTCTCTATTCCCTGGCCAGCGGATTGCAGGATGCGCCGGTCTATGCCGATGACGAGCAAATCTGTTTTCTGCCGCTTTGCCATATTCTCGAGCGCACATTCTCAGGCTTCGCCCCGATCGCCGCCCGCTCAACGCTGAATTTTGCTGAAAGCCCCGAAACGGTGTTCGACAATCTTCAGGAGGTCTCGCCACAAACATTCGTGGCAGTGCCGCGGCTTTGGGAAAAAATCTACTCCCGCGTGGCCATTCTTGTGGCTGATGCGACCCCCGTGCAGCGCTGGGCATTTGCGCGCGCACATGCCGCTGGCAAGCGTCGCGCCCAGGCGATGCTGGCAGGCGAAACGCCTTCATTCGGTAACCAGGTTTCCTACTGGCTCTGGGACCAACTGGTATTGAAAAATCTGCGCCGTATGATCGGCATGGACCGTCTGCGGCGCGGTGGGTCGGGCGCTGCTCCGATCTCGCCAGAATTACTGGAGTGGTTCTATGCCATTGGTGTTCCGCTGCTGGAAGGTTATGGCATGACCGAGAGTTCGGGCGTCATATCCATCAACACACTTGAAGACAATCAGGTGGGCACCGTGGGCAAGGCGGTGCCCGGTGCCGAAATCCGCATTGCCGATGATGGCGAAATTCAATATCGGGCCGGCAATGTGTTCCAGGGCTATTGGAACAAACCGGAAAAAACGGCTCAAACGTTTACCGAAGACGGCTGGCTGCGCACCGGCGATGTCGGCGCTCTTGATGCCGACGGCTACCTGACAATTACCGGTCGTTTAAAAGACATCATTATCACAGCAGGTGGTAAGAACATCACGCCAGCGGCAATTGAAAACCGCCTGAAATTCTCGCCCTTCATCACCGATGCGGTGGTGATCGGAGACCGTCGCAAGTATCTCACCTGCCTGATCATGATCGACCAGGAGAATGTCGAAAAATTTGCGCAGGAAAAGCGCATTCCGTTCAACAACTTTCATTCGCTGTGCGCTGCCAGCGAAGTGCAAAGCCTGATTCGTGACGAGATCGATACGGTCAATAAGGACTTTGCGAGGGTCGAACAAATTAAGGACTTCAGGCTGATTGATATTCTGCTAACCGCAGAGGATGATGAGCTCACACCAACACTGAAGCTGAAACGTGGCTTCGTGGAGAAAAAACATGCGGCGCTGATCGCCGACATGTATTGAAACTGGTTTCAACCGGGAGGAACACATGAAACTTATCAAGAAACTAGGACTGGCCGCCTTTGCATCGTCTTTGACCGTCAGCGCCGCCATGACCGGCGCGCAGGCCCAAATGCAGGGTGTGACCGACAGTGAAGTGCTGATCGGATCCAACAACGATTTGTCCGGTATTTTTGCCGCCTTTGGTGGCCCGGCAACGAAGGCTGCGCAGATGGTCTTCGACAAGGTCAATGCCGATGGTGGCATCCATGGTCGTCAGATCCGCTTCATTGTTGAGGATCACGCCTACCAGATGCCGAAGGCAATTGCCGGCATGAACAAGCTGATCAACGGCGACCGGGTATTTGCAATGCTGCTGTCGCTTGGCACACCAATGAACATTGCTGCATTCAAGCTTCAGGATGCCAAGGGCGTGGCCAATATTTCACCTCTGTCGGCGGCCCGTCAGATGAATGAGCCATTCAACGCCCTGCACTATGCAGGCACCGCCTCCTATTACGACCAGATCCGCGCCGGAGTGAAATATCTGGCCAAGGAGCATGGTATTACCAAGGTTTGCTCGATGTATCTGCCAACCGATTTCGGTAAGGAGATCCAGCAAGGCACAACATCAGCCGCAGACGAAAACGGAATGACCTTCGTTTCCGAAACAACCCACAAGCCGGATGATTCAGATTTTGTCGGCGCGTTGCAAAAGCTCAATGGTGCAGGGTGTGAACTGGTCACTTTGGCTCTTGGCGTGCGTCAGGTGATCACCGTCTCCGGTACCGCCAAGAAACTTGGCCTCAACAATATGAAGTTGCTCAACGCATCAGCCGGTTTCCATTCGGTCATGGCGAAAGTGCCTGGTGGCATCACAGAAGGCATGTATGCTGCTGCCGGTTGGGCCGACCTGCTGGCGCGCATGAGCAACCCGGAAGTCGCGGCCTTCTTCAAGGAATATACGACCGCTACCGGTGAGAAACTTCCCGGCACGGGTGCTGTTCTTGGCCATTCGGCTGCCGTCACTTTGGTCAGCGCGCTTCAGGCTGCAGGTAAAGACCTGACACCGGAATCGTTCCAGAAGGGCATGGAAAGCCTCAACTATGAGGACGCCATTTCCGGTAACACGGTCGACTATTCGGCCACTGACCATCAGGGTGCCGACGAGATCATCATTTCGGTGATCGAAGGTGCAAACTGGAAAGAAATAGCCCGGATCGAATAATCTGAACGTTTATTTCGCGAAAACAATCAAGGGGATGTCGCTTCGACATCCCCTTTTTTCGACCCCTTCAGGAGAGCAAGAGATGGCGTTTGACAGCCAGTTCATAGAGGCCAATGGCCAAAAGCTGCATGTGATGACCAAGGGCGACAGCGACGCTCCCTTGATGCTGATGCTGCATGGCTTTCCCGAATATTGGGCCGGTTGGGCACAGGTGGCTGGCGCCCTGTCGGACCACCCTGCTTCCTCCTATCGCTACGCCCTGCCCGACCAGCGCGGCTACAACCTTTCGTCGATTCCAGCCGACCGGGACGCCTATGACACCAAACATCTGGTGGCCGACATGAAGGCATTGATCGATCACCTCTCGCCGGATCGTCCGGTGATTGTTTGTGGCCACGACTGGGGTGCTTCCGTCGCCTACGCCTTGGCAATGCGTCACCCCAAACAGGTCTCCCACCTGGTCATCGCCAATGGCGTTCATCCAATCTGTTTTCAAAAAGCCCTGTTCGCTGCCGGACCGCAGACCGCTGCAAGCCAATATATGAACGTGCTTCGCTCAGAAGGCATTGAGGACAGGCTCTCTGCAAACGGATTTGAAAAGCTGCTGGGCATGCTGGAAAAGTTTTCCAGTGCGCCTTGGCTGGACGACACCACAAAAGCCGCTTACCGCAAAGCATGGTCACCAACAGGGGCGCTGACTGGCATGCTCAACTGGTACCGCCAGTCGCCCATGGTGGTACCAACGCCGGACACCCGGCAACGCAATCTGCCGATCACCGAAGACATGCGCAAGAAATACGCCATCACCATGCCCCACCTGCTCTTGTGGGGACGACAGGATACGGCCTTGTTGCCCGAAGCGCGGGCAGACCTTGGCGTATTTTGCGACGATCTCACCCTGGTCGAACATGACGATGCCAGCCACTGGATCCTGCACGAGCAACCGGACTGGGTGGCCACGCAAATCGCAGATTTTCTGCCCAGATAGGCGGCAGGTCTCTGCATGATCGCCTATCTCGGCCTGTTCCTATCAGCTTTGCTTGCGGCAACGATTTTACCGATGCAGTCGGAAGCCGTGCTTGTCGGCTTGCTGGTGGCCGAACGCGGGTCCGTTGCCGTTTTGCTGTTGGTCGCCACCGTGGGAAACGTTCTTGGCGGGGTGATCAATTGGGCACTGGGTCGCTTCCTGCTGCACTTTCAGCACAAACGCTGGTTTCCGGTATCAGATCAACAACTGGACCGCGCCCAGAACTGGTATCGGCGCTGTGGCCGCTGGTCCCTGCTGGTCAGTTGGGTGCCAATCATTGGCGACCCAATCACCGTTGTAGCGGGGGTCATGCGCGAGCCAATCGCGACCTTCCTGGTTCTTGTCACACTGGCCAAGGGGACCCGCTATCTTGTTCTGGCAGCGGTAACACTGGCGTGGTTTCCCTGAGATCTGCATCGCAGCTTCGCCATTCTCCTCCGCCGTCACCGCCACCGTAGTCGTCGCCACCGCCCGCCGTCGCCGCCGCCGCTATGTGATATCAGCGTCCTTGAAGAAGGCCCGGAAAATTTCGACCATCGTTTCTGGTTGCTCCACACAGGGTATATGACCTGCCCCCTTGATCACTTCATAACGCGCTTCGGGGATCGACTTTGCAAGTTCCAACACCAGCGACGGAGGTGTAGAGCCATCCTGATCGCCGACTATGCAGATGGTGGGCACCTTGGTCTGCGGCGCCGCTGCACGCAGGTCGGCATTCTTGATGGCTTCCATGGTGGCCAGCATGCCCGCCACGGGTACCCGCAGGAACATATTGGATATACCGTCCAATTCATCGGCCCGGTTTTTGTGAAAATCAGGCGTAAACCAGCGCTGCATATTGGCTTCAACAAGACCGCCAAGCCCCTGTTCGCGAACGATTTCCATACGTTCATTCCACATCTCATCGGTGCCGATCTTTGCACCGGTGTCGCACAGGATCATGGCGCGCACCAGATCCGGGCGCAGGAAGTTGAGCCCTTGTGCGATCAGGCCGCCCACCGACAGACCGCAAATGATTGCATTGGAAATTCCCAGATGATCGAGCAGACCAGCCAGATCATTAACGTGGTCATCGATCTTGTACGGCGTGTCGCCGATGTCGGAGAGACCGTGGCCGCGCTTGTCATACATGACCATTGAGCATTCACCGACCAGCCGCACGACAATATCACGCCAGATGCGAAAATCCGTCGCCAGTGAGTTGGAGAACACCAGTGTCGGCTTGTCCTCCGGCGCGCTGATAACCTGATAGTGCAGTGTCACACCGTTGATCTTGGCAAATTGCATTTTGGAATCCCCTGATCTTACCTTTGCCCCTTCCTGCCAAGAAGCAAAGGCGGCGGCAAGGGCTACTGACAAAGCTGTCAGCATGTTGTCGCAGGGGACTTCCATCCGTTCTCCATTCGTCCCATATATGTGCGATGGCCGAACATGAAAAAACCTCAGACAAAACCGCCAAGCCCGGCGGTTTTGAAGAAGCTCCCCAGCCGCCGCTGACAGGCACGCCCCTGTCCAGCGATATTGCCTCATGGGCCGAAGAGATTGAGGCCGAATCCAGCGGCGATGGCGGCGGCGGCGGTGGCGGTGAAGCTGCCAGGGCCAAGCCGAAGAAAGCCAAGAAACCCACAGCCAAAGCCCGCGCCAAAAAAGCGTCAGACCCGACCGTTGGTGAAAAACGCACCGGTGGCGGAACCATTATTGGCGGCTCGAACGACGTCAAAGCCCGTGTCGCCGCAGGTCTGAACCCGGTCGCCGGGCTGGACGTTTCCGCCGAAGATGCTCTGGAAATGGCGTCCACATCCGGTGTCACAGCAACGGTCGCCGCCTTGTCCAGCCTTATCGAGCACGGTCGAGATGAGATGAAAGGTGACATCTGGGTTCCCCACCGCCCGGATCGCCCGGAAAAATCTGAAGGTGGCAAGTCGTTTGCAGTCGTCAGCGAATTCGAGCCGAAAGGTGATCAACCCGTTGCCATCGACGAATTGGTCGGCGGCCTGCGGTCTGAAGCGGGTTCCAATGAGGGCGGAGACCGTACCCAGGTGCTGCTTGGTGTTACCGGTTCGGGCAAGACCTTCACCATGGCCAAGGTGATCGAGGAAACCCAGCGCCCTGCCCTGATCCTTGCTCCAAACAAGACCCTGGCCGCGCAGTTGTTTGGCGAGATGAAGAGTTTTTTCCCCAATAACGCGGTGGAATATTTCGTCTCCTACTACGACTACTACCAGCCGGAAGCCTATGTGCCGCGTTCCGATACGTTCATCGAAAAGGAAAGCTCGGTCAACGAACAGATCGACAGGATGCGCCACTCCGCCACCCGATCACTGCTGGAACGCGATGACGTTATCATCGTTGCCTCGGTGTCGTGCATTTACGGTATTGGCTCGGTAGAAACCTACACCGCCATGACCTTCCAGATGTCGGTTGGGGATAAGTTGGATCAACGCCAGTTACTGGCAGATCTGGTAGCTCAGCAGTATCGCCGCCGCGACGCAGACTTCCAGCGCGGCTCGTTCCGGGTGCGTGGAGATACGATTGAAATCTTCCCGGCCCACCTGGAGGACCGGGCCTGGCGCATCTCCCTGTTCGGCGATGAGATCGAAACAATCACCGAATTCGACCCGCTGACCGGCAAGAAGACCGACCAGCTGAAATCCGTCAAAATTTACGCCAACAGCCATTATGTGACGCCGCGCCCGACCCTCAACCAGGCAGTCAAGGAGATCCAGAAGGAACTCGTGTGGCGCCTTGATGAACTGACCAGGGCGGGTCGCCTGCTGGAAGCCCAGCGTCTGGAACAACGGGTCAAGTTCGACATCGAAATGATCGAGGCCACCGGTGCCTGCGCCGGCATTGAGAACTATTCGCGCTATCTGACCGGTCGAAAACCGGGCGAGCCACCGCCCACTCTGTTTGAATATCTGCCTGACAACGCCATTGTTTTCGCTGACGAATCGCACGTCACCATCCCTCAAATTGGTGGCATGTATCGTGGCGACTTCCGCCGCAAGGCGACGCTGGCCGAATATGGTTTCCGCTTGCCCTCCTGCATGGACAACCGACCGCTTCGCTTTGAGGAGTGGGACGCCATGCGGCCCCAGACCGTGTGCGTATCCGCCACCCCGGGTGGCTGGGAAATGGATCAGTCCGGCGGCGTCTTTGCCGAGCAGGTTATCCGGCCTACCGGCCTGATCGATCCACCCGTCGAAATTCGCCCAGCCAAGGCACAGGTCGACGATGTGGTGGACGAGATCAAAAAGGTCTCCACACAGGGCTACCGCACGCTGGTCACTGTACTGACCAAGCGCATGGCCGAAGACCTGACGGAATATATGCACGAGAACGGCGTCAAAGTACGCTACATGCATTCCGACATTGATACCCTGGAACGCATCGAGATCATCCGTGATCTGCGCCTTGGGGCGTTTGACGTGCTGATCGGCATCAACCTGCTGCGCGAGGGGCTGGATATTCCCGAATGCGGGCTCGTGGCCATTCTTGATGCCGACAAGGAAGGTTTTTTGCGTTCTGAAACCTCGCTGGTGCAGACCATTGGCCGTGCCGCGCGTAACGTTGATGGCCGTGTTGTGCTTTATGCCGACCAGATTACCGGGTCGATGGAACGGGCCATGGCTGAGACCGACCGTCGCCGTGAGAAACAGGAGGCCTACAACGCCGAGCACGGGATCACCCCACAATCGATCAAGCGCGATATCAGCGATATTCTCGGCAGCGTCTACGAAGGCGATCATGTCCGTGTCGAAGTCGAAATGGCTGATGAGGGGGCCTTGGTCGGCAACAATCTCAAAGCTCATCTCGATGCCCTTGAAAAAGACATGCGCGACGCCGCGGCCGATCTCGACTTTGAGAAAGCCGCCAATCTACGTGATGAAATCAAGCGTCTGCAGGAGACCGAACTGTTGGTCGCCGATGACCCTCTGGCGCGCAATACCGGTATTGAAAACACCCGCCAGCGCCGGGCCCAGCAAGCCAAGCGCAGCAAGGCCGGCGGCCGGGCTTCGGGCAAGCCGCCTGAGGATGGTTCATCCAGCTATTTTGCCAAACCCGATCTTGACGATATGGGCGGCACCCCGACCGGTGTACCGCTTGGCTC
>JBDVMU010000016.1:0-106562 GCA_039969995.1 Rhizobiaceae bacterium
CCGCCAAGATGGGCGCGACTGGTGGCCCGATTGTCGGCCACTTTGAAGCAACACCTGAAGGTGCCGGCGTTAGCTTTGCCACCCATATCGTTGACGCCAAGGTGGACAAGGATACCGGCCAGACCAGCGTTGTTCGGTACACAGTTGTTCAGGATGCCGGTAAGGCAATCCACCCGACTTATGTGGAAGGTCAGTATCAGGGCGGCGCAGCCCAGGGTATCGGTTGGGCGTTGAACGAGGAATACATCTATGGAGACGATGGTCGTCTGCAGAACTCAAACTTCCTCGACTATCGCATTCCTGTTGCCTCCGACCTGCCGATGATCGACACGGTGATTGTGGAAGTGCCCAATCCGGGCCACCCCTATGGGGTGCGCGGGGTCGGCGAAACGTCGATCTGTCCACCGCTTGCGGCGATTGCCAATGCGGTATCTGGTGCTGCTGGTGTGCGTTTGCGTCAATTGCCAATGTCACCGCCGCGCATTCTCGATGCGTTGGATCATCAGGCCAATGGTTGAGGTCAATCTGTGGCTAGGTCTTCGGGCCTACACGGACGGGCAGGACAAGGTTGAAATTGAAGCCAAAAACATTGGCGAGCTCCTGAGCGGGCTCGTCGATGCCTATCCGGGGCTGGGGCCGGTGATTGAAGCCGGGGTCTCCGTGGCTGTAGATGGACGTTTGATCTTCAACGATCTAACCGAGCCGATTGAGCCCGACAGCGAAATTTATCTATTGCAGCAATTGAAGGGCGGTTAAGGCCCGCTCGCCGCTAACGGATCAATGCGGCCTTCATGCTTGCTTTGGGAAAACAGGTTGCACGGCGGCCATTTGCTTGTTGCCAGCGCCCGATGGAGCGACGGGTCTTGAAGCCGGGCAGGCCATCCGCACCGCCGACATCATGGCCTTGCTTGATCAGTGTGCGCTGCATGGCGGCGACATCGGAGCGATACAGGCCACCTACCTTGCCCCAACCGGCGGCAAAGTCTTTCACCCCATATTGAATCCGGTCCCCGACATGCCCGACAAACAGGGCATAGAGGTCGCTGGTATTGTAGTCTTTCAGCACGTAGAAATTAGGTGTCACGATGAAGGCCGGACCATCACGCCCAGCCGGCATCATTAAATATCCGACGCCTTTGCGCTCATGGGCAGGGAAGGGGCGTCCTGATATGCGTGTGATACCCATTGCCGCCCAATCGGCGATTTTGCGACCCTGATCGGGGCCTTCCAGACTGCAGGAAACATGGGTTGGAACGCTCACTTCAAAGCCCCAGTCTCGTCCGGCCACCCAACCGTGCAGGGCGAGATAGTTGGCGATTGAGGCCAGCGTATCAGCTTGCGACCGCCAGATGTCGGCTCTCCCGTCGCCATCGCCATCTGCGGCATACGTCAAAAAGTTGGACGGCATGAATTGTGGCTGTCCAAGCGCCCCGGCCCAACTGCTTTTCATTGCGCTGGAAGGAGCGTGTCCCAATTGAGCGATTTTCAGCGCCGCCACCAACTCGCGTGTGAAGTATTTGGCCCGCCTGCTCATGAAGCCCTTGGTGCCCAAAACCTGAAATACATTGTGGGGAATCTTTGCACGCCCATAAGCGCTTTCGCGACCCCAGATCGCAAGTGCGATCCGTCCGGGTACGCCGGTTTTGCGCTCTATCACCGCTAGAGTTGAGGCATGTTCCTGTGCCATCAGACGCCCGACGCGGGTGGCTGAATTAACGGTGCCTGAGTTGAAATACTTGCCCGGAGAGCCGAATTCTGATTGCCGTTGTCGCCGCTTTTTTGGGGGCGGTGCACCGGGGGGCAGCAGGCCGGGCAATTTCCAATTCAGTGAAACACCGGCAAAAGCGCTATTGAAAGTGCGGCGCGAAACGCCTTGCGCTTTGGCCTTGGGCCAAACTTCGCGCACCAGCCAAGTCTGAAACTGTTTCTCTACCTTGGCTTTATTCTGGGCCATTGCGGGAAAAATGCTTGCGCCAATTGGCACCAAAAGCGCCACTGCAAGGCCGAGAGTCGCGGCCAATCTGGCAGCTTGAATTTGTGGCATAAGAGATTTGCGGTTTTGCGTCGAAGCGGTGAACAAGGCTTGTGCTCCCGTTGATTCTTCCGGTCGAGTCTAAGCCTGCTATGAAAATATGACCATAGGTGCGCGGAACTTCGCCTGTGCTGGGGATCTGCCGGGAATTGAGGAATCAAACCAGCTTTGAACGTTCCATCAACCTATGTGATTTCAAGTTCAACAACAGATCCGGCGACGTGATAAGCGAACTTGTTACCGCTCACTGGGAAGCGGGTGATTGCTGCCGATCCTGTAATGACGATTTCGCCCGCGCTTAGCGTTATGTCGCGGGCGCTGAAGTGATTTAAAATCCAGGCCAGCGATGTCAACGGAGCAGCGGCCCCGGTATTGGCCGCCTCGTTTTGCTGACCGCTTTGCACGATTGTCGACGGAATGTTGTTGACATCGAGATCCCGCCAGTTCTCAATTGGCGCACCCAAGACGACACCGCCGCACCACGCATTGTCGGAAATGATAGTGCGCACATCCAATTGGCTGTAATCGGCTCCGCGATCCTCAATCATCTCAAAGGCCGGTCGAACCGTCGCAATAAGGTCTTTTACCGACTCTTCGGTATGGATCGAAGCCTGAGGTGCAACGTCATTTGCCAGCTCAAGCGCCAACTCGAACTCGAGCCCGATATGAATGAAATCGCTGGCTGCTACCCGTGCCGGGGACTGATGCACATTGTTGGCAAAAATGCAGCCGGAAATTGGCTGATCGATGCCACACATTTCCTGAATTGACTTGGCAGCAAGGGCGATTTTGCGTCCAACACGCGGGCCGCGATGCTCCTGCATCAAAGGCTGCAACTTCCCCTGCGCTTCATAGGCTTGATCGAGATTTGCTGGTGCCAGGTCACCCGTTAGCGTTTCGTACCCAACCCGGTTCAACCAGTCGGCATTCAGCTTTTCAGCAATTTTTGAACTATCGGCCATAAATCTTCGGCTCCGTTGCAAACCCGGAATCTAAACTACCTCATATTCCGCCTCAGTCCAGCGGCGATGCGCTGAGGTGGCAAGTGACCAGGTTAGGTGAGAAACTTGCTGGTCGTTGTCTTCAGATTGGCCAGCGACTCCTCAACGCGACATCCGCTGGTATCCACCACGGCGTCTGCGCGGGCATAGAGATACTCACGGTCGGTCAGGATGGAGCGCAACTGGTCCATCGCTTTCGGGTTCCCGGCCATGGGGCGATCATCACCCTGTCGCCGCACCCGCTCCATGTGCTCTTCGGGTGATGCTTTCAACCAGACGGTGTGAAAACTGCTCAACAATCGGCGATATGTATCCGACCCCGAAACAACGCCACCACCGACGGCCAACACCACCGAGGGCATTTTTTCGATCACCCGGTCCAGCGCCTGTCTTTCCAGATCCCGATATCCTTCCTGCCCATAAAGATTTATGACTTCACCAACCGGAATGCCGCTGAGATCTTCGATCAAACCATTCAGCTCCAGGAAGGGGCGGTCCAGTGCCTGACCCAGCAGGGCACCAAGTGTTGACTTACCGGCGCCACGCAAACCAATCAGGCAGATCCGTTTTGCTTTTTCAGATACAGGTGTTTCGCTTTCGGTGAGGAAAGCCGCTGCTGGTTGTCCCAGGGCGGTCGCGACCTGAAACAACAGGGCAACAGATATATTGCCTGAACCGGTTTCCAATTGGGCCAGATAGCGCTGGGAAACGCCAGACCGTTCCGATAATTCGCGCCGCGACATCGAAAGGGATTGCCTAACCCGCCGAACGTTTGCTCCAACGCGGGCAACAAAATCCTGAACCTCTCCGGCACTGGTCTGCCTGGTCAATGTGACGGCTTGTGGTCGGGTCACCCTGCTTGCTCCAAGGCGGCCATCAGGCGCGTTTTGAACTCTTCAGGGATGCCGCGCTTTACGTGAGCTTCAGCGTTGACGAAGACTTCGACAAACTGGCCTTCAAAACAAACATCGCCGTCCTGTCTGCCTGCAACTGCAAAACGAACTGAGCTTTCGCCCAGCCGAATGAGGCGGACAGTGCATTGAAGTGGATGGCGAGGAGTAACAGGCTTTCGAAAATCGATGCTCAAATGCACGAATGGCGTGCCGATATCCTTGTCGACATTCAGTCGATACCAGTCGAGTCCGATTGTGTTCTCCCACCACACATCTATGGCTTCGAGCGCGAAATAAGGAATGCGGCCGGTATAGGCGATGCGTGCTGGATCGCAGTCAGCCCAACCAACACGGATTGTGTGGATGAATTCTGAAGTTCTATTCGCCGCCGCTGTCGCCGCTGTCGAGGATGTTGCCGTCGCCATCAATATGTCTCCACGTGGAAACGACCCTCATCGCGCATCGTGTCGCGCAGATTGTGCCAATGCTGGCCGAAGCTTTCGGCAATTGAAGTCATTGCGGAATCGACCCCTTCTTCCATGGCGCGCAGACCGCAGATGTAGATGTAACTGTTTGGATCCTGCAGGAGCGTTGCGACTTCATCTTCCATATCGCGCAATTCATCCTGCACGTAGCGCTTGGGCTGACCTTCAAGCCGACTGAATACCATGTGTTTTTGTAACTGGTTATCCGGCACTTTTTTGAGCGGACCAAAATAGGGCAGGGATTCAGGCGTTCTGGCGCCGAACACCAGGGTCATGGCGTTGGTTGCGTCTGGATCAGCACGCTGGCGTCGCATGGTGAACGCGCGAAAGGGTGCAGAACCCGTGCCAGTGCAGATCATCAGCAGTTTTGCGTCAGGATCGCTGGGCATCAGGAAAGTGGAGCCGAAGGGCCCGGTAACCTGCACCTTATCTGCGGGCTGCAAATCGCAGACATAGTTGGAGCAGATGCCATGTTCCTCACGCTTAACGGTCAGCGACAGGTTGTTGTAATTGGGTCGCTCACCGTCGCGCGGGCTGGAAATGGAATAGAGCCTCGGCAAATGTGCATTGCCTTTTTCGTCGGCCCCGGGTGGGATGATGCCGATGCTTTGGCCTTCAAGAATTGGAAAAGGCAGGCTTCCGGCATCCAAAATGATGTGGCGAACATCGTGCTCGGGGTCGTCGGTGAGGCGGTAATTGCCCTGCACCACCATTTCAGCAGGCTTGCTGATGGAATGCAGATTAATGCTCGCCTTGCTTGCGGAAACCGGCGCTTTTGCCCTGCCTCCTGCTCCGGCATGGGCTTCGGCCAGCAATTTGGCAATGTCGTCGTCGAGGGCTTCAAGACCGGTCGTCTCTTCGCTGGACCCGGCTGCGAATTCCTCCTGTTCGGGCAACTCATCCCACTCGAATTGTGCATCAAGTGAATAGGGCGTTGTCACCACCCGCCAATTGTCAATTGATCCCGTCGGGCAGACCGGAATGCAATCCATGCAGAAATTACACTTATCGAAGTCGACCACGACGTTGTTGTCATCATGGGTGATGGCCTCAATGGGGCAATTCATCTCGCAGGTATAACAGCGGATGCAGATTTCCGGATCAATGACGTGTTGTTTTGATGGGGCGTCCATGGCTGGTCAGCGTGTCC
The DNA here is from genome assembly GCA_039969995.1 of Rhizobiaceae bacterium. Classification (GTDB taxonomy): domain Bacteria; phylum Pseudomonadota; class Alphaproteobacteria; order Rhizobiales; family Rhizobiaceae; genus Pseudahrensia. The sequence continues at coordinate 5,562 of JBDVMU010000016.1, forward strand.
TGTTGGTAGGCATTTGGCTTAGGCCATATGAAGTTGAACATATTCAAAGTCGCCAGGCTGGTTGTTGATGCCAACCTTGGGGGGTGAGATCCAACCGGCATATTCACCCGGCGTGGTGACTGGCACCATCAGCGAGGAAATGAAGTCGCCGTCGGCTTTGCTGGGCAACCATTCGCCAACGCGCTCATTATATTCGGTTTCACCAAGCAGATTGCCCTGAGGGTCGAACGGTTTTTTTGCAAAAACGCCGATCTCGCGGTTAAAGGCTTCGTGCGGCAACACCATTTCGAACTCGATTCCCGTCTTTGAGATCATCTTGTTCCAACGCCCGACACCACCCGATGCATCGCGTCGATAGTCATCGCGAAGACGCATATTGATAGCAGTCAGTGCAGGCATGTCTTTCATAATAATCTGACCATCTTCCAACTGAGTCACCGGATATGTGGCATCGGCCAACTTATGGTCGTCATCCAACCGGTGCTCCATGAAGCGGCCTTTGATGCCGGAGTTGAAGGCGTTGGCGGCGTTGGTTGAAACCTCTTGGCCAAACAGATCCAACGACAAGGTGTAGTGCATGTTGAGCTTTTTCTGGATCGTCGGCAGATCGATCACACCCAGACTGCGGATCTTGTCGATGTCATAGGGGTCGTCGATACCGTTTTCTTTCATCACCTGACAGGTCCGTTGGATGACGCGACCAACGCCGGTCTCACCAACAAACATATGGTGGGCCTCTTCAGTTAACATGAAGCGGCAAGTCCGGGACATCGGATCGAAACCGGACTGGGCAAGAGATTCCAACTGCATCTTGCCATCACGATCGGTGAAATAGGTGAACATGAAGAAAGACAGCCAATCGGGAGTTTCTTCGTTAAAGGCCCCCAGCATGCGGGGTGCTTCTTCGGAACCCGAGGAACGACGCAACAAGTCGTCAGCTTCTTCGCGGCCATTGCGACCAAAATATTTCTGTAACAGATAAACCATCGCCCAAAGATGACGGCCCTCTTCGACATTGACCTGGAAGAGATTGCGCATGTCATAGAGCGACGGGGCGGTTTTGCCGAGAAAGCGCTGCTGTTCGACCGAGCCGGGCTCGGTGTCGCCCTGAATAACAATCAAGCGCTGCAGCATCGCCCGGTATTCGCCAGGCACTTCCTGCCAGGCTGGTTCGCCGAGATGTTCGCCGCAGGGAATTGTGCGGTCTTCAACGGCTGGTGCCAGCAAAATACCCCAGCGGTAATCGGGCATTTTCACATAGTCGAATTTGGCCCAGCCTTTGGGATCAACGCTAACCGCAGTGCGCAAATAGACCAGGCTCTCCTGGAACTCCCGAGGGATTAGATCATTCCACCAATTGATATAGCCGGGATGCCATTTTTCCAGCGCCTTTTGTACGCGCTTGTCCTTTGACAGACTCACATTGTTGGGAATCAGCGTGTCATATTCGACATTGACGAGATCAAGCATTTTTGTATTTCCTTACAGATCAAATTCAATTTTATACGCGGCGGCGGTCATATTCGCCGCGTTTTCCAGTTCCGTAGCGCTGCAGGGCCCCAGCCTCACCGACGGCATTGGGGCGCTGGAAAATCCAGTTTTGCCATGCAGTCAGGCGTCCGAAGATGCGGGTTTCCATCGTTTCCGGTCCGGCAAATCTCAGGTTTGCTTCCATTCCGGTCATCGCGTCGGGTGAGAAGCTGGCACGTTCTTCCAGGAAAATTCGCACCTCATCCTCCCAGTCGACATCATCATAGGCAAAGGTTACCAGGCCAAGTTCTTCGGCGTCGAAAGCTTCCAGGGATTCGCCGATTGATCCTTGTGCCGCCGCAAGACTTTCATCATCGTCAAGGAAACGGGTTTGCAACCGGGTGAGATCGTTGGACATCGGGAATGGGCCAAAGTTGGCACCCGTCAGACGAATGGCGGCAACCGGACGATTGTCCTCTTCGAAGTCGCCTTCCATCATATAGGACCGGTCGACGGCAAACAGCAACTCGGCCAAAATGCCTGCAAAGCAGGAGCCGTTCTCCACCAACGCCACCAGCGAGCGTGACGTCATGTCCAACCGCTTCAAAACCCGTTTCCAGTAGAGGCAGATTTCATTGCTGAGCCAGTCGGTATCTCGGTTGTTGAGGACCAGGTTTTCATGGGCGACAAGTCGGTCGGCGTCGCCATTAGTCTTGATAACCACCAGCCCCGCTTCCAGTTCGTTGAAGCGAAGGTGCAGCAATGCATCGTCGAGCTCGCGGGCCAATCGCAATATCCAGCTTTGGTCCCCCATCTGATGCAGGGCTTCAACTGATCCCGGCGCATCATCGCTGGGGCCGGTCAGGGTCACGGTGCAGATACCATTTTCCCGATCCAGATCCACTTCCACCAATGAATAGCTGAGCGAGCCATCTTCGTGGATTTGTTTCTCCAGCGGGGTCAGTTTTATGCCCTTGCCTATACCCTTGGCGTTGGACGATCCCTTGGCTTTTTCGGCAATCTCTTTGGCGCGCCCGGTAACAAAGTCGTCGAATTTTGAATTCGCAATCACTTCATCGACCAGCCGCCAGTCTTTCGCGCGCTTGCCCTTGATGCCCTCTTCGATTGTGCAGAAGACATCGGCGCGATCGCGGCGCACTTTGCGTTTGTCCGTTACGCGGGTCAGTCCGCCCGTGCCCGGCAGAACCGCAAGAAGCGGTGCCTCAGGCAATGCAACCGACGTGGTGCTGTCGTCGGTCATGTAAATTTCATCGCAGGCCAAAGCCAGCTCGTAGCCACCACCGGCACATGAACCGCGCACAGCGGCGAGATAGTGCTGGCCAGATTCCCTGCCGGCATTTTCAAATGTATTGCGGGTTTCATTGGTGAACTTGCAGAAGTTCACCTTGTGAGCGTGGCTTGCACCCCCAAGCATGCGGATATTTGCTCCGGCGCAAAACACCCGTTCCTTGCCAGACTGCAAGACCACTGAACCGATTTCCGGATGCTCAAACCGCATGCGCTGGACGATGTCTGCCAGTTCAATATCGACACTCAGATCATACGAGTTGAGTTTTAACTCATAGCCGTCAAACAATCCGCCCTGTTCATCTACGTCCATAATCAACCGGGCTACTGCGCCATCATATTCGACCCGCCAATGGCGATATTGCTCGGGATCGGTTTGGAAATGAATTGTTTTGGTCATGGGCTTCTGATGGGCTGATCGCCCACATTCGTGCTGTTTGGGATCGTGCAGTATATCGCCGATCAGGTATAATTCAATGCGATCTTAGTCCCGAATTGCCACGAAAATTACTGATTTCTACAGTTTAAGGAATTATAATGCATATTTGTGATCAAGGCTGCACGATCATGCCCGAGGCTGAGCGACGCCTGTAGTTTGTCGTAGTTCACCAACATCAGCCGCTGGTCCCTGCCATTGCAGTCGCCGCCGTTGCCGCCGCCGCCGCCGTCGCCGCCGCGATGGTTGATAAAGGCTTCGTCGATATGGTTGCGGGCGAGTTCGAGCAGGCGCGCAGCGGCTTTGGGCCGATCCATCTTCTCCTTCAGCGCAGCGTTGGCGAGATGGATGATGCCTTGGACCAGTTGGCGCTCCCGGCTGTTGGGAGCCGCGTTCATCCAGACTGTCTCGAGAATTTCATGCGCCTCCCAGTAATATTCGAGATCAATCAGGCGCAGTCCGTGCAGCCACGCCACGTTGTCGGCGGCGTTGGCGTCCAGGGTTTGGGCGCAGGCCAGTTCCTTGGCAGCGTCCATGAAGTCTTCAGCGTGCCGTGGATTTTGGCCTGGCACATGAGCATAGGGTGGCAGCGCAATGGTGTCGGGCATGGGGGTCATCTTGAGGGTTTGGAGAAGATACTCAGGAGATTGCCACTTCCTCGGTTTCGATGCGCTTCAGGCGAGCGGCAAATTCTGCAACGATGTCGCGTGTCTGTTCCGGTTGTTCAGCGTGTGGGGCATGGCCACACTCATCCAGGATCTCGATATCAAGTGGCGAATAGATGCGACCCTTGATCTCATCAATTTGCGCCAACGTGCCATAGGCATCGTCGCGACCCTGAATGGCTAAAACCGGGATACGCAGGTAGTCGATAGCATCGGCCACATTCCATTGCCTGAATTCCGGATCCAGCCAGGCGTCGTTCCAACCCCGAAAGGCGCAATCCACATCAGCATGATATTTCGATAGTTTGTCGCGCAAGTCGCCGCTATCGTAGCTTGCCTTGGCCGCCGCAATAGATGCGAGACCCTCGGGCTCGGTGAAGAAATGCGGTGCGATCAATCCTATGCCGCGAATTCGCAAGTCACCGGACATGCCGGCGTGAATGGCCGCAATGGTTGCGCCATCGCTGTGGCCGAGCAGGATGCCCTTCTGAAAACCAATTTGATCCAATACCCTTGGAAGTACGTCTATTGCTTCGCGGGTCATATAGTCGAGCGGGCGCGGCAAGGTGCACGGGTCGGACTGCCCATAGCCGGATCGCGAATAGACGAACACACCATGGCCGGTTTGGGTTGCCAGCTTTTGAGGGAAATCCCGCCACAAGGCGACACAACCGAGCCCCTCATGCAGCATGACAATTGTCGGCACGTCCGCTGGCGATGGACCAAAACTGACGGCTTCCAGTCGCCTGCCATCAACTTCGATGAAAGCTGAGCCGCCGTCTTTCCAGGTGAATTCGTTCATTGTGATCAGTCCTCGCGCAATTTGAAGCGCTGAATTTTACCGGTCGCAGTTTTCGGCAACTCGTCGACGACCTCGACCCAGCGCGGATATTTCCACTTGCCGATCTGCGCCTGCACATGTTCCTTCAACTCGACATCAATTCCGGAGGACTGGACACCCTCATTGAGCACCACAAAGGCTTTCGGTTTTTCAAGATCCTGATCATCACGGGCCGGAACAATTGCGGCTTCAAGAACGGATGGATGGGCAGAAAGTGCCTGTTCAACTTCAAACGGAGAAACCCAGATGCCGCTGACCTTGAACATGTCGTCGGTGCGGCCGCAATAAACCAACCGACCGTCCCGGCGTTTCTCGTATTTATCACCGGTTCGGGTCCAAACCCCCTCAAAGGTCTCCCGGCTTTTCTGGCGCTGGTTCCAGTAGTCCGCTGCAGCGGAATCGCCATTGACCAACAGTTCGCCGATCTCGCCGATTTCGGTCTCGTCTCCGGCTTCATTGACGACGCGGATTTCATATCCCGGAACTGCAACTCCGGAGGTGCCGTAGACAACATCGCCAGGTTGGTTGGAAAGGAAAATATGCAGCATTTCTGTGGAGCCGACACCGTCAAGAATTTCGGTGCCGGACAGTTTTTCCCAGCTCTTGCCCACTTCTTCAGGCAGTGCTTCTCCGGCGGAAATGCATTTGGTCAGTTTGGTTTCAAGCCTTGCCTTGCCGCCATTGAGATGGGCGACCAGGGCGGCATACAGAGTTGGCACCCCGCAAAAGATATTGGGCTTGTAGGTGTTGAGCACATCGACGACGGAGTCGGGGGTGGGACGTCCGCTCATCAGGACCGTTGTTGCGCCAACGGACATGGGAAAGGTCATGGCATTGCCCAGACCATAGGCAAAGAAGAACTTGGCGGCGGAATAGACCACGTCATTGCGGTCGATGCCCAGCACCTTTGCGCCATAGGTATCGGCGGTGAATTTCAGACTGCCATGGACATGACGAACACCCTTGGGCTGTCCTGTGGACCCGGACGAATAGAGCCAGAAGGCGCTTTCGTCGGCATTGGCGGCGATAGCAGGCCGTGGGCTGCAGTCCGCCAAAGCTCTGGAAAAATTCAAATGGTCGCGCTCGCCGCCGCTCTCGTGGTCAACCTCGCCGGCCTGTTCTCCGCCAATGACGAAAACACATTTGAGGTCGGGCAGTTTGCTCAAGATTGGTGCTACTGTCGGCAGCAGGGCATGGGAAACGAACAGGATCTGCGAACGGCTGTCGGACAGAATTGTCTGATAGATTTCGCTGACCAGCAGGGTGTTGATGGCCACAGGTACGATGCCGGCCTTCAAACTGCCCCAAAAGATGATCGGAAATTCGATCTGGTCGAGGACCAGCATGGCGGCACGGCTTTCGCGGATGATGCCGTGTTTTTCATACAGGTCGGCCATTCGGTCGGATTGCTCAGCCAACGCGCCATAAGTGATTTGACGCTGTGCGCCATCGGCCTCGATGAATGCCGGTTTGTTGGCCAGGTCGCCGGAAGCATTCCGGTCGACAAAATACAGCGCAGCATTTGCATTTTCGTGTTCGGACATTCACCCCTCCCGGTTAAAATCACCCGTCATGTGTCCCCAGACGGCGGCCTTATTCCACATCCTCAATTCGCCACCTAGTAGACCCATCTTAGCAAGAACAATGTAATGCCGGGGAAAGCCACCAGAATTCCGGTTCGCAGAATATCGGAAGCCACAAAAGGCAGCACTGAGCGATAGGTGTCAATAATCCTTGTTGAACGATCCATCGCGTTGATGACAAACAGGTTCATGCCAACTGGTGGCGTGATCAATCCCACCTCAACCACTATCAGCACCAAAATACCGAACCAGATAGCCGTTTCTTCTGCTGTCAATCCGAAATCAAGGGCTGAGATGATGGGAAAGAAAATCGGGATGGTCAGAAGGATCATGGAGAGCGAGTCCATAACGCAGCCGAAGATCAGGTAGAGCGCCAGAATGATCAGTAGAATGACCCAAGGGGAAAAGCCCTGCGAAACCACAAAGCTTGAAATCTCTTGCGGCACCTGGGTCAGCGCCAGGAAGGAGTTGTAGAACCCGGCACCCAAAATGATGACGAAGATCATCGCCGTATTGCTAGCGGTGGACATGATCGAGCCGGAAAAACTGGAGCGATTCAACCCACCATTGGCCAGCGCGATAATGCCGGTTCCCGCTGCGCCAATGGCGGCAGCTTCTGTGGGGGTGAACCAGCCCAGATAGATGCCACCTACCACAAGGAAGAATACCACCAGAACCGGCCAAACTTCAGCCAGTGCGGCAAAGCGTTCGCGATAGGGCACCCGCTCGCGCACCTGCGCATTGCCGGGGCTCAGACGCATGTAAATTGAGATGGTGATCATATAACCAAGTGCGGCAAGGAAGCCGGGAATGAAAGCGGCAAGAAACAGTTTGGCGATATTTTGCTCGGTCAAAATGGCATAGATCACCAGCACCACTGATGGTGGGATGAGAATGCCCAGCGTTCCCCCGGCGGCAAGAGTGGCGGTCGACAGACCTCCAGAATAGCCGTAGCGGCGCAATTCCGGCATGGCGACCTGCCCCATAGTGGCCGCCGTTGCCAGTGAGGATCCACAGATCGAACCGAACCCAGCACAGGCGCCAACGGCGGCCATGGCCACACCACCCTTGCGATGGCCCAGCCAGCTTTCAGCAGCCTTGAATAATGATGTCGACATGCCGCCAAGAGTGGCGAACTGGCCCATCAAAAGAAACAATGGAACGATGGACAAGGAGTAGCTGGAAAAGGTTGAGAAGGTTTCTGACTTCAATCTGGCCAACACGACGATAGAGCCGCCACTGACCCAGGCCGTGCCGCCCAACCCGACGACCAGCATGGCCAGGCCGATTGGCATGCGCAGAAAGATCAGCACGAGCAGGACCGGCAAAGACATCATTCCCAATTGCAGATCAGTCATGCGCCGGTGCTCCCGATCTCAGAAGCAGAGATTTGTCCGGAAATGGCCTCGCGGGCTCGCAAATAGGTGGAATAGATTGCCACCAGGCTGGCAAGAATGGCCGCCAAACTGCAAGCAGCAAAGGCCCACCAGACCGGCATTTGCAGCAGGAATGTGGTTTCTCCGTAGCGCATTTTGTCGGTCATGCCGACATAGAGACGCCAGGTGATCAGGAGGATTGTGGCAGCAAAGACCACCTCCCAGAACAGGCTGAGCCAGCGGTTGAATGAAGCTGGGAATTTGGCGGTGAACAGTTCCACCGTGGCGTGGCCGCGGTTCAATTGACACCAGGGCAGGAACAGGAAGATTGCAAGCGCAATGCCCGCTTCAACAAGTTCGTAGTCACCATTGATTGGGCCAAAGGCCTTAAAAAATGGGCCGAGAATCGGCAGGTAGTTTGCGACAAAATCTGCATGGCCGATTCCGTTGAAAATGCGGCCAATCACGCTCAAACACGTCAGCACGACGATGGCGATCAGCACCAAGCCACCCACAATGGCCAGTGCTCTGGCCAAGCCTGTCATCAAACGGTGCACAATTGCTCTCCGCAAACTTTGCCCAAACAAGGGGCGTCAAGTGACGCCCCTCATTGGTGCTTACTTGCTGTACTTCTTGATCAGTGTTTGCGCTTCCGAAATCAGCGCTTCGCCATCAATGTCACGGCCCTTCATGTCGGCAATCCAATCGTCGTAAATCGGCTTGGAAGCCTCCTGCCACTTGGCCACTTCATCATCGCTCAGGGTGATGATGTTGTTACCCATCTCCACTGCTTTGACGCGGGCTGGTGCGTCTGCACCGGCCATTGTGGTTCCAGCAAAGACCGAGAATTCCTCGCCGGAATTGTCGTCGATTGCCTTTTTTAGGTCGTCCGGCAGGCTTTCAAACTTGGCCTTGTTCATCGCCAATACAAAGGTCAGCGTATAGAGTGCCTTGTTGGAAAACTCTGTGTGGTTCTTCACCAGTTCCGGTACCTTCAAGGCTGTGGTGACTTCCCATGGAATGGTTGTGGCTGAGATGACGCCTTTCGACAGACCTTCTGATACAGCAGGCACCGGCATCCCAACAGGGGTAGCACCCAACTGGGTCAGCAGCTTGTTGACCATGCGCGACCCGCCGCGGATTTTGACGCCCGCCAGATCGTCCATATTGGCAACCGGCTCTTTGGAATGCACAAGGCCAGGGCCATGCACCCAGGTGCCGAGGATTTTCAGATCCTTGAACTCAGTGTCACGCATATGGGTTTCAAACATCTGCCAATAGGCGCGGGAAACAGCACCTGCATCGGTCATCATGAAGGGCAGTTCAAAGACTTCGGTGCGCGGGAAGCGGCCGGGCGTATAGCCAACCACAGTCCAGATAATGTCGGCAACACCGTCAATCGCCTGGTCCATCAATTCCGGTGGGCGACCGCCCAACTGCATGGATGGAAAGTGATTGATCTTGATGCGGCTGTTGGAAGAGGCCTCAACCTTGTCGGCCCAGACGTCGAGGATAAGTTTTGGCACATTCGCCTGTGGCGGAAGGAATTGATGCAGTTTCAGCGTCACATCCTGCGCCATTGCGCCGACGGCCAGGGTCGAAGTGAGCAGTGCTGTTGCTGTTAGTCCAATAAGCTTCTTTGCTAGTTTCATCTATGGGTCCTCCCGATGGTTGAAAGTTTGATCGACGGTCTTGCGCGTTGCCAACCAAATTGCGTGTTTACCTGTGGTGCCCGAGTAAAGGGCCAGTCGCAATGATCAAAGACCGGACATCCGGCATTGGCAACATTTGTATCGATTAAGATGCCCTTTTCTTTTGCAAGGGCGCACGACTGAGCTGATTGCCCGCGTTGGTGGCCTTTTCAAGCAGCCCCAGAAGTTGCTCCTTTTCGCCGTCATCCAACCCTTGCAGGATCTCTCCCTGCAGGGCTGAAACCAACGGTTCCAGAGCCGCCAACGTCTGGCGTCCTTTGTCAGTCAGGTACAATTGTCGGGCGCGGCGGTCGGTCAGACTGATGCTGCGGGTCAGCAATTGCTTGGCCTCCAGTCGGTCGATCACGCCGCCCATAGTGGCCCTGTCATAGGCGATAAGCCCGGCCAGGGTGGCCTGATCCAAACCTGGGTTTTCTAGGATGGTCGACAGGGCAGCGAATTGCACAGGGGTGAAGTCATAGTCAGCGCGGGCCATATGATCGGCGAATATCGAGGCCGAAATCTGGTTCAGGCGCCGGATCAGGTGACCGGGCATCTTGCTGATATCAACCATCGCGGTTTAGCCTGCCGTTTGGATTTCTGGATAAAGCCTAGCGCGTGCCCCTAAAATTGACAAGTATACTTATCATTAGTACGCATATCATATATCTGAAGGAGGAGAGACCATGTCAGATCAACTCGGCACCCTTGAAGAACTTCCTCAGGATTATAAAGATGATATGCTCCGGGCCGGGGTGGCGCCCCTGTGGCCGATGATGCGCAATGTACTGCCTCATGGAGCGCCTAATCCGGTCACCAAGCCGGGCCATTGGGCCTATGAAGATGTGCGGCCTCTTTTGCTGCGGGCCGGTGAGTTGACACCCGTTGAGAAAGCCGAAAGGCGGGTTCTTGTTCTGTCTGATCCCGGACGGGGCACGGGCGCCATGCAGGCCACTTCGTCAATCTACACTGGCATGCAGCTCTTGCTGCCGGGAGAATCCGCCCCGGCCCATCGCCACACGCCTTCCGCTGCCCGGATCATCGTCGAAGGTCATGGCGGCTACACGGTCGTCGATGGGGAAAAACTGCCGATGGAGGAAGGCGACCTTGTGCTCACACCGGGTGGAGAATGGCATGACCATGGTCACGAAGGTACCGAGCCGGTGGTTTGGCTTGATGCGCTGGACCTGCCTTTGTTTGTCTATCTCGAAGGCTCCTATGCCGAGGAAGCTGACTTGCAATCGCCGCGCAACAGGCCCGACGCCAGCCAGGTCGAATATATGGCCTCCGGTCTGGCTCCAAGCCGAAAGGCCAATGCGCCCAAGCGCCGCTATCCGATGATGCGCTTCCCGTGGAATCGAACCGAAGCAGCGCTGCGGGAACTTGCCGCCTATGAATCTGGCGCCATCGCCGAGGTGGATTTCGTCAATCCCGAAACAGGCGATGATGTGCTGCCAACCATGGGGTTCACCGCTATGTATCTGCCGTCCGGCGCAACTGAGGAACCGCCAAAACGCTCCGCGTCGGCGATCTTTCATGTCGTCAGAGGATCGGGAACGACATTTGTCGATGGTGTCGAAATTACATGGCAGGCGAAAGACACATTTTCGGTTCCGGTATTTGCAACCCTTACCCACAAGGCCGGCGACGAATCCTTCCTGATGCGGGTGCACGACAAACCGCTGCAGGAGAAGCTTGGCTATTACGAGGAACGGGCAAGGTCTTGAACTAGACTGAGTTGGGTTGGGAGGCCAAACAATGAGTGATAGTCGCACTGCACTGGACTTTGATCTGAACGCGATTGATCTCGACTTCATTGAAAACCCGCATCCCATGCTCGCCCTTTTGCGCCACCATGATCCGGTGCACTGGAACCCCGATGGTTCGGTCTATCTGACGCGCTATGAAGATGTTCAAAAGGTCTATCAAGACCGCACCATGATTTCTGACAAGACCGAGCCATTTGCCAAAAAATTTGGCGATGGCCCACTTTATACACACCACACAACCAGTCTGATCTTCAACGACCCACCCTATCACACAACAGTTCGCAAACTGCTGGCCAGTGCCTTTACCCCACGCAAGCTGGCTGAGATGGAGCCTCTCATCGGTGATATTGTCGATGACTTGCTCGATGATCTGGAGGATGCCAGCGAAGCGGAATTCGTCTCTGCCTTTGCCATGCGTCTGCCGACGGAAGTGATTTCCTTCATGCTTGGCGTGCCGCGCGAACACCGTCACAAATTGCGGAGCTTTTCCCTGGCAATCCTGGGGGCGCTGGATCCGGTGATCTCTGATGAGCGATTGCAAAAGGGCAATGATGCGGTGGCAGAATTTGGTGCCATGCTCAGTGACCTGATCGACCACCGCCGCAAAAATCCCGAAAGGGCAGGGCAGGGGGAGGTTCTGGAAGCTCTGATTTTTGGTGAGTTCGAAGGCCGCAAGCTGACCCAGGAGGAGCTGATACAGAACTGTATCTTCCTGCTCAATGCAGGGCATGAAACCACCACCAGCCTGATGGCCAATGGGGTTGGCATGTTGCTTCAGGCGCCGGATCAATATCGCATGCTGGTGGAGCAACCAGATCTGATCGGCAGCGCCGTAGAGGAGATACTGCGCTATGAAAGCCCCCTGCAGATTGGCAATCGTGTAACGTCTCGCGATATAGAGCTTAGCGCCGGTTTGGTTCCTAAGGGCACCTATATTCACACCTCCATCGCCAGCGCCAACCGTGATGAAACCATCTTTGAAGATGCCGACAGCATCAATTTTGCCCGCAAACCAAACCGGCATATAGCCTTCATCACCGGCATTCATGTCTGTCTCGGCGCAACCCTTGCCCGCTATGAAGGAAAGATCGCCTTTGGTCGTTTGCTGCAGCGCTTTCCCAATATGCAGCCTGCGGGCGCCCCTGTCCGCATGCCTCTGGCCCGCTTTCGCGGATACAACTCATTGCCGGTTCGCTTATCCTGAGCAGCGGCGAGCAGCGAGCGGCGAGCGGCGGGCGGCGGGTGCGCGCAGCGGGCGATTGCAAATAGACAGGACAAAATTCCCGCTTTAGTTTCGATGATGGCAAAAGCTGGATGCGCCATCAGCGCAACCGGATGAGAGGATCACAATTCAATGCCTGAACAGGGACACATTACGGTACTGGGAGTTTTCGTCGCTGATACGACCTATCGTGCCGACCGGTCCCCGCGAATGGGTGAAACCATTTTGGGAAATTCCTTCGCCCTTGGACCTGGTGGCAAGGGCTCCAATCAATCGGTGGCCATCGCCCGCCTTGGCGGTGATGTCACCATGCTCACGCGGCTCGGCGATGACGCTTTTGCTGATATGGCGGAAGCCACATGGCGTCAGGCCGGAGTCAAAAGCGCAGCCTTTAGAGACAGTTCCAACTATACCGGCGCAGCATACATCTTTGTTGAAGAGATCAGCGGCGACAATGCCATCATCATCTGTCCCGGTGCGGCGTCCGACATTGCGCCTGGCGACATCGATGCCAATGTTGATCTTATTCGCAAGTCAGCAGTATTCATGACTCAATTGGAGCAACCTCTGCCTGCTGCCCGGCGCGGCTTGCAACTGGCAAAGCAAGAAGGTGTTCAGACAATTCTCAATCCCGCACCTGCCGCCCCTTTGGATCAAGCCATTCTGCAGCTCTGCGATTTCATGACACCCAACGAGACCGAAGCCAGTGAACTGACCGGCATCAAGGTGGATTCAGTCGATGCTGCGCGCCGGTCGGCGGACTGTCTTTTGGATAAAGGCGTCGGAACAGCGATAATCACACTTGGGGAACAGGGTGCTTTGCTGCATTCTAAGCACCGCTCCATCCATGTTCCAGCTGTTACCGCCGGGCCTGTGGTGGAAACCACTGGCGCTGGCGATGCGTTCAATGGTGGTTTGGCGGTTGGGCTATCACGCAGGTTGAGCGTCGAAGATGCCGTGAAGCTGGGATGCGCTACTGCTGGCTTGTCAGTCACCCGGGCTGGTGCCGCGCCATCTATGCCAACGGCTGGGGAAGTGGAAAAATTACTGGAGCAAATGCGCTGACGTCCTAGACGCAACGATTGCTCAGCGCAAAAGGGAGAAACAGATGAGCGAAACAAGAAGTCTGGAAGAACGCTACGATGAGGATGGTTTCGTTTTCCCGATCGACGTGCTGACTGTGCAGGAAGCACAGCAGATCCGGGATGATCTGGAATTGGCTGAAGCAGAATGTGTTGATGATGCCGAACGTCTGGGCCTGCTGCGCAGCTACCCTGACCGGCTGCTGCCTTCCTTCGACAATTTGATCCGCCATCCCACTTTGATCGACGCAGCTTCGCGCGTGCTCGGCCCCGACCTGATGGTCTGGAGTGCGGCACTTTTTATCAAAGAGGCAAATTCCACCAAAATCGTTTCGTGGCACCAGGATCTGACCTATTGGGGTCTCGATGATGCTGAGGAAACCACCTGCTGGGTGGCCCTGTCAGATGTCAGCGTGGCCAGCGGCGCGATGAAATTTGTCGCCGGCAGCCACCATCAAAACATTGTTGAGCATGTGGACACGTTCAGCGATGAAAACCTGCTCTCTCGCGGTCAGGAAATCGCTGTCGATGTTAATGAAGAAGACGCCGTCGCGGTTGAGTTGAAGCCCGGTCAGGCCAGCCTGCATCATGGCCACCTGTTCCATGCCTCAGGCCCTAATTCGACATCAGATCGCCGCATCGGAAGCGCAATCCGATATATCAAAGCATCGATGAAGCAGCGCGACGACACCAAGACAATGGTAGCCCATGTATGTGGCGAGGACCGCTGGCAGAACTTCAAAGTGGCGGCTGCGCCAAGAGGACGGCTGAACGAAGCGGATTTTCAGTTATGTCGTGAAGATGTGATCGCCAGGCAACCAATTCTCTATGCAGGAACCGACAAGGTCGGCAATTAGAACTCTTCAGGTTGAGCGGCGGACGGAGAACTAATCCTCAAAGCTCGCATCTGCCATTTCAACCAATTGATCGAAGATCGCGGATCCCGAAGCAATCACCCGACCGCCATCGCGCAACATGGCTTCGGCGCTCTGCTGTTCAATTACCCCACCTGCTTCCTTGATCAACAACTGCCCAGCCAAGCAGTCCCAGGCATTCATGTGGTGTTCGGCATACCCAATCAACCGCCCGGCCGCGACATAGGCCAGCATCAGTCCACCCGAAGCATTGCGGTAGAACAGGCCGCCCTGCTCGGCGAGCAGTTTGACAAATCGGGTCGCCGAATGAACCGGCGTTCTCGAATTCATGCCAAGGCCGGTATTGCCTTCGTTTAGTGCGCCCACCTGTGCAACGCTGATCGGCTGATCGTTGAGAAAAGCGCCAGAGCCAGTTGTTGCCCAATACAGCTCGCCATGATTGGGCTCGCAGATGACTCCAATTTTGATGTCGTCGTCCTGCACGCATGCAAGGATTACACACCAGGCCGGAATGCTGTTGACGAAATTTGCTGTGCCATCAATCGGGTCAATCACCCAGGTGAAGCCAGACTTGCTCGCCACCACGCCGTGTTCCTCACCAACTATACCGTCTTCGGGGAATTGTTCGGCCATTTTCTCACGAATGAAGGTCTCAACATTGAGGTCAGCATCCGACACCATGTCCTGAACCCCTTTGGACTTGATCTCCAGATCACCGATTGAACGAAAATATTTCAGCGCCAGTTCGCCAGCCTCCAACGCCAGGGCTTTGGCAAAATCAAGCCGCTGGGAGATGTCATGGTCTTGTTGGCTCATTTGAACGGTCCTGATTCGATGGGGGCTCTGTGTCTCATACGCACCGCCATAAAGCGATTCCAAGCCAGGATAAAGGCGCTCTGTACCGTTCGAATGACCGAGGGTGTCGACAAGTTTGACCGCCAGAAGCAAAATCTTATAGTTTATCTAAGTGAAAATAAACGTTTTATTTTCAGTGTGCGGAATCGCACTGTTAAACTGTGCGAAACACCCCATCTTAGTTTCATACCGAAGAGAGAAATTCTCAAAATAGAAAAGCTAGGGAGCAGAAAATGACCTTGATCTTCATCACCACCGCGGCAACTTTGAGCTGCCTCGCCATCGCCGTCGCCGCCGATCAGAAAGACGGTCCTCGCGTTCAGGAAGTTGAGACCCAAAAGAGACTTTACGGCCACTTTCACTAAGCCGAAAGGCACCAGCTCCTCTCCAGTGGAGCAGGAATGATAGCAGCCTCCACGACAATCATTTGCGGGAACTGACAATTGCGTGTCGGTTCCCGTTTTTTATGCCAATCTCCACAGTTCAGCGCCATTGCCGTCAATGCCCCGCTGCCTCAGGAAACCGTTCTCGTCAGTGGTGATCTGGGCTCTGAGAAGGTCCGGAGTCCAGCCAAGCATCAGGGTTTCGTCGGCGCTGGTCTTGATTGAAGTGGTCGTTGTTCCGTTCTGGCTGCGAATGGTGGGTTGCAGGTCGAGGTCACCATTTTGCGCGATCACCATGACTGGTGAAGTTGAAACAACGATGCCGGGCCGCAGCGGCCCCAGCAGCTCAATCGCACCTCGTGAGGTGTCGTTGGAGATGGTTGCAGCTGCAGGATGGTATTGCTTTGCCGGGGCGTCAAGTTCCACACCATTGCGGATCAGGCCGACATCATATTTCAAGATAAGTTCGCTGGTTGCCGGCTCGAACTCATAGATCTTGGCTCGGCATTCGTAGCACGATGCCAGGGCAATGCCGGAGTCATCTCCGGTTCCGACATCGCCAATATGAAAGGGCTGAGCCGTTACCTGCGCCATGGCGCTAACGGGCATAAGTGGTGTCGCTTCCCCGCCCGAGCCATCTGCACCGGAGAAGGCCGAAATCAACCCTCGGGCTCGAAATCTGGTAGCGCCATCTGGGACATAGCGGATATTATTCGCTCCCGTACCGATTGGCGGGTTGGATGCCAGGTCCACAGGGCTTCCGGGAGAAACGCCGTTGCCATCGTTTAGACTGCCAAAAACGCCATCGCGGACATAGAAATCCACCAAAGTGTTCTCAAACGGGGCGGAGGCATAGCCGCGCCGCGGCCACGTGATGCCGTCATTTGTGAGCGGCATGATCAGCCGGTTGTCCATAAATTGAGGGGCCAGCATGGCGGACTGTGTCCCCGCCATCATGCGGTTGGTGCCGCGCAAAATATATTCCTGGTCACCGTCGCCTGACAGGGTGGTTTTTTCCCAGGGGGCAAGTGGGATGTTCCGCTGATCGCGCACCACAGTGCCGTCGCCAAGGGTGAGCGAGATTTGATTGGCCAGCGGACCATTGACCACATGAATAAGCCCGTCATTGAAACCGAAGTCGCGAAACCCGTAGAGAAAGGTGAAATCAAAGGACAGGCCGTAGGAGAACAGCGGCATGGGACCGTATTCATTCAGGCCATCGTCAACCTGCTCGCTGACTCCATAAAAACCCTGGCTGGATGTGATTATCGCTCCATCTGAAAGGCCGGTGAAGCAAATCGGTTCGCCATATTCCATGAACTCGCGATAGAGCACATTGCCGGCTTGAAAATGTTCGCCGGAGGCATAGGTTTCGACGACATTGCCGGCTCCCAGAGATACGCCCTGGACGCGCCCGGTATTGGTTGTGCCTACGGCGAGAATGGTCTTTGCTGCTTGTCCGTCATTGGCGAGCAGTTCCTGTTGCAGGCCCAGCGTCGACCCGGAGGCAATGGCCTGAATGGTTGCGACATCGGCATCGCCGCCGCCGCCGCCGCCGCCAACTGTGATGTCGATCTGGGCGGGGGCTGTCTGCAATTCGACTTGCAGGACCGGGGAATCGGTATTCAACACCTGGACAGTGACCAGACCAGGCGGATTTTCGATGACCTGTAACGTGACCAAGGCACAATCAGTCATTGGCTTTGATCCAGATTTTGGGGGTCAGGATATTGGTGTGATCAAATTGCGCTTCCAGCTTGAACCAGTTGACCCGACCGATCTCAAGCAGGCGACTTTGCTCTTCCCAGATGGTCAGATCGACAACGCCAATTGTGGGCTCCGAAACGCTTGGGGTTAGAAGCATCAGGGCGTCGAGGCTGGCCTCGCTGACTGTGACTTCGGCACCGGTCAGATCGATGGCATTGGTCTTGCCGCTATCGGCCCAGAAGGTGAAGCGCAGTGGCACCCATTGGCCTCTTTGAATGCAAAGTGTGTCCATGATGCTTGATCCGGATTCAGATGGTGGGCGGCCCGCACTCAACATAGTGCAGCGCCAGAATAATCTTGCCGCCGGTGAAGTTAGCGCCATTGGCGGTGATGACGATTGGTGTTTGGTCGTAGAAAGCGGTGGGGCCGATGACGCCAATATTGGTGTCGCCGACATTGATCCCAAGATTGCTGCCGAACTTGCCGGTCTCGCCAGAGACGCCGACGTCGAATGACGTGGCGTCCGCAATGGCTTGGGAAACGCGAACCGAAACCCCCAACACAATCGACCGAGTGGGAATTTGTGTGTTGGCGGTGACACTGGTGCCGTCGCCGCCGCCGCCGCCGCCGCCGCCGTCTGGCAGAGCCAGCTCTTCGTCGATTGTTTGCAACCTTGTGAAAGCGCACTCGGGTATGATGGCGGCAGGCTCTTGCCAGTTGCTGCCGTTGAAAATTTCCAGCCTGGTCTTGTCCTGCAGCCAAGCCCGCCATCCTGGCTTCGGCGTATAAAACGCCCATGTGCCATCCTGGAAGGCGGCGACGGAACCGTCCTGACCGGACCAGTCCCCCGTGGCGGGGTCAGCCACGATGTAACGGTCGCCATCACCTGGTTCAGGGGGTGGAGCTGACAGCCCCTTGGAGATGACGCTGAGTTGGATGAACGTGTCGAGCATGCGCAGGGCTTCGTTATGGGTAACGTGCTTTTGCGCCTGTGACGACAGAATGTAGGGCAGTGCCAGATTGAGTGTTTGTTCGGACATCAGCTTGACCAGGTGCGAGGAATGCGGATTTGATGCCCATCAGTTTGGTGCAAATGGTCACTGCGGGGATAAATAAGCGGCGACTTAGCGGCGATTTATCGCCAATTATGCGCAACCCTGCATTTTCATAAGCTTGGGCAATTGCGGTCTTCCTCACCGGTTTTCGTTGTTAGGAACTTCGGCATCCGATTAGAGTTTGCGTTGTCGGTGTTGAGACTTATCCCCGTCATGACCTGCAGAGCAGGGGTTCTGGACTTTGGGACGTCTTCCAATCCAGCAAGTGTGTTCTCAAGAAACGCCAAATTGTCGGTTGACCGACAATCAAAAAAGGAATAAATTCCTAGAAATAGTAGGAATCATGACATGACAAAGCCGCGCCGCAGCAGCATGGATATACACACAACTTTGGCCAACTTGCGTGCCGGGCGTACGGGGGCACTTGCTGTCTGCATGTCGGCTAGGATCAACTCAAGGGAGTATGTTGCGGCAGGCGTGGTGGTGGATGCCGTTGATGAACTGGTTGCACAGCTGACCGGCAATGGCAAAATGCTTCACGCGGCGGCGCACCGCACTGTGACCGGTCCCAAAACCAGGAAACCGACCTGAGTCTATGTGGCGGAGTGCGGCAGACTTAGCCCGCTTGTTTCATTCCAAACCAGTTGCGAATTGGACTGACATTGCTGGCGGCCATGCCGGTGACGTTCGACTGTGTCGAGGCATTATTTTCAACCGTCTCATCACCGCGATTTTCGCGAATGATGCGGGCCAGCGTATCCAGATCGACGCCACCTTCCAAAACCAGAAGGCGAGACAACTCGTCCAGACTAAATCGTCTCGACACGGCGAACCGAACCGCTTCAACGATTTTTTCTTCTTGGATTTCACACGTTTTTACTTGCATCAGATTGTCCCCCCGGACCAATCGATATGTTTCGTTTCAGCCATCGAAAAGAAGAACATGTCCGCCTTTTGATGAGTTGACCGAAGCTCCAGAACCAATTGTCCCCTCAGCGGGTCTCGAGCAGTCAACTTACTATCCAGGGCAACGCGAACACCAATCCCGGAATGTTGTTGAGTTTGAGTAACCATAGGTAAATTGACAAGAGGCTCATGCGCGGAAAAAGGCAATTCGGCGCATAATTTTGCCATATTTGGCCCAATAAAGCGATTTGGGCACTTCAAACCTGTTGATGATGGGGTGGCAGGCACTTGATTCAGCTTATATTTTTGCAGTTAGGCGCTGAGCTGTCCAAGTGATTCGTTTTGCTCGTTGCCGCAGAGCAGGGAAATTTCATGGGCAGGCATGGGCTTGGCGAAATAATAACCCTGAACCGATGTACAGCCCATCAGTTTCAGCAACAGCAATTGATCCTCCGTCTCAACACCTTCCGCGGTGACCTCAATGCCCAGGCTGACGGCCATCGCCACGATGGCCCGGATGATGTTGGCTCGGCGATCATTGGTTTCAAAACCGTTGATAAAGGAACGATCGATCTTCAGCTTGTCGAACGGGAAGCGGTGCAGGTAACTAAGAGAGGAATAGCCGGTGCCAAAATCGTCGAGCACAATGCGGACACCGAGTTCCTTCAAATCCTGAAGCTCCGATATGGTTTCCTCATCATCATGGATCATCGCATGTTCGGTGATTTCCAACTCCAAACGGTTGGCTGCGAAGTTGTGAAGCTTCAGCGCATCGCGAACCACCTGGAACAATTGTCCCCGACCCAATTGGCGCGGTGAGACATTCAGCGCCAGGCGCAGGTCATTGGGCCAGTCTCTGGCTTCTGCGATGCTTGTTTTGATGACCCAGTTTCCGATGTCCTGAATCAATCCGAGATCTTCAGCCAATGGGATGAATTGATCGGGATATTGGGTTTCATGTTGCATGCTGTTCCATCGGATCAGCGCTTCAAAGCCCGAGACTTCGTAGTCGCCCATCGCCTGAATTGGCTGATAGTGCAGCAGGAAATCCTTGTTCTTTGTGACTGCCCGCAGGTCGAGTTCACGCACCCGTTTCTGCGCCACTTCCATATTGATCTGCAAATCAAAGACCCGATATCCGCGCTTGCCCTCTTCCTTGATTTTGTAGAGGGCACAATCTGCATTGCCCATGGCGGTTTCAACCGGGTTTTCATCGTCCTCAATGAAGGAAACACCGATGCTGGCGCTGATCATGATTTCGTTGCGGCCAATCAGAAACGGCAATTCGAGCGCAGCGAGAATACGTTCGGCTATGTCGTGAATCGGTGTGTCATGAATGGGATGACATTCCAGCACGATGGCAAATTCGTCACCGCCAAGTCGGGCGACCAGATCATTGGGGCGTACGCTGGCAAGCAACCTTTCCCCCACCCCCTTGAGCAATTCGTCTCCTGTGTTGTGGCCAAAGCCATCATTGACCATCTTGAATCCGTCAAGGTCGATCAGCATCACCGCTGCTTGTTGATCATGGCTCTTTGAGCGCAAAACGGCCGCCGCTACTTCAACGTTGAATTTGGTGCGATTGGCGAGGCCCGTAAGGGGATCGTGATGGGCGGCGTGGGCGATCTGTCTTGTCGTCTTCTCCTGCATAGTGATGTCGTCATGGGTGCCAACCCAGCCACCACCGGGCATCGCGGCGTGGACCGATGAGATGATGCGGCCACTTTTCAATTCGAACTGGCGGCGCACTGTCTTGCCGCTTTTCAATTCGGAATTCAGTTCGGCGATCATTTGATCGACATCACCGCTGAAATCACCCCGGGCCTTTTCCGCCAGAACCAGATCGCGAAGCAGAACTCCCTTGTAGATTTCCTGATGCGGTTTTTCGAAAATCTGGATGTATTTGTCGTTCCACAGCAACAGTTGGCCTTCGCGGTCGAACACACTGACCCCCTGCTTCATATTGGCAAGGGTAACATCCAGTTCCTCTGATCGCTCACGGGCCAGCAATTCAGACTTGCGCAACCGCTCTCGGTCTTTGCGCTGTTGGGTTATGTCCTGAAATGTGCCCATGACACCGATGACCTCGTCGTCGGCGATAATCGGTTCCCCAACCGCCCGAACCCATATGCTGCGGCCCCGGTGGGTGATCAGCGGCAATTCCAGGTCCCAGCCCTGACCATGTTCAATTCCCCGGTCAACCGCGGATTGAATGGTCACGCGAGCCTCCGGTGCATAAAATTTGATCGCTTCGTCTAGCGAAGGCTCATAGTCTGGCGGAACCTCATGAATACGTTTGGTTTGTTTTGACCATCTGGGAGCACTTTCGGCGAATATCAGCTCCCATCCGCCAACACCCGAGACGGCGGTGATCTTTTCCAGCCGCAACAGGTTGCGTTGAGATTCCCGTTCTTTCTCTTTGACCAGGTCAATGGCGGTTCTTGCCCTCCGAGAGTTTTCCTGGCTGCGAATGAGACCCTCGACAATCAGCTTGTAGCCTTTCAGCTTGTCGAGGTCCAATTGGGTAAAACTGCGCGGCTCGTAGTCGAGAACGCACAACGCTCCCAATGCATGTTCACCGTCGATTGAAATCGGACAGCCGGCATAGGCTCGAATGCCGGGAATGTCGGTGACCAAAGGGTTGTCGCAAAAGCGGGGGTCCTCAAGTGCGTTTTCGACAACAAAGACTTCAGAATTCTGGATGGTATAGTTGCAGAATGCATCCTTGCGGTCGGTGCGATCGCTTTCCAGATTGGACTTTGCCTTGAACCACTGGAAATCTTCAGCGAGAAGCGAAACAACCGCGGTTGCGCAATCTAGGCTGGACGCAACCAGCTTCATCAGCGCATCGAGTTCTTCAACCGCCGGCCCGTTGATCAGATTCAGCTGCGCCAAATGTGCCAGGCGCTGATCCTCATTTTCCGGAATTGGAAATTCCAATAGACGCCCCGCTTCGGCCTTCCGGGCCTGTTTGATTCTGTCGCAGTAGATTCAGGTCGCAATTTGTTAACACTCGAAGGTTGACCCAAACTTGCGGCCTCAAACAGGAATTCGGTTGCCAGATGCCTTATTTGCCAATCAATTTTGGCTGTTGAAACAGTCAAAGTGAGCATCAATACGAGGAACGCAGGAATTGCATAGCTCCCCCGCAATCTTTGCATTCGTGGATTCGGCCAACTGGTCCTATGTGCACGTAAAGTTGTTAGACACATTGTGGGAGGATCCCGATTATGAACCCGTTTGCTGTAACCAATCTCTTGCGTCCGACCATAGCTGCGGACCATCGCGTGGCCAGCCAGGCACCTGTTAATGCCGGTATGGACTATTCGCTCAGTCGCGCCGCATTCCGTCTGATCGATGCTGCTGGAAAACTCATTTCCCGCTAAAAGCGACTCACCTCAAGATCGTTTGATGACCAACGCCATTCTGGCGCTAGGGCGTCCAGCCTTCGTAGAGAGGGCTGTCGGAATCCAACGGCAGGTCAACGACGCTTGACGTGCGCACCGCATGATAGATGGCGGACACCAGTTCCAGGGAACGGCGTCCGTCCTCAACCGTCACTACGGTTCCACCGTCGGCGCCACCGTCCAGGTGATTGGCCAGAGCCGTCAGGAATCCGATAAATCCGGCCGGTACATCTCGAACCGCTGCCAGACAGGCATCAATCTGTGGCTGACTGACATCGCCGCGCGCCATAAACTGCCATTCGTCTTCTGCGGGGGCGTAGGGCCGGCTGCCGCTTTCTGCAGTCAAATTGTCGAAGACAAATCTCAATCGTGTCGTATCCTGTGCCGCACCCAAAGTGATGGAACTGGAGGCGAGGGCGCCATTGGCCATTTCAAATGAGATGGAGGCGCAATCTTCCACCTCAATGTCATTGACCCTGGTCGTTGCAAAAGCTGAAAGGCGTTTTATCGAGCCGAAAAAGGCGCAAAGCAAATCGTGATTATGAATTGCATGGCCCAGAACGGCTCCGCCCTGTTCACCTGCCCAGGTGCCCCGCCAGTCAACCGCATAATAATCTTTCTGCCGGTTCCAATGGGTCTCAATGCTGGCGACCAGCGGTTTTCCGGCAAGGCCCGCATTGATCAAGGCCCGTAATTGGGCCGTTGCTTTGCCGTATCGATATTGGAAGACTGGAAACAGAATACGCCCGCACCTTTTTGCCTGTTTGGCCAGCAAGTCCGCATCGCGCAATGAGTTGACCAATGGCTTTTCGCAGACCACATGTTTGCCGCTTTTCAGCGCCGCCATGGAGGTTTCAAAATGCAGATGTGGCGGCAGGCAGATGTCGATCAGATCAATTTCGGGATTGTCCAATACGGCTTGAAAATCAGTCTCCAAACTAATGGTCGTGTCCCCGTCAGCCACCACCTTGGCCCGGTCCAGATCAATGTCGCACAATATGACCACGGAAAAGTGCTCTGGCAGATTGCGATAGGCTGCAAGATGTTGTTGGCCAATACCTGCGCCGATGACGGCGACTTTGCGGGGAGCGCTCATGCCAATTCATCCGCTATCTGCTGCGCCTTCAGTGCCAGTTCCATCACTTTGAAACAATGGGCTTGTGGCATCGCTGTTTGGCTGCGGTTGCGTATATCATTGGCCAGGTTGGCAAAATAAGGATAGCCAGCGTCACTGCAGTCAATATGTTCGCAGCGTGTGCCATTGACCAGATAAAGATGATCAGGGCCATCTGCGCGGGCCACATCGACATATTTACGCAGTTCGATATAGCCTTCGGTACCTAAAATAGTTAGCCGACCATCTCCCCAGGTCGGCAAGGCATCGGGCGTGTACCAGTCGACACGTATGTATCCGTGACCCTGTGCGCTGGAGAGTGACAATTGACCGAAGTCTTGCAGTCCCGGATCCTCCGGATTGGCGAAATTACCGGCGCTGGCCATGGTCACCTGGGCATCATCGGATCCGGTGAAAAAAAGAAACTGGTCGATTTGGTGGGAGGCGATGTCACAGATAATGCCGCCATAGGCGGACTTGTCGAAAAACCAACCCGGCCGCGTCAGGCGGTTAAGACGGTGTGGGCCAAGCCCGACCGTTTGCACAACTTTGCCAATCGCACCGTCGCGGACAAGTTCAGCAGCCTTTGTGACACAGGCGACTTCAAATCGTTCGGAAAAATTGATTGACCAGATTTGACCGGTTCTGGCGACGCATTCCTTCAGGGCATCCAGTTGTTCCTGGGTTGTGCAACCTGGCTTGTCCACCATGACATCTTTGCCATGTTCCATCGCCTCAATCGCCAGTGCCGCCCTGTCGCTGGGGATAGCGGCAATTAATATGAGATCGATGGTCTCGTCTTCCAAAAGAGCTTTTCGGTCGTCAAAGCGCCGTTCCGCAACTTCTGGAAATCGCTTGTTGAAGCCATCCAGCGTTCCCTGATCACCATTACTCCACCAGCCGACAAATTCTCCACCCACGTTCTGCATGTTTTCGGCCATGCCATAGATGTGACGATGATCCAGCCCGAGGGCCGCAAAACGAAGTTGACGGTCTGACATTGGGCTATTCCTGATTGGCGACCGTAACGGCCTTTTTGTTGTTTGAAGATTGGATTAGGGCATCAATTAATCGATGAACTTTGAGGGCTTCGCGGCCAGACACCAGCGGCGCATGACCGTCTGTAATAGCGCTGCAAAAGTCGGCGATCACATCGCGGTGCCAGGCATGGGTAAACGCCATGGGATTAGCGCCGCCTCCCGTTTTTGCATCCGCACCGAATGTCTCGTTTCGCCCATCCTGCCAGTTGATCGTCAGAACACCGGACTTCAGGTGAGCGCTGGCTTTGTCAAAATGTAGGGTAATCGATTCCGCATCGCCAGGATAACTTGCGGTGCTGGCGACAAGCGAACCACAGCCGCCATTTGCAAAGTCGAGCCCGGAGCTGACAAAGTCTTCACTCTCAAGGTCGTGTAAGGTGGTCGTCCGGGCCATGGCTTGAACTTCAGTCACGTCACCCACCAGGCTGAGCAACAAATCCAATGTGTGGATGGCCTGAGAAATCAGCACTCCGCCGCCATCGCGGGTATATGTGCCGCGCCCTGGCTCATCATAATACGATTGATCGCGCCACCAGGGCACATTGACTTCTGCAAGGCAGAAGCTGCCGAGTTCTTCGGATTCAATCATTTGCCGCAGCTTGACGGAAGCTTCCCGTACCCGGTGCTGAAATACGACACCGTTTAGAACCTTGGCCTGTTCGCACATGTCGACAATTGCTGCGGCAGCCTGGCAGTTTCGCTCTACTGGCTTTTCCATCAGGATATGCTTGCCGGCTGCGGCGAGAGGCTTGATAATTTCAGATCTTGCATTCGGCGGCGTGAGTATCACTGTGAAGTCAACGGCATCATCAGCGGCGATTTCTGCAATCGACCCGTAGGTGACAGGCGATCTGCCCGTGAGTTCCTTTGCCGCTTCGGCAAATACGCGGCAGGTTTGGGTATTGCGCGCATAAATTCCTCGCAAACTCAGCACGTCGCTGAGATCTGCAACCGCTTTCAAATGGGTTTCCGCCACCATCCCGAGACCAATAAAGGCTACGTTGAGCGTCGAAGAATGAGGCGAATGCGGTGAGGGCGACGATGAATGTGGTGATGTTAGCGAAGCGCGCGGCAATTAAGTGCTCTCCAAATTTGCTCAGCGAAAAACAAGGCCAAGTTCAATAACCACAGCCATGCGACGATGACAATGGCAGAGCATTTTGCCCCCTTTTTTCAGGGATCATTGGCGACGCTTCCTTGCTTCAATTTGCGCTTTTCGCTGATGCATGTTCCTAGAGTGCAAAAATATGCAATCGGACGCTTGGATGAAAAGTGAGGGTTCAAATGATTTTTTGGCAAGCTTTGTGCGAACTTATACAAAGGTAATGCCAATCAAAATAAGTGAAAAATTTACTTGTATTAACTTGTTATGTTTAGTGAAAACTCACTGGTGTTTTTAACTTGCTATATGTAAGGTACGTCGGTCTGCGGCATAACGGGGTAAATTTTATGGCAGAATCCGACAACACCGCCTTTTTAACAGAACTAACAACAGAGATTGTTTCTGCGTATGTCAGTAATAATCCAATTGCTGCTGCTCAACTTCCTGAGTTGATCACAGCCACATTTCAGACTGTGAATTCTCTTTCCGCTGCACCTGGCGCGGTGGAGCAAGAGCAAAAGGATCCAGCAGTCTCGATTAAAAAGTCGATACGCGACGACCATTTGGTCTGCTTGGAGTGCGGCAAGAAGTTCAAATCTCTGAAACGTCACTTGATGTCTCACCATGGTGTGACACCAGATGAATACCGCACGCGTTGGGGTCTGAAGTCAGATTATCCAATGGTAGCTCCAGCCTACGCTGAGCGCCGTTCCAAGCTGGCAAAAGAAATTGGATTGGGGCGTAAGCCCAAAGGATCCTGATACCCAACAATTGACCCCCGTTTAAAGACAGAACTTTCGGTTCGAACTGTGCTGAGGTAAATCAAACGGGTTGGGCAAGATGAAATTTTGATTGGCGAGCTGGACCAAATCCGGCTCGCCATTTCTTTTTCCGGCGACCACAAAATCCGAACCTACATTGCCTCACCTTAGAGCATCTGCCAAAAGACGTGACGTTAATTCACGCTGGCAATTTCCACAATGCACGACATAGAAACGTTGATCATCGGTGCTGGTGTCGTCGGCCTGGCAATTGCGCGCTCGCTGGCGATTGCTGGTCACGAAATACTTGTCGTTGAAAAGAACGATATTATCGGCAGCGAAACAAGCGCGCGGAACAGCGAAGTTATACACGCCGGAATTTACTATCCCAAAGACAGCTTCAAGGCGCGATTATGTGTCGAGGGGAAACACCTGCTCTATTCCCATTGTGCTTCTCACGGTGTACCGCACCGGCGAATTGGCAAACTGATTGTCGCCAGTGATGAGGGTCAAAAGTCCTCGCTGTTGTCAATCCGTGAGCGGGCTGTGGCCAATGGGGTCGATGATCTGGAGCTGTTGGATCAATCAGCGACGCGTGCCATGGAGCCCGCCCTCGGCGTCGTGGCCGGCCTGTTCTCGCCTTCCACTGGCATTATTGATAGCCACGCGTATATGCTCTCCTTGCAGGGAGATGCGGAAGCAAATGGTGGCCAACTGGCTTTCAACACTCAGGCCATTTCGTGGGAACCGATTGACAGCGGTGGATTTCGCGTTGCCTTTTCAGGTGCCGAGAACATGACATTGACCTGTCGCAACCTCAT
The DNA here is from genome assembly GCA_039969995.1 of Rhizobiaceae bacterium. GTDB lineage: Bacteria > Pseudomonadota > Alphaproteobacteria > Rhizobiales > Rhizobiaceae > Pseudahrensia. Next base: position 33,031 of record JBDVMU010000016.1, read on the forward strand.
CATCAGTGGTGGTCTCCATAGTTCCACAATGGCTTCCAACTGCTCTGCAGTTCCAGCCATCACTGTGCCCCCAACGCTTTATGCCAAGGGCAACTATTTTCGCCTCAACGGCCGGGCTCCGTTTTCGCATCTGATCTATCCGGTGCCGGAGCCGGGCGGGCTTGGTGTTCACCTGACTTTGGATATGGGAGGGCAGGCGCGGTTTGGCCCGGATGTGGAGTGGGTTGATGGTGTCGACTACGAGGTCGATCCTTCCCGCGGCGAAAAGTTCTATGCGGCCATCCGGTCTTACTGGCCGGACCTGCCCGATGCTTGCCTTGAACCAGATTATGCCGGGATTCGACCCAAACTGGTTGGCCCTGGCGAACCAGCTGCAGACTTTCAGTTTTGGGGGCCAGATGACCATGGTCTATCGGGACTGGTTGGGCTTTTTGGAATGGAATCTCCTGGCCTTACCGCCAGTCTGGCGATTGCCAATCACGTCCAGCGAATATTGTGAATTTTGGTTGAGCTTTATCTCCCGGTGTGGTGAGAAACAACACCATTACGCACCGCAAAGGCCCCAATATGCCTGACTTGAACTATGCCGTCATTGGCCTCGGCTCCATGGGCTACGGCATTGCCAGCTCTATCCTTGCAGCAGGTCACACCACGTTTGGATTTGATCTTAACATCGAGGCGGCGCAACGCTTTCGTGACCAAGGGGGAGCTGAAGGCGAGATCGAACAGGTTGCTACCAAACTGGATGGGGTTGTGGTGGTGGTGCTGAATGCGGTTCAAACTGAAGCTGTTCTGTTTGGCGACAATGGAGTTGGTGACGAGGGAATCGTGCCAGCCATGTCTTCTGGTTCGGTTGTCATAGCATGCGCGACGGTGCCACCTGAATTCGCCCGCAACATGGCTGAGCGTTGTTTGAAACATGGCGTTCATTATCTTGATGCGCCAATGTCCGGTGGGTCTGTGAAAGCGATGCAGGGACAATTATCTTTTATGGCGTCCGGGACGAACGAGGCGTTCACCGCTGCCCGCCCTATTCTCGACGCGGCGGCTGAAACCGTTTTCGAACTTGGCGATGAGGCTGGCGCCGGATCGGCCATGAAAGCAGTCAATCAATTGCTGGCCGGCGTCCACATTGCCACCATGGCAGAAGCGCTGACTTTCGGCATGACCCAGGGTATCGAACCGGATCAATTCGTTGAGGTCATCAGCAAATGCGCTGGCACGTCATGGATGCTGGAAAACCGTGCGCCACATGTGGTCAAAGGTGACTACACACCGCACAGCTCGGTCGACATATGGCCCAAGGATCTGGGAATTGTTTTGGACATTGCCCGTTCAGCAAAGTTTTCCGCACCAATCACCGCCGCCGCGCTGCAGCAATTTCTTGCTGCATCCGGTTCCGGCCTGGGTCAGGAAGACGACGCCGCCGTGGCTAAAGTCTATGCTCGCAATGCCGATCTTAAACTACCCGGCGAATAGTGGTTGCTCACAGCTGCGCAGAAATCACAAAATATAGCCCCATGACCAACAGAGCATAGAAGAAGATCGTGCGAAAACGTTGTTCAGATATTCTGTGCCGCAGGCGTTGCCCCAAATAGACGCCAATTGCAGCAGGCACCAGCGCAAAGGTGGAGAGCATAGCGGCCTCGATGGAGAAGAAACCTTTTTCCACAAAGGCGGTAATCAGCGACAGGTTCAGCAGGATAAATACCATGCCGAGAGCCTGGACCAGCTCGTCTTTCTTCAGTCCAAGCGCCTGCAAAAACAAGATGCCCGGTATCAGAAATATGCTGGTCATCCCGTATAGGATGCCCGCCAATCCACCAGCCAGTGGAGCAAGTACAGGCTCAGCACGACCGGGTGGCTTGATCTGGGGGCGGGACAGACTGAACAGGGAGTAGAGCACAATAAGTGTGCCCAATAGGGTCATCAGCACGGTCTGGCTGGCAAAAGACAGGATGTTGGCGCCGATCCAGGTGCCGATGATGCACATCAGCATGAAACTCCACAGTCTGCGAGAAAGACTGCGGAAGTAAGGTCCCGCCAGCGCCTGCCAGAAATTGGTGACAACGCCTGGAATCAACACCACGGCGATTGCTTCCCGCAAACCGAGTGGAAGCGCCAGAACAGTCACCGCGACAAGCGGCAGGCCGAGTCCTACCGTGCCTTTGACCAAGCCAGCGACCATAAAGGTGGCGAATACCAGAATCAGGGTTTCCAGGCTCAGCAAAAGCTGGTCCGCGTCTGTGAAACAAATTGCTTTTTGCTCATCTGCCCAAATACCTGCCCAACTCAGCCATCAAGCAAGCGGTGGAGGTGTGGCACAAACATCCTCGTAAGGAAAACGCTGCTCCAATCCACCAGCATATTGGTAGATGTCCAGCGTCGCTTCATAGGCCGCTGGAGTGATCTCAATATGCGGGGTCCAATTGCCCAATTTTTGATAAGTGTCGATGCAGGCCGTCAGCACGTCTTCATCAATCTTGGGGAAATACGACTTCTGCGCCCGGGCGATTTCGGCAGCGCTTTCATCGTTCATATATTGTCGGGTCTTGGTGTAGGCGCGGGCAAAGGCCTTGGCCATATCTGTATCCAACCAGTCGCGCATGGCGACGAGGCTTGAGAATCCACAAGGCCCCACCTTCGGGCCGACCTGAGTGACAATATGGCCGACACCATCCGATTCCAGTTGTTGAGGGAAGGGGCCCTGCTGTTGAACATATTGCCCCTGGCCTTCTCGAAAAGCCTTATCCATATCTGCTGCTCCACCAACATGGACCGCATCGATCTTGTCGTAGTCAATGCCGGCCTTGTGGCATGCGTATTTGAACATGGTCAGCGGCTGACCGCCTCCGAACAGCACGACAGATGCACCTTCCAGCTTTGACCAGCTGAAATCCGGATCTGCTTCGCGTCCGGTCAGGAAAAACCCGTCCATCTCGTTAACTTGGGCAAAATGGGCATAGGCTGGCTTGATACCCTTGGTCAGCGGCGTGAAACTTTGGCTTAGCGCGGATTGGACAACTTGCGCACTGCCATCTTCCAAAGCAGCGATTGCGGAAACACCGGGGGGGGAAACCGACCATTCGGCTTCCAGTCCTTCATCCCGCAAAAAGCCACCCGACATTGTTGCAATCAGCGGCGCGTAAAAGGCGGAAAAAAGGGTGAACTGAATTTGGATTTTTTCCATGTTGTCGATGTGCCCGGGTTTTGATTGTAAACGCTGAGCTTAACCGGGAAAGGCAGGCAAATTCAATGAATGAAACTTGTGACAAATACCGCTATGCTGAGCCGAAACCAATTCCTGATCTGGAAACTGAATGATGGATGACAAGCCCGGCTCCCCGCGTCGCACCTATTATGCGCCTGATGGCGGGCACCCGCCGCAAACCGACCTGTTGACCGACCGAGCAATGTTTCGCGACGCTTATGCGGTAATTCCCAAAGGAACGATGCGCGATATCGTCACCAGCAATCTGCCATTTTGGCAAAAGACCCGCGCCTGGATATTGGCACGGCCATTGTCAGGGTTCGCTGAGACTTTCTCCCAATATATCGTCGAGGTCTCGCCCGGCGGTGGCAGCGACAGGCCGGAAACCGATCCAACAGCACAGGGCGTCCTGTTCGTCGTCGAAGGAGAATTGTCGCTGACGGTCAATGGCGATGAACACCAGATGGGGCCGGGTGGCTACGCTTATGTTCCGCCAGGTTCGGACTGGCAGGCCAAGAACAACAACAGCAGCGGGAAACCTGTTCGGTTTCACTGGGTCCGTAAAGCCTATGAACAGATTGACGGCATCGATGTGCCTGCGGCCTTTGTTGTCAATGAAACCGATGTTGAGCCCAACCCAATGCCTGGCACAGATGGCAAGTGGGCAACCAGTCGTTTTGTCGAACCCGACGACATGCGCCATGACATGCATGTCAACATCGTGACCTTCCAGCCCGGCGCGGTGATCCCTTTCGCTGAGACCCATGTTATGGAACATGGACTTTATGTGCTCGAGGGCAAGGCGGTTTATCGGCTTAATGAGGATTGGGTTGAGGTAGAGGCTGGCGACTTTATGTGGCTGCGCGCGTTTTGTCCCCAGGCCTGTTATGCAGGTGGCCCCGGACCGTTCCGCTATTTGCTGTACAAGGACGTCAACCGTCACCCACGCCTAACGATCTGATTGTCCGCTCAAGCGACCAAACAGGCGCGACGCGGGCGCGGCAGTTAAGCCATGCAGCAGGGCGCTGATCCACACCGTATTGACGGCGATGTGCAGGATATATTCCGCATATTCTGCTTCGCTGCCACCCTCGCCGCCGCCGCCGCCGCCGCTGATGCGATCGAGGACCATCAGGGCGAACAATGCAGTGGCCAGACCGCGTGGGCCAAACCAACCAAAGAACAATCGCGTCATTGGTGGCGCGTCGGTGCCGATCAGCGATAGCCAGATGGCCAGTGGACGCACGATGACAAGGCTGATGAGAATCAACGCCAAAGTTGAACCGTCCAGATGATGAATTGATTCAGGCACGAGCACCAAGCCAATGAGCAGGAAGGCCGCCCAGCTCAGTCCCTGGCCCTCGCTTTCGGTGAACTCGAAGACGAACTTGCAGCGTTTCTCGACCAGGTCACCAAACGCCAGACCCGCGACAAAAGCAGCGATAAAGCCGTTGCCGCCAACCATATCTGCGCCGATATAGGAACATACTGCCAGGGCCAGGGCACCAACACCTTCATAGGTGTCGGAAGTCGTGTGGTTTTTCTTAGCCCAGAGCAGAACATGACCGCCAATGAAGCCCATCACCGCACCAACCATTGGGCCGAGAACAAGTTGCTTGGCGCCAAACAGCAGCCAGTTGGTGCCTTCATTATCTATTACATTGGCCGTTAGACTGGCCAGCAGGAGAATCAGTGGCAGGGCAAGTCCGTCATTCAATCCACTTTCGACGGTCAACGCCCGTCGCACGCGCTCCGGCACCGATTTGTTGGAAATAACGGGTTGGCCAAGGGCGGCGTCTGTTGGAGCTAGGATTGCTGCCAGCAGCAGGATCGCGAAAATCGGCCAGTGGCTGATGAATGGCCAGGCGGCCAATGCACCAATCAAGACACCCAAAGGCAGCCCAATCAACAACATGCGGAAAGGCCAGACATGGCGGGTTTTCAGCGCTTTCAGGTCGGTCTGTGCAGCATCGAGAAAAAGCAGGATGATGAGGGTTGTCTCAGCCACCAGATGCAGGGCCCTCTCGGTTCCCTGGGTCGGCATCAGGCCGGTGGTCGAAAGCAGATAGCCGAAACCAAGAAACAGCATGGGGGCGGTCAGAATGGTTGATTCCAACCTTTTGGCGATCATTGAATAGGCCATCGCAAAGGCCGCAGCCATAAAAAGCCCGCTTGCCATTTTATGTGTCTCCCAATCCGATCCCGCGCCTGCCAACAGGCTAGCGCGCAATGGCTGCCAGAGCCAATCGAATTCGGGAACGTTTGGTCAACTCGGCGTTAGACCCTTTCAGAGCTAACTGACTGACAGGTAGGGGTAGGTCGGATCAGCACGTTTGACCATGCCAAAGAGGTCGCGTGGGTCATCGGGGTCGGCGAGCATGTCGAGTTCGACGAAATGGCCGGTATGTTCCAGTTGATCGTGGATGTAGCGCAGCGCCGAAAAATCTTCAGTGGCAAACCCGACGCTGTCGAAAAGGGTGATCTGATCATCGCTTCTGCGACCAGGCTGCAATCCGGCAATCACCTGCCATAGTTCGGTCACAGGATGATCCGCATGCAATTGCTGAATCTCACCTTCAATGCGGGTTTGTGGTGGAAACTCTACAAAGATGTCGCTGCGCAGGAGTATGTCCTTGTGTAATTCGGTCTTGCCAGGGCAGTCACCACCGATCGCGTTGATGTGCACACCGGCGCCTATCATGTTGTCGGTCAAAATGGTGGCGTATTGTTTGTCGGCGGTGCAGGTGGTGATGATATCGGCCCCTGATACGGCCTCCTGTGATGAGCTGCATTGAACGATGGTAAGCCCGCTCCCGGCCAGATTGCGCGCCGCTTTTGCGGTGGCTTGCGGGTCAATGTCGTAGAGGCGAACTGTGTCTATCCCAATGATTTTCTGGAAAGCCAGGGCCTGAAATTCACACTGAGCGCCATTGCCAATCATCGCCATGGTGCGGGCATTCTCGGGTGCCAGATACTTGGCTGCGACGGCTGAAGTTGCCGCGGTGCGCAAAGCAGTGAGCACGGTCATTTCCGACAGCAGGACCGGATAACCATTATCAACGCGCGCGAGCACACCAAACGCCGTCACCGTCTGAAAACCGCGCGCCATGTTGGCCGGATGGCCGTTGACATACTTAAAGCCGTAGGTTTTGCCGTCGCTGGTCGGCATCAGCTCAATGACGCCTTCGGCAGAATGCGCAGCAACGCGGGGCGTCTTGTCGAACTGGTCCCAACGCAGGAAGTCTGCTTCGATGTAACGCGCAATCTGTTCCAGCACATTGCCGGGGCCCAACGTGTTGACGATACGCATCATGTTTTCAACGCTGACAAAAGGAACCATGGCAAGCGGCGACGGCGACAGCGATGGGGCAGGGTGTTTGTTGGTCATCTTGTTCTCCAGGGTCAGTAACTTTTGGTGGGGCGGTCGAGCACAGTGCGACCAAACAGGCTGGCGCAGAGATCAACCATCAGCATTGCGGTACGCCCGCGGTCGTCAAGAAACGGATTGAGTTCAACCAGGTCCAGCGAGGTGACCAGGCCGCTGTCATGCAGCATTTCCATGATCAGATGGGCTTCGCGAAAGGTCGCGCCACCGGGCACCGTTGTGCCCACGGCAGGCGCGATGGACGGTTCCAGAAAGTCAACATCCAGACTGACATGTAACGCCCCTCCGGCCGCTTCCACCTTGGCGAGAAATTCACGCAGGGGAGCCGCGACGCCGCGCTCGTCAAGACTGCGCATGTCGTGAATATCAACCGCCTTTGCTGCAAGTTCGCGTTTCTCGGCAGGATCGACAGAGCGGATGCCCATCATGCAGATATTTTCGACCGGAACGGCGACTGACAGCTCCGGGTAGGCGCTGTCAAAGCCATCCTGGCCAGTGAAATAGGCGACGGGTGTGCCGTGCAAATTGCCGCTGCTTGTGCTGGTCAACGAATGAAAGTCGGGATGGGCATCAAGCCAAAGCACGAATTGAGGTTGATTGCCCTCAGCAGCATGACGGGCAACGCCGGGAACTGTTCCGATCGACAGACTGTGATCGCCGCCGAGAAAAATGGGAACATCGGCTGTCTGACATGCCGAGTGTGCTTGTTTTTCCAGAGCCATCGCCCAGCCAACGGTTTCATCCAACCCGTGAACTGCTGGATTGCAACTGGTGCGACCGTTAACCGTATGGCGATCCACATTGCCCCAATCTTCCACCTCATGGCCAAGGCTGGATAGAACTTCGCCAAGCCTGGCGGTACGGAACGCTTCTGGTCCCATTACGCATCCGGCCTGACTGGCACCAGACTGAATCGGTGCACCAATAAGAGCGAGTTTTTGCGACATCATTTGCCCCGGCATTTGAACTGCCGACAGAATTCCGTAAATCAACTTGACCAAATAGCTGGAAAATAGATCATATTGTGCGAATTTATGTACAAAATATTAGGTTATATAGGCAGATTGCTCGATGCAGGAACTCACACTTCAGGACAGACGTCTGTTGGCCGCGCTGAAGCGGGATGGCCGCGCGTCTATTACCAATCTCGCGCATAGCCTTGGCCAGTCCCGCGCCACAGTGCAGGCGCGCCTCGATCGCCTGATCGCTTCCGGCACCATTCAACGCTTCACAATAGACGTCGACGCAGCCGTTGATGCCGACTTGATCCGGGCGGTGATGATGATCGAATTGGAAGGGGTCATGACCCGCTCAGTGACCCAGCGACTGAAAAAGATGGAAACGATCACCTCGCTTCACAGCACCAACGGAACCTGGGATCTGGTGGCGCAGATCGAAACAGTAAATCTGCCGGAATTTGACCGCACATTGCGCGAAATCCGTGAAATCAAGGGCGTGTTAAACAGCGAGACCAGCCTGCTTCTTAATGCGATCTAGCGGCGCGGATAGAGGTTTGCTTCAAACGATTTTCACACTGCCGAGACCGTCGCTTGGTGTCACCGAACAACAGATACTTTTCAGTTTGCGCGGTTCTTCGTAGGGCCAGGGGCGACCGCGATGCAATGTGCAGCGCTCATCCCAAATCAATACATCTCCTACCGCCCATTCGTGGCTATAAACAAATTGCGGTTGGGTGCAGAAATCAATCGCTGCCTCGATCAACATCCGCCCCTCCTCCAAACCCATGCCTTCAATGGCAAAGGCGTGAGAGGCAATGAAAAGCCCTTCTTCGCTGGTCACCGGATTGGGCCAGATCGCCCGCCAGGGCCGGTCCGGCCATTGCGTCATTTCCTTTTGAGCAGCCAGTTCACTGGAGATTTTGCCGCGTGAGTGTGACAGCCGGTGCCAGATGATGGCGTTCTGCAGCGGGGTTTTCATTTCTGCCGGCATTTCGGCCCAGGCAGCGCGGGTTGAGGCCAGTTCGGTCTGGCCGCCGCTGGAAGGGACGATCTTGGCAGTCAGGATATTCGACAGTGCTGGAACCGGCAGAAAGGTGCTGTCGGTATGCCACAGCATGTTGCCCTGCAGGTTCAGCGTGTGCAGGCTTTCGGCATCGGAGACTTTGTTATTCTCCAACACGTTGGAAACTTCCGGTACTTCGAATTCAACATCACGCCCCGCCGCCATCGCGCTGCGGTTTTCCAGTGGTCCGAAAAGTTCGGCCAACCTTTTATGCGCTGCGTCATCAAGAGATTGGCCGCGAAACAGCAGGGCCGAGTGCTGCTCAAAAGCCAGTCGAATTTCAGGATAGAGATGCGTCGCTCTAACTTCGCACAGATCAACCCCTTCAATCTCAACACCAAATTTGCCTTGCGGGGAAACCGGTGACGGGAGCGGCTTAATCTTCATTTATCGCCCGTTGGCTAGTCGCGTTTGTCAACCAGATTGGTCAGCCAATCGGGATCCATTTCCGGTACGGACGACAACAGAAGCTGCGTGTAATCCGGGAAAGGTGGGGAGAGGATTTTGCTTTTCAAACCCTGCTCCACGACCTGGCCCTGGAACATCACTACGATTTCGTCTGAGATCGCCGTTACCACGGCAATATCGTGGGTGATGAACAGATAAGTGATGTTGAGTTCCTTCTGCAGCCGCAGAAGCAGCTTCAGGATGCCCTCTTGCACGATCTGGTCGAGGGCCGACGTGACCTCATCACAAATGATGACCTCAGGTTCAGCAGCAAGTGCGCGCGCAATGCATATGCGCTGCTTCTGGCCGCCGGACAATTCGCCCGGTAAGCGATCGATGAAACTGGCATCCAGTTCGATCATGTCCAGCAATTCGATGATCCGGTCGTCCCGAGCCTTGCCCTTCAGGTTGTGATAGAAATCCAGCGGACGTCCAATGATTTCCCCCACGGTCTGTTTCGGGTTCATTGCCGTATCAGCCATCTGGTAGATCATCTGGATGCGCCGCAACTGGTCTTTACTGCGATCTTTCAGAGCATTTGGCAGCGCCTCGCCGTTAAATTCAACGGACCCTGACATTGGCGGCAAAAGACCCGTGATCACACGAGCTGTTGTTGATTTGCCTGAGCCGGATTCGCCCACAACCGACACTGTGCGACCGCGCGGGATGTCGATGGACACATCATGCAGAACCTTGACCGTGTTGCCGTAGGCTGCATCTACATTCTTGATCGACAGGGCGATATCGTCTGACGGGCTCTCCTCTTTGTGCAAGGCGCGAACCGACCACAAGGACTTGGTGTAGTCCTCCTCCGGCTGACCAAGCATTTTGCGGGTTTCCGCTTCTTCCACCTCTTCGCCATAGCGCAGCACTTTGATGAAGTCGGCCATCTGAGCCACTACGGCCAGGTCGTGGGTAATGTAAATGGCAGCAGTGTTGAATTTCTCCACGATGTCACGCATCGCAACAAGCACTTCCACCTGCGTGGTCACGTCCAGCGCTGTGGTTGGTTCATCGAAAATGATCAGGTCAGGCCGAGGCGACATCGCCATGGCGGTCATGATGCGCTGCAGCTGGCCACCAGAGACCTGATGCGGATAGCGGGTGCCGATATTGCCAGGGTCCGGCAATTGAAGAGATTCATACAGGCCAACCGCGTCCTGCCTTGCATCGGCTTCACCGCTGATCCCGTGGTCGACAGTGGCCTCGACAGTCTGGTCGATAAGGCGATGGGCCGGGTTGAAAGACGCAGCAGCCGATTGCGCCACATAGGCAATGCGGGAACCCCACAGCTTGCGTTTTTCCGCTTCCGTTGCCGCCATCAGGTCGATGCCGTCAAACATGATGGAACCGGCTTTGATCTTACAACCGGGCTGGGCATAGCCCATAGCGGCCTTGCCGAGGGTGGATTTCCCGGCACCAGATTCGCCGATCAACCCCATCACTTCGCCGCGCTTTAGTGTCAGGTCGACACCCTTGACGATCTTGTGCCAGCGCTCGTCACTGAAACCGTCAATCTCGACATTCTTCATCTCAATGAGAACGTCGCCCTTCGAGCCACGCTTGTTTGAATCAGTGGTCATCGCGCAATCCACTTGTTTTATGCAGGAACCAGTCAACAACAAAGTTCACAGCCACGGTTAGCAGGGCAACCGCACCGGCCGGCAGCAGCGAAGGCAGTGCCAGGGTCCAGTCATAAGCAACAAACTGGATGAACCGGGAACCGTCACGCACCATCGAGCCCCAGTCGGCGGTTGGAGGTTGAATGCCAAGGCCGAGGAAGGAAAGAGAGGCGATGGTTAGGAAGACGAAGGAAAACCGCAGACCGAATTCAGCGACCAATGGCGGCATGATGTTCGGCAGAATTTCCTTGCGCATGATCCATCCCATGCCTTCGCCACGCAGCCGCGCCGCTTCGACATAGTCCATCACCACAACATTAGCCGCTACGGAACGGGTCAGGCGGAAAACGCGGGTGGAATCAAGCACCGCGATGATCAGGATCAAAGATGGGATAGAAGAACCAAAAATGCTGAGCAGCATCAATGCGAAAATCAGGCTGGGGATTGACATCAAAACGTCAACGCCGCGGCTCAGGAATTGGTCGAGCCAGGAGCGGTTAATGGCCGCAATGAGGCCCAGTGATCCACCAATCAGGAAGGACAGCAATGTTGTCACCAGCGCAATGCCGATGGTGTTTCGTGCACCATAGATCAGGCGGGTCAGCACATCGCGTCCGATTTGATCGGTGCCAAAGAAATGTGCCGGATCGCCGCCCAACATGGACCAGGGTTCATCGGCTTTGGCAAAAACCTGAGCCTCACCATAGGGTGCAATATAGGGTCCAACAATGGCGACGAGGGCGTAAAAGGCGATGACAATCATGCCAAACCAGGCCGACATCGGTGCCTTTTTCAGTGAAATCCACATTCGCTGGCCGAGGGTACGGCGCAGTTTGACTTGTGCAACTTCACCAGCTGCGGAATATGTTTGTGGTTCTTCGGTCATCTTGGGTGCAGCAGCCTCGGGTTGGTGACGATGCCGATCACATCAGCCAGAAGGTTGAGCAGAATATATGTTGCCGCGAAAATCAGCGCGCAGCCCTGCGCTACCGGAATATCGCGCGAGCTGACTGAATCGACCATCAACTGGCCGATGCCTGGATAGACAAAGACAACTTCGACAACCACAACTCCAACCACCAGATAGGCCAGGTTAAAGGCAATAACCGTGGCAATTGGGGCCCAGGCATTGGGCAGAGCGTGTTTTATAATTACCTTGGCGCGTGAAGCGCCCTTCAACTGCGCCATTTCAATATAAGGACTGGCGAGCAGGTTGATCAGTGCCGCACGGGTCATGCGCATCATGTGTGCGACAATCACCAGGGTCATCGTCAGCGCAGGAAGTGCGATTTTCTCTATCCGGTCACCCAGCGACATATCGGGCGTCACGTTGGAAAGCGTTGGGAAAGTACCCGCCAGGAATACGATCAGCAGGTAGGCCAAAAAGAATTCCGGGAATGAAATTGTTGTCAACGTGACGGCATTGACCGAACGGTCATAGATTGAGTTGCGCTTCAGAGCCGCTGTGATCCCCAGGAAGAGGGACAGTGGAACAGCGATCAGGGCTGTGAAACCAGCCAGGAACAGCGTGTTGGAAAGACGTGGGCTAACCAGTTCCCAAACACTGCGCGATTGGTCGCTGCCGGAAGATGCCCGTCCCGAAAAGGATGTGCCAAGGTCGCCCTGCAGAACAGCCGCGATCCAATCAATGTATCGGAGATAGGCAGGCTTATCGAGGCCAAGTTCGCGCCTGAAGGCTTCCACGGTTTCAGGCAGTGCTTGTTGACCCAAAACCTGCTCGCCAAAATCACCAGGAAGCAAGGCAATCGAAGAGAAGATAATGATAGATACGATGAACAGCGTTAAGAGACCCAACCCCAAACGCTGTAGAACTGTTGATAGGACCGGATGCAAAAAGAGCCTCCCCAACTCTTGCCAACTTACAAAGGGAGAGCAGTCTCGCGCCGCTTCTTCCTGAAATTCAGGCTAAGCGAAGGCCGCCCTGCATGTAAACAGTCAGCCAAAACAAATTGTCGCTTCGCCCAATGAAATTTTTTTTGCCGCATTGGTGCCTGTTAATTGCATTTATATGCTCTGTGTGGTTCGTTTGGTCTAGGATTCCAGTGAAAACCTGCGGTTCCAACAAAACAAAATGGGAGAAATCTGAATGCGCGATATGAAAACGGTGTTTATGCGCGAGCAAGCCGAAAAACTCGCGACGGGCGGGATAAACCGCCGTCAATTTATTACATCCATGCTGGCTGCCGGTATTGTGCTGCCAACAGCTGTGACGATGGCCACCGACGTGATGGCTGCAACGCCAAACAAAGGCGGTTTGCTGCGCCATGCAACTGGCTATGGTGGCACCACGGACACGATTGATCCGTCGACATCATCCAACGGCTTTACCCAGAATGTCATTTATTCCCGTGGTAACCACCTGACTGAAATCGGTCAGGACGGTAAGCTGCGCCCAGAGCTGGCTGAAAGCTTTGAGCCAGGTGCAGATGCATCGATCTGGATTTTCAATCTGCGCAAAGGCGTGACATTCCACAACGGCAAGACACTGACTGCCGACGACGTCATCGCATCGTTCAACATCCACCGTGGTGCTGATACCAAGTCGGCTGCCAAGGCTTTGGTGAGCGCAGTCAAGGACATCAAGAAAGATGGCGACAACCGCGTAATCTTCGAGATGAACGAAGGCAATGCCGACTTCCCGTACATCGTCAGCGATTATCACTTCATGATCATGGCTTCTGATGGCAATGGCAATGTCGATGTCAACGCCCAGGACAACTCGACCGGCGGCTATATTATGCAGTCATTCGACGCTGGCGTGCGTGCTGAATTCAAGCGCAATCCAAACTACTGGAAGGCTGATCACGCCCACTTTGATGCAACCACACTTCTGTCCGTGGTTGATCCAACAGCTCGCCAGAGCGCTCTGTTGAACGGCGACGTAGATCTGGCTGATGCGATTGATCCGAAAACAGTTGCTCTCCTGGGTCGCGTGCCAATTGTTGAAATTCTGGAAACAACCGGCACTCAGCACTACACGTTCCCAATGCGTCTTGACGTTGATCCATTTGGCAATGCCGATCTGCGTATGGCGTTGAAATATGCCATCAACCGTCAGGAACTGGTCGACAAAATCCTGCTTGGACACGGTGTGGCCGGCAACGACATTCCGGTAAATGCCGCAATGCCGTTCTTCAACGACACGATTGCGCAGCGCGAATTCAATCCTGAAAAAGCCGCTGAGCACTACAAGAAGTCTGGTCACTCCGGCCCGATCAAACTGTCTGTCGCTGACGCTGCCTTCGCTGGTGCCGTTGACGCTGGTCAGTTGATTGCTGCTTCTGCGAAGCAGGCCGGCATTGAGATCGAGTTGGTTCGCGAGCCGAACGATGGCTATTGGTCAAACGTTTGGAACAAAAAAGGCTGGTGTGCATGTTACTGGGGTGGTCGTCCAACTCAGGACTGGATGTATTCCTCGGCTTACACCGAAGACAACACCTGGAACGACACAGCATGGCGTAAGACTGCTGCAGCCGATCGCTTCAACGATGTGGTTGTGCAGGCACGTGCCGAAACTGACGAAACCAAGCGTCAGGCTCAGTACTTCGAAGCCCAGCAGCTTCTGCATGATGATGGCGGTGCCATCGTTGCCATGTGGGCCAACTACATTCTTGCCCACAACAAGTCTCTGGCCCACGGTCCAGATGTGGCTGCGAACTGGCAGAACGACGGTAACAAGATTGCCGAGCGTTGGTGGTTCTCGTAAGCGCCTAGCGTTTACCCAAAACTTCAAGTCGGCGGCTGGGAAATCAGCCGCCGATTTTTTTTGTGAAATTGGGTCAGCGATTGCGGGGCATCGGCCGTTCCAGAGCCAGCCGTTTTTTCAGAACCGTTTCCCGCCATAAGACAAACAGGCCCGAACCTAGGATCAGGATGATGCCGGTCCAGGCCCAGATATCAGGTATTTCACCAAAGATCGTGATGCCCCAGAAAATCGCCAATACCAGTGCCAGATATTCAAATGGTGCAATCAGTGCGGCCTCACAGATGCGATAGGCTTGTGTGATGAAATAACCGCCTGTCCCGCTTGCCAACCCCACCCCCATCATGACCAGCAAGTCCTGTTGCGAAGGCGTGACCCAGGCGCGGGTGAGAAATTCAATTGACGGATGGATACTTGATGCAAAAGCGCCATCTCCGGCGATCAGCCCAATCGAAGCACTCACCACCAAAAAGGTGAAATGAGTGTAAAACGCCATGGTTGAGGCTTTTTCAAACCGGCCGATCTTGCGGGTCATCATGTGCAGCGAGGCGTATGCCACGGCGGCGATCACCGGAAGGATAGCTGCCACCTGAAACGCCTCGGTGCCCGGGCGAATGATAATCAGCGCCCCTACAAGCCCGGCAAATACCGCAACCCAACGACGCATGCCCACCTTTTCAGCCAAAAACAGCACGGAAAAGGCAGTAATCACCAGTGGTGAGACAAAGAAAATTGCTGTGGCCTCAGAAAGCGGTAGTGCTGCCAGACCCATGAAGAACACCATATTTGCAATCACCACCGAGAGGCCGCGCAGCATGTGCATCTTCAGGTGGCTTGTTTTCAGCAGTTTAAATCCGCCTTCCAATGGAATGATCAGGCCGACGGTTAGGGCCAATGCGACCAGTGTTCGGAAAAACACGATCTGGTGCAGCGGATAATCACCCGATAAAAACTTGATGCCAACGTCGTTCAAAGTAAACGCAGTTGAGGCCAATGCCGCGCAGGCGACGCCGATTGTCGTTGCTGATCGGGTAAGTGTCATCAATGCATCCTCAGACTATCGACAAGCGGTAACAGGTAATGTTTCGTACCGGTGTGAGACAGGCGACATCTAAGCCCAAAAGGAAAATGCCATGAAGGTGAGGACGGAGTTTCCCCGCGAGATAGTTGAACATGCTGATTGGGGCATTGAAATGCCCGACGGCTGCCGTCTCTCGGCGCGCGTCTGGCTGCCGGTGGATGCCGAGCAAAACCCGGTGCCGGTGATCCTTGAACATCTGCCCTATCGTAAACGCGACGGAACGATTGTGCGGGATCAATACACTCACCCCTGGATGGCCGGACATGGATATGCCTGCATTCGCACAGATATGCGCGGCAACGGCGATTCTGAAGGTTTGATGGAGGATGAATATCTTGAGCAGGAACTGCAGGACGCCTGCGATGTGATTTCCTGGGCAGCGGCGCAGCCCTGGTGTAATGGCAAGGTTGGTATGATGGGGATTTCCTGGGGTGGCTTCAACGGGCTGCAGGTGGCGGCGCGTCAACCCGAAGCCCTGAAGGCGGTGATAACCATTTGCTCTACCACCGACAGATACGCCGATGACATCCACTATAAGGGCGGTTGTCTGTTACTGGAGAATTTTGGCTGGTCAGCCAACATGCTGTCCTATTCTTCGCGACCACCCGACCCTGCATTGGTCGGCGACAAGTGGCAGGAAATGTGGCTGCATCGTTTGAACAATCAGCCTTGGCATCTTTCGACCTGGCTAAGGCATCAGCACCGGGATGATTATTGGAAACATGGTTCGGTCTGCGAGGATTACAACGCAATTCAGGCGGCCGTTTTGAGCATCGGTGGCTGGCATGATGGCTATCGCAATACGATCTCCCACCTGGTGGAAAATCTCGATGCACCGGTCAAAGGCATTGTCGGTCCCTGGAACCACAAATATCCCCATTATGCTGGCCCCAAGCCGGCCATCGGTTTTCTACAGGAAGCCAAGCGCTGGTGGGATCACTGGTTGAAAGATGAAGAGACGGGGGTGGAAGATGACCCGGCCTACCGGGCCTATGTTATGGATTCCCTGCCACCAAAGCGCTGGTATGACGAACGCCCGGGCCGGTGGATTGCCGAACAAAACTGGCCCGTTGAGCGGGGCGCTTCCTATCAGTTAATGCCGGACGGTGTATTGGGCGAACAGGCGTCTGATCTGCATGTGGTTGTCAACTCTCCACCCGATTGCGGACGACAGTCGGGTGAATATTTCCCCTTTGCCTATAGCGATGAACTGCCCGATGACCAGGTGCCGGATGATGAATTGTCGGCCTGTTTCGATACCCGCGAGTTTGCGGAAGCAGTCGATATTGTCGGTGCGCCCGAAATATGCGTTTCGCTTCAAGCTGATCAGCCGCAGGCCCAAATGGCGGTGCGGCTGAGTGATGTTCACCCTGACGGAAGCGCTACCCTGATCACCCATGGGTGCCTTAACCTGTGTCACCGGGATTGCCATGAATTCCCAACGGCATTGGTCCCTGGTGAAACAATCGCGGCGAAGTTGAAACTGGATCAATGCGCCTATCACCTGCCTGCTGGACATCGCCTGCGTGTGGCCATTTCCAACGCCTATTGGCCCTTTATTTGGCCCGCTGCCACGCCGCTCAACGCCACACTGATTTTGAAACAGGGAAGCTTTGTACTTCCGACCCGCCCCCACACAGCGCAAGCCGAATGGGTTTTTGAGGAACCGGAAGGTGCAGCACCCTGGAATTGCGAGAACCTGCGCCCGGCGAGCTATAGCCGCACAACCCAAAACCATGACGATGGAACTGTGGTGACCACGGTGCTTTCAGATGCCGGTGAAAACCGGGATCTCGACCATGGCCTGATTTCGGGAACAAAATTGCAGGAGCAGTTTTTCATTCATCCTGATGACCCGTTTTCAGCCCGTTGCACATCGCATTGGCACCAGGTCGGAGGGCGCGAAGGTCAGATGTGGCGAACCGAGGCGCAGGCATCCATGACCAGCGATCAAAACCAGTTTCATTCCAAAGCGTATTTGTGCGCCTATCTGAACGAAGAACTGGTGTTTGAGCGTCATTTTGACGATCGCATTGATCGCGACTTGGTCTGACCGGGAAAGGGCTCACGCCGCGTGCAACCCGGCATTGTTGGTGGTTTTGGCATAGCGGCGATCATTGCCGCATCAGTATCGGCGCTTGACTTTATATAAATTAACAAATATGTTAATTAACAAAGTTAAAAAATAAAGCATGCTGCATGTCCAATCTGACCACCACATTTGCTGCCCTTGGCGACGATACACGCTTTGCCATTGTCGAGCGTTTGCTCAAGGAAGGAGAATTGTCAGCCGGCGACCTCCAGGAGGGTACTTCTATATCTGCACCGGCGGTGTCTCGGCATCTGAAGGTTTTGAGGTCAGCCGGATTGGTCAACCAACGTGTCGACAAGCAGCGACGCCTTTATTCCGCCCGTCCCGAGGCGGTTCAGTCAATTGGGGCCTGGTCCATGTCCTATCGTGATTTCTGGCAAAATAGCCTGGATCGTCTGGAATGGGCACTTGTGCAGGAGAGTAAGAAATGAGTGAGCTTGTGATGGAGCGGGTCTTTGCCGCAGACGTCGAAACGGTGTTTGCGTTCTTGACCGATACCGAACACCTGCTGAAATGGTGGGGACCTGAGGGTGTGCATATCGGCGCCCATGATCTGGACTTGTCGCGCCCCGGTCAGTGGTCCTCAACCATGGTCAATGCCGAAGGCAACAAATTTAAGGTGAGCGGTAAAGTGGTTCGCTCAGACCCGCCGAAATCTGTTGAGTTCACCTGGGGCTGGCATGACGAAAAGGATCAACGTGGTCACGAATCCCGTGTGCGGTTCAACGTCGAACCCAACGTTGGGGGAGGCGCACGTTTCGTGCTCACGCACAGCGATCTGCCCGATGATGAAAGCCGCAATAATCACAATGAAGGCTGGACTTCGTCCCTGCGCAAGCTGGAACGATTGGACACCTGAGTCTCACAGACTGGAGGAACCGACATGCAAGCAAACATCACATCCCGCGAGGAATGGCTGACCGCCCGTCGGGCGCTGCTCGAGGATGAAAAGGCGTTGCTACGTCAACGTGATGCGCTGAGCGCCAAGCGCCGCCAATTGCCCTGGGTTGAGGTTATGAGTGACTATCAGTTCGACACGCAGCAGGGGCGCAAAAGTCTGGCTGATCTGTTTGGTAACAAGTCCCAACTTATTGTCCAGCATTTCATGATGGGGGAAGACTGGCAGGAGGGCTGCCCCAGTTGTTCGTTCTGGGCCGATGGATTTGACGGCACAACCGTCCATCTTGAAAACCGGGACGCTGCGTTCGTTTGCGTATCCAATACGTCGTTTGCAAAGATTGAAGCCTACAAAAACCGAATGGACTGGAAGTTTGATTGGGTGTCCAGTCTTGGTTCGTCCTTCAACCACGTCTACCAAGCTTCATTTACACCGCAGGAGATGGAACAGGGCAACGTTTTTTACAACTTCCATGATACGGTCTTCCCGGTCAGCGAAGCTCCCGGCATCAGCATCTTTGCCCGCGACAGTGGGGGCGACCAGATCTTCCACACCTATTCATGCTATTCGCGCGGGCTCGACAATATGAATGTCGCCTACCAATATCTTGACCTGCTGCCGAAAGGCCGAGATGAGGACGCACTGCCCCATCCCATGGCCTGGGTGAAACGACATGATCAATATTAAAGGTTGAGGGGCTTAGCCGGCCACGTCATCCTTTATTGGATTGCTCAGGATGCCGATGCCTTCGATGTCAATCTCGACGGTATCGCCATCCCGCATCCACAACGGTGGCTTGCGGGCATGACCGACACCAGAAGGTGTGCCCATCATCACCACATCGCCCGGCTCAAGCGTCAGGCCTTCGGTGATGTAAACCAGTGTTTCAACCACCTTGAAGATCATCATGTCTGTGGTGCTGGACTGAACCGTTTCACCATTTAATCGGCATTCGATCTTTAGTCCGTCTGCTGCCTCGGGCAGCTCATCGGGGGTGACAACGATCGGTCCAAATGGGCCGGTCTGGTCAAAATTCTTACCCATGGTCCACTGGATCGTGTGGCGCTGGTATTCACGCACCGAACCGTCATTGAAACAGCTGTAACCGGCAATCGCATCCAGGGCGTTGTCCGGCGTCAGGTGACGGGACTCCTTGCCAATGATCAAAGCCAGTTCGGCTTCATAATCCATAGTCTCGGACTTCAGCGGACGAATGATCGGCTTGCCGTGAGGCACCAGAGATGTCGCGCTGCGCATGAAAATGGCTGGGAATTCCGGTTTGTTGAAAGGGCCTTCCGCAACATGATCCATATAGTTGAGCCCAAGGCAGAGAACTTTGCCGGGATCAGCGATCGGCAATTCAAAATCGAGATCGTCATAGTTGAGACGATTTCCGGCAACTGCCTTGCTGGCAAGTTCGGCAAGTTCATCCATGCGGTTTTCCCGGATAGCGGCCGCAATTGTGCGGGGCGCGGATGCATCGACCTCAGTCAGGTCAATCACACCGTCGTCCTTGATCACTCCGACACGAGAGCCATCAGCTCCCTTAAATGCCACAAGTCGCATAGCGTTTCCCAATCTCTCTCATTTGCTCTCCGACGATCATATCGGCTTTGAAGAAAAATAAAAACGATATATTTTGCCAAAACGCAAAAATATCTATAAAATTGTCGAAAGGCGCATGGATCGCCTCAAATATCGGCATTTTTGGTCGATGAATCATGCTGACCGTGTTGCTGTGGCAGTGGTCAGCGTAAATGTCCATGGGAGGAAATCATGAAAACATATATCAAGAAGGCGCTTGGCGCTTTGGCGGTTTCGACATTGTTCGTCGGGGCCTCGGCCCATGCCGCGCCGTGCATGACTGTCACTTTAACCGGCACCCAAGGTGGGCCACCGGTTTTTCAGGGCCAGGCAGGTGCGGGAACCCTGGTGCAATTTGGCGACGATGAAAACAAGTGTGGCGCGGTCAAGCTGCAGTTCGATACCGGGCGCGGCACCACTCAGCGCCTATCGCAGATCGGCGTTCCGGTCGGCAAATTGAATGCCATTTTCCTCACCCACATGCATTCGGATCACACCGAAGGGCTGGCGGACATGATGCAGTTGCGCTGGCACTTCAACTCCGGTGGACCAAAGGTTGATCTGGTGGTCAGCGAAGACGCCAAGTCACCGCGCGGTCACACGCTCAGCGGTCGCAACTATGCGAACCACATTGGCGACGCACTGATCAATTCCGGTGAAATGGCGCAACGTCTGGTAGAAAATCCAAAACGCCTGCCTGGCGGGCCAAAGGACTTGATCAATGTCATGGCCTTTCCTCCCGCCAAAGAACCCACAGTGGTTTGGTCGTCGGGCGACGTGAAGGTCAGTGCCATTAATTCGCGGCACATTCCGGGCCACGCGTCCTACCGCGTTGATACACCAGCAGGCAGCGTGGTAATTGGCGGCGACGCTGGCAACAATAAGCCAAAACCGCCACGTGCAACGTCAACCTCTGCACAGGTAGAAACCCTGGCTATGGGGGCCGACATTATCGTCCACTCGACAATTCACCCGGTAATGGGACCTGGCAAGGGTAGCGGTTTTCCACCTCCAATTTATTACCGCCAATCCACTGCTACCGACCTCGGTGCAATGGCCAAGCGGACGGGTTCCAAGCATTTGATGTTGACCCATCTTATTCCCCCAATGAATGCCAAACGACAGGGCCCATACCCGATCCCAGGCGGTGCCTTGACAGAGGCTTCATATAAAGCTGCAGTTGGCGACGGCGGATTTTCAGGCAATACAGTAGTGGGAACAGATCTCGCGACGGTGCAATTGCCGGCTAAGTAAGATAGATAGCCCAAACACATATGAGGCGGGGAGAGCCCCGCCTCTGTAACAACCTTTAACGGAAAGCAGGCGAACCAATTCCGATGGGTGACCAAACAAAACCAAGCGGTGTTCCGATAGTGGCCGATGCCGTGACGCTCGATGGCGCTGGCTCGGAGTCAATGACCAGCCGAGCTTACATGCGGCTCAGAGAAGACATTATTTCCGGAGAACTGAAACCGGGGCGCAAGCTGAAAATTGAAGAACTGCGCCGCAAATACGATGTCGGCACTTCGCCGATCCGCGAAGCGTTGAGTCTTTTGACGTCTGACCATTTTGTCGAGCGCATTGATCAGCGCGGCTTTCGCGTCTCAGATGTCAGTGCGCAGGAATTTGAAGAATTGCTGAAAACCCGTTGCTGGCTTGAAGAGCGGGCGTTGCGGGAATCGATTGCCAATGGGTCTCCTGAATGGGAAGAGCGGGTTGTCCTGGCCAATTATCGCCTGTCTCGCATGCCCCGATCGGAAGCCTCAGACACTTTCGTGGCCAATAAAGAATGGGAAGCCCAGCACAAGCATTTTCACATGGCGCTGATCAGCGAATGCGGATCTTCCATGCTGCTGAAATTCTGTGATCAGTTGTATGATCAGGCCATTCGCTATCGCCAATTGTCCGGCAGCAAGGCGTATCCTTCACGTGATGTGGCTGAAGAACACAACGCCATATGCGATTCTGTGCTGGCCCGCGACGCCGACCTCGCCGCAGGCCTGTTGATCCGGCACTATCGCCGCACCAGCAAGTTTCTTAGCGATGAGTTGCGCGGCTAAAGCTGAAAGGGTCCAAAGCTGCCTCAGTTACAAGTGCGAGCGCGTCCGGTGGCGCTGGCCTGCATTGCTTGCAAGACTTCGTCCAGCTTGCGCCGCGCGCCGGTTTGCAGATACTCCATCGCCCGCAGCGACGCTTCGTGCGCCTCAAGACTTGATCCCGCCACGCAGTCCTCAATCACACGGCAGAAATAGTCACTCTGGTGACCATCGGCGAAAGTGTAATGAACGCAAACATCGGTCAGTCCGCCACAGAGCAACAGCGTGTCGACCTTCAGTCCGCGCAGCAAAATCTCAAAATCAGTGCCAAAGAAGGCTGAGTAGCGACGCTTGCGGATCAGGTAATCATCTGAACGAAAATCCATCTCCTTCACCGCAATGTTGGTACGGGGGTCATCTTCGAGGCAGTGAATATCTTCATCTCCATCCAATTCGCGTCCGAAATCGATCAAGTTGGGTCGATGCACTTCCTGAATAAAGACAACGGGTATGTCGCACTCTCTCGCTTTGTCGATGGCGGTGCGAGCGCGAAGCATACAGTCCTTGTAGCCGGGCATGTTATCGATTGAGCGCACGGCACTGTCGTCGATGAAGGTACTGGCTTGAATATCGATAACGATCAGCGCAGCGCGACCTTCAATCAGGGTGCGTTTGGGCTTTAAATTATTGACCATTAAACTGTCCCGAAAGGTGAGTTGCACCTATCATCTTGCAAAGCCCGCTCGTCAGCAAGTTCCCGGAGGAGCTCAGCCTAGAGCGGCAGTGAAGGACTATCGATTGTTGGACAGCACAAAATCAAAGTCGACGACGTAAAACGGTATGTCGAGCGAGTTCTTGGCTTCCAGATCATTCGGCAATCCATCGGTTGAATCGCGCTTTTGATATTCCATCACCAATTGTTCACGCACGCCGAAGACCGGGTCTTCGTCAAGATACGGGTCGTCGCTTGGGAACACTTCGGTTACCAGCGTGCCGTGACCGGGGGCTGTTACAATGAAATGCAGGTGCGACGGACGCCACGGATGGCGGCCTGTATTGTTGAGCAATTCGCCAACCGGGCCGTCATCAGGCACCGTATAGGGAGCCGGGCGAACGGTGGAGAAAAGATAGCGGCCATCAGCGCCAGTTGTCATATGGGCGCGCAAGTTATACTCGGGCTGATCCTCATCCTGGTTCGAATAAAGGCCATTGTCAGCGGTCTGCCAGATTTCCAGTTCGGCGCCCTCTATGGGTGTGCCATCGGCCGTAGTGACGCGTCCCTCAACGACGACGGTTGTGCCTTCATTGTCGCCTTTCAAATTAGCACCAACCGGCACATCCGGCGCGCCCAGCACATGGAATGGGCCCAGCACGCTGGAGGGTGTGCCGTCATCTGGTGAGTTGACCATGTCAACCAGCGAGGACAGGCCAAGTACGTCGGAAAACAAGATGAATTCGTTGCGCTCAGGGGTTGAGATTTCACCTGCTGCAAACATCAGTTCAAGCCCCTTACGCCATTCGTCATGGGTGAGGTTGGTTTCGCGCACGAAGTCGTGCAGGTGATGGGCGAGTTTTTCGAGCACAAACTTCAGGCGCGGATCGGTATCGTCGCTGCAATAGTCAAGGAAGGCCTGGGTGATCGTTTCAGAGGTGACGTTGCGCATGGCGCATCTCCCTTGGGTTGATTAGTTGAGAATACCGGTCGACAGGACCGGGAAGGCAATGATCAAGATCAGCACCAGCAACATGATGACCGCAAATGGGAAGGCGCCAAAGAAGACGTCCTTCAATGTGATGTCCGGGTCATTGAGGCTGGATTTGATCACAAAGCAGGATATGCCCAGCGGTGGCGTAAGCAGCCCAATCTCGGCACCAATCACTGTGACAATGCCGAACCAGACCAGGCTCATGCCCATGCCTTCCACCAACGTGATGAACAGCGGCACGACAATCAAGATGATGGAAGCCGTATCCAGCAAGGTTCCAAGGAACAGCATCAGTACCACATAGATGATCATGACCTCGACAAAGCCGAGATTGTAAGTCTGCAGCACTTCGTTCAGCATATTGGGCAAGCCGGCATAGCCAAGCATGCGGCTGTAGAGGGAGGCCATGGTGATCAGGAACAGGATTGAAGCCGTAATATGGCCGGTTTCAATCGCCGTTTCCCACAGACTGCGCCAACTCATCTTGCGTCGCATAACGGCAATCAGGAAGGCCGCGAGCGCTCCCGCAGCACCGGCTTCAACCGGTGTCAGCCAGCCTGTATAGATGCCGCCCAGTACAATCAGGATCAGCGCTACTGTTGGCACCGTCTTGTCGAGGATTTCGTAGAGTGACAAGGGCTCATCGACACCGTGGTCGATGTTGCTGCCCAGATAGGATGGGCGCAACTTGCCGGAAATGTAGATCCACGCAATGTAAGCTGCGGTCAGCAACAGGCCCGGCACGATACCCGCCAGGAACATTTCACCCACCGACTGCTCAGAGACAAAGGAGTAGATGATCAGCATTGCGCTCGGCGGAATGATCATGCCCAGAACCGACGAACCGGCCACCACACCAACGGCAAAGCGCTTGTTATAGTTCAGCTTGCGCATTTCCGGCACTGCAATGCGGGTAAACACGGAGGCTGACGCAATCGAGGAACCGGTGACCGCTGCAAACACTGCATTGGCGCCAACGGTAGCCATGCCAATGCCGCCGGTCAGCGCCTTGAAAGCGCGGTTCATCACCGCATAAATATCGGTCCCGAGCCCGGCTCGGGAAACCAGCAGCCCCATAACGGTAAATAAGGGAATTGTGGCAAAGGGATATTCCGTCACCCCGTCGCTGACAGCGATCTTCAGGAAGTTGAACGCCAGGATCGACTTGCCGCTGATAATCCAGATCGACACAAATGACACCATGCCCAAAGCAATGGGGATGTAGACCCCCATGTAGACCATGGCGACAATTGCCACGACCGACAGGACACCAATTTCAACGGGGCTCATACCGGGCTCTCACTTTCATCGACAAGAACCGGCTGACGTTTACCCGTCAGGGCCTTCAGCAGGAAGATAATGCAACACAGGGTCACGCTAAAGAAAATTGCCAGTTTGGCGGGCCACCAGGGCGCAGTGAAAATGCCTGGTGTGCCAAAATATTCGCAGCGGGCGAAGGCGGCAGCCAGATCGGTGAAAAACTCACCCGTTGGCGGCGCGCCAAATTCCGGTGGTGTAATGAAGTGGCAAGTCTCGATTGACTCAACGAATTCGGGAAAGACCGTCCAGGCGATCAGTCCCATGAAGACAGCCGATACCAGGTCAATCACCCGCGATGCCACATGGGCAAAATTGGGGAAACGTGATTCAGCAAAAACCAAAAACCCGTCCGATCGAGTCAACCGGTTGCTGCGCACCACGTCGGGCAGCTGCAGGAAGACGATCAGGATCAGGGAGAAAATGACAACTTCCACAACGCCCCGCAGGGGAGAGTGAAAGACGCCTCGAGCGATGATGTCGACATTCATCGTGCCGACGAGCAGGAAGATCACCAACGTGCCGATCGCATTTGAAGCGATCGCCACGGAGATGACGGGCGTGGAAATGCGGTGAAGAATATCGCTCATCGATTGTTAGTCTCCATCGCTGCCACGCCCGTTTGTTTTATTAAAGTTCGCTTGCCCAGTCGCGCACAGGCGTCTGGCCAGCAGCTTTCAGCTTGGCTGTATAAGCTTTCAGCATGTCGGAACCAGGTGCACCGGCACCGTCAAGCTTCTTGGCCCAGTCGGCAGCAATGTTCGGCATCGACTTGGCCCAGGCAGCACGCGCGTCTGAGGACAGTTCGACAACTGTACCACCGCCCGCTTTGTAAGCGTCCAAAGATGCAGAAGCTCGGCCCATCGCAACGCCGGCAACGTGGTCGCGATATTCAACCGCTACCTGCTGCAGAATGCTTTTGACTTCATCTGGCAGCTTGGCCCAGACGTCCTTGTTGACGGTCACTGTCTTGGAGTTCACTGCGCCCAAATCAGCTTTCAGCATGTAGGGAGCAACTTCAGCGATCTTGAAGGTCTTTGCAGCTTCAGGCCACAGCATGGCAGCATCGACAACGCCGGTCTGCAGCATGTTGTAGAAGTTTGGCAGACCACCGCGGACGCCAGCAGCGCCTTCGATTCCTTCCAGATAACGCAGGTTATAACCGGCACCCGCAACCTTCTTGCCCTTCAGATCGGCGAGTGAGTTGATCGGTGTTTTGGAGAACATCTGATAGGTGTCGAGCACAACACCGGTTGCCAGATAAACCTGGTTTTCAGCATCCAGCTCAGCAGCCATCTGTGGGAATTCTTTGGCAATCTCATCAACCGCTTTGGCAACAACCCGCGCATCCGCTGAGATGAATGGTGTCACCGCCGAAATGCCCTGGCTTGGCAGTTTGGAGTTGTGGAAAATGGTGGTTACGATACCGATATCGCCCAGGCCCAGCTTGATGCCTTCCAGCACGCCGCGCGGCTTGACGATGGTGCCGCCATAAGCTTCCTGCCATTTGATTTCGTAATTGCCCTTCGCTGCGAGCAATTCATTGACGCGGGGAATAAAGAAACCGGAAAATTCCTTCACCCACATGGCGCGGGCTGGATATCCGTCAATCGCGATCATGTTGATCGTTTCAGCGGCGTGGACTGGAGCAGCATTAAACGACAGTGCCGTTCCTGCAGCCAGAGCGCCCGCAAGCAGATTTCTGCGTGTGGTCTTAAGAGCATTTTTCAACATTGTATTCCTCCCTGTTGATGGCATTTGTCGATGATGACGATGCCTATTAGTTTGGTTTAGAAACCCATTCCTCATTGATCACCGTGCCTGCCTGTCGAAACAGTTTTGACAGAGGGCAATATTTGGCAACTTCGGTTGAGAGCCGATCCAGATCACTCTGCGAGACAGCTTCTCCTGTCTCAATTTTCAGCGCGATCTGGGTGAACGGCACATCGATTTCCTGCTCAAGCGTAACGCCGCGACGATCAAAGTCAGCGGCCGCAGAAATGCTGAGATGGCCGATATTGATGCCCAAGCTATCAGCACATTTATGGCCAATGACATTGGTGCATCCGATCAGAGCGGCAATTGCGGTATCGGTTGGCGTCGGCCCCTTATTGGTGCCATCGCGTTCGATTGGTTCATCAATAGCAAATACCAGGTCACGGACCGCGATTTCCGAAAGGGAATGCGACGGACACTCAGCTGCAGCCTTCAGCTTCACTGTGGTTTTGGGTCGAATATTAAGCGCCATTTAAAACTCCAAATGCACCATCATGTATTTCACGCGAAAGAACAGACTTCGTCAAATTCGAAGCGCGGAAGACGTTGAAACAATGCACTTTCATCAGCATAGCCAATATTGCAAAGGAAATTTGACTTGATGGTGGTGCCAGCGAAGAATTCCTCGTCGACAATCGCGTTGGAAAAGCCTGACATTGCGCCGACATCCAGTCCCATTGCACGTGCCGCAATCATCAAATATCCGCCTTGCAATGTGGAATTGCGGAAGGCGGTATCTTCGGCATGCTCGGGCTTGTCGGAGAAGTGGCCTCGGCGATCCTCATGTGGGAAAAGCTTCAACAATTCGCGCCAGAATTCAGTGTCATAGGCAATGATTACTGTAAGCGGTGCACCCATCAATTTGGGCACATTTGCTGGCTTTGCCGACTTGGCCAGCCTTTCCTTGCCTTCCGGCGAGGTCACAAACACATAGCGCGCCGGACAGCTGTTCATGCTGGTCGAGCCCATCTTGATGATATCATAGAGGCGCTTGATCTGCGCTTCGCTCACGGGACGGTCCTGCCAGGCGTAATGGGAGCGAGCGCGTTCCAAAATCAGGTCAATGGCCGACTGGTCGAGCTGGTCGATTTGTTGTCGCAAGTCACGAATGTCCTGCTGTGCCTCGTGGCGCAGAGATTCCAAATCCGGCTTTAACTGTTCAGCACGCGTCAACTGTGTCCCCAGAGTGGTCTGACTTGTTTGTTCTCTGGGTGCAAAATACCCACATTATGGGGTAACAGTCAATAAATATCGATATTTTCATTTGCCGCAATCGTTGCTAAGGTGTTGAAAATTGATCACCGGAGATGAAGCCATGCCCCTTTGGGACGAATATAAAGAAATAGCCCGTGAGCGCGGGTCTTTGGCCTTTGAATTGTTTGTTGTGGAATCCACTCCGGCGGCGGCCCCTGAAGAATTGAAGGAAACCTTGCCACGCCATCTGGCTTATCAAAAAGAGATGGAGGATGCTGGTCGCCTTTTTCTTGCCGGCCCATTGTCGGACGATACTGGCGAGCAAATGTACGGAGCCGGACTCATTATATATAGGGCTGAAACAATGACGGAAGCGCAGGAGATTGCCCGCAATGATCCCATGCATGCCGAAGGCCGTCGCACCTTCACGCTGCGCAAGTGGCTGGTCAACGAGGGCTCGCCATCCTTTGAAACGCGGTTGAGCGAAAAGCGTGTTGTGTTGAAGTGAATTTCGGCCTGTTTGCAGCAGCGCAAGCAAGAAAGCGAACAACCAGATGAAAAATTCAGGCTTCCTGGGAGATCTGATCGCGTCGATTCTTGATCGAGGCACGATTTTTTCCAGCTTTAGTGATGATCGCGAAATCGAACAATTGTGTCGCGAATTGCTGTCCAGCAAGGGCGAGGTTTCGAGCCGTCGCATCGGTTCGGCAATCCTCAACCGCTATCAGGAGCTGGATGGCGATGGCAAGCTTGGCTTTTTCCATCTGCTCAACGAGCAAATGGATCTTGATGTTGCCGCCATCGAGAAAGCGGCCCGCGCCTATGGAGAGGACCGCAACGCAGCCAATCTGGCGGCCCTTTCAGATGCTGCCGAAGCACCCCGCCAGGAATTGCTGCGTCGGTTGAACCATGTGCCCGGGGCAACCTCGGCATTGGTCAACATGCGCAAGGACCTGTTGGACCTGCTGCCGACCAATCCGGAACTGAAACGCATGGATCTGGATTTCACCCATTTGTTCGTCTCCTGGTTCAATCGGGGTTTTTTGGTTATTCGTCCGATTTCCTGGCAGAGCCCTGCCAATATTCTGGCAAAAATTATTCAATATGAGGCAGTGCATGCCATCAAGGATTGGGATGACCTGCGGCGTCGCCTGCAGCCTGATGATCGCCGCTGCTTTGCTTTCTTTCATCCATCAATGCCGGTTGAACCGCTGGTTTTTGTCGAAGTGGCGCTGTGTCGGGGTGTTCCGAAATCGGTGCAGAATGTTTTGCGCGATGAACGCAGCGAATTAGACAGCAGTGATGTCGACACGGCAGTATTTTATTCTATCTCCAACTGTCAGGAAGGATTGCGGGGCATTTCCTTTGGCAATTTCCTGATCAAGCAGGTGGTTGCTGATCTGTCGGTTGAATTGCCCCAGTTGAAAACCTTTGTGACCCTGTCACCCCTGCCTGGTTTGACCGAATGGCTGAAGAGTGAAAATTCTCCAGTTTCGCAGGATTTCATCGACGAACTCGACAAGCTGGGGAGTGGTGAAAGCCTGGATGGCAAAGGTGACGTGCTTCGCTCGCTGGCCGCACAATATTTGGTTCAGACCAAGCGCGACGATGGTCTGCCCCTAGATCCTGTCGCGCGGTTTCACCTCAGCAATGGTGCATCGGTCCATGATCTGCACGCTTTGGCAGACATCTCCACCAATGGATTGAAAAACTCGTTTGGAGTGATGGTGAATTATCTTTATGACATCCCCAAAGTTGAGAGCCAGCACGAGGCCTTTGCCCAGAACGGGGAAGTGATCGCCTCGAAAACGGTTTCCCAACTGGCACACGCAAAAATCCCCGCTCCGCTGCGCCGCTCTGCAGTGGTGACGGAACCGAGCAGAAAGAAGCTTCATGACCAATCACCTGTTTGATGGGCTTTTCACGAATGTTGATCGCAGCAAGGAACTTGCCATTCTTCCTGGAGGATCAAGCTGGACTTACGACGACGCACTCAAATTTTCTGGGCAACTAGCCAATGCGCTCATCACGATGGGCGTCAAACCCGGTGACCGGGTTGCCGTTCAGGTTCCAAAGTCGTTGGAAGCTGTGCTGCTTTATATCGCTTGTGTGCGTGCCGGGGCCGTTTTCCTGCCATTGAACACGGCCTATACTGCTGCTGAAGTATCCTATTTTGTCGGTGATTCCGGTGCCCGGTTGCTGGTGTGCAATCCCAAAGACCAGGAAGCTTATGCCCACATGGCCCAATCGCTGGAGTGTCGTCTGGAAACGCTTGGGTCAACTGCAGAAGACGGTTGGGCGGAGGGATCGATTGTCGCCACCGCTAAAGACGCTGAGACAGCGTTTGAAAATGTTGCAAGAGCTTCTGAAGACCTTGCCGCCATTCTCTATACTTCAGGCACCACCGGTCGCTCCAAGGGGGCGATGTTGAGCCACGACAATCTGTTGTCGAACTCTCAGGCCCTGAAAGACCTGTGGCAGTTTTCCGGCTCCGATGTGCTGTTGCATGCGCTGCCGATCTTCCACACACATGGCCTTTTCGTTGCCGTTAACGTCACTTTGCTTTCCGGTGCTTCAATGATTTTTTTGCCCGGCTTCAAGCTTGATGCGATGATCGAACTCCTTCCCAGGTCTACGACGATGATGGGCGTTCCAACCTTTTACACCCGCCTGCTGGACGATGAGCGCTTCACCCGCGATCTCGTTGCCCATATGCGGTTGTTTGTATCAGGCAGTGCGCCGCTTTTGGCCGAAACCCATGTTCAGTTTGAAGAACGAACTGGCCATAGGGTTCTGGAACGATATGGCATGACGGAAACCAATATGAACACTTCAAACCCTTATGAAGGCGAGCGTCGTGCCGGCTCGGTTGGCTTTCCTTTGCCTGGCGTTCAGGTGCGGGTTTGCGATCCAGACGATGGCAATGAAGTTGCTGCGCAAGAAGTCGGCATGATCGAAGTTTCCGGCCCCAATGTCTTTGCCGGCTATTGGAACATGCCAGAAAAGACCGCATCGGAATTCCGTGATGATGGCTTTTTCATAACCGGTGATCTCGGCAAGATCGATGCAGATGGCTATCTCCATATTGTCGGCCGATCAAAAGACCTGATCATTTCTGGCGGGCTGAATATCTATCCGAAGGAAATCGAACTGGTTCTGGACGACCAGCCGGGTGTTTTGGAAAGTGCGGTGATTGGTGTTCCGCATCCAGATTTCGGTGAAGCTGTTGTCGCGGTTCTGGTGGCGTCAGCCAGCGGCCTTGAGACCGCGACGGTTGGTGAGGCAATCGGGCCGCAACTGGCGCGGTTCAAACATCCAAAACACATGGAAATTGTGAATGAGCTGCCACGAAATACGATGGGCAAGGTTCAAAAGAATGTTTTGCGGGATCGGTTGACGGACCTGTTTTCAAACTAGACGAGTCTGTCGATGACCAAAAAGGCCGCCGCACCAATAAAGCAGACCTGGTGCGGCGGCCGAGCGTGCATGAGGAGTCTAGGGGCGAACAAAAGCTCCTCGGGCAGGCACGCATGCACGGACTCCGCCGCGCACGGTGCGGCATCGTCCAGTGTTTCTTTGATTGCGTCGTGGGGCGGTAAAGCTGCAGCGCGAACCGACTGACCGACTGCGGCAGGCAGCAATTGCCTGATCAGGTGGGCCCCGTCGGTCAGAAGCGTTGCGCAAACGATCGCGCCGATTGCGGCGATCGCGGCGAATGCCAGCGTCGGCTCCCTGCCGTTGATTGTTACGGAACAGCGATAGGCGGTTGCCACCGCCGCGCCTGGCAGAAAAATCCCGGCTGACACGACCCCATAGACAATGTGGCAGGAAGGGGAATGTTTCGGTTGCAAAGTAAACGAATTTGCCGTTCAGCGTTCCGCCATTGCATTGATCAAGTTTTCCGGATCCACCGACATATTGCCAGTCCTGGACATAAGTGCCGTCATATTTGCCAACGGGGCCGGAGGGACGCGTACCCTTTTTTAGACGGTAGCCGGAACGCGCCTTGCTGCCGATATAATGAATCTCGAAGCCGTCGGCGGCCCAGCCAATCAGCGAACCCTTGCCTGAACGGACAAGCGCATTTGCGATTCCGTGATAGTGGTAGAGGCCACGATTATCGACATGGGCATTGTTTGAATCCATGCCCAACATCTGTGCCGCCCCAAGTCCGTCTAGATTCCAACCGGAACTTCGGTTTCGGCTATGACCGCGACGGCTACCGGGGTCGTAATAGTCTGCGGTGCCGGGGCGGAACTGCACCCCATTGATGCCAACACCAACAGATCCGCGCACTGTTCGGGCCCGATTGCCTTTGCGTGGATTTGTGGTGACACAGAGTTTGACATTTTGCGTTGATATTCGATTGGGATTTCCGCTGTTGGGAAACTGTCCGGTGCGGTGATTAGGCAGGCCATTGGAAGTGATGCAGCGTTGATTGCCGATAACTGAAATCGAAACCTTGTTGTTGTGCGCCATCGCTGGCGCAATCAACATGGATGCAGCGATCAATCCAGCTTTAGCCGAGCCGATGACGACGCCCATTTGAGGCTTTGTAGTTGAGTGAAACATGTTGCGGCCCTTCGGAAATGGTTCGTTTTCGCCTTTTTGAGCCTGGGGCCATTGTCAGCTTGCCGGGGCCAATGTCAGCGTGAACGAGTTTCCATCACTGCGTTGCCTGAAAAACTAGCTCGACAAAGCGGAGCCGATTTGGAGGAAATGTGCAGGCATTGTGAAGAACTTCGACCGTTTTGAAGGCAAGTGGGTTTTACGGCTCATAGGCATAGCCGACACCATAGACCGAGCGGATGGGATCAAAGTCGGCAGCAACCTGCTTCAGCTTCTGACGCAGGTTTTTGATATGGCTATCAATGGTGCGGTCGAACACTTCGGCATCGTCACTGAAAACGGCGTCCAGTAATTGCGCCCGCGAATAAACCCGCCCGGCGCTTTTCTGCAGCACCAG
This sequence comes from Rhizobiaceae bacterium, assembly GCA_039969995.1. GTDB lineage: Bacteria > Pseudomonadota > Alphaproteobacteria > Rhizobiales > Rhizobiaceae > Pseudahrensia. The sequence continues at coordinate 66,092 of JBDVMU010000016.1, forward strand.
CAATAACTGAAATTCGCGGCGGGTCAGATTTATGCTGGTTCCATCCAGTTTTGTCAGCCACTTTTCTTCATCAAGTTGAAGACGGTCCAGTTTGACTGTTTGACCGTTGTCGGCCCGAGCGTTTGCTTGATCCGCCGATGCCGCCGCCGCCGCCGCCGCCGCGTTAAGGCGGGTGCGGCGCAGCACTGCTTTAACCCTGGCCACCAGTTCGCGGGGGGAGAAGGGTTTGCACAGGTAGTCATCAGCGCCAAGTTCCAGTCCAAGCAGGCGATCGATTTCGTCCACCTTTGCGGTTTCCATGATGATGGGCACGTTACTTTCAGCCCGCACTTCGCGACAGATTGTAATGCCGTCCTTGCCCGGTAGCATGATGTCCAGCACCACGAGATCGGGTTGGATGTCCAATATTGTCTGCGTCGCGTCGGCACCGTCGTGCAGCATGGTAACGTTCATATTGGCATCGACCAGGTAATCTTTGATCACGCCAGCAAGAGTGGTCTCGTCTTCAATGATGACAATGTGGGGTTGTTCGCTCATGATTCTGGCTGCTTTTTTGGAAGATGCACACACACTTTTAGTCCACCCAGATCGGATGGCATTACGGATATTGTCCCACGGTGGGCGGAAACAATTTCACGGCAGATGGAAAGCCCCAGACCAGAGCCACCATAGCGACGGTCGCGGGACAATTCCTCGCGATAAAACCGGTCAAACAGCTTTTCACGTGCTTCGGCAGGTGGGCAGGGCGCTGTGTCGTCGATGCAGATCTCCACCATGTCTTGATCTTCGAGGCGGTCGCTCATTACCCTGGCGCTAACCGCGATCTTGCCCGGGGCATCAGTGTATCGAGCTGCATTTTGCAGCAGATTATCAAGCATTTGTCCGATCCTGAATCTGTCGCACTCAACCAGCAGATCCTGGTCAAGTTTGCTTTCCACTGAAAGATCTTTGCCGCTTAGGTGGTCAAGCGTGTCCTCCAAGCGGCTCTCAATGATTTCGCCCAGATCTTCGATCTGTTTGTGAGTGGACAGATGGCCTTCGCGCATATTGGAAAGGGAGTTGAGGTCAGCAACCAACTGGGTCAGACGCATGGTGGAATTGTGCAGTTCTTCCAGCCGTTTGGCATCAGGCTTGTGAACGCCGTCCTGAATTGCTTCGATCTGCGCCCGCAAAACGGCAAGCGGCGTTTTCAACTCGTGCGATGTGTCGGATATCCACTTGCGCTCAACCTTGTCACGTGTGTCGAGGCTTTCAGCCAGCGTGTTGAATTGACGCAAAAGGGCGCCCAATTCGTCTGAACGGTCTTGTTTGAGGCGGATGGAATAATCGCCTTCTGATAAGCGATCTCCGGCTTGTGCCAATTGGCGTACCGGCTTGAGGATCCGTCGGGCCAGCCAAAAGGCTGCAATGGCACTCAAAATGAGAGCGACAACGCTGGTGGCCAGAAGGGCCAGCAGTTGATCGCGCAAAAACAGCGCGTTGCCGCTGCCCACTTGTCGCTGATTGGCGGTAAATCCATACCAGCCAAGAGGTGGGTTGCCAGCAGCTGCCCCAGACCCAAAAATGGGTCGCTTCACAAAGACCGGGCGCCCGGAGTTTCCACCAACCACCCTTTCACCCGAAGCATCCAACAGTACCAGTCGGGAACCGAAACTCATCGGGTCTCTATTCGGTCGCGGCGGCGGAGGACGCCGCAATTGCGGCGAACGCTGTGGAACCGGCGATGCTGCAGAGGACGGTCGTTGGTCATTCAACAACGGACGCCGACGCGGCGGCGGTCGGGGCGGTGGTATGACTTGGCGGATAAAGCGCTGCCAGGCACGTCGGTCGCCTTTGAACTGTGGCCAACCAGGATTGGATGCATCATGGGTGGCAACCAGTGAATCGTGCATCCGGTCAAAACGGGTCAATTCTGCCTCAGCCAGATAACGCGAAAAGCCGCTGCGCATGTTGACCGCGATGATGATCGCAACAAATACGATGATCAATGCCGCGACAGCCATCATGGCGGCAAAAAGCTTCGTGGAAATGGAGTTGCGAAGGGACAGCATGTCCCCAACTATGTCACAAAGATGGAGTCAAGATGAAGGGGCAGATTGGCCGCTCAGCGCATAACTTGGCACCGGCTCGCTGACATTGTGAAGACTGACGTCGCCCAGCGGCACTGCATCGACATGGGATTCCGCAACATCATGGGTGGCCACGATTCGGTGGCCGACGGTCTTGCCAAAGTCGCCAAGTCGGGCAGCGATATTGGCGGCACTGCCAATCACCGTGAAATCCAGCCGTTCGCGGGAGCCAACATTGCCATAAGTTACATCGCCATAGGCAATGCCAATCGCGCAATCGATTGGTTCTGAAAACTCATCGGCATCGGAGCGGGTGAGCTGTTTGACAATTTCCTGGGCCGACGTGCGGGCATTGATACAGGCTAGTTCTTTGTCTGATCCGGCCGGGAAGATGGCCAGCACCGCATCACCGATAAACTTCAGCACTTCGCCGTCATGCGCGTTGATGATGTCAGTCGACGACTGGAAGAATTGATTGAGCAAGGTGATGTATTTTTCGCGGCCGAGCCGTTCTTCCAACGCGGTTGAATTGCGCAGATCGCAAAACAGGATGGCGGCTGGGATATTGTCCCCGTCGCCACGGCGGATTTCACCACCGAGCACGCGGGTGCCGGTACGTTTGCCCAAATAGGTTTCCAGCAGTGACTGGGCGTTTTCCTGCAGCGTAAAGACCTCGTAGTAGCGGCTGATCACCGAGGAGCACTCAAACACAAGGCCGAGATTGGGGGTGGTAAAACCTTTGGGATGATCGCTGGTCAGGGTCATGACATTGATCTGTCCATTGGAGAAAGGCAGTGGCATGGCGACATAATCGGTCGCCCCCTGCTGCTGCAGGTCACCGATGATCGGGAAATCAAATTCGATTGGCGATCCGTCCAGCCGTTGGCGCACGCCGCCCAGCCCATTTGAGACATGACGCAGCGGGCTGTTCAGGAAGGCCGGATCGGTGTGAATATCGTAGGTGGCTGAATAGCTTTTAACTTCATCGGTGTTTTTGTCCCAGATGTAGTTCTTTCCAGCGATCATCGGATGCAGTGACCAGATCATGACGCTGAGGCGTGAAATGGCAATGCCGTCATTGAGAAATTTATGGGCCAATGCGGCGGTGAGTTCTTCTGGTGTCTTGCACAGCCAGGCTTCCCGCATCACCCAATCGACGGTCGGGCCGACAATGTTGCCGCTGTCCATCGGAGTGACCGTGGCTTCACCATGATCGATCCGGTTCACGGCATTTGGCATGAAGGCGACAAATCCCTCCACATCACGGCTTTCCGGCAGGGCCTTCTGGTAGCTCCATGCAGCGAAGGGAATGGTCTCTCCATTGACCTTTAAATCGTAGTAGCTGGCAGTGCCCTTGAAAGGACAAAAGGTGCGCCGGTCTGGGTTGGGCAGCAATTCTTCGCAAACGTCTTCCAGCGGGAAATAGATTGTTATCGGCAACCGGGTCTCATGCATCACTCGAGCGCGACTGCTGACGGCGATCAAGGTGTCGCCAAGATAGGCGCGCACTTCATGGTCGATGAATTGCACCCATATGCCGTAGTCATTTGATGTTTTTTGAGGGGGCTGTGTCATTGGATCTCAATATGGGGTCTGCGCAGCTGAACTGCAAAAACTAATTCACACGCCCTTCAATCCACCAATCAGTGCCTGATAGGGTGTTCCTCAATGATCACCTTATCAGGATAAAAGGCGACAAGACCGCGTATTTCGTGGGCGAAAGGGTGTGGATTCTGGTAACTCCAGGCCAGTTTCTCATGGCCTTCCATGCCAAAATAAGACGCATTTCCCTTCAACGGACACTTGGTTTCGCCGGATTCCGTCACCAGATCCACTGTCAAATCCTGCTGCGGCAGATAAGCGATGGGATCATACAGAGTCTGGCCACTCTCCATGAGGCGCAGAGCACAATCTGAATCGGCAAGTTTTTCACCATTCGGTAAGCGAACAACCACTCGGCGGTTGATGGACCGCAGAACCATGTAATGCTGGGGCGCGTCGGGGCGGCGAATTGTGGTTTCCAAGGCTTGTTCCTTTCCTTCCTGCGGGCTCATGCCGGAGCCAAATGCTCCGTGTGACACCGTGGTTGGGTCTTTTCTTCACATTCATCTTTCAGTATCCTTATATGTAGGGACGCATCCCTGCGCTAAACTGGAGAAATCACCGCAAATGAGTGGCGAGGAACGCAAAGACATCCATAATTCTGAGATTCCGCTGGTCTGTCAGGCTTGTGAAGTGCGCCATCAAGGTGTTTGCGGAGCGCTTGAAGCTGACCAATTGCTGCGATTGAGCAAACATACGACCCGCAAGGTCATCAAAGCTGGTCAGGAACTGCATCGCGGTGGCGAAGACGCTGATCGCTGCAGCAATATCATGGGTGGTGTTGCCAAGCTTTCCAAACTGATGAGCGACGGTCGCCAACAGATCGTCGGACTGCAATTTGCCCCTGACATGGTGGGTCGAACCTTCAGCAATGATACATCCGGCAGCAGCGGTGAGAGCGAAATGGCTGTGGAGGCAGCAACCGATGTGCGCCTTTGTTCCTTTCCACGTTCAGTGATCGAACAGATCATGGCTGATGTACCGGAATTGGAGCATCGTCTGCATCTGCAGAAACTCAAGGAACTCGATGAGGCCCGCGACTGGATGTTAACTCTGGGGCGCAAGTCGGCGATGGAGAAAGTGGCCAGTTTTCTCTATCTTCTGGCCACCCATATTGATCCCGAAAAAGAATTGGGCACCGGGCCGGTGACCATTGAATTGCCGATGAAACGCAGCGACATAGCCGATTTTCTCGGCCTCACAATTGAGACCATCAGTCGCCAGTTGACCAATCTGCGCAAGCGGGGGCTGATCGAAATTGAGCACCGGCGGATGGTGACCATTGGTGATGTCGGGCGGTTGCGCGCCGCCGCAGAGCAGGATCTGTCCAAGTAGGCCGATCTGCTCCGAGGCTGTTTCCTGACCTCCGGCCTGAAGAGCGAGATCATTCAGTTGCAGCGAGGGTTGGGGCCGACTGGAAAATCCCAAGGCATCGATCAAGAGGGTGTTTGTTTTGCGTGCATTGGAAGTCAGCTTGCTTTGGATAGGGCTGTAGATTTTCATATGATGCCGTGAAAGGCGGAGCATCGTTCCACCGCAAACGGCCTTCATAATCCTTCTGTCGACCTGGATTATGATAACGCTTTAAATGGCATTGTTAATTGCAAGGTCTGTTATTGATGAAGAAACGGCCATTTGGAAAATGGTCAGGAGGCCGCTAGGAGTCCTTAGCTGACCAAAGCAATTGTCTATCGCATTCATTTAACAAAACACCAGAATGGATGAGATCAGACTCCTCCTCACCTTAAATCAGAGCAATTCTTTGTCGCATTTTTAAAAAATACTAGCGGTTTTATTCGGTATTGGTGCTTTTCATAAAGAGCATGGTTGGATTGAACCGCATGGCAAAAGACGATCACGAAGAGGGCATGAGCCGAGATTGGAATTACTTTCCGAAGCTTCCGCTCGCAAATCCATCTATATTTCAGTGGCCGCCAAAACCAGCCTTCCTGATGCGTTGGCTGCTCGCAAACTGGCTGACACTCTCCGAGAGAGTGCTCATGATCATAGTGTCTGTGGTGCTGTGGCTTTACGCCTATCCATCACTCGAAGCTGCCAAATCATTCGCAGTTGGTTGGATACTTCAGACTTGGGCCATTAACATGGCCCTGATGATCGTCATCGCAGGCGGCCTGCATTGGTATTTTTACATCAAACGGGGGCAAGGAAAACACCTCAAGTTTGACCATCGCGATCAAACCAAGAGTAACCGTCTGTGGAAATTCTCCGATCAGGTGCTCGACAATATGTTCTGGTCGCTGACGAGCGGAGTGGTGCAACTAACAGCGTTTCAAGTCCTCATCATGTGGGCGATGGCTAACGGATATGCGCCAACGATCTCAGTTGAGGATAACCCAGTCTGGTTTGTGCTTGGATTGATGCTGTTACCAATTTGGTCAGCATTCCATTTCTACTGGGTTCACCGGCTGCTGCACGTGCCGTTTCTCTACAAACACGTTCACTCATTACACCATAAAAACGTCAATATCGGTCCTTGGTCAGGTCTGTCCATGCATCCAATCGAGCACCTGCTCTATCTCTCGTCCCTCCTGATACATCTTGTCGTCCCCTCCCATCCCGTCCATCTGATTTTCCACGTAGTCTACGAAGGACCCGGTGCTGCGATGTCCCACACGGGTTATGAGGATCTATTAATCAAGGATAAACCTCGACTGGCACTGGGTACTTTCTACCACCAACTGCATCACCGTTATTACGAGTGTAATTACGGCAACCAGGAAATGCCTTGGGACCGTTGGTTCGGCACTTTCCATAACGGTACTGATGAAGGCACATCTGCGACCAAAGAGCGTCGTCGGCGAATGTACTTCAGGTCTTCAAACTGAACGCATTTAGGTATTTGCGACGAAGTTCTTGGCTCTCTAAATTCGGGCGATATCGGATAAGGTTTTTCGGCTTTTTTTCACAACCACCGAAGTCAGCAACGTCCGTCTTGCGATCACTGCCCTAATTTGGCCAACGTCGGCAATCAGAAGCCCCGGTTGTTCAGGGCAACAGCATGATAGCGCACTACATCTTCAAAAGGGCTTGTGCCATCCACGCCATCAGCGTTGCGGAAGGTTAGCTAACTTCATTTGCCGGCAACTCGAACATACGCGTCTGCGATTGTCGCTGATGTTTCCCTTTGCTAGACACGAGAGAATGAATACATCGGAATTAGCGTTTTCGCATTCGAACTTTCGAAAGACAGTCAACAATGAAAAATACCGATCTGATCTGGGACAATGTCGACGGACACCGCGAAGAGTTTATTGGACTTGCCAACCGGGTCTTCGATGTCCCGGAAACGCTGTATAATGAATACCGGTCGGTCGCTGAGCATCGTAAAACGCTTCTGAGTCAAGGATTTCGGATTACTGAAAATGCAGCGAAAATCCCCACTGCGATTGTTGGAGAGGCCGGTAGCGGTGGTCCGGTAATTGCATTTTTGGGAGAATATGACGCTCTGCCTGGTCTTAGCCAGCAGCCAGGTGTTGCAGAACATGATGAGGTGGAACCCCGCGGCCACGGTCATGGATGCGGTCACAATCTGTTGGGTTCAGCTGCATTATTGGCGGCAACGGCGGTGAAGGATTGGATAGAACAGCAGGGAATCAATGCTCGCATCCGCTATTATGGTTGTCCGGCCGAAGAGGGAGGAGCGGCCAAAACCTATATGGTGCGTGAGGGGTTGTTTGACGATGTCGATGCAGCAATCTCTTGGCATCCGGCCAGTTTTACCGGCATTAGCCATTCCAGTTCACTGGCAAACTGCCGGATCGACTTCACCTTTCATGGCAAAGCTTCTCATGCTGCTGCATCCCCGGAATTGGGCCGCAGTGCTTTGGATGCAGTTGAACTGATGAACGTTGGCATAAATTATTTGCGCGAGCACATGCCAGACGATGCAAGAGTGCATTACGCCTATCTTGATGCGGGCGGCGAGGCGCCAAATGTGGTTCAGAGCAAGGCCACAGTCCGACAACTTGTGCGGGCACGGGATTTGCCTGGGCTTCGGGATCTTTTGGCGCGTGTCACCAAAATTGCCCAGGGCGCAGCGCTGATGACTGAAACAACAATGGAGAGCCAGGTGTTCTCAGGTGTCTCTAACCTGTTGGGCAACCCTTCGTTGGAAGAACTGATGGAAGTTGAGCTTCAACGGTTGGGGCCGGTGCCTTTTGATGACCAGGATCTGGAATTTGCCAGTGACATTCGCAAATCCCTGACCAGAGAAGAAATCGAAAAGACCTTTCACCAAGTCAGCAAGCCGGTCGATCCAGATCTGGTGTTGTGTGATTTTATCGCGCCGCTAAACCGCCCGATGGAAAAGCCGAGCGGGTCAACCGATGTGGGTGATGTCAGTTGGGCGGTACCCACCGTACAAGCGTGGGTGGCAACCTGTGCCATCGGAACGCCTTTTCACACTTGGCAATTGACGGCGCAGGGCAAGTCTTCAGCTGCCCATAAGGGGATGTTGCACGCAGCAAAACTGATGGGGGCAACTGCGAAATCGCTGATTGAAGATACCGAGCTGCTGGCCAGAGCGAAACAATCACATCGCGCACAACTCCAGAAAACACCCTATATCTGCCCGATACCTGCAGAGACCAATCCGCCTCTGATCGACCCGCCTTCTGATTTGTGAAATCGGTGCGTTTGCTGACCCATTTCAATTGCGTCGCTCAAACAACATCGCGCTTTGGCACACCAAGTCGAGGTGTCCGTACTGCTGCTGTTGTTCATTTTGCAGCCGCCGCACGCTGCACAATAAAACAGACATCGCAATCGAAGACAGTTTATTGGTTCAGCGCCTAGTGTTGACCCAACTCGTGCTGGCGCAGCAGCGGTAGAATATGTTCCGCCTCAAATGCAATATGACGGCGCAGGCCTTCAAAGAATCCGCGCAACATATAGGCCAACGTATCCGGACTTGGCCGTTCAGCATCTGATACGAATTTGATCAATCCCTCTGACACCTCTTCAGCAAAGCTTTCGTCTTCCCAATGCTCATATTGCAGCCGTTCGAGGCTGAGATTGAGATCGGCCTTTGATGCGGCCTCGACCCGAATATGTGGAAAGATTCTGTTTTCTTCGAAATGGTGGGCCGTCTTCACCGTCGGAAATATGCTCCGCGCAATGACAAGCAATCGCTGGGTGTCGAACTTTTGCGGCAATGCATCAGCTATCGCTTCCAACTGATCACACAGATCAAGCTGTTGCGAGAAATGCTGTTTCATTTCCTGTTCAATTGGTCCCGCACAATCAGGCTTGATGCTGCAATTGCAGGTCTCCGAACAGGGTTTTGCACAGTCTTCAACCAGACGTAGATGAACTCGGGCCATCATCTTCTCCAAAACGCTCTTTTATAGCCAATGAACATGCTGCTGCATGGCCCAACTTTCCTTGATCTGGATCAAGGTTTGTTGCTGCCAATTTTGTGAATGTCGCCTCAGGTCGGCACGCCTTTGAGGGTCGCCCGCTGACTGCATTTACGACAGGAAAGGGAACAGCATGCGAAACGGAACTGAGCCGATCATTCTCGGCGCGGCAACGCTGCTTGCGGTATTGGGCGCGGCTTTCGCGCAAGATGAATTGTTTAGAGCCCACGCTTGGGTTTTGGTTGCCGTCTTGGCGATAACAACCATTGTGTTGCTGCGGCGGGTTGAATTCGCACCGGCGGGTCAGGCACTGCCACCAAAGGATACGTCCGGCTACATGGACGATGTGGTGCGTTTCGGTACCATTGCGACATTGTTCTGGGGAATTGTCGGCTTCCTTGTGGGGGTCGTTATTGCCGCCCAACTGGCCTGGCCTTTCCTCAACATTGAACCCTGGTTCAATTTTGGCCGGATGCGGCCATTGCACACATCAGCGGTTATCTTCGCGTTTGGCGGTAATGCGCTTTTGTGCACCAGTTTCTATGTTGTTCAACGCACCTGTCGGGCCCGCCTGTTTGGCGGCAACCTGGCCTGGTTCGTCTTCTGGGGCTATCAACTGTTCATCGTCATGGCGGCCACCGGCTATCTGCTCGGTGTCACCCAGTCGAAGGAATATGCTGAACCCGAATGGTATGTCGATTTGTGGCTGACCATTGTCTGGGTCGCTTACCTGATCGTCTATGTTGGCACGATCGTGCGGCGTAAGGAGCCACATATCTATGTGGCCAACTGGTTTTACCTGTCCTTTATTATCACGGTCGCCATGTTGCATCTGGTCAACAACGCTGCTGTCCCGGTTTCGTTTCTTGGCGTGAAAAGCTATTCAGCCTTTTCCGGTGTTCAGGACGCGCTGACCCAGTGGTGGTATGGCCATAATGCTGTTGGATTTTTCCTGACCGCTGGCTTCCTCGGCATGATGTATTATTTCGTGCCGAAACAGGCCAACCGTCCGGTCTATTCCTATCGTCTGTCGATCATTCACTTCTGGGCGTTGATCTTCCTCTATATCTGGGCTGGTCCGCATCATCTCCACTACACGGCGCTGCCCGATTGGGCACAGACATTGGGCATGGTGTTTTCAATCATGCTTTGGATGCCTTCATGGGGTGGCATGATCAACGGTTTGATGACCCTGCAAGGGGCTTGGGACAAGTTGCGCACTGATCCGGTACTTCGCATGATGGTTATGTCCCTGGCTTTCTACGGCATGTCGACTTTCGAAGGGCCTATGATGTCCATCAAATCTGTCAACTCGCTGTCACACTATACCGACTGGACCATTGGTCACGTGCATTCAGGTGCGCTTGGCTGGAATGGCATGGTGACCTTCGGCGCGCTTTACTATCTGGTGCCGAAATTGTGGAACCGCGAGCGGCTCTACTCGATGCGATTGGTCAACTGGCACCTGTGGCTGGCGACACTGGGCATCGTTGTCTACGCCGCCGTCATGTGGGTGGCCGGTATCACCCAGGGCCTGATGTGGCGCGAATATGATGATCAGGGCTTCCTGGTGAATTCCTTCGTCGAGACCGTGTCTGCGATCCATCCCGAATATGTCATGCGTACCGTCGGTGGCCTGCTTTATCTCGGCGGCGCGTTGATCATGGTCTACAACATCTGGCGCACCATCCGTGGTGATGTGCGGCAGGAAAAAGCGATGGGTGGTGCAACTGCCATGCCCGCCAGCGGCGCCACCGCTGCGGCTCAATAGGGGGATCGATCATGTCAATTCTTGAAAAACACGGCAAAATCGAACGCAATGTCACCTTGCTATTCGTCCTCTCGCTGGTCGCGGTTCTGATCGGCGGCATCGTCGAAATCGCTCCGCTCTTCTATGTGAAGAACACCATTGAGAAGGTGAAGGGCATGCGGCCCTATACACCGCTGGAACTGGCCGGGCGCGACATCTATATCCGTGAAGGATGTTATGTCTGCCACAGTCAGATGATCCGACCGTTTCGGGATGAAGTGGAGCGCTATGGGCATTATTCGCTGGCTGCGGAGAGCATGTATGATCATCCTTTCCAGTGGGGGTCGAAACGTACCGGCCCTGACCTGGCGCGTGTTGGCGGTCGCTATTCGGACGAATGGCATGTCCAGCACCTGATCGACCCACAAAGCGTGGTGCCTGAATCGATCATGCCGAAATATTCCTTCCTGGCGTCGGCTGACCTGGCGAAGAGCAATATTGCGGCACATCTGAAAGCCAACCGCATGGTCGGCGTGCCTTATTCGGAAGCAATGATCGAAAACGCCTTGGCCGATCTGGAGGCGCAGGCTGATCCCGATTCTGACACGTCGGGCCTGGAAGAGCGCTACGCCAAGATCAGCATCCGCGACTTTGACGGCAATCCAAGCAAGGTTACCGAGATGGATGCGCTGGTCGCCTATCTGCAAATGCTTGGCACGCTGGTTGACCTGAAGGCCTATCAGCAAAACGAAAATCTGAGGTGAGGTGAAACAATGGATTATTCAACCTTTCGACAATTCGCTGACAGTTGGGGACTGCTCTACATGTTCCTGCTGTTCGTCGGCGTCATCGCCTACACCTTCCGTCCGGGCTCCAAGAAAGTCTCGGAAGAGCTCGCCCAAATACCACTGAAAGAGGACGATGAAGATGTCTGAAAAAGAAATTGATGAAACCAGTGGCATTGAGACAACAGGTCACGAATGGGATGGGATCAAGGAGCTCAATAATCCACTGCCGCGCTGGTGGCTGTGGACCTTTTACGCAACGATTGTTTTTTCAATCGGATATGTCGTCTGGTATCCATCCATTCCGTTGTTGAATGGTTCCACTGAAGGGCTTTCGGGGGAAACCACGCGAAGCCTGTTGGCGGAGGAAATGGCTGCGGTACAATCGGCACGCGCCGCGACCGTTGAGAGGCTGGCGGCGACTGATCTGGAAACCATCCGGGCCGATGCCGAATTGAGTCGTTTCGCCACTGCCGGTGGATCCTCAATTTTCAAAGTCTATTGTACCCAGTGTCATGGGTCCGGTGCTGCCGGTAGTCCGGGCTATCCCAACTTGAATGACGACGACTGGCTTTGGGGTGGGGATCTTGAATCCATCTATTTGACCATCAAGCATGGGGTGCGCAGCACAGATGACGACGATACCCGCGAATCCGAAATGCCAGCCTTTGGCGCTGACGAATTGCTGGAGAAAGACGACGTCGATGCCGTGACGGAATTCGTGCTAAAGATATCTGACCGGGAACACCAGGCCGACCTCGCGGCCAACGGGCTGGAAGTCTATAATGACAATTGCGCAGCCTGCCACGGCCCCGACGGCAAAGGAGATCGTGAGTTCGGAGCGCCCAACCTGGCCGATGCCATTGCGCTCTACGGCACCAGCCGCTCAGAGTTGAAGGCACAGATCCACAAGCCCAAACATGGCGTCATGCCTCCGTGGGGTGACAAGTTGGGCGACACTGGTGTCAAACAATTGGCCATCTATGTCCACGGCCTGGGTGGCGGGGAAAAGGCGAAAACTGAGTAATCCATGCTGACCAAGGAAAAACCTGCAAATGCCGAGCCCCGCGTCGAGAATTTCGACGCGGAGGCCGTCAACTCGAAAGAGAACAGGTCTCTTTATGAGGCGCGCAGGAAGATTCATCCAAAACGGGCGACAGGTTGGTTCCGTAGCCTGAAGTGGTGGATCATGGGCATCACTTTGGGGATTTATTACCTGACCCCGTGGCTGCGTTGGGATCGTGGGCCTGATGCTCCGGATCAGGCTGTCCTGGTCGACTTGGCCAACCGCCGCTTCTATTTCTTTTTTATCGAAATCTGGCCACACGAATTTTTCTTCGTTGCCGGCATGTTGGTGATGGCTGGCATTGGCCTGTTTCTTGTCACCTCGACGCTGGGTCGAGCCTGGTGTGGCTATACCTGCCCTCAGACCGTATGGGTGGACCTCTATCTTGTGGTCGAGCGCTACTTTGAAGGCGACCGCAACGCTCGCATCAAGCTGGATGCGGCCCCCTGGTCGGCCTCGAAAATGACCAAGCGAACATTGAAGCACATTGTCTGGGTGTTGATCGGTTTTGCGACCGGCGGTGCCTGGATCTTCTATTTTGCTGATGCGCCGACCCTTGCAGTCACGTTCTTCACCGGGCAGGCACCATTTGTGGCTTATGCCACCGTCGCCGTGCTGACCGCGACCACCTATATTTTTGGTGGTTTCATGCGCGAACAGGTCTGTACTTATATGTGTCCTTGGCCGCGCATTCAGGCGGCGATGCTGGATGAGCACTCGCTGACCGTCACCTATAATGACTGGCGTGGTGAACCCCGCGACCGTCACGCCAAGCGACGTCGCGCGGCAGGTGAGAACGTCGGCGATTGCGTTGACTGCAATGCCTGTGTGGCGGTTTGTCCGATGGGCATCGATATCCGCGATGGCCAGCAAATGGAGTGCATCACCTGTGCCTTGTGCATTGATGCCTGCGACGGGGTGATGAGCAAGCTGGGCCTCGAAAAGGGACTGATTGCCTATGCCACGCTGGAGGAATACGGATCCAATATGGATTTGGCCTCTGGTCGTGCCGATTGGGTTTCTGAAAACGGCCGCACTTCTACTATTTTGCCGCAAAATGTGCGTGGCGAAGGTGGCCGTCTTGTCGACGCCATTAAGACCACTGGCCTCAAGTCTCTGCTGCGACCCCGCACAATGCTCTACACCGCAATTTATGCGGCTATTGGCGTTGCATTGCTTTGGGCACTTGCAGTTCGCGACACGCTGAAGGTCAATATCCTGCATGATCGCAATCCGGTCTTCACCGTGCTCAGCAATGGCGCCATCCGAAATGGTTATGAAATAAAGATCCTCAACATGACCGGCACCGATCGCAGTTTCCTGGTCACCGTTAATGGTCTGGCAGGCGCGACTTTGAAAGTTGCCGGTTCTTCTGATCCTGAATCCCGCTCGCTGCGTATTGAGGCTTCCGCTGACAAGCTGCAGGCCAGTCGGATTTTTGTGCGGGTGCCAAAGGATCGCATCGAGCAATCGAAAACCGAGTTTTCATTTAACATTCTCGCCATTGGTGGCGACGACAAAACCAGTGCCGGGGCTCATTTTGAAGCACCGGATCAATTTGACAGATAGGGCAGGCACATGGCGATGATGACTAAAAACACCGAATTCCGCTTCACAGGCTGGCATATGCTGGCCTGCATGTTCGCCTTTTTCGGCGTCATCATCGTCGTCAATTTCACCATGGCCAGCATGGCTTCAAGCAGTTGGACCGGGCTGGTGGTCAAGAACTCATACGTTGCCAGCCAGAAGTTCAACGCTGAACTGGCACTGGCGGAAGCTCAGCAGGCGCGTGGCTGGCACTCAGAAGTTGCCTTTAGTGAAGGCAAGTTGACTTTTGGACTAGTCGACAAGGATGGTGAAATCATCGTGCTCGATCAGGTGAGTGTAGTCGTTGGCCGTCCGGCTTTTGAACAACTTGATCAGCGGGTTTCCTTGGCAGCAGAACAGGTCGGGCAATATGCAACGGCGCTGGATCTGGCCGAAGGTGATTGGGCACTAAAGTTTGAAGCGCGGGCCGAAGGCATAGCCTATCGGCGTGATCTTCGTCTCTTCGTCAGCGGGGGGACAGGTCTGGTCCAATGAGCTGCTGTCAATCCATTCAGTCGGATGCGCCCGTCAATGAACCGCCACAGGGCACCGCCCAACGCCTCGATGAAGAACGCGTGCGTGCGGCGTCCCGCCATATCGATGCGCAACGTTATCAGACGGAATTTACCGTGCCGGACATGCATTGTGCTGCTTGCATCGGCACGATTGAACGCGGGTTGAATTCAATGGAGCAGGTTTGCTCCGTCCGGGCCAATTTGACCAATCGCACAGTTGCTGTGGTGTGGGATGCCGACGTTGGCGCCGGTGCCGAGATCACCAGCTTTCTCAAAAGGCTGGGGTTTGAGGCCAACCTGCAGTTTGTTGGAGAAACCAATCGTAGGGCGATAGACGAGAAAGGCCGCCGCTTGCTGAAATCGCTTGCGGTGGCCGGCTTCGCTGCTGCCAATATCATGTTGCTTTCTGTCTCTGTCTGGTCAGGCGCAGACCTGGAAACAGCTCAATTGTTCCACTTGATCTCGGGACTGATTGCTGTTCCGGCTGTCGCCTATGCGGGGCGGCCGTTTTTCGAATCCGCTTTCAAGGCTCTCAGGGCCCACCGCCTCAATATGGATGTGCCAATTTCGCTGGCGGTGTTGCTGGCGCTGGCAATGAGTGTCTTTGAGAGCTTCACAAATGGCGCAGAGGCCTATTTCGACGCTGCCGTGACTTTACTGTTTTTCCTACTCATTGGCCGTTATCTAGATCACCTGATGCGGCAGAAGGCGCGGGGTGCTGTTGACCGGTTGGCACAACTGACTGCCAAAGGTGGCATATGTGTCGACGATGCAAAGAACCCGCGTTTTGTTGCCCTCAGCGATATCAGGCAAGGCATGAGGCTGCGTGTCAATCCCGGTGAAAGGCTGCCCGTCGATGGCATGATAATCGTTGGTGCCACGGATATTGATCGCTCGCTGGTCACCGGGGAAGCCGCAAGTGTGGCCTGTGCTTCCGGAGAAAAGCTTGAAGCCGGAGTGCTCAATCTGACCGGCTCAATCGAGATCACTGCCACGAGTGACGCCAGCAATTCCTTCCTGGCCGAGGTAACGTCCATGATGGACGCCGCCGAAAAGGGCAGGGGACTTTATGTTGGCATTGCAGACCGCATGGCCCGTCTCTATGCCCCAGTAGTTCACCTGCTGGCGCTGGCAACCTTTATCGGCTGGATGATCTATAGCGGTGGGGATTGGCATCACGCTATTTACACCGCCATTGCTGTTTTGATCATCACCTGCCCTTGCGCACTCGGATTGGCCGTGCCCGTTGTGCATGTGATTGGTGCCCATCAACTGATGCGACGCGGCGTTATGATCCGCGATGGATCGGCATTTGAGCGTTTGGCGGAAATCAATCATGTCTCCTTCGATAAAACGGGAACTCTGACTTTGGGCGAGCCTGTGGTGGTCAACTCTCCCACGCTTGACGATGTCTCTGCAGGCCTTGCCAAAGCGCTGGCGAGCCGGACAAGCCATCCGGCGGCGCAAGCTGTTGCGAAGCTATATGGTGATGTCATGGCCGCTGAGCTTATTGATATTCGCGAAATTCCGGGCATGGGTATTCTCGCCATGCATGGCGGCAAACAGCTGCGTCTGGGGCGGCCCGGCTGGGTTGCGGAAATCGCTGGTGCAACGCCGATGACACAAGATGAATCCGGTGTTGCTTTCGCCCGACAGGACGGATCTTTGACACGGTTTGAATTGGAAGATCGGTTGCGCCCCGACGCGGCGGCGACCATCGCCCGGCTGAAGCATTTGGGCTTGGAAGTAGAGATTATTTCTGGCGACCATCCCACAGCGGTTGCAGCTGTTGCAGAACAGGTTGGAGTTGCGATCTATTCGGCACGGATGACCCCGGCTGAAAAAATCCACCATATCGAAAAGCAACAGTTCAGCGGTGCCAGATTGTTGATGGTGGGCGATGGCATCAACGATGCGCCTGCACTTGCTGCAGCCCATGCCTCAATGGCGCCGGCCAGCGCGTCTGATGTTGGTCGTCTTGCTTCAGACTTTGTGTTCACGCGCCCAGAGTTGAAGGCGGTGTTGATTGCCCGATCAATGGCGTTGAAAACCGGGCGCTTGATCCGTCAGAACTTTGCCCTGGCCCTGTTCTATAATTGCTTGGCGATCCCGCTGGCGGTCACCGGTCATATTACGCCGCTGCTTGCCGCTATCGCCATGTCGACCTCATCAATCGTGGTGATCGCCAACAGCATGCGGTTGAACCTGTTCCGCGAACCGCAACTGCAAAATTCAGATGGCAAACCTGTTACGGTTGAAACAGAACAGGTTCGGCCACCGCTTGCCGCAAAACCAACGGAGGTTGCAGCATGAGTCATATTTTAGTTCTCATCCCCATCGCTCTCGCATTGGGAGCGCTCGGTTTGGCGGCTTTCTTCTGGAGCCTGCGCTCAGGTCAGTATGACGATCTGGAGGGCGCATCGGTGCGCATTCTGGACGAGCAGAGCGAAGATACGCCTTCCTGAGACGACGTCACAGTAGCAGGTTTAGAGAAGTCCCCACTTTTCATAGTCGGAAACCAGCAGGCGGGTCGGCGTGCAGTCTTCTTCGATCTCGCTGAACCGACCAATTGGATCAGCAAAAATATTGTCGGTGAGGTCGTCATTAACGGTCGACACTTCACCGATCAACACATCGCCACCTTTGCCCCAGAATTTGTGCCAATTGCCAGGCTCGAGCGTCACACTTGCACCGGGCGCCAGTTCCAGCACATCGCCGGGAGCAAAGGTGCGGGCAATGCCGTCACAGACCACGGGAACTGGCGCGCTCTTGTCCAGATTGCCTTCGGCATCGCTTTCAAACATTTCGATCGCCAGCGTCGCGCCACCGCGGTTGATGATGTCCTCGGTTTTAACAACATGGCGGTGGGACGGGGAAATCTGGTTTTCCCGCGAAATCATGATCTTTTCTGCATAACACATGCCACGCCCTTGCTGCAGATCTTCCAACTGGCCGTTGCGGGTGGTGAAAAGGAACAGGCCAAGCTCATCAAATTTGCCCGCACCATAATCGGTGATGTCCCAGCCAAGGCGCGAATCGAGAATGGTTTTCATTTCATCCTTGCGAGCCACCATTTCATCGGGTGACAGATAGGCAAAGGGAGGCAGGTGGAAACCATGGGATCGGATGAAGGCATCAGCCCCGGCGATGATTTCATTGACGGTAGAACGTTTCATAATCTGGATCCTGCGGCGGGTCGCGATGGGCGCGAAGAATTGCGGTTATCAATTGGCGTGTAGAATTGCCGGTTGGGCACTGACTGACTTATTACAGATCAACTCAGGTGGGCAAGTCCATGGCAAACCATGAGAGCGTAATTCCGCATAAACTCTTATGTTTTGCTTGTGCCGTCTTTAACCCAGCCATCGGCATTGGTGTGTTTCCAAACAATACTGTCCTGTTTCAGAAATTCGATGGAGTGCACAACGGTAGAGTGTTCATCTAAAAGACAAATGTCATAAGTGGGCGTGAGGTCGCCATAACCCATGCGGTCGATGCCACTGAAATCCGGCACGCAGGGGTGGCTGGTGGAGCGGGGCGCGGAAAAGGCAATGCCGCAGACACTGCCGGAAAGGACGTAGTGGCAGTGACCAAAGAAGATATGGCGGATGTCTGACTTATGATCGGTCAGAATCTTGCGAAACGCCTCACCTTCCATCAGGCCGATATCATCCGCATTGGGAATGCCGACGACGACCGGATTGTGATGCATCACCAGATAGACTGCTACATCGTCCAAACGCGCCTGTTGTAACTCATTGCGCAACCACGCCTGACGATCTGCACGATAGTGACCCGCATGGGTGCCCGCTTCGGCGGTATCCAGCAAGATGAAGCGTCCCTGCGGAGTGTCGTGGCGATATTGAACATAGCCATCAGCATCAGTCGGTGTTTGGGAAAAGGCTTGCAAGAAGTTTTGGCGGTTGTCGTGATTGCCCATCATCAGCAGAGGCGTGTGATTCCAGCCGACCAACATCTGCGCCAGCCTGGCATAGCTATCCGGCTGGCCGTGGTGCGTCAGGTCTCCGGAAATGATGACCAGGTCAGCATCGTCATTGTGAGCGCTGACATGTTCCATACAGGCTTGAAAATTGGCAATTGGATCATAGCCCAGAATGGCTTGTGGATGGATGTGGATGTCCGAGATGTGCACCAGTTTCATATTGTCGGTCTCGCGTGGAATTGTCCCTGGGACAAATAATCGGCAGGTGACATTCCGGTGTCTTGGCCTTGGCGTCAACCACCTAGTAGCGCCACATTGCCCCCCGCCGCTGTGGTGTCGATACAGGCGTGTCGTTCCACGACAAGCCATTGTTCGAAATTCTGTTCCCTCAACAGCGGCACAATGGCCCCCGGCCGGTCGGCGAGCGCCTGCCGTAGCGGTTTGGCGGCCTGCGACCAGCACACCACGGCGTCAATATCATTCAGCCTGGAAAGAGTTTCTGCACCGACCAATCCATCAATCCCCAAGACACAACCCGATGCGATGGCAATGGCATTGCAACCGAGCGCACGGGCCCGTTTCGCCTGTTCTTCGGCTGCGGCCTTACCGGGGCCAAGACAAAGCACCCGTTTGCGTGGCACGAGAAAATAGCGGTTGGATTCTCCTGTCGGGCCGGGCAGTTCAACGGCCATTTCCGTGGCGTTGATTGCCTGCATGTTGCGGTCTTGGGCCTCAAAGGCTGCGTCGATCTCTTTGGCGGCCGTTTGTTTGCCGTCCTCGGTTGGTAACTTCTGGCGCTCCTGCCTGGTGAAACGCTCAAGATAGCGAGGGCCGCCAGCTTTGGGTCCGGTGCCGCTTAGACCTTCGCCTCCAAAGGGCTGCGAACCAACAACCGCACCGATCTGGTTGCGATTGACATAGATATTGCCCGCTTCAACCCGATCAATCACCAATTGCACCCGCTCATCGATGCGGCTGTGCAGGCCAAATGTGAGGCCAAACCCCTTGGCATTGACCGCATCTATCACCTGGTGAAATTCGCTGTTCTTGAAAACAGCGATGTGCAGCACGGGGCCAAAGATCTCTTCCTCAAGGTCTTCGATCCCCGAAACGGAAATCACTGAAGGCGCGACGAAAAAACCTGTGTCGGGTGCATCAATCTGTTTCAGTAACCGGCCCTGATCTATGGCATCTCGAACATAGGTGTTGATTTTGGTTTGAGCCGCAGGATCAATCAAAGGGCCGATATCAGTGGCAAAGATATTCGGGTCGCCAACCGCGAGTTCGTCCATCGCACCATAGAGCATTTTCAGAAATGGTTCGGCAATGTCTTCCTGTAGATAGAGCACCCGCAGGGCGCTGCACCGCTGCCCCGCCGACTGGAAGGCGGAAGCGACAATATCGGTAATTGCCTGCTCTGGCAGCGCCGTGCTGTCGACGATCATTGCGTTCAGCCCACCGGTCTCGGCGATGAATGGCGCATGGGATGCAAGATGGGTTGCCATATTGCGGTTGATCAACTGGGCGGTCGGGGTGGAACCTGTGAAGCAGACGCCATCAACAATCGGATTGCTGGTTAGCGCATTCCCGACCTGGGCGCCGGTACCTGGCAATAAAATCAACACGTCTTCGGGGACACCTGCCTTATGTAACAAAGCGACAGCGAATTCAGCAATCAGCGATGTGGTTTCTGCCGGCTTGGCCAACACTCCATTGCCGGTGGCAAGAGCGGCGGATATCTGCCCGGAGAATATCGCGAGCGGGAAATTCCACGGGGAGATGCAGGTGAAAATGCCAGCAGGTTGTCCATTCTTGCTTTCGGCCTCGGCTGCATAATAGCGCAGAAAGTCCACGGCCTCGCGCAATTCGCCAACACAATCCAGCAGGGTCTTGCCGGCCTCGCGCATCAGCAAAGAAAACAGGCTTGCTGCGTTGGTTTCATAAAGGTCGGCGGCGGCACGCAATATGTCGGCGCGTTGGCTCGCCGTTGCATCGGTCCAGTCGCGCACCCGCTCACAGGCCAGTTCGACATCAGCGATGTTCGAGAAAGTGATGCTGCCAACAGGTTTGCCGTTGGCCGGGTTCGTGACTTGTTGGACGTCGCCATTTTGATGGGCGAATTGCCATTGCTCAGCTTCCAGCAAAACCAGTTCCGTCTGCAATTTCGCCAGCGTATCAGGGTCTTCCAGATCAAAGCCCTTCGAATTTTGGCGCTGTGGTGCAAACAGGTCCGCTGGTGGGCTGATAATGGCGTTTTGCGGGGCCCTCAAATACGCGCCCACAACTTCAAATGGATCGGCGGCCACTTCTTCAGGAGGTACATCTTCATCGACGATCTGGTTGACGAAAGAAGAATTGGCCCCATTTTCCAACAACCGGCGCACCAGATAAGCCAGAAGTTCGCGGTGTGCGCCAACCGGTGCATAGATGCGGCAACGGGTGCCTTCGCTTTGCAAAACCGTATCGTGCAAAGCCTCGCCCATGCCGTGCAGGCGCTGGAACTCGTACTTGGAATTGTCATCGGCCAATTCGAGAATGGCTGACACCGTGTGTGCATTGTGGGTGGCAAATTGCGGGTAGATGCGGTCGGTCATGCTCAGCAGTTTTTGCGCGCAGCAGATGTAGCTGACATCGGTTGATGGCTTTTGGGTGAATACTGGAAATCCATCCAGACCTTCAACCTGCGCCCGCTTGATCTCCGTGTCCCAATAAGCCCCTTTGACCAGTCGCACCATGATTTTTCGATCCAGCCTTTCGGCCAGTTCATAGAGCCAGTCCAGGACATAGGGTGCCCGTTGGCCATAGGCCTGCACGACAACGCCAAACCCATCCCAGCCGCGCAATACTGGATCTCCCAGAATGGCTTCGATGATGTCGAGGGACAGGTCGAGCCGACCAGCCTCTTCTGCATCGATGTTGAGGCCAATATCGGCTGATTTGGCGAGTATTGCCAGCGAGCGGGCGCGGGGCACCAGTTCGTCCATCACCCGTTGTTTCTTCAAAGTTTCATATCGGGGATGCAAGGCCGACAACTTAATCGAAATGCCAGGATTTTGTCTGATATCCAAAGAGTTGGACGCTTTTGCCAGGTGGGAAATCGCATCGCTATAAGCAATATGATAGCGTTTCGCATCGGCCTCGGTATGTGCAGCTTCCCCCAGCATGTCGTAGGAATAGGTGAAGCCCTGCTCTTCCTTGTCGCGGGCTCGGGTCATCGCCGCTTCGATTGTCTCTCCCAGAACAAATTGGCCGCCGAGCTCCTTCATGACCCGGGTCACGGCCTGGCGGATAACCGGTTCGCCCAATCGCTTGATCGCGCCGTGCAGCAGGGAAGCCATGGAGTTGTCATCTTCATCATCCAGCACCTTGCCCGTGATGAAGAGCGCCCATGTCGTTGCATTGACCAGCGAGGAATGTGACTTGCCCAAATGCTGCCCCCAGGCACTTGGAGCGATTTTGTCATCAATCAATGCGTCGATGGTCGATCCATCCGGTACCCGCAGCAGCGCTTCGGCCAGGCACATCAATGCCACGCCCTCATCGCTCGACAGGCCATATTCTGACAGGAAAAGTTCCATCATGCCGGGGTCGCCCGAGTCGCGAATACGGCGCACTATCTTGACAGCACGCTGGGTGATGCGTTGGCGTGTTGCCACGTCAATATTGGCTGTTTGCAGCAATTCCCGCAGCGCATCGCTTTCGGGCATCAACTGGGCGTTTCGGATTTTTGTGCGAATGTCTTGCATGATGAACCTCAAATTTCGACCTATTATTGCAGAAGTTATGAGGGTAAACTTCCGTAAATAGCCCAGTTGGCAGGAGATTAGTCTGAAATGTCGGTAGAATCGGGGAAGAATGCGTATGACTTGGATGTTTTTGACCAGAAAATCCTTCAGCTGGTGAGCCGCAATGCCCGAATGACCGTTGCCGAATTGTCCGAGCAAGTGGGCCTGTCGAAAACACCCTGCCATACCCGGCTGCGGCGGCTTGAAAGTGAGGGGTATATTCTGGGCTATCGCGCGCTGATCGATCCGGTGAAACTCGGGATCGATCACATTGCCTTTGTCGAGGTCAAACTATCCGACACACGGGCGGTGGCGCTGGAAGAATTCAACGCAGCGGTTCGTAGACTGCCCCAGGTTGAGCAATGCCATATGATTGCCGGCGGATTTGACTATCTGTTGAAGGTGCGCACGCGGGACATTTCTGCCTACCGCAAGTTGCTGGGTGAGGTTTTGAGCGTCTTGCCGCATGTGGCTCAGACGGCGACTTATGTGGCCATGGAGGCAGTCAAGGATACAACTTTGCTGGAGTAGCAGCCCGTGGCTCGTCATTTACGCGCCGTTTGACCAGCGTTTACTCGCCGCTACTCGACGTCCAGTCGTGCAAATTCATATAGCGCGATTGTCGTGGCCACAGCAGCGTTGAGTGATTCCAGACCATCCGTGCCGCCGGGGATGCGTACAAGGTCGGAGCAATATTGCCGGGTTTTGTTTCGCAGGCCTTCGCCTTCTGCACCGATCACAAAAGCTGTTTTGGTGCTCAGGTCGTGCTGGGCCAGTGTGCGCTCGCCCCGTTCGTCAAGGCCGAGAACATTAAAGCCGAGATCTTTCAGCGTTTCCACGCAACGGGACAGGTTTGTCATCTGATACATGTCGATCATTTCCGCTCCGCCGACGGCAAAGCGCACCACTTCCGGTGTTGGTGTCGCGGCACGGTTTTTTAAAAAGAGCAGGGCGTCGGCGTTAAAAAAGGCAGCGCTGCGGATGATGGTCGCAAGGTTTTGTGGATTGGAGACCTGATCCAAAACCAGAACGCATTTTGCGTCAGTGAGCTGATGCAGTTCGCTTTCCAGATAGATCGGGCGCTGCTTGACCAGGGCCATGATGCCCTGGTGCTTATCGGCCTCAGAAAACCGACCGGCGGCGATGAAATCGGGCCAGTCGAGCTGGATGGTGTCGATATTACTTTGATGGGCGAGTTCGATCAGGTCCTGATGATATTCTTCGCGCCCGGCAATCGCCAATCGCTCTACATCGCTGGGCCGTTTCAACAAAACGGCCTTGACCGAATGCTTGCCGTAGAGAATTTCAGCACCGGAATCGCTGGCCATTACCTGTTGGGCAGCGTTTTGGCTGTGAGCACGCTTTTGCTGCGGCCGATCGTCTCTCGATCCCCCCCGCGAGGCAGCATCCTGACTTTTGCCGCGTTGTCTGGCCGGGCGTTCAGGAGCAGCGTCTCCTCGCCGGGAGGAACGCCCTCTGTTTTTGCCAGTTGAGCGTGAATTGGGCGTTTTTTTTGCCATTGGCGAAGTTTCCCACTTCAAGACAGGTTCAAGGCGCTGCTCAACATTGATTGCATCGCGAACTTGCTATAGCCAACTTTCAGCAACGAAAGATACCTTCAAGCGCAAGTTTAAGGCCCGCTCGTCAACAAGACGTCGGGTGACTAGCTGAAGTTCCGCCATATGCCCGTCATGTGGTTGGAGGGGGTTGATAACAAAATCACGGTTTCACGGCTTGCGTGATGCCAATCCATGAAGAGGTAAGCTCGGTGAAAATTAACGGCAACCAGATTCGCAAAGGTACTCTGCTCTTGATTGAGGAAGGTCTTTGGCGCGTCACCAAGACCGAGGCCACCAAGACCGGCAAGTCCGGTGCCTACAACCAGGTTGAGATGAAAAACATCACCACCGGCACCAAAAAGAACACACGCTTCCGTGCATCTGAAACCGTTGAGCGGGCCCGCGTGGAAGAGCGCAAGATGACTTTCTTGTATGAAAGCGACAATGGCGTGGTGTTGATGGACCCCACTACCTTTGATCAGATTGACGTTTCTTCAGATGTGGTCGGTGATGATGCGGTGTTCCTGGACGATGGCATGGAAGTTGGTGTTGAATTCCATGAGGAAGATCCATTGAGCATTGTTTTGCCTGCTCAGGTAACGTTGAAAATCACCGAAACGGAGCCAGCACTCAAAGGCCAGACCGTCAGTTCGTCCTTTAAACCGGCTGTTGCTTCCAACGGTTTGCGCGTGATGGTGCCGCAATTCATCAATGTTGACGATGACATTGTTGTGGAGACCGAAGAGCGCACTTACGTAAAACGCGCCGAAAAGTAGCAACGACGACACCCTCAGCTGTGGCGGCGAAGTAATGCCGTCGCCGCCGCCGCCGCTAACGCTGCCGCCTTTGTTGCCGTGTTGCGCAACGGGCTGAGTGATCACCCGACTTCAATATTTTGCTATTGAACTCACAATGCGTGCACATGGTCTTGTAACGCAGGCCAAATGCGTCAATCCTCTCTCGAAACTTCGGGGAATCACGCTCTATGAACAAAGTCAGTATCGCCAAACACGATGAACTCAAGGATAGAAAACCTGCCCATGCATTGGTCGGGGAGGTCGATCTGGTCATCGTGCCAATCGATGATGAAGTCACGGTATTTTATGGTCGTTGTCTGCATCGCGGCGCCTTGATGTCTGACGGGTTTATTCGGGGCAAAAACCTGATTTGCGGCCTGCATTACTGGGATTATCGTGTCGATTCGGGTGTTTCGGAATATGCCAATGACGAAGCGCTGCCAAAATTCACCTCCTGGTTGGAAAACGGCGAAGTGCTGGTCGATGCAGACGAGATTGCTGACTGGGCACAGGCCAATCCACAACCGTTCAATCGCGATGCCTATCTTGGCGTCTATGCTGACACTTCCCACGGGACCGCCGAAGAACCGCTCAATGGACTGATCCAGCAATATGCCAAGGATGGCCTGAAGCGCACCGGTCACCACGGCAAGGTCGAGTCCATGGGCGTGCCCCGTGATCAGTTGCCGAGTTGGGATGATATCCAAATTCTCACTGCGCAATTGCACAAGCCGCCGCTGTTGGATGAGGACGAGGTCGGCACCGACGTAGTTATTGGCCCAAATGCCCAAAAGCCGCTGAAACTCGATATTCCGTTGTTCGTGTCCGACATGAGCTTTGGGGCCCTGTCGGAACCGGCCAAAATTGCCATGGCTCGTGGTGCCGAACTGGCCGGCACCGGCATTTGTTCTGGCGAAGGCGGCATGTTGCCGGAAGAACAGGCGGAAAACGCGCACTATTTCTATGAACTCGCCTCTGCCCGCTTTGGCTTTGAATGGGAATTGCTCGACAAGGTTCAGGCCTTCCACTTCAAAGGCGGACAGGGTGCCAAAACCGGAACCGGCGGCCACCTTCCTGGCTCCAAGGTGAAGGGCAAAATTGCCGAAGTACGCGGTCTTGAACCTGGCCAGTCAGCCATTTCGCCGTCGCGTTTTCCAGACTGGACCGAGGTTTCTCAAATAAAGGATTTCGCCGACGAAGTGCGTGATCGCACCGGTGGCATTCCGATTGGTTACAAGCTGTCGGCCCAACATGTTGAGAAAGACATCGACGCCGCACTGGAAGTTGGCGTTGACTACATCATTCTCGATGGTCGCGGTGGCGGAACGGGAGCTGCTCCCATCCTGTTCCGCGACAATATTTCTGTACCAACCATTCCGGCACTGGCTCGCGCTCGATTGCATCTCGATGCCACTGGTCGTTCCGATGTGTCATTGGTGATCACCGGCGGGCTGCGTAAGCCTGCTGATTTCGTCAAGGCGATGGCGCTGGGCGCTGATGCGATTGCGGTCTCCAATGCGGCCATGCAGGCGATTGGCTGCATTGCGATGCGGGCTTGCCACACTAATAATTGCCCTGTTGGCATTGCAACGCAAAAACCACATCTGGTCAGCCGTTTGGTGATTGAGAAATCCGCTGAGCAGTTGAAGAACTTCTTTGAGGCCTCGACCGAGTTGATGCAGGTTATGGCTCGGGCCTGTGGTCACAGCCATTTGGCACAGTTCAACAGCGAAGACCTGACCACCTGGAAAAAGGACATGGCAGAATTGTCCGGGGTGGCTTATGGTGGGCTGGGTTGATCGGCTAAGTCCG
Source organism: Rhizobiaceae bacterium (assembly GCA_039969995.1). Classification (GTDB taxonomy): domain Bacteria; phylum Pseudomonadota; class Alphaproteobacteria; order Rhizobiales; family Rhizobiaceae; genus Pseudahrensia. Next base: position 92,740 of record JBDVMU010000016.1, read on the forward strand.
ACGTCAGGTAAATTAGAGGCACATCTTGTCGGTCGCAGAATTGCTTATTGTCGTCGTGCAGCTTTGGGGCGCAGCGGGAGCTGTCGTTGCGGCGCTGTTCCTGTTCATCGGTATCGACCGGGTCGATCCTGCTGCCCACGATGCCTACGCTTTCCGTCCTTTGTTGATTCCGGGTATTCTGGTCATCTGGCCGCTGGTTCTGTGGCGCTGGTGGTCACTTGAAAAACTGGCCCGTGATGGATGCCCTGCTGCTCCGGAGCAACGTGAGAATGGGGGCGGATCATGAAGCAGAGCCTACGAAAAGCGCATGGTGCCATCTGGAAGGTGATGATGGTTCTGATACCGGCAATCATCATTGTCGCCACCCTTATCCGTCAGGATGCATCGAAGCTTGAGCAACCAGTGCAAATTTCGCCACCTGTGGATGCTTCATCGGGAGGCGGATCATGAGCGTCGCCTATCGTCCGGTCCTTTGGAACAAGAATAAGTATTTTTACGATGCCGTGCTGATTGCTGCCACGGTTGCCTATCTCCTGATCTTTCTGAAATGGGCGCCTGCGTTTCACGAAGGTGCACGTCCGGTTGAGACGCCGATCCTGCGCATGCGTGCATTTGGCTCCTGCGCCTTTTTGATGCTGACTTTCATCCTGTGCATCGGACCTCTTGCGCGATTGGATCGTCGCTTCTTGCCGTTGCTTTACAACCGTCGCCACTTTGGCGTGCTGACCTGCATCACTGCCTTTATCCACGCAACCTATGTGATCAATTGGTATTATGTCTTCTCTCCAACTGACAAATATCTCAATCTGCTGAACAGCAATGTCAGCTTTGGGCAGTTGCTGGGCTTTCCCTTCGAGATTTTTGGTATTTTCTCGCTAATTATTTTGATCGTGCTGGCCACGACAAGCCATGATTTCTGGCTCAGCTTCCTGACGCCTCGCATCTGGAAGGCTTTGCATATGGGCATATATTTTGCCTATGCATCGCTGGTTGCTCACGTCGCGTTTGGCTATTTCCAAAGCTCGACAAGCTCGCTCTTTGGCTTCATTTTTCTTGGTGGTGCCGTGTTGGTCTGCTTTCTTCATGTTTTGGCTGGAGCCATGGAAGTTCGCCAGGATGCTAGCGGCGGGGCCAGTACGGCCGGATTTGTTCCGGTTTGCCCGGTAGATCAACTTCAGGAAAAGCGCGGTCGTGTGGTCGTGCTTCCTGACGGAGAACGCGCAGCTGTATTCAAATACGATGGCAAGATTTCGGCACTCTCCAATCTGTGCGCCCATCAAAATGGGCCGTTGGGAGAAGGCCGCCTTATTTTTGGCTGCGTCACCTGCCCCTGGCACGGCTATCAATACCGCCCGGAGGATGGGCGCTCACCGCCGCCGTTCACTGAAAAAGTACCAACTTTCAACCTGGCTATAGAAAATGGGCAATTGCTCATAGATCCGGTTGCCAATCCTGCTGGAACATTCGTTGAGCCTCTGACCGTGCCCGCAGCACAGGAGGCTTCGGCATGAGCGGCCAACTTTATGATGGATTTTTCATCGGCTGGGGCAAGAAATTGCCCAAAGGTCTCAGCAGTTTTCTGATCGTGATTAGCCTGTTCACTGTCGGCCTGTTTGCTGGCACCGCATTTTCATTTGTTGTCAGCCAGGACGATCCTGGGGATGGTGCATTTCGTGGCAGACAGAATGTTACCGGCGTCATGCAGGCCAATCCATATCCGGTGGTTCATATTGCGCCGGGAGAGAAATATCCCAATGGCCACTCGATCATGCTCTCCGGCGGCGGCAAGCGCGGGGTCCAAAATCAGGCAGAACCGCTTGATGGCCAGGTGGTGCAAATCCGCGGTGCGCTGCTCAAGCGGGGTGATCTGGATATGATCCAGGTGGGCCGACGCATCAGCGCCGTAAAAGACGCCATCCCGCACGATGTCGAAACAAAATCCTTCGGTCGTTGGAAACTCAGTGGTGAGATTTGTGATGGCAAATGTTATGCAGGTGCGATGCGTCCTGGAACGGGATTGGCCCACAAGGCCTGCGCCAATCTTTGCCTGGTCGGCGGAGTGCCCGCCGTCTTCGTTTCCAGTGGTCCGGTCGATGGCTCCAGCTTTTTCATGCTGGCAGATCAGGACGGCAATGCGCTGGGGGATCGCCTCTACGATTTAACCGCCCTGTTGCTGAGTGCCGAAGGCGAAGTTGAAAAACGCGGTGACCTGCACGTCTTTAAGATCGATCTCGACAGCGTGGAGGTGCAGTAGAATGTCGCCGCGCCACATCATCGGATTGGTCATTTTCGCCGTTCTGGCGCTTGCTTTGTATTGGTTCTGGCAGGACGGTCACGGCCTGGTCCAACAGCAATTGCGCCCCTGGCCAATGCTGCGCACCGCCTGGGGCGAATTTGGTCTTTTGATCACGCTGCTTGTCACCTGCCTTCTGCTTGGATTTGCCCAATGGGTGTGGGACAAGTTTCCCAGCGGTGAAGATGATCACGCCTAGAACGGGTTAATCCACTACGCTGGTCGCCACCACCGAGGATGCTTCCAAGGTTTTATGAACCGGGCACTTGTCGGCAATTTCCAGTAATTTGGCCTCCATTCCCTCCGGTGCGCCTCCTTCGATCGTAATGACCCGTGAAAACCGGTCAATGCGTGTGTTGGATTCTTGCCGCGCATGGTCACATTCAACACAATCCCTGGAATGGATTTTGGTGTGCGAAACCTCAACGCTGACGCGCCCCAGATCAATACCTTTCTTGTCGGCGTAAAGCCGCAATGTCATGCCGGTGCAGGCGCCCAGTGCAATCGACAGATAATCATAGGGAGAGGGACCAGAATCCAACCCGCCATAGCTTTCCGGTTCATCGGCGAACATACGGTGGCGTCCAGCCAGCACCGTCTGCTGAAACTTGCCTTCTAGGGTTTCGGTCACACGCACGCTTTCTGTCGTCTCGCTGCCCTGCACCGCATCTTTGGGTAAATACCGATCCGCCCAGCCGGCAATCACCGAGGCAGCATAGGCTGCGTCTTCGCTGCGGGTCAGAAGGTGGTCGGCGGTATCAAGTGAAACAAAACTCTTGGGATGTTTGGCTGCTCCAAAAATCTCGCCCGCATTTTCAATGCCGACGGTTGTGTCGATCGGGGAATGCAGCACCAACAATGGCCGCTTCAGAGCGCCAATTCGCTGTGCCAAATTGCTGCCACGCACGTCTTCAACAAATTGCTTTTCAATTGTGAAGGGCCGCCCTGCCAGGCTAACTTGTGCTTTGCCGTCGCGCTCGATCTCTTCGATATTGGCCGAAAAATTGTGCAGCACATGTTCGGTATCGGAAGGCGCACCAATCGTTACCACCCCTTTGACTTCGGGAATGTCCCCGGCAACCGCCAACACAGCCGCGCCGCCCAGCGAATGTCCGATCAACAGGCTGGGGGCGTCGTAGTTCTGCCGCAAATAATCCGCTGCAATTACCAGGTCCTGCACATTGGAGGAGAAATTCGTGTGGGCGAATTCGCCTTTCGATGATCCAAGGCCTGTGAAGTCAAAGCGCAAAACCGCAATCCCGGCCCGCGCCAGCTCCGAGGCAATGCGCTTGGCCGCCAATATGTCCTTTGAACAGGTGAAGCAGTGGGCAAACAGCGCCGTGGCGCGAATGGGCCCTGCCGGGATGTCCATACGGGCTGCCAGCAGGTCGCCGGAATGGCCTGGAAAAGCGGTTTTAATCGTGGTGGCGTTCAGTTGTTGGAGCATTTCGACGAGATCCGGAGAGTAAATTTGCGCAACCCTATCAGATCGAAGTGGTTCCAGAGCAAGACCATTCCACACATTACATCAACTTTAACGGAGCGGTGCGCGAGCTGCGCTGTGCCAAGACTGGTCCGAGATTTGCATCATCCGTGATCAGCAAGAGGTTAGGCTCCAAACCTGTATCAAATTGGAACACGTGAAAGACCACAAAGATGGCCAATGCTTACAGAACAATAGATGGAACGAAGAATAATCCGCTCGATCCCACATTGGGACAAGCTGATGATCAATTGTTGAGGGCAGTTGATTCCGATTATGGAGATGGCGTTTCTACCTTGGCCGGTGCCGATAGACCCTCACCACGCGAAATCTCCAATGAGATATTCAGTCAAAGCGAATCTATCCCGAATGAACACGGATTCAGCGACTTTCTGTGGATTTGGGGTCAGTTTCTTGACCATGACATCACGCTGTCGCTGGAAAGCGAAGCGGAAGGTGAAAAAGCGCCAATCCCGGTTCCTGCTGACGATCCGCTGTTTGATCCAACCGGCAGCGGTACAGCGACAATCAACTTCACTCGTTCAGAATTCGATCCGGATACTGGTACAAGCACCGACAATCCGCGCCAGCAACTCAACGATATTACCGCCTACATCGATGCCTCCAACGTATACGGCTCCGATGACGAAAGGGCCGCAGCTTTGCGGGATGCCGATGGCCGCATGAAGATGTCAGACGGCGAACTGATGCCATTCAATGTTGACGGTCTGCCAAATGCAATGGGCGATTCAGAGACATTTTTCCTCGGTGGTGACATTCGCGCCAACGAAAACGTGGTGCTCAGCTCGATGCACACTTTGTTCCTGCGCGAGCATAATCGCCTGGTGACGGAATTCGAAGAGGAATTTCCCGGCTGGGACGCCGACACGCTCTACGGGGAAGCGCGTCGTATTGTTGAAGCCCAGATGCAGGCCATCACCTATAATGAGTTTTTGCCAAAGCTGCTCGGTGAGGACGCCCTCGACGAGTACAAGGGCTATGACGTAAATGTCGATCCGGCAATAGCCAATATTTTCTCCACAGCAGCATACCGCCTTGGCCACACCATGCTGTCGTCAACGGTTCATCGCACCGATGAAGATGGCAGCGAGAATGAGTTTGGCGACCTGTCGTTGCTCGACGCATTTTTCCGCCCCGACCGTTTGGTCGAGGAAGGCGGCATTGATGCACTGTTGCGCGGTGCAGCCACCAGCGAAGCTGAATCAGTCGATCATCAGATCGTCGATGACGTGCGCAATTTCCTGTTCGGACCGCCGGGATCTGGTGGCCTTGATCTGGCGTCCTTGAACATTCAGCGCGGCCGCGACCATGGACTGGAAGATTATAACGGCGCGCGCGAGGCTTACGGTCTTAACCCGGTCACTTCATTTTCTGAGATCACTTCAGACACTGATCTGCAGGCGAAATTGAAAGATGTCTTCGGCACTGTCGACACTATCGATGTCTTTGTTGGCGCACTTGCAGAAGATGCTGTTCCAGGTTCCATGTTGGGAGAATTGTTCCATTCGGCCCTGGTCGATCAATTTACCCGTCTGCGCGATGGCGACGCATTTTGGTATGAAAGCCGATTGAGCGACGATGAAATCGCGATGATCAACGAGACAACCTTGTCTGACATCATCGAACGTAACACCGATGTTGAAACCATGCAGGATGACGTTTTTACTGCGATGTCGCGTTCTGCAGGCACGGCCGAAGGCGATGTTTTGACGGCAGGTGATGAGGCTTATCTGCTGCTGGGAATGGAAGGTGACGACGACATGGTCGCCAGCCAAACCGCTGGCGAAATGCATGGTGGGGCAGGGGCCGATCGGTTGTTTGGATATACTGCCAATGATTGGCTTGTCGGTGGCAACGATGCTGACCAGTTGCACGGCGAAGGCGGTGACGATCATCTGGCCGGTGACCAGGGAGATGACTTCCTGACGGCTGGTGCTGGCAATGATGTCATCGATGGCGGCACCGGCAATGATTACATGGTCACCGGAAAAGGCATGGATCAGGTCAAATTCTCAAAAGGGCAGGATGTTGTCGAAGACTTCGATATTTCCAACGACACAATCGACTTTTCCGGCTTTGCCAACATCAGCAGCGGGGACGATCTGACGATCAAGTCCTTTGATACCGGTTCATTGCTGACTGATGCTGCAGGCAACACCTTGTGGCTTGCTGGCGTCATTGATCCAAGTGCCATCAACATGAATTTTGGGGCCAAGCGCCACGATTACACTGGCGGTGACAAGGATATGGTCGTTTCCAGTGCAGGAGACGATACCATTATCAATGGTGCTGGAACCCAATACGTCGTCGGCCACCATGGTGATGATACCTTTAAGGTCGACGGTTACCGGGCAGATTATTCAATCTCCAAAACCATCGATGGAACTGGCTACGTCATGTGGAACGAAACTGAATTCGACATATTCTGGCATCTGGAACATGTGGAGTTTGCTGACGAGATCGTTGATCTTGATGCAATCGTTTGATGGGATTTTGGTTAAGGCGAACAAACGGCCCCTGAGTCGTTGGTTTGCAAGGCCAAATCCTACCAAACACCTAACCGCGCCTTTAGCAAATTTTAAGTGGTAAGGCGTAACTTTGGTCTGTCCGGTCGGACAAGTACAAGTATTGAGTAGAGAGTAAAATGACCGAACATATGCGCCCACGGGTGAAATACGTCATCGGCCCTGATGGAAGTCCACTTACCATTGCGGACCTTCCACCATCGTCAACTCGTCGCTGGGTTATTCGCCGTAAGGCGGAAGTTGTAGCCGCTGTGCGCGGCGGACTGCTGAGCCTCGAAGAAGCCTGCCAGCGTTATACGCTGACAGTTGAGGAATTCCTGTCCTGGCAGGCCTCCATTGATGATCATGGTCTTGCCGGACTGCGAACAACCCGCATTCAGCAATACAGACACTAAGACCCGAAGACGGCGGGTCTTACGACCTGACTTCTCGCTCTTTGACACAAAACCGCTTCCTGTTCGTCAGTTTTGACGGGCAATGAGCGGTTTTTTGCATTTTTAGCGGCCAAGTTTAACCGCTGGTTTACCATAAGCCGCGATCCTGTTTGAAAGATGAGGTGATCAAAGTTTCTCCGCCGCTTGCTGGCCGAGCAACAAGATTTCTTCCAAACAACAGGGAATGCTTTTTATATGAAACAGAACAGCGATCTGAAGATCCAGTGTGATATCGAGCCACATATCGGGCGCAAACTGGATGACGTTGAACGCGACCTGATCATTGGAACTCTTTCCCGCTGCGGCGGTAATCGCACCTGGGCCGCCGACATTCTTGGTATTTCCGTGCGCACTCTGCGCAACAAGATGATCCAGTATGACGCTGCCAAGGACATCCCCCCCAAAGCCGGCCGTCGCACCCGCGAAGAAGGTGATGCGCACCTTGCCGCCTTGCAAGACTTCGACCCCGGCCGCCGTCTGCCGTCCTGATAGGGGCAGTTTCAGCCAGTCATGAATTAATTGCTGAAGCCGTAGGGCTGCCTTTCAGCAGACCGGCGGCAATAGCCCCGCATAGGGCGCTTGATGCATAGAACCACAGGCCTGGCTGCACCACCGCTTCTGCCAGGCCGGAGGTCTTGGCCGCGGTGATGACCAAAGCCACCAGCAGCACATCCATCATTGACCATTTCGACAGTACTCCGGCCCAACGGATCAGCGGCGAATGAGCCAACTCGGCTTTCGGCGCAACCGCAGTAATCAAAACGATGCCCAGCTTCAGCATTGGGAAGAACACAGAAAACCCAACCACGACCAGCGCCAGCAGAGCGCTGCCCTCTTGCCAAAGATTATAGGTGAGCGACAGGATCGATGGTGTTTCTTCGAAAAAATACAACTTTTGCACATGCAAGACCGGCAGGGTGATGCCAAGCGCAAAGCAAAAAATGGCAACAAACAGCAAAAGGCCAATGAAGATCCGCATTTGGTTAGACCCCTTTAGGATTAGACCGCCATCTTCGCCCTATCGGGCGCGCTGATAGGTGAGCGAGGCCCAGAAGCTTTCCCAGTGGGCATTCTTTTCTTTGGCCTGCGCGCCCTGAGGCTCGGTCATATGAATGGCGTTGAGCAAATAGGGGCCCGGGCCTTCGGCTGGAATAGCAGCCTTACCTTCAGCATCTGAGTAAATCTGGTGGCTGAATTCATTTCCGATGCCAATGAAAACCTTGATCTTCGCGCCGGCCAGAGGTTGGCCATCATAGAGAATCTGGACCGGCATGGGCTGATCTGCAGCGAGTTTCAATGGATGTTCAAGCGCCATGATTTCGATTTTGAGGCCGGTTGGCTGGTCCATGCCTTCTGTGTTGCCGTCCAATGCAACCAGCGTCTTGGCGTAGCGGGCATAGGCTTCCTTCAGCTTCTCCTTTGGTTTTTCACCTCGTTCGCTGGCGGCAAGCGCATGCTCAAGACCTTCCTTGTTGACGTAGGCCTGAAACTTTTCCCAACTCGCAAAAGTCAGGAAATCGACGTTGCTCTGGTGAATAATGGCCATTAGTGCGGAGCTGTTGCCGACCACCTTAAGAGCAGGGCGGTCACCATCTTTTCCGCGCACGTTACGTGTCTTGCCATTTTCCCAAACTTCGGAGCGGATGTTCCAGGAGTTGATGAAGGGCATTTCATTGCCCTTAAACAGCTGACCCAGCTTATGGCTGACAGCAAATTCGTTTTTGCTGGCAGGGGTGAAGCTTTCAGGTAGCAGATAATATTCGTGAGCCTGCGCGATTCCCGGCAGGCTGAGCAGCAACAGGGCGGCGATACGACAAAAAGACTGCACGACGAAATTCCTAGGACGATAAGGGTTGGTTTCAAAAACCAATTGTGTAGTTTCTGCGTAAATCATATGAAGCAGCATGGCCAGTTTGAGATCCTAATATGATACGTCGGTTTGTCGGGGCAGGTTTCCTCCTGTTTTTTGTTTTGTTCGCTCAATTGGGGCACGCGCATGAAGTGCGCCCGACCATCTTTACCCTCAAATTTGCGCAAGATCGCAGTTTTGTTCTGACCGCTGACAGCAATCTGGAAGCCCTTTTGGCCGGCATTGGTGGTGAGCATGAGGACACCGATGATGCGCCAACCGCACAAGACTATAATCGCTTGCGGGCCTTACCTTCGGCAGAACTAGAAGCGCAATTCAAGTCTTTTTCGTCGCGCTGGTTGGGCGATATTGGCCTGACATTTGACGGCTCCGCGGCGGCGCTTGAAGTGCAGACAATTGCCATTCCTGATGTTGGTGATCTCAATAATGCCCGCGATTCAATGATCACGCTTTCTGGCCGTGTGGCTGAAGGTGTCACGAAGTTTAATTGGGCCTATCCTGAAAAGTTTGGCTCCAGCGTGCTTCGTGTCGAGCGCCCACAACAGGAATTGCAAGCCCAGTTTTTTGCTGCTGGAGGTGTCAGCGAGCCTTTCGATATTGGCGTTGCCGCGCCGCGCAGTTGGATGGAGAAGTCCATCGATTATGGAGTGATTGGGTTCACCCATATTCTGCCGAAAGGGTTGGATCACATTCTTTTCGTGCTCGGATTGTTCCTGTTGAACACCAATTGGCGGCCGCTGCTGGTGCAGGTCACCGCCTTCACTCTGGCTCATTCAGTGACACTGGCAATGGGGCTTTACGGGGTCATCAACCTGTCGCCTTCAATCGTTGAACCACTGATTGCCCTGTCGATTGTCTATGTGGCGGTGGAGAATATATTCACAAACAGGCTGCACGCCTGGCGTCCAGTCATCGTCTTCCTGTTCGGCTTGCTGCACGGGCTTGGCTTTGCGGGAATTTTGACCGAGATCGGTCTGCCAAGGGAAGACTTCATTCTGGGTCTCGTAACCTTCAATATTGGTGTCGAACTCGGCCAGCTTACGGTAATTGCTTTGGCCTTCCTGGCCGTCGGCTGGTTCATCAATGCTGCATGGTATCGCAGCCGCATCACCATTCCAGCGTCGGTTGGCATTGCCGCTATGGGCGCATATTGGTTCGTTGAGAGGACTATTCTTTAGATTGTCGGCCAGATTTCCGACAATCTCCCACCAACCCGCAGGGGCTCCACACCTGTCGCGAGACCTGTTGCATCATCGGTGACAACCAAGACGCCACAAACTGTCGCTTCACCGGTTGCCGGTTCCATCCGACCCTTGCTCAATTTGGTCAAAAAGCGATGCAGTGGTTCTTCCTTGTCCATCCCGATTGAGGAATCATAATCTCCGCACATGCCTGCATCTGTCATATAGGCAGTGCCCGACGGCAAAACCTGATGGTCAGCGGTTGGGATATGGGTGTGTGTGCCAACGACCAGGCTGACCCGACCATCGACAAAGTGGCCAAAGCATTGGGACTCGCTGGTAGCCTCTGCGTGGAAGTCAATGACAATAGCATCGGCCGCTTCACCCATCGGGCAGGCAGCCAGCTCGGCTTCTGCTGCAGCAAAGGGGTCATCCAGTTCCGGATGCATGAAAATGCGGCCCATAATGTTGGCCACCAATACCCGCGCGCCATTTTGGGCTTCCACCAGATTACTGCCGCGACCAACCGTGCCTTTGGGGAAATTGGCCGGCCTCAAAAAGCGTTCTTCGTCGCCAGCCCAGTTGAGAGTTTCTTTTTGGTCAAAGGCGTGATTGCCAGAGGTCACCACGTCGGCTCCGGCCTCCAGCGTCTCATTTAGAATCTTGCGGGTAATGCCAAATCCTGAAGCGGCATTCTCGCCATTGACGATGACGAAATCGGTTTTGAGGCGTTTTTTGAGCCCCGGCAACTTATCGTAGACGGCGGTGCGCCCGGTTTTGCCCACCATGTCACCTAGAAAGAGAATGCGCATAAATTCGGTCCTAAAGATCTGCCCAACAATTGGCAGTACAGATTGAGTTCAAGCCGTCCCAGTCAAAAGCGGCGATAACCGTTTTCAGTGATGATGCCGTCAAGGAACCGATCATGGTCCTCCATGGGAACCGTATCAACCTCCTGCATGGAAAAAGCCATGCCAATCAGCTGGGGTTTTATGCCTTTGCTCTGCAAACCCTCTATTGCACGATCATAATAACCGCCACCATAACCGATACGCCCGCCTTTGGCGTCAAATACGCTGAGCGGCATGAGCAGGGTTTGAGGATCTAAAACAGCTGCGGAACTGTCCGGCCCGACGGTTCCAAACCCCGATTCAACGAGCGCTTCGCCGCGCACCATTTCACGAAATTCGATCTCGGTCCTGGAGATTACCACTGGCAAACAAAGACGTGCACCGCGTCGGCCGAGTTCAAACATGAGAGGTCGGGCATCGATTTCAGATCGAATGGGCAAAAAGCCTGAAACAATGCGGCCTGCCAGATTTTCTGCGCTTAGTTCAGCTGCATTCTGCCCGACGTCTGCCGCCTTCAGCGACATCTCAATACGGTCAATTTCGGCCAGCTCATTGCGGCGTGCCAATACCGCTTTGCGCAAATCAGCTTTTTGTTCCGATAAGCCGGGCAATATCAATCCAGTCAGCGGCGCCAGACAGATATGTCATCAAGGGGCGCCATTCAGAGGCAGAAGTGACCCGATTGGGCCGAAGTTAGGTGGCGAGCCGCACCAGCCGTGCGAGTTTTATCGATCCTGGAACCTACAGCGTAGGTGGGCGCCGTGTGCCCAAGCCCACGAGCGAGGACAGGGACAGCTCCCTTAAGAATCGGTAAGGCCCCGAGGATGAATGTCACACAAACCGCGCAGCCCGCGCAGACTGGTTATAGGGATCCAGTGACCAGATTGCGAATGATTTGTTCGGGCGATGCCTGATCTGAGGCTGATTATTGAAAACTAATCAGCATTGTTGAGCTTGGAATTGATGGATTCAATGCGCTCAGCTGTCTTGTGGATGGCCTGGGTGATCTGTTCTTCGCGCTGACTGTGCTGGCTCACCCGCAGCTTGGCCAACTCCGATTCAAGACCGGTGATTTTATGCTGAAGGGCGACAAGCTCGTCAGTCACCATAACCCCGGCCATAACCGTCAGGCGTTGATCGCCGATCTCGCCAAACGAACCTTTGAGCTGGTTGATGGTGCGGTCAAACCGCTGGGCAAGGTCAAGCAAATGGGCTTCCTGCCCTTCGTCGCAGGCCATCCGGTAGGTCTTGCCATTAATTTGTACTGCAACCTGGGGCATTTAGGTCTCGTTTTAATCCTATGCGGGTCGATCCAACACGTTACGCACTGTCTCCATAGCCGCAACCAACCTGCGCGAAACTTCCCGGTTGGTTTCTTCCAGTCTTTTGCTGCGATCTTCGCTGCTGTCCAGATCCCTGGCCAGTTTTGCCCGATCTTCTGCCATGCGCTGCATTTCTTCTCCGGAACTGGTCGGCTTGGCGTTTGATTCCACATTTGTGGTCACGGTATTATCCAGCGAATCCAATGCTTTGTTCAGTCGAGCAAGGGCTCCCGCAAGATCGGAACCTGTCTCTCCCTCAGTCAACAGATGGTTCTGCAGCTCGCTCATTCTGTCCCAACTAACGCAATTTTGATACTGGCGATTCCCACATGCCTGTGGTCAGTCAAACTCGAAAAGCATGAAAACGTCAATCGTCAGAACATGTTATCCAAGTTCTTTTGAGTGGCTTGGCAGAGACTCAACATTTGATTGTGGTTTTTTCAAGTTTGTTCAATCGCACCTTTGATTCAACGTGCTCGGGTGCTATGTGTGCCGCGATTTTTGGCCGGGCATGGTTTCGGCTGACTCACTGGTAAAACAAGGCAAGCGGTTTTCCGCGATTTGACATGACCCAACAAAAAAATATGCGCATGGCGCATGCCATCCGGTTTCTTTCCGCTGACGCAGTTCAAAAGGCAAATTCCGGTCACCCCGGCCTGCCAATGGGCGCTGCTGATATCGCAACGGTCCTGTTTACCCGTTTTATGAAATTTGATCCCAAACAGCCTTCGTGGCCGGATCGTGACCGCTTTGTGCTGTCTGCTGGCCACGGCTCCATGTTGCTTTATTCTTCGCTGTACCTGCTCGGCTACAAGGATATGGATATCGAGCAGCTGAAGAATTTCCGCCAACTCGGTTCCAAAACCGCCGGTCACCCCGAATACGGCCACGCGGCCGGCATCGAAACAACCACCGGTCCTCTGGGTCAGGGCATTGCCAATGCAGTTGGTATGGCGATGGCTGAACGCAAACTGGCCGATGAGTTCGGCGGCGAGCTGGTCGATCACTACACCTACTGTCTGGCTGGCGACGGCTGCTTAATGGAAGGCATCAGCCAGGAAGCGATTACGCTGGCTGGCCACCTGAAACTGAGCAAGCTGGTGGTATTCTGGGACGACAACAATATCTCGATCGATGGCCCGGTTTCGATCTCTGACTCAACCGATCAGATTGCCCGGTTTGAAGCCTCCAACTGGAATACAATTTCCGTTGACGGTCATGACCATGAGGCGATTGCCAGCGCCATTGAATCAGCCCATGCATCTGACAAACCGACCATGATTGCCTGTAAAACGCAGATCGGGTTTGGCGCCCCTAATAAGGCTGGCACCGCTTCTGCTCACGGCGCGCCGCTCGGCCCTGACGAGATTGCCGGCGCGCGTGAAGCTCTGGGCTGGGATGCGGAAGCATTTGATGTGCCCGAGGACGTTCTCGACAACTGGCGCATTGCCGGCCTGCGTTGCACCCATGCGCGCAAGGACTGGGAAGCCCGGCTGGCGGATGCCGATGCCAACAAGCGCGGCGACTTCGAGCGTCGCCAGCGTGGTGATTTGCCCGCCAAATTCAATGAAACCATTCAGGGGCTGAAGCAGGAAATCGCTGCCGAGCCACCGAAGAAGGCAACCCGCAAGGCCTCTCAGGCCGTGCTGGAAGTGGTCAATGGTGCACTTAACGAAACCATCGGTGGTTCCGCTGACCTGACCGGTTCCAACAACACAAATACCAGCCAGACAGCACCAATCACCCCAGATGATTTCTCTGGTCGTTTTGTCCATTGGGGCATTCGCGAACATGCCATGGCAGCAGCGATGAACGGCATGGCCCTACATGGTGGTCTTATTCC
>JBDVMU010000017.1:0-64037 GCA_039969995.1 Rhizobiaceae bacterium
GCTCAAAACACTCAAGACAGCGCTTGTCGCTGCAACAACTGCGCTAACCGCATCAGCGGCTATGGCGCAGGTTAACCTGACGTCGAATACGGCCGGTGCCGGAACAACTGCCGGCCTGACAGCAACTGCTCTTGTTGAATATGCTGCCGATCGCGGCATTGCCAATATTCAGCTCAAGGACGGCCAGACCGGAACCAACTACATTCAGGCCTTGGCTGAAGGTAAAATCGACATCGCCAATGGTCCGTTCATTTTGCCGTTTTTGCTGACCCGTGCCGCTGGTCCTTATGCCAGCCTCGGAAAGGAAAAAGGTGCTGAAATCGGCCCGAACATTCAACTGCTTTATCCTTACACACTCAGCATCTTCACCATGTATGCCTATGATGCCAAGGGGGTTAAGGGCTGGGGTGACCTGAAAGGACGTAAGGTCATGAACGGTCCACCTCGTGGAGCTGCAACAACCAATTCCCGCGCGCTGATCCAGTTGTTTGGTGGTGCCAAGGTGGACAAGGATTATGAATCCGTCACCATGAGCTGGAACCAGATCGCCTCCGGTATCATTGATGGTACAGCCGACGTGGCGATTATTCCGGCCATGTTCCCCGGACCGCGCGTCACGCGGGCTGGAGCTGCAGGTGCCATGACCTTGTACTCGCTGCCAAAAGATACCTATGCAACCAAAGGTGCGCAGAAGCTGCTCAACAAGCCGGGTTCAGTAGCATTTGAGGCCTCCAAAGCCGATATCGAAGCGGCTATGGGCGATGGATGGACTGTGGTCTCCGAGGACGACACCTTCCGCGGCATGGCGGTTACTGGCGGTGATTTCGTCAACAAAAGCATGGACGAAGATGTCGCCTATCGGTTGACCAAGGCGCATATTGAAAGCCTCAAAACCCATCAGGAACTGGCACCATTTATGGGCACTTTGAACTTCGGTAATCTGGACCCGAAAGTTGCCGGTCTTTGCGGGCCGAACCCGGTTAAATTCCACGCTGGTGCAGTGCGCGCCTGGGAAGAAGCTGGCCGGACTGTCCCGGAATGCGCCAAGCCTTAATGGTGCAATAATCCAAACGCCGGGTGGCCATGCGCTGCCCGGCGCTTTTCTTTGAAAACTCCCCTGCGGCAATGCCCGGCTGAATTATCATGACAGAGCAAGTGCAAAACGAATCCAGACCAACTGTCGATCGCGTGGTCTATTGGTTGGGTTTCACCCTTGTTTTTGTCGGATTGTTAAATGTCACGCCGGCCATTCCCGGATGGGATGATCTTTGGAAGACACTGTCTGGAAACGATGGCTTCAAGATCCGTCGTTTCGATACAGAGTGGCTCTACCCGATTGTCTTCTTCTGGATGATGGTCATTGTCGCGCTGAAACATTCCATGTGGCGGGGCTGGACCGATAAAGCACCCATTATGCGCAAATTCGGACTGTTTCTCGATGTCGCTCTGGTGATTGCGGCGGCTGCGATTTCGCTCAGCTATTTGGTTGAGCTGGAAGCCGTCTGTCTGATTGATATCTATACGGGCGATCGGGCGCGGCTGGTTGCCGAAGGGCTGAAGGCGGAAGTTGAATATGCAGAAATGCTCGGCCTGCCTATCCCGGAAACGGCTGATGATCCGCGTTGTTTGAATACCACATTTGGCTGGTTGCCGCTTATTCTGTTCGGCTCGATCGTTATTTTTCTGGCCTATAATGTGCGGGTCTGGGGGCTGCCATTGGTTATGGTGTCGATCCTTATCGCCACTTATACCTTTGCTACGGTCATGAACTGGTACTTCTTCGGTGCGGAGGATCAGAACAAGTATCTCGTCACGATCCTGAGCAGTGAGGAAGTGCGAAGTCTGACCTCTGGTCGTGAATTCGTTCGCGATGCGTTGATCAATAACACGGCCGGGATTTTAGGCCGTTTCATCAATGTTTTGATCTTGCTGGTCTTCCCCTACATTATTCTGGGCGCATTGTTTGGTCGCTGCGCAGGCGGACAAGCGCTGATCAAGCTGGCCTTTTCAATGACCCGCAATCTGCGCGGTGGACCGGCTCATGCTGCCGTTGTTTCCTCTGCTATGTTTGGAACAATTACCGGCGGACCGGTGGTCAATGTATTGTCGACTGGTGTTCTCACCATTCCGATGATGTTGAAGCGGGGCTTCTCCAAGGTCTTCGCAGGTGGGGTGGAAGCGGCCGCATCGTCTGGCGGATCCATCATGCCGCCGATTATGGGCGTTGCAGCCTTTATCATGTCGTCGCTGACCGGCGTGCCTTATCGTGAGATCATCATCGCGGCAGCTATTCCGGCCCTGTTCTATTTCTTTTGCCTGTTTTTGTCGGTGGTCTTTCAGGCTCGTAAGCAGAACATCCAGCCGGTGGGCGAACTGTCCGATGACATGCGCCTGAATGGTGAAGACAAGTTGCATCTTGTCCAGATTTTTGCACCGGTACTGCTGGTCCTGGTGCTGTTGTTGACGCCTAAGGATGGCGTTGGGTGTAGCTGGATTTCAGTCATGCTGGGTGCTGTGGTTGAGCGCAACGGTGATGTCTGCAATGTGATTTCGATGCCATGGATCATCGAATTGTTCCAGAATGCCGCTGGTGATGCCAGTGCAGCTGGCTGGTGGGCCGTGTTCCTCCTGCTGGTCCTGATGTTCATCGACAAGAAATTCCGCACTAATCCCGGCAAGATATTTGACGGCCTGTCGCAAGCCGGCGTTACGCTATCAACGCTTTATCTTATGTTCCTTGCTGTGACGGTAATCGATGTCTGCCTGAACTTCACCGGCCTGGCGAAATTTGTGGCGGTTGATGTTTTGGGCTTCCTAAAGTCGTTCGATGTTGCTGGCGGGTCAGTTGGCTTCCAGCTGTTTGCCCTGCTGCTGACCATGTTGTTGGCGGTTCTGCTTGGCATGGGCATGCCGGCGGTTCCGGCCTATATCAACGTCGCCTTGTTGATGGGACCAATGCTGGTCGGGTTGGGCTTGGCGACGTTCACCGCGCATATGTTCATTTTCTATTTTGCCGTTGCTTCGGCGATCACACCGCCGGTGGCGCTTGCTGCATTTGCGGCAGCGAGCATTACCAAGGCCGATCCGATGATGACTGGCTTTTCAGCGGTTCGTTCCGGCATTGTGATGTTTACCCTGCCTTTCGTTTTCGCCATTTATCCTGAACTGTTGTTGATCGACAAAGCTGTTATCGATCCAACCAATGGCAATCTCCTGGCTGGGTATGATGGGCAGGTTGATGTTGCCTGGCTGTCCTTCCTGATCGCCAGAGTGGCCATGGCTCTGTTCCTTGTGTCGAGTGCATTGGCTGCATATGACCGCAAGTCGTTGAGCGTGGTGGAGATTGCAGTTCGTCTTGGCGTCGCTGTATTGATCCTGTTCCGGCCTGCTGAGGTCTATGGCCCCGCAATCATTGCCGGTATTGGCCTGATTGGGTTTCACGTCTTTCAAAGCAGGGCGCAGCAGCAACCTGGCGGCACTTGATCTGATTTCCAGCGGATGAACGTATGACCCAACGACCCAGTTACATTCTTTTCATTACTGACCAGCAGCGCTTTGATCATCTTGGGTGCAATGGTCATCCGGTACTAAATACACCGAATATCGATGCGATTGCCGCCGAAGGAGTGAACTATGATCGCTTCTATGTGGCATCCCCCGTTTGCATGCCCAACCGTGCCAGTCTGATGACCTGTCGAATGCCGTCCAGTCATGGTGTCCGGTCACTTGGCGTGCCGCTTGCGCATGAACACGTTACCTTTGTCGAATTGATGCGGGCAGCCGGATACGACACAGCGCTGATAGGTAAAAGCCATCTGCAAAACGTATCCGACTGGGCCGTTCAGGTTGAACCGCCAGAGCATCGCGAAGACTTCCAGTCACCGCCGGACGACCTTGCAGTCGCCATACGTTCTGACTTGGACAATGAGACTTACCAATACGAACGGCAGCCGTTTTTTGAGCAAGATGATCCAAAGGTACCGCTGCCCTTCTATGGTTTTGATCATTACATCTCAGTGTTGCGCCATGGCTTCAATACTGGAGGAGATCACCAGTTGCACCAGCGCAAGACCGCTCCGGAGCTGGCCAAGTTGCGATCAAGGGATCAACAATTCCCGCATGACTATACGTGTCCGCAGGCGATCCGAACCAAAATTCCTGAAGAGCATTATTCTACCAGCTATATTGCTGAGCAAGCCTGTGAGTGGCTTGAGCAAAGAAAGGGCAACCCAAACCCGTTTTTCTTGATGGTTTCATTCCCGGATCCACATCATCCATTCACCCCGCCAGGTAAGTATTGGGACATGTACAACCCCGACGACATGCCGATCCCCGATGCCTATTCGGCCAATGATTGGCATCCGCCGGAATATGTTAAAATTGCCGAGGAGGCGCGTGCCCGCGACAAAAGCCTGGGCCAAAATGCCGGTTACTCAGTCGCTGTTTCCCAGCGAGAGGCGCAAGAAGCGCGGGCGCTCACCTGTGGCATGATCTCAATGATTGACGATGCTGTAGGTCGCATTCGGACCACGGCGTCGGATGCTGGTTTAATGGACGATACGGTTCAGATCTTCACTTCGGACCACGGTGATCACCTCGGTGAACACCGGTTGCTCTTCAAGGGTGCCGAGCAATATGACAGCCTGACCCATGTGCCCTTCATTTGGGCAGACCCAAATGGCAGTAAGGGGGAACGCTCTAGCGACCTGGCCCAGACGCTGGATATTGGTTCGACCATTCTTGAACATGCAAAAATCGAAGCGGCGGTTGGCATGCAGGGGAAGATCATGTCGGTGGCCGGAGGTGGGGCGCGCGCTTCAGCTCATATTCAATATGAAACCCAAAGAACTCAGGACGCATTTGGTTCGAGGCCGCGGGTTCATTCAATCGTGCACGACCGTTGGCGTCTTTCGATGTATCTGAGCAAGTGTCCCAATGAACTGTTCGACCTTCGAGATGACCCCGGCGAGATGGTCAATCTCTGGGACAGCGCGGATCATGCGGACGTTAAGGCCTTGTTGCTGGAGAAACTGGCAGAGCTGGAAATTTCAGCCGCCAACAGGGTGCCGCTTCCCACCGCTCAAGCATAATCAATCAGTCCTTCTCAACCGCATAAGCATGGGCAAAGCGTTCGCGATATTCATCGAGCTTGGCGCGGAAGGCTGGCGCGGTTTCGCGACCGGTCCTTGCATGAACTGACTCTTCCGAAATCGCATTATAGGGAAATTCGTCAAGCTGTTTCATGCTGGGTCGTTCTGCCATCCGGTCCCACCAGACGCGGGTCAGCGGGTAGGCCTCCAACCAGAAGTCGAGGAAACGCACCATTTCCAGAACCTTGACGAAGGGAGCGAAATTGGTTTCCGCCAGTGTGAATTGATCCCCCATCAGATAGGGGCGGTCGTCCTGAAGGGCAGTTTCCATCTGCCGGAATATGGTCTCCAGCGCACCGATGGCCCGCATAACATAGGGTGAGTCGACACCCTCTCGGATCACCGATTGCTGGCGGTAGAGCCGGTCTATATTGGGAACATGTTTCCAACGTTCTTCCATCTTTTCAATTGGCACGGTCAGCCGAAACTTGGTGACGAAATTGACGACTGCCGTTGCTTCAAAACCGCGTTCGTCAAACAGCTTGACCCACTCCGCCAGACGACAACGCCCGATGGCATCACCCGGCTTGAGCGGGGTTTTCGGGTGTCAGGTCGTCGACATAGTTGCAAATCAATGACGATTCCCGCACTGGTAGTCCATCATGGACCAGCGTTGGCACCACGCCTTGCGGATTGAGTTTGAGATATTCCGGCTTGAACTGATCCCGGTTCACTAGGATCATTTTGTGCGGCGTCCAATCGGTAATGCCTTTTTCACTCAGCGTTACGATCACCCGGTTGGAACAGATGGAGTCTGTTTCCTCCAAATAATAGAGATCAAGTTTCATCGAACGATCCTTATGCGCCACCGTCCAGTTCTTTGGCGCTTTGAATGTAGTAGTGGCGGGTTGGGCAGTTGATCTGGCTCACCGCGTGGGCGCGTAAGACTTCGGCCTTGAGCTTGCGGATATTGGCAAGATCGTGCTCAACGCAGATCAGCCGATCGATGAGCTGCAAAGCCCACTGAAAATCGCCGTCGGCTTTCGATTTGGAGACTTCCGCCATGACCGCGTCTGCTCCTCCAGCCAACTTGATGAAACGCTCAGCCTCCGCGACTGGCGACAACATGCCCAGTGAAGTTGGGTTTCCATCGAACCAGCCCATTGTGCCAACAAAGTAAGCACGAACGGCAAAATCAACTCGCCCATAATACTCGCGCAAATGGGGTTTTTCGGCGAGATGCGGTGGAAGTTTCACGCTGTGGGCCAACTGATCCATCGTCATGCCGGCATCCATGCCGTTGCGTGTTTCGTCGATGACGTAACGAATGCCGTTGCGGTAATCCGTCAGGTATTCCTTGATCAGTTCGGCACCGAAAACGGCTTTGGTATGGCCAGGCCCCAGAACCTCTGGTTCAAAAGCCATCAACTGGTCGAGCGTATCAGCCCAGGTGTCGAAGTCACGATATTCAGTGCCCCGGATGGCATAGAGATTGGGGAACGAGCGGTAGAAATTATCACCACTGATCAACACTTTCTTTTCAGGATACCAAACCACCATGTGATCCGGTGTTTCTCCCGGTGCCATAACCAGTTCCAATTCAACCCCACACAAAGTGATCTTCTCACCTTCTTCGCCAATTTTGCGGGTCGGTGGCAGTGCTCCCGCGCCCATGCCCTTGAGGGGGCGGTCGCCGGGGCCAACGCCAATGCCAATGATCTCGTCGGGGTAGGAAAGGCCGATGCCAAATTGGCGTTTGGTTCGGGCCATCTGGGCTTTTGCTGGCCGCGGGTGGTGGGTTGCAACAATCAGCGAGTCTTCCGATGACTTGTCGCTGGCCAAAATGTCTGGATTGCCGCCTTCGGTGAACACGCTTGCACCAGAAACGTGGTCGCGGTGCGAATGGGTCAGGATGATCGTTTTGACCGGCAGGTCGGTGATCTTGCGAAACTCGGCAAGAACATTTTCAGCCGCTGTTGTTGTTTCTGTTGTGTCGATGATGATGACACCATCATCGCCAACGATCATATAGACATTCGATGCCGCAAAACCGAACGCCTGATAGACATTGTCGGCGAGCTTAACGATCTCTTTTTGAAAATAGTCAGGATGGGCTTTGAGTTCCGGATGCATGGCAATAATCCTCCCGTATATTTTGGCATGGACCGCGATCAGCCTTCAGACTGACGACCGACCAGGTAAGGCAAACCTGTTGTGCCGTTATGTGCTTGTTGACATTCTACCTAGCAGTAATTTGGGATCCCGAATATAGGAATCACGCTGGTTTGCCTTGTATTTGCGTTCGATTAATTGATTTGGGATCCCGGCAGTGCCATAGATTTCTCCAGTGAATTCATTTCCTCAAACCAGGTCGGAACAGGCATATGGCGCGCAAAAACATTCTTTTTATCATGTGCGATCAGCTCAGACATGACTATCTGGGCTGCACCGGGCACCCGACGATCAAGACCCCGAATATTGATAGGTTGGCGGCCCGCGGCGTGAACTTTGCCAATACGTTTTGCCAGTCGCCTATCTGCGGCCCCTCCCGTGCAAGCGTTTACACTGGTCGATATCCAACCTGTAACGGTGCAATGTCAAATTTCACTCCGCTGCGTGTCGGTGAAAAAAATATTGGGCACCATCTCAATGGGCTCGGTGTGCGCACGGTACTGGTTGGTAAGTCCCATGTGGTGCCGGACAAGGAAGGCATGAGTCGGTTGGGCATCGATCTTGACAGCGCTATCGGTCGGCATCTGGCTCAGGGCGGGTTTGAGATTGTTGAGCGCGATGATGGCATTCACCCTGATACGATGGTGCGGCCCGATTTGCCTTACAATCAATATCTCAAAGAAAAGGGATATACCGAAGACCCCAATCCTTGGCACTGGGCTGCCAACTCAGTTGATGTTGATAACGGCGTTCGTTCCGGTTGGTTCAACGACGAAGTGGACCGACCGGCGCGGGTTGAAGATGAACATTCAGAAACGCCTTATATGACCCGGAGGGCGATGGATTTTCTGGCTGAAGATGATGGCGAAACGCCTTGGTTGTTGCATCTGTCCTATATCAAGCCCCATTGGCCCTATGTGGCACCGGCACCCTATCACGACATGTATTCGGCTGATGATGTCATTGCGGCGAATAAATCTGAGGCGGAGTTGGAAGACCCCAATCCGCTGGCCAAACTGTTCATGAACCGGGTCGCCGGAAAAACCTTCAGTCGGGAGGAGGCCCGCGAAAAGGTTATCCCGGCCTATATGGGGTTGATCACGCAGATTGATGATCAACTTGGCATCTTGTTCGACTTCATGGAGAAGCGTGGATTGATGGACAACACGATGATTGTCTTCACGGCTGACCACGGTGATTATCTCGGTGATCACTGGATGGGAGACAAGGATTATTTCCACGATGCTTCGGTGAAGGTTCCGTTGATCGTTGTTGATCCAGACAAGGCGGCCGATGTGACGCGCGGAACGGTCGATGATGCGCGGGTTGAACTAGTTGACATGATTCCAACCTTCATGGACTTTCATGGGGGCGATATTCCTCAGCACATTCTTGATGGCCGTTCTCTGTTGCCGCTGTTGCATGGCAAGGAGGTTGAATGGCGCGACTTTAATGTCAGCGAGTATGATTATTCCTGTCAGGTGTTCCGACCTACCACTGGGCGTGCTGCTTTGGACTGTCGCTCTTACATGATTGCCACGAACGATTGGAAATACATCCATGCGCCAGGCTATCCGCCGGTGCTGTTTGATCTAAAAAATGATCCCAACGAATTGAATGACCTGGGGCGCAGCGATGACCACGCTGATATCCGCCAACAAATGTTCAACAGACTGGCAGAATGGTCATTGCAATATCGCCAGCGGGAAACCTGGACAGAAGGGCGCAACGACGAAATGACCGGGGTGGAAGAGCAACTGGGCGTTTTGATCGGTTATTGGAATGAGGCCGATGCCGCCGGGAAGGATCCAAAAATCCTGCCGGTTCGCAAGCCAATTGCAGAAGGGTGATCGATTTTCAGGAAGTTTGAGATCCCGCCTGCGCATATGATTCCGCTGCCGTGTAGGCAACCAGGTCGGCGACAGTCAGGCTTTCGCCCTGTTTTTCAAACTTCTGAATATACTCAACCATGGTGTGGGAATGTTCCCGCATCATGCCCTCAGCTCGCACCGGGTCACCCTTTTCGATGGCTTCAACAATGACACGATGTTGGGCGTTGCCCAGGCGCAGTCGGAACATACCACGTTCGAACTGATCGGGCGTATCTCCTACACTTCGGTCGAAAACCATGGAGCCGACGGCGAGCATCGGCAGGTGACTGATCTGCTCGCAGGCATATTGTACATAGCTGTTGCCGCAGCCGGCCAGAATGGCCGAATGAAAAATCTTGTTCGCCGCCTGAGCCCGGCGGGTTGTTGCCTCGTCGAGATCACCGCGTGTGCCTAAATCGTCGATGGCACCATCCAACAGGTCAATCGCCTGGGACATTTCCGGGAGAAAGTCGGACCGAGTGGAACTTTGGGCCATCAATCTGGCCGCGAGGCTCTCAAGATGGCCACGCACTTCCACCGCCTTCATGATGTCATCAAGGGTTGGGCTTTGCACCAAATATCCGCGGCCTTCGCCGCGGCGAATTACGCCTTCGCGCTCTAAAAGTCGCAATGCCAAACGAACAGGAGTGCGGGAAACCTTATGCGTATCGCAGAGTTGAGCTTCGGAAAGTCGTTCGCCACCCTGGTAAGCGCCTAGAATTATGTCCTGGCGGATCCGCGCGGCGAGTTCTGTATCAATTGAGTCCATAACGCACCAGACAATGTTTGGGATCCCAAAGTCAAGATCGAATTATTGGGATCCCAAATTCGCATAAAATAGCGAAAACTTATAGTCCGCTCACTAAAACATCTTGTAACGGGATCCCAATTTTGTCACGCTGACGGCGTTCCAGAACAATTTCAGGAAGGTCGAGTCATGGTCGTAGTCATTCCCAAGGACAAATCAGTTGAGGCTCTGGACGGTCTTCATCTCTATCATGGCGCGATCTCGAATTGCTCGATGCGGGTGCGCATGACTCTGATTGAGAAAGGTCTCGACTGGAACAGTCACCATCTCGACCTGAAGAAAAAAGAGAATATTTCAGACGACTATTTCGCCATTAATCCCAACGGTCTGGTGCCGACGCTGATTGACAATGGTGTTGTCCATATCGAGTCCAATGACATCATCGACTATCTGGATAAAACCTATCCTGAGCCGTCGCTGCGGGCTGCCGATAACGCGACAATGTTGGAGTGGCTGCGTCTGGCTGGCTCTATTCATGTCCCCGCGGTCAAGCCTTACGTTTATGCCACCATCATTGCCAAAAAGGTGAAGAAGACGGCTGAGGAAGAGGCCAAATATAACGCGCTTCAGCAAAACGATGAGTTGAAGAAATTCCATTCAAAGCATGCCGGTTCCGGTCAGTTCAGCAATGACGACGTTGCCGAAGCTGAGGCCATTCTCAAAGAGTGTTTCGATAAACTTGAAGCCGCGCTGGAAGGCAATGATTGGGTGATGGGCGACCAGTTCACGCTGGCTGACATTTCATGGATTCCGCTGCACTTCGTGCTGATCGGCTGTGGTTATCCATTTGAAAGATATCCCAACATTACGCGCTGGGCGAAGGCATTTGAACAAAAGAAGAGTTTTCAGGAAGGCATCATCGAGTGGTGTGCCGATTTTTCGAAAGTGTGAGCAGAACGAACTACTCGCTCATGGGGCAATAACAAAAGAGCCACAGGCCAAGACAAATTCAATTGGAGGAAGTCGAATGAAAATCAAACAAAAATTATTATCACTGGCGATGGCTGCAGGCCTTGCGTTAAGCGCCAATCAGGCCAGCGCAGAAGAACTGTCAGTCGCAACATTCATCCCACCGCAACACCATATCAATTCTTTCTTTTTCGAATGGTTCGGTAAGGAAGTTGCCAAGCGTTCCAACGGTTCATTGACGATTAAAGTCTATCCAGCTGGCCAGCTGGGCGCCGGACCGGTGCAGCAGTACAAGCGTGTCGTGGAAGGTGTGGCCGATATTGCGTTTGGTCTTCAAACCTATTCTCCAACCCTATTTCCAAAATCGATCCTGATCGTTCCGCCTGGTAAGCACGAGACAGCTCTGGAATCCACCAAGGCTCTGTTGAGTGTCTATGACGAGCACCTGGCTGGTGAATATAAGGATGTGAAACTGCTTGGCCTGTTCACAGTGGCGGGCCCTGCCTGGGCGGCGACCAAGGACCTGTCCAGCATGGACAAGATCAATGGTTCGAAAATTGTACCTTTCGCGACAATGGTAACGCCGTGGTTTGACGCCATGGGGGCTGTGCCGGTTCAGATGCCTGTAACCGAAATGTATACGGGTCTTTCAACTGGTACCATCGATGGTACCACCATTTCGCCCGCGCAAATGGACAAGCCGTGGAACTTCGCTGAAGTCGGTTCCCATTACATCGACAATATTCCGGTGACTTTCGCTGTGTTCTTCGTTGCGATGAATAAAGAGCGCTACATGGAACTGAGCAATGAGCATCGTGCAATCATCGATGATATGGCCGGTGAAACCGTTTCCATGATGGGTGCAACAAG
This sequence comes from Rhizobiaceae bacterium, assembly GCA_039969995.1. Lineage (GTDB taxonomy): Bacteria > Pseudomonadota > Alphaproteobacteria > Rhizobiales > Rhizobiaceae > Pseudahrensia. Next base: position 11,721 of record JBDVMU010000017.1, read on the forward strand.
TTTCCACAACGAAGGCCTGCGCGGTGAGAACTGGTTGGCCGGCAAGCCTGCGGCCATGGATAAGGTAACTTCGGTTTCTGTTTCTGCTGAAGAGCGTGCCAAAATGGATGCTGCTGTTGCTGAAGGTCTGAAGGTTATTTTTGCTGACTACGCAAAGCGTGGCATCGACAATGCCGAAGACATCTACAAGGCAATGAACAAGTAGTTTGCGATTAAGTGCCGGGCCATTATGGCCCGGCACACTTTATTGCGGGGGAGGCAATGGAAACCAATTCAGATTCAAAGGGCGTTTTTCGCTACGTTGACCGTTTGTTGACCGTGGTCTCCCTGTTTTGCGGCGGTGCGGCGCTGGTCTTCATGACCGGCTTCTCTGTCTGGAACGTGCTGGTGATGCGCAAGGCGCTGAATGCACCGATCGTCGGTGCTGAAGATATTTTGATCCTGGTCTTGGTTGTTGTCGTTGCCCTTTCCATCCCGCTGGGCTCCCGCACCGGAGCGCATATTGAAATTGAAGTATTGGAATCACGCATGTCGGCAGCATTTGCCAAATGGTCGATGATCTTGATGAAGGTGCTCGGCGTAGCACTTTTGGTCACCATGTCCTGGCGCTTGTGGCATGCTGGTCAAAGTGCCAGCCGCTTTGGTGAAACCACTCAGCAATTGCTGATTTCTTACGAACCTTTTTATTACGTGTTGGCCTTTTCGGTTGCGACCTATGCCGTCGTGCTGATGCTGGAAATCTGGCAATTGCTGCGCAACAAAAAAATCATCACCATTCGGCTCAATGGTGATGCGCTATGATGAGCATGACCCTTATCGGCCTGTTTGGCCTGATCGCGCTGTTCCTTCTGCTGGCACTGCGCATGCCCGTGGCGCTGTCGATGCTTGGTGTCGGTTTCATCGGCACGGTGATCGCCAATGCCAACAAGTTCATGCTGATTGGCATGGGTGCGGACCAAGCCTGGGCGCGTGGCTGGAAGATTGCCTATTCCAACCTCGCTGGTGAAACCTTCGAGGCCGCCTCCAACTTTAATCTGCTGGTCATTCCGATGTTTGTGCTGATGGGTAATCTCGCCGGTGCATCGGGCATGTCAAAAGATTTGTTTGTCGCAGCCTATCGCTGGATGGGTCATATGCGCGGTGGGCTGGCTTCGGCGACCATTGCGGCCTGTGCCGGTTTCGCGGCTCTTTCGGGATCATCATTGGCGTCAGCGGTTACAATGGGCCGTGTCGCGCTACCTGAAATGAAGCGCTACAAATATGATGATGGCCTGGCCACCGGGTCAGTAGCAGCGGGCGGCACGTTGGGCTTTTTGATCCCTCCATCCGGTGGGATGATCATTTACGCGGTGCTGACAGAACAATCGATTGGTCGCCTGTTCATGGCGGGCATCATCCCTGGCATCATTTTGACCTTCCTGTTTATTGGCGCCATCTATCTGGTTGTGCGCCGGCGTCCGGAAGCCGGGCCGCAGGGCGAACGTTCAAGCCGGGAAGACCGCTTGGCGTCTTTGTGGAACGCCGTGCCGATTATTGCAGTCGTGCTGATCACAATTGGTGGCATGTATACTGGATTCTTCACCCCAGTTGAGGCCTCATCGGTTGGGGCGTTTTTGACATTCCTGGTTGCCGCGATGCGGCGTTCACTGTCGCTGGGAAAGATTCGTTCTGTGATCCTGGAAACAATGAGTGCCACCTCGACTGTCTTCTTGATTATCATTGGTGCTTTCGTCTTTATCCCGTTCATGTCGTTGACTGAGTTGCCGGGCCAGCTCGTCACCTTCCTGACATCCCTGCCAATCGGTACCGTTGGAGTGCTGATGGTAATCATCCTCACTTATCTTTTTCTGGGTATGTTCCTGGAAGGTATTGCGATGTTGGTGTTGACCATTCCCGTGGTTATCCCGATCGCTATCGGTCTTCAGTGGGACCTGATCTGGTTCGGCATCATTATGGTGATCGTGCTGGAGATGGGGATGATAAGTCCGCCGGTGGGGATCAACGTTTTTGTGGTGAAATCCATCGCGCCTGATGTGCCGATGGGCACCATATTCCGCGGCATCTGGCCTTTCTGGTTCGCCATGGCCGCAATGATCGGACTCTTAATTCTCTTTCCTCAAATCGCGATTTTCCTGCCCGAGACAATTGTCGGCAATTAGCTGCAAAAGGAGCAATCAAATGGATACCAAGACAGAAATTAAAACGCTTCAGCACTTTATCGGTGGCGACTGGGTCGATGCTGAAGGCGGTGCCACTTTTGAAGATTTTAACCCAGTTGATGACAGCCTCTATATGTATGCTGCTGAAGGCACTGGCAACGATATTGGCAAGGCGGTTGCTGCAGCCAAAGCCGCATTTCCTGCTTACAAGGAGACAACGCCAACTGAGCGAGAGCGGTGGCTTCTTCGCGTTGCGGAAATCATGGAAGAGCGGCAGCCCGAATTGATCAATTGCTTGATTGATGAAATCGGATCGACCGTTGCCAAGGCCATGTTTGAATATAACAAAGGCCTGGCCATGGTGCGCGCGGCAGCGGGCATGTGCCGCAATGTGCGCGGAGAAACCATTCCTTCTGACGTACCCGGCAAATTCTCCATGTCGATCCGCGAACCGCTGGGCGTGGTAGCTATCGTAACGCCGTTTAACGTTCCGCTGATCAAGACCACCCGGTTGGTCGCCAATGCGCTGGCGGTCGGTAACACGGTTGTTCACCTGCCATCGGAAATGGCTCCGCATCTGACAATACTGATGGCGGAGATTTTTTCTGAAGCCGGATTCCCGGCCGGTACTTACAATGTTGTTACTGGCAATGGCGCGGTGATTGGCGATGACCTGACCAGCAACAAGGATGTCGACTTTGTCAGCTTTACCGGCTCCTCGGTGGTCGGTCAGCACATCGCTGAGGTATGCGCCAAGAACAAGACACCCAACACCCTGGAACTGGGCGGCAAGAGCCCGACAGTTGTGCTGGCGGATGCTGATCTTGACAAAACAATGCCGCTGGCCGCGCGTTCAATCTTCATGTTTGGTGGGCAACTTTGCATCGGCTCCAGTCGATTTTATGTAGAGCGACCAATCTATGATGAGTTCGTCAAGCGGTTTTCGATGATTGCCTCAAAGGCCGGTATGGGGGACCTGCGCGATCCGAACACGGTGGTGTCACCGATTATTTCCCAACGCCAGCGGGATCGGGTAAAAAGCCATATTGAAGATGCCAAGGCCAATGGTGCAAAAGTGGTGGCAGGTGGTGAATTTGTTGGCAATGCCTGTCAGCCAACTCTGCTGACAGATGTTACCGAAGACATGACGGTGTGCCGGACTGAAACATTTGGACCTGTCACCTCAATCTATCCCATCGATAGCTATGAGGAGGGTCTTGAACGGGCCAATGATACTGAATTTGGGCTTTCTTCTGCGATTTTTACCAACGACATCAACAAGGCATTCCACTTTGCGCGCAATATTGGTGCTGGCATGTGCCATGTGAATGGGCCTACCGTTCATGATGAAGCCCATGTTCCGTTTGGAGGAAATGGCGAAAGCGGCGTGGGTCGTGAGGGTACCGATGCTGACCTTGAAGCGATGACAGAATTGAAATGGGTGACAGTCCAGCTATGAGTTTTACGCTTTATCATCACGGCTCGTCTGTATGCGCAGCAAAAGTTCGCTTTGCCATGGCCGAGAAGGGCATGGAGTGGGACGGTGTCTATGTTGATATTTTGAAGGGTGAGCAGTTCACGCCGGAATATCTCAAGCTCAATCCAAAAGGTGTTGTGCCAACACTGGTGCATGATGACCTTGTGATCCCAGACAGCACGGTGATCATTGAATATCTTGATCAGATTGACCCGGGCACCAGTGTGCACCCTGCCGATCCGTGGGAACGGGCACAGGTGCGCTACTGGACAAAGGCGGTCGATGAAGACCTGCATCCGGCCTGTGGCACAATGACATTCGTCTGTTCTCATCGCCATACGGTGCTGAAGAACCTTGGGCCGGAAGGGGCTGAGAAATTTCTTGCCTCTACGCCCAAGCTGTCGGTGACCTCCAATTGGAAAGAAATGAAGGATGGCTTCGTCCGATATGGTTTTGATGCACCGGGCGCGCCGGAAAAGGTCAAGCTTTACGATACCTATCTGTTCAAGATGGAAGAGGCACTGGAAGACAGCGACTGGCTGGTTGGTGATAAATTCTCGATCGCCGACATTTCGCTTACACCTTATGTCAATCGTCTGGCCATGATGTCGATGCGCGGCATGTGGGAAAATGGTCGCCTGCCGAACGTCGAGAAATGGTTTAACCGAATTGAGGCCAACCCCAATTTTAAAAAGTGCTTTATTGATTGGGTGCCGGAAGATCTGACGAATGACTTGCGCGAAAACGGGGCTAAGAGCTGGCCGGAGGTCGCAAAACTACTTGAAATAGATATCTAAACAAAGGAGGCAATTATGGGCCGATTGGATGGAAAAACAGCAGTCATTACAGGTGCTGGACGGGGTATTGGTGCAGTTATGGCAAAGCACATGGCAGCTGAAGGCGCCAATGTTGTAGTCTCAGATGTGCTGGATACCGCGGAAACTGTAGCAGCGATCAAGGGCGCAGGTGGCAATGCGATTGGACTGAATGTTGATGTTACATCAGATGCCGACCTGGCAGCGATGGTTGAAGCAACCGAAAAAGAATTCGGCGAGTTGAACGTTCTCGTCAACAATGCCTCGATTTTTGCCGCATTGCAGCCGAAACCGTTCATGCAGATCGACAATGATGAATTCGATAAGGTGATGACCGTCAATGCACGCGGTGTACATCAGGCAACAAAGGCGGTTGTGCCAGCTATGTTGCGTGCAGGCGGTGGCAAGATCGTCAATATTGCGTCGGGCACATTCTACTATGGACCTCCGGGCTTGTCGCACTACACAGCATCAAAGGGTGCCGTGATTGCTCTGACACGCGGGTTTGGCCGTGAGCTCGGCGACAAGAACATCCAGATTAATGCGATTGCACCAGGACTGACTGAAAGTGAGGCCATCCAGGGCCATGCCGGTTTTGATCCGGCTCGCGGACCGACTGTTCAGTCGCGTTCCATCAAGCGAGACATGATGCCGGAAGATCTGCTTGGATCGCTGATGTATCTGATCACACCTGACAGTGATTTCGTTACTGGCCAGACACTCAATGTCGATGGCGGCAAGGTGAACCTGTAAAGGTCAGCGGCGATGTCGAAGCGTTATTCCTTGGTCCCACCTGGTGGCGGGGTCAACTATGAGTGGTCGGCGGATCATACCTTTGTCAAGGTGTCTGCCGATGACACGGGCGGACAGTACACGCTGATGGAGGACAACCTGAAAGCTAATTTCAGGTTGGGTCTTCATATGCATCGCTTCCACGCAGAGACCTTCTACATCCTTGAAGGGTCGGTCGACTTTTACGTAGATGGGGACTGGATGACGGCGGAACCGGGCACGTGTCTGCATATTCCGCCAGGCATCGAGCATGCCTGTCTGTTGGCTGAGGGAACAACAGCGGGTCGCATGCTGATGATCTATCAGCCATCTGGATTCGATGGCTATCTCGCGGAACTGGGCAAGATGTCGGATAGCGATTTCGACGACAGCGCCAAGATGGATGCGCTCAACCACAAGTATGACATCGTCAATATCGGACCTGTGCCGGAGCGAACTTGAGGGCTGGCAACTAAACACCAGTCTATTTTCGACCAGCGGATTGACGAGAACTGAATTTCAAAAGGATCTGAAGCTATGGGCCCTATAGGCAAAGACATTATCGGTACCAGCGGGTTAAACCCGTTCTTTTCGGTCACCAATGCCGATGACGTATCCATTGATGCACCAGAAAATCGCAAAGGTGATGCGTTGCGCACATGGGTGCGATCACTGAGCGGGTTTCAAAAGGAAGCCCTTGTGCGGTCAGCCAAGACGGGACGGACCTGGCGTCTGGTTTCCGATGAAGGACCCTATCTCAACGGCCACGATGCTGCCCCCTGTCCGTTGGCCTTTTTGTCCACCGGCATGGCGGCCAGCTATCTCAACGAGATTATTGCTCTGGCCGAACAGCGTGGTGTCGAGTTGCGTAAACTCCGGCTGATCCAGAACAACTATTACACCATGCGCGGCTCGATGCCGAAGCGAACCATGGTCGGAGGTTCAGAGCCAATCGATCTGGAAGTCGAGGTTGATTGTGACCTTGATGATGCAGCCTTGAGTGGCTTGGCGATGGACGCCGTTCACGCTTCACCGCTGAACGGTCTGATGCGTGGTCAGTTGGAAAGCCTGTTTAAACTGTCAAAGAATGGCTCAGAACTATCCCCGGCCAAGGCATCTGAACTTGATGGTGCGCTGTTTCCTGATCCTGGTAACCACTTTGCCGCCGCAGCGCCGCGAGAAAGTTCGGTCGAGTTGGTGGGCCCGGTCGGGCCAACACCCAAAAAGGACGTGCCACAGGGCACCTCCGCCGCTGCCGGCAGTTTGGCGGATGAGCAAAACCGACGTCTCAATATCGGTGCAATTGCCACGCTGCGTGAAGATGGCCTGAAGGATATTCAGCAAATGCAGTATTCCCCGTGGGGCACGTCATTTCGATTTTTGAGTTCCGAAGATGGTAGGGCACCGGATGCTAATACGCTGATCAGTGCCGGAATTGGGTTTTGCTTTATGACCCAGTTTGGTCGCTTTGCCTCAATGCTGAAACTGGACTTGCCGGATTATCGCATCGTGCAGGATACGCATTTCTCGCTGGGCGGTGCGTCGGGTGGAACCGGCAAGGCCGGTGAAGCCGATCCAATTGAAACCCACTGCTATTTGGAAACTTCCGAGGATGATTCAACGGCTCAGGAAATGCTGGATATGTCGGAACAGACCTGCTTTCTGCATGCCTTTTGCCGCACCGAAATGAAGACCAAACTGAAAATTACCCGCGTCTAGGTGACGCGTTGAAGCCGCCACTGCGCGCGACCTGTTAGGAGCCTGATATGGACGAACAACTTTTGGACAAACTCGCTTTGCGCGAACTCATTGATAATTGGGCGATCTGGCGCGATGCCGGATTCTGGGAGAAGTTCCGCACCGTTTGGCACGATGACGGGCGCATGATGGCAACCTGGACCCAGGGTACGGCTGACGAATTTATCGAGATGAACAAGCAGGGCTGGGAGAAGGGTGTCTCGATCTTGCACTTTCTAGGTGGTTTCACCTGCGAAGTCATTGGCAACCGCGCCATCACCCAGACAAAAATGACGATTTCTCAGCGTGGCGAAGTTGATGGAGTGTTGGTGGACGTTGTCTGTACAGGACGTTTCCACGATTTTCTTGAAAAGCGGGAAGGCAGGTGGGGCATGTGCCTACGCCAGCCAATTTACGAAAAAGATCGGATGGACCCGGTCAATACCAATGAGAAGGTGAATCTCGATCCCGAATTGCTGACGGCCTTTCCGGTGGGCTATCAGCATCTTGCCTACCTTCAGGCGAAGGTTGGTTATCCGGTCAAGAAAGACATGCCTGGTCTGAAGGGCCCAGAGGTGGAAGTCCTCTATGCCACCGGCGAAGAATGGCTGGCAGGTAAGCAGATCTCCTGGGCTGGACACACCTGGGGATAGGACCTTATCGGCGGTTCCGGAGCTCTTTGCATATTGACTGTGCGGCCGATACCTTTCTTGCAGATGCCCTGCGAGAAAAATGGTTTTACACATGTCCAATTCTAATCAGCCACATACTGCCGGTCCTGGTTCCATTCTAGCTGACCGCTATGGTGAGGACGCTCGCCAGCTTGCCGAAATAGATGGCTATTTCAAGCTGACGAACATGTTGGCGCGAGGCTCCTGTAGATCTTTCAAGGCAGACCCGATTGATCCGGAACTGATCCAACTTCTTTGCGCAGCGGCAATGGCATCTCCCACCAAAAGTGACCTCCAGCAGCGGGACATTGTGGTGCTTCGTGATCCGCTGCTGCAGTGTAAAATCATAGAGCTGATGAGTGAGCAAAGCTGGATTGCTGATGCCCCTTGTCTTTTGGTGTTCTGTGGTAATAACCGGCGGCAGCGTCGCCTGCATGAATTGCGCGGACGTGAATTTGCCAACGATCACCTGGATGCCTTTTTTAATGCGGCGGTCGATGCAGGTGTTGCTCTTTCGGCTTTTGTAACGGCAGCGGAAGCACTGGGGCTGGGCTGTTGTCCGATCAGTGCCATACGCAATGCGCCACAAGATGTGAGTGACTTACTTGGTCTCCCAGCACATGTTTTCCCCGTCGCTGGTCTGGCGCTTGGCCGTCCGTTAGACGAAGAGTCAACGCTCAGCCCACGCCTTCCGTTAAGCGCCACTGTTCACGTCGACGCCTACCAGGAAGACGATATTGATTCAGTAATTGAAGCTTATGATGAACGCAGAAATGGCTTTGCACCATACACCCAGCAACGCGCTGTCCATGAGTTTGGCGCTTCACAAAATTATGGATGGTCAGAGGATAAAGCGCGGCAATATGCGCTGCCCGAGCGGCGAGAGTTTGGACAGTTTGTGCGGACTAGGGGTTTTGATCTTGGCTGAACTAAAATCCTCAAAAGGCCACATGAAGCCACCCGGATTGAAACAAGGCTTATTGAAATTGGTTCACAGTTTCCCAACCTGCATCCTCAACCCAATCAGGCAACGTTTGACTTGATGATCGTGGTGTTTAACTGGGAGTGGTTGTCAGCCGCGTCGTCAACTTGTTGGCGCTGCAATGCGCGAAGGTTGGAATTCTTGATCCAGTCGGTCATCACGACGACAGACATTGGTTTGGCGAACAGGTAACCCTGGATTTCGTCACAGCCAATATTGCAGAGGAACTCCAGCTCGCCCTGTTGCTCGACACCTTCGGCCACCACCTTCAGTCCAAGACTGTGGGCCATCACAGTCGTGGCGCTAACCAAGGTAGCGTTGGCATGATTGGTGTGGACGCCGTCAACAAAGGAGCGATCTATTTTGATGAGATCGGGATGAAGTCTCTGCAGATACATCAGCGACGCCTGACCGGTGCCGAAATCATCCAGTGCAATGATAACGCCTAGTTGTTGCAAGCGCTTGATTTGGGTCGCCGCAATTTCAACGCCTGCCATTCGGGCCGTTTCGGTTACTTCGATTTGGACGCGTTGAGCCTGGACCGGGGAATTTTTGATTGAGTCAAAAACATGATCCATGAACACGGTATTGGTCAACTGGTGGGCCGAAATATTGATGGAAATCTTGGGCAGGAATACACCTTGCCTGTCCCATTCCTCAATCTGTGCCAATGCCGTCTTCATCACCCATTTGTCGACCTCCAGACTGAGCAAGGACATTTCTGCCACGTCAATGATCTGATCAATCCGAAAACCTTTCAAGCGCTTGCTGTTGGATCGCAACAAACATTCTGCTGCGGAAATAGTGGCGGTTTCGGCGTTGATAATCGGTTGGAAATGAAGCTCAAACTCGTCTTTGCGAAGGGCATCACGAATGCCGGATTCGATAATCAATCGCTCTTGAGACCCTTGAATCATGTCGACCGAATAGAATCGATATTTTTTGGCCAATCCCTCTTGGCGTGCGCGCCGCATCGCGGTGCCGGCATTGCGCAGCAGAACCGTTGATGTTGCGCCGTTTTCTGGAAACAGCGCTATGCCTGCATTGGGTGATACATAAATTTCCTGATCTCCAAGCATGACGGAGTGCTGGAGGCCGGTAAGGATCTGATCAATCATTCGCTCAAGCTGCGATTGAGATTCAATCTCCGAGACCCGAATTAAAATGTCGCCGGTATGGTACAAGGAAACCAGATGATCGTTTGCTCGGATGCAACTAGCGCAGCGATGTTTGATTTCGCCGAGTATATTTTGGACGCCGGAAACACCAACTGCCTCTGAAAGATAGTCCCAGGAGTCAATTGAAATCTGGATGATGCCGAGTTGCGTGTTTTGGCTTTCAGATTGAGCCAGAGTATGATCAACGGAATCGAGGAAGTGGTTCATTTCAACGGCAGAATCTGAAACCAACCGTTCAACCAAACCCTGTGGTGAAGGAGCCCGATTGGCCCTTTCTGTTCTGGCTTGTGTATTGGGAAGGGCCTGAGCTGAAGCGGCCTTTGCGGCTTGCAAGCTCCACTCAGCAATATTATCGCCACCTGCTAACTTGGCCTCGTCCAGTGCCACCAGACACCGGTTCAATAATCCGTGGGCCGAGGCGTTCAATTTGTCACTTTGTGCCAAACCCATGCTCAAGCTGATGTTTTCCGAGGCTGGCAGCAATTTGGCGGCTTCCGATTCCGCGATCTCATTGACGGTGGGGACAAACTGCTTGGCTTCATCAATGGTTATGCCGGGAAGGGCGATGCAGAATACACCAGCATTCAGGCGGCCGACAAAGTCGCGCTGGTCAAGGGCAAGCTCGAGCGAATTGGCGATTGAGGCAAGTAATTTATCGGCATGGGCGACGCCGTGAGTGCGATTGAGCTGGGACAGATGATCAATTTTAAAGCTCAGGGTCGACAAGATCCGGTCGGCTCCGGCTTCATCTAGCATTCTCCTTTCCAGTTCTCGGACAAATTCTTGACGGTTCAAACAACCTGTCAAAACATCATGGGTCTTGGCGTATTGCAACTCGTGTCGATAATGCTGAACCTCTTCTTCGGCCAACGCCAATTTGTCGATGGCCTTTTCGAATTCGGCCTTCTGCAGTTTTGTGCGGGTCGAGTCTGCCAGAGTGATGATAGCTCCAATGGTTTTGTCTTTCTCGTCGGAAATCACCGTTGTGCTGACATCAAAGTTGATGATCTTTTCATTGGCGGTTCTCAGGCTCAGCAGATCATTGCTAACTTCCTTGCCTTGTTTGATGGCCGTGTACCATGGAAAGCCCCCGGCCTTTGCGCGACCGTCAACCATGCGCCAGGAAAGGTTGTTTATTTTCTTGCCGGGCTCCAGCGCGCGCCCGCCTCCGTAAATTTGGGCAAACGCCTTGTTGACCAGCAACATGCGTTGCTTTTCATCAACGATGATCACACCTTCTGAGAGCGTATCAAATGCTTTCTGCACCCGTTCGGGAATGACCCGACCAGGGTCCAGTTGACGCAGGGTGCGCCGTAGCAAAATGAAGTAGCCAAAGAAGCCGAAGGACATCAAAAAGCCGAGATACATCAGCATTGATGCCGGGACACCGAATATTTGCTTTTCAACTGCGGGTTCAACAAACGACAGTTCGATCGTCCCTTGCAACCCGTCTTTGCCCATCAAGGGTACAGTCACATGGGTCGACGTGGATTTGCTGTCGGTCGATTTGACCCAGTGTTTTTGGTGATCTCCTGCCTGAAACACGACCTTTCCATCCGCCAGGCGAACAGCCCCGGAAAGAACATCGTCGTTGCGGCTGACAATTGAGGTGAGGACTTCTTCCAAACTCTCCGCGTCGTTGCGATTGACCGCTCCAACCAGCTGAATGGCCAGCGATTCTGCAATCTTGGCCCTGGAATCCAATGCCACCTTCTTGCCGTCTGGAACCAGGCCAACCATGTAGGCCAGCAATGTCACGGCCAGTGTGAATGCAGTCAGCCCGAAGCTCAGCCAGAGTGTCGGTGTTATTCCTCTCACTTTGCCACCCCATTGCCGACCATGGAGCGTGCAGAAAGGATGAATTCTTTCATTCTTTCTGCCTCGTGAACTTCTTCCGGCTCTTCGTCCTGGTCGTTTTGAGTGTTTGACACAACTGAGATGGGATCAAAGCGCGCCCAGGCCGGAAGTGTCGTCATCATTGCTGCGGCCAGCACGCCGCCCCGCAACACGAATGACACGCCGCCAACTGAAAGGATCGACCCGAATGCGTAGGTCACTTTGTCGATGGCAACGCCCAGAAATTCGCTTTCACGCCGCAGGTCTTTGACCGTGTCGTCAACAGCCTGAATGGTGGCGGCTGTGTTCATCGGTTCAAAAAGCGTTTGATACTTGAACTCCGATTTGAGCGCTTCTCCCGGTAGTCTGGTTTTGGTCGCAATGTCGATATTTTCAATTTCTTCATCGACTTTGACGCTCAACACGTTCTGAGACTGTTCTGCTGAAGGTTGATTGCCTGCTGCGGTCTCCCTGCCAGCCAGTTTAAATGGTGTTGGGCTTGATTGCTCAGGAGGGAGCAGCGATGCTTGCTTGCTGGCAGGTTCCTCTACGGTAGTGGCCTCGGTCACACCAAGTTCCATGGTCTCAAATTCTTCTGCACCTGATGCTGCATCTTCAGATGCCGAAGTGGCGCTGCTTGCCGCGACAGCTGCTGAACTATATGCATATGCGCTCGCCGATGCAGCTTCGCCGACGACAGTTACTTCAACGCTGGTGTTTGCAGTCAGTCCCAAATTGTCGGTGGCGATCAATTCAAATGAATCTGAGCCGAAAAAACCGCTGTTGGGTGTATAAGTATAAGTGCCGTCAGCATTGACCACCACGGACCCATTGGCCGGGCCGGAGCCCAAAGTTACGACAGGAATGTCGCCAGGGTCGGGGTCGGTAACAACCACGCTTCCATTAAAGGGCGTGCCCATTTCGGTGTTTATTGGAGTGGCGGAAATGGTTGGTGCATCATTGCCAAACGCAATATTGACGATGATGGTGGCCGTGTCCGTGAGGCCTGCATCATCGGTGACGAGAATGGTGAAGCTGTCAAATCCAGAAAATCCGGAATTGGGCACGTAAGAATATGAGCCATCAGCATTAACCGTCGCTGCCCCATTGGAGGGCGGTGCTGACAGCGATGCTTGCGGAGTATCGCCAACGTCTACATCGGATATGGATAAAGTGGCGTTCAACACGCCATCTTCAGGCAATGTATGGGTAGCATCTAGAGCGATGGGCGCATCGTTCACCGGGGTCACGGTTACGCTTATCGATTTCGTGTCGGTCGCACCCGAACCATCCGTGGCGATAATCGTGAATGAGTCGGTGCCCGAAAAGTTGGCGAGAGGCGTATAGGTGTAAGTTCCGTCAGCGTTGACTGTCACAAAACCATTTGTCGGTGCTGAGCCCAGGCTTGCCACTGGCGCGTCACCTGTGTCCGGGTCGCTCATCACCACACTTGCGACCACTGCCACATCTTCCGTTGTTGTTGGGTTGCTTGCCGACAACACCGGGGCGTCATTCATCTGCGTAACCGTGACATTGATTGAGACTGTGACATTGGCGCCGGCATCATCGGTGATGCGGATGGAGAATATGTCGGCTCCAGAAAAATTGGCATCTGGCGTATAGGTATAAGTGCCGTCAGCATTTATGACGGCTGTACCATTTGCTGGTGCGCTGGCGAGGCTGGCTTCGGGCGTATCTCCCTGGTCCGGGTCCGTCATCAATACGGCACCACTATGAACCTGATCCTCAGCGATGATGATGTCTGGCGTGTTGGCACCGGGCAGGTCATTTTGTGGGATAATTGATAGATTGATCGCGCCAACTGAGTCGGCATTCGATGAACCATCGTCGTCGGTCACCCGATAGGTAAAGGCGTCGACCGCCCCCTGGTAATTGGTGGCAGGGTTGAATGATAAGGTGCCAAATTCAGTGACCGACATCTCCGTCCCCACAACCACAGTTGCGGTGCCGCCCAGGTCCAAATCATAGGTCAGTTCGCCTTGAGCGGTTGACGGAACCTGGCTTACAGAAATCGTCAAATCGGCCAATGCGTCGTCTATATCTGCCGGAAGAGTTGGATTCAATGCAGTTGTGATGTCTTCGGTGACAGCAATCGCCTGCGTGGATGCCGTTGGTGCGTCGTTGATCCCGTTTATAATAAGAGTGATGGTTCCGTTGGAGCCGCTGTCTGAGAGGCCTTCGTCATCACTGACGGTATATTGGAGCTGGTCGACTGTTCCAGCGTAGCTTGGGACCGGTGTAAACGAGAGAGTGGCAAACTCGCTCAGTGATAAGATTTTTCCTGCTGTGGCTGCAGCTGAACCGCCACTATCCTTGATGTAGTATATCGTTCCCTGAGTTGGCGTCGGAACTTGGTTTAGCGTGACGGTCATATCCGCAGCGTCGTCATCGACATCGATTGGTATTGTCGGTGACAGCGCTGTTGCCACATCTTCTGGAATGTTGACTGAGTCAGTAAAGGCATCAGGGGCGTCGTTTACAGCTGCTACTGTAATGTTGACGGTCATGCTGTCGGTCAGCCCCGCGTCGTCTGTTACCACAACGCTGAACGAGTCTGCGCCGAAATAATGGGTGTTGGGGGTATAGGAATAGGTGCCGTCGGCATTCACCACCACGATACCGTTTTCGGGTGGTGTATCGAGTGTGGCTTCCGGGGTGTCACCGATGTCGACATCTGCGACGGTCAAGGCGCCAATGAGGACCGCATCTTCCATGATCGTGGCTGGATCATGGGTAATGATGGGAGCATCATTGACTGGAGTTACAGTGACATTGATTGTGACGCTGTCGGTCAATCCCGAGTCATCTGTAGCGATAATTGAAAAGCTGTCTGCGCCCGAGAAATTGGTGTTGGGTGTATAAGAATAAGTGCCGTCTGTATTGACCGTCACCACGCCGTTTGAGGGCGCGCTTCCCAAACTTGCTTCAGGGCTGTCACCTGCATCCACATCGGTCATTAATACTGACCCGTCGTAAGCGACATCTTCGCTTGTGACGATAGCAGGGCCCGTCACACTGGGTGGATCGTCGACTGCGTTGACGGTAATCACCATCGAAGCTGAAACTGTGCCGTTGAGGGCATCATTGGCCACGTAATCGAACGAAGCATTTGCAGTGCTGTTAGCCAGCGGCGTGTAGGTCAGGTCGGCCAATTCGGCCACAGACAGTGTCATGCCCTCGACAATTGGGATTGCGCCACCGTCGCGGGTTAGGCTACCACCTGCAAGGTGGAAATTGGATAAGGTGACCGATTGCAGGCTGTCACCATCATCATCTGAGTAGATGAAAGCTGATGGGCCGATGACAACGGCATTATCTTCATCGGTACTGACTGCGCCACCAGTGGCTTCCGGTGCATCGTTGACGTCTCTTACGACCACACTGACATATTGTGTGTCGTAATTTCCGCTGGAGTCGATGACAGCCACCCCAACTGTGTAAATGCCGTTGGTGAAGATATTGTCAGTTGGGTTTTCGTAATCCGGGGGATTAACGAAGTTGAGTACACCCGTATTTGAATCGATGGTGAAATCGCCAGCGTCAAATCCGCCGAATATAGCGTAGGTCAGTGTATCAGACGGCAGATCGTCGTCTGTGGCCTGGACCGTTGTGGCGTAGGTCTGGTTCTCATCCATATAGACATAAGTGGAGTAGCCTCCACCATCGGATACAATAACTGGATCGGCCAGAGTCCCAATCCAGTCATCAGCATCCAGAGCGGCTGTTTCAATCTCTCCGCTGGTGGTTTCAAGCTCCCAGTCGCCACCCAAGCTTAGGTGACCGGTGGGATCGTCGCTGCCAGCTACGTCCGCTCCGGTGAGTTGGGACAGCAAGTTGACCGCTTCCTGCCCCTTTGTTCCGGCACCAAAGTCACAGCCATAAATGAGCAGGTCTCCATCGACAGCAAGCGCAGTTCCGATTTGAGCCAATTCGTCCTGATAGTCATTTGCCAATGTTTGTGCGTCAAAGCTTTGCTGGCCAAACTGAATGATGCCTTCGTCGCCATGGGTAATCAGATGAACCGCATCCAGCTGCGAGCGATTCGCCAATGCGCTGCTAATTTGGGCAAATCCGTTGGCGGAATTGTCCAGGATTATGACCTCTACATTGTCGGCAAGACCCGAGAGAAATGGCTCAAGATCCTCTACGTCCTCTGAAATGAAGATTATTTCGGATCTGCTGCTTTGCGATTCAACCGGGGCGGTCGGGTTGCTTGAAAAAAGCGCAGACAGGCCCTCATCACCTTGGCCATCATTGGTCTGATAGACTTGATTGAGGTGATTATCGGCCAGCAGTGAATGGACGCTCAAGCTCGAAATTTCGGCAACAGTTTCCGTGAACGCGGCATCCAATACGATGCGCGGTTCGAGTGCCATCATGTGCATTGGTGCCTTTGTCGGCAACCCCATGTCCGCTAATTCCGGACTTGCCCGATTTCGAATAGCCCTATATCCCCTGCCTGACCGACCGAATTCCCACAAAACGTCAATCGGGCCAAGAATAGGGATTTATGGCTAGCGAAAAGTTAACACGGGTGTTTTTTAACTGCTGGAATGTAGTCTTTGTCGTTGGGGAAATAATTCTTTAGATCAACAGGTTCGTCACTTAACCGGGATGACTGCCGAAGTTGAGTAATTTCTGTGCAAGATTGTGTTGACAATACGTTAGGCGAACAGCCGCTTGAGGCGCGTCACCGTGCTGGCTGAACTCAAGCTGAATTGCTTTCGAGAAAGGATGCTGCGGCTTACTGCTTGTCCCCAAAATCGGTGTCATGGTGCCTTAGTGCAACCACTCAACGTCCATTGGCCTTGCGCCAGGCCGCAAATTTGTCGAGTACAGCGTCGTTTGTTGCGGGATAGAGACCAATGATGGTTTCGCCTGCTTGCACCTGCTCAACCACAAAATCTTCATACGCAGTCATGTCGGTTGTCTCATCGGCTATTTCATCGGCCAGATGCGCAGGAACAATGATCACGCTGTCATCATCACCCACCACAACATCTCCAGGAAATACCGGCGCTTCGCCACAGCCGATCGGACCGTTGATTTCGATGGCTTCATTGATCGTCAGATTGGTCGGTGAAGCGGGACGCTGGTGATAGGCAGGCATCTCCAATTCGCCAATCCGCATGGCGTCCCGGAAACCACCATCGGTGACGACACCGGCCGCGCCCCGCATCATCAAGCGGGTGATCAAAATGTCCCCGGCAGAGGCAGCTTCTGCCTTGCCACGGCTGTCCATGATTAGCACATGACCGGGGGGGCAGGTTTCGATGGCGTGGCGCTGCGGATGTTTGGGATTGCGAAATTCAACCAGTTGGTTGCGGTCTTCCCGCGCCGGCATATAGCGCAGGGTGAAAGCCGGGCCCACCATGTTTTGACCCTTAGGCGCGACAGGATGGACATTTTGCACCACCTGATGACGCAGTCCGCGCTTATAAAGCGCCGTTGCAATTGTGGCGACCGATACATGGCGCAGTTTTTCCAATGTTGCTTCATTGATGGACATCTATTTGTCTCCTGATGCTTGGCTGGCGGCAGAAATCTGATCCCAAATAGGGGCGTGATCCGCTCAAATTGGCGGGCGCTTAAGACTATTCATCGCAAGCGCCCGCATTGGGTTCTAAGCCCTTATGGTCACCGATCTATGATTTGGTTGAGTGTTTCAGATGGGCGCATTATCGCGGCAACCAAACTTGCATCTGTGTGGTAATAGCCTCCGGTGTTGGCGAAGCTTCCCCGCTTGTCGGCAAGTTCGTCCACAATTTTAGCCTCGTTTTCAGACAATGCCTTGGCCATCGAGGAGAACTGTGCAGCCAGTTCTGCATCGTCGGTTTGATCAGCCAGTGCTTTTGCCCAATAGAGAGCAAAGTAAAAGTGACTGTCACGATTGTCTGGTTGCCCCACCTTTCTGCCTGGCGATTTGTTGTTATCGAGAATGCCTTGTGTGGCCAACTCGACAGCTTCACCCATCACCTTGGCCTTGGAATTGTTTTTGGCTGTCGCCAGAAACTTCAGGCTTTCGCCGAGCGCACAGAACTCACCCAGGGAATCCCAACGAAGGTGGTTTTCTTCTCCAAGCTGCTGAACATGCTTTGGCGCTGATCCCCCAGCACCCGTTTCAAACAACCCACCACCGTTCATAAGCTTTACAATTGACAGCATCTTCGCCGAAGTTCCCAACTCAAGGATGGGAAACAAGTCCGTCAGATAATCGCGCAGCACATTGCCAGTCACCGCAATGGAATTGTCGCCTTTGCTGATCGTCTCAAGGGAGGCCCGTGTTGCCTCGCGCGGCGCCAGAATTTGGAATCTGTCAGCAATTCCTGCGGCAGCCAGAAGCGGTTTGACGTATTTTATCAGTTCGGCGTCATGGGCTCTGCTCGCATCCAGCCAGAATATGGCTTGGCATCCTTCGAGCTTTTGACGGTCGATTGCCAGTTGAACCCAATCTTCAATCGGGGCCTGCCGGGTTGAGGCAGACCGCCAGATATCGCCTTCTTCCACCTTGTGCTGATGCAATACATCGCCGTTGGCAGCGACCATCCGCACCACACCGGTTGAAGCAATCTCAAAGGTGGTTGGGTGAGAACCATATTCTTCCGCTTTTTGTGCCATCAATCCGACATTTTGCACCGTACCAGCGGTCGTCGGGTCCAGCGCGCCATGCTTCTTGAAGTAGTTGATTGATTCATCATAAACGGCGGCATATGAGCTGTCAGGGATGACGCAGTTGGTATCTGCTTCTTTGCCATCAGGTCCCCAACTCTTGCCGCCAGCCCTGATCAGTGCTGGAATCGACGCATCGATGATGACATCTGACGGGACGTGCAAATTGGTGATCCCCTTGTCAGAGTTCACCATATAAAGCGGAGGTCTTTCTGCCATAACCTCATTGATCGCGGCCAGGATTTCATCACCGTTGGGCAAAGCTGCCACATTGTCCAAAAGTGCGCCGAGACCAGAATTCGGGTTTATGCCTGCAGACTTCAAATCCGCGCCGTATTTGTCGAAGACCGGCTTGAGGAAAGCTCTGACCGCATGCCCAAATATGATCGGGTCCGAAACCTTCATCATTGTGGCCTTCAGGTGAATTGAAAACAGAACACCCTGGTCTTTGGTTGCCTCAATCTGCTGCTCCAGGAATTTGCCAAGAGCAGTTACAGACATAAATGTTGCATCGACAATCGCCCCGGCCGGCAACTCCAATCCTTCCTTGAGGACTGTGGTGGTGCCGTCATCGGCGATATGCTCGATGACCGCAACGCCAGACTGCTCAGCGGTGACGGTGGCGGAGGTTTCATTTGAGCGGAAGTCATTGGCAGACATGGTCGCGACACTGGTCTTGCTGTCTGATTTCCATTCTCCCATGGAGTGAGGATTGGATTGCGCAAAGTGCTTGACCGCTTTGGCGGCGCGCCGGTCTGAATTTCCTTCGCGCAGTACCGGATTAACGGCTGACCCTTTTATGGTGTCATATCTGCGCTGGATGTCTTTTTCCACGTCCGTAACAGGCGATTCCGGGTAGTTTGGTAAATCAAAGCCCTGCGACTGCAATTCTTCAATTGCTGCCGAAAGTTGGGGAATGGAGGCCGAGATGTTCGGCAGCTTGATCACGTTGGCGGCGGGTGTTTTGACCAGTTCGCCCAATATTGCCAAGTCATCAGATTGACGCTGTTGGTCTGTCAGCCGTTCTGGAAAGGTGGCCAAAATCCGCCCGGCGAGCGAGATGTCACGCGTGCCGATGGAGATGTCCGCGATTGCGGTAAATGAGCGAACAATCGGCAATAAAGAAGCCGATGCCAACTCGGGTGCTTCATCTACGATTGTGTACAGGATATCGGGTGTTTTCTGGTCGATCATAAATTTGTTGCCCTTGATATAGTTCACCCACCGCATGCAAATGACTGCTGCGGGAGCGCTGAACCAGTTAAAATTTGAGAGTTTGTTGCCGAGGATTATTCCATAATTTTAGATTTGATGCGGCATTTCAATACTTGCCACAACACGATGTGGTTCCTCGCCAAATGCAATAGTCGTATTACGACTGCTGAAAATTGCGATTTCGATGATACCACCCAGCCAACAATGATTGTTGGCCGAGTTGCGTCTTGCACAGATTAATCCGTTCAGACCCCACATTGCTCTCAGTAGTAACACAATAGTTCTGGTCACTGGCGAGAAATTTTTGAATGGTCAACTTTGGCATTGAGTTGAGTGATTGAGCCGCATCAGCGACTGGGCAGATGACTCTTGCCAGCCAGCAAGGCCGCTATGTCAGACGACCTTCACGATCAACTGTTCGGTGCCCGCAATATTAACTTCCATCACATCACCTTGGTTGATCGGGCCAACTCCGGCGGGCGTTCCCGACATGATGACGTCGCCTGCAGCGAGTTCGAAATATTCCGACAGATAGGATATCATTTCAGGAACTTTCCAGATCATCTGGTTGAGATCCCCTTCCTGCTTGACCTCGCCATTGACCTTCAGTTCGACACGACCGCTGTCAAGGTGCCCTGTTTCGGATACTGGCTTGAGTGTGCCCACTGGTCCTGAGCGTTCAAATGCCTTCCCGATTTCCCATGGCCGCCCCATCTTTTTTTGCTCGCCCTGAAGGTCGCGTCGGGTCATGTCCAAGGAGGCGCCATAGCCCCAAACGTGGTCGAGGGCGTTTTCCACAGGGATATTGGTTCCACCAGATTTCAACGCCACCAGCATTTCAACTTCGTGGTGCACGTCAGAAGTATGCGGCGGATAAGGAAACTCGCCGGACGCATCGAGGTTATTTGGATTTTTTTGAAAGAAGAACGGCGGCTCCCTGTCAGGATCGTGACCCATTTCAACGGCATGAGCCGCATAGTTGCGGCCAATACAGTAAACCCGTCTGACAGGAAAAGTCCCTCCACCTTCGACTGGAATGGTTGCAACTTCAGGTGCGGGGATAACGAGATCAGACATGGGGAAATCCAAATTTGTGATGGGCAGATATTCTTCACATATGGGAATATGGGGTGAAAATCAATTCCAACCAATTTAATATTTTCTTGCTATTTGGTCAACCAATATGTATGAAAATGAAAAATTGGTTGGAAAAATGCAACATTGGACAACCAATTTGGAGACGCAATGCTGAACGAACAACAGATACAGAATGGCGACTCGGCGCTTTTGGACCTGCGTAATTACATTGCGCAAAGTGGGTTGAAGGTCGGGCAGCGCCTGCCTTCCGAGCGCAAGCTGACAACGACGCTTGGCGTCACGCGAACTGCTCTGCGCAAGGCGCTTGATGCGCTGGAGCGCGAGGGCACGATCTGGCGTCATGTCGGTAAAGGCACATTCGTTGCTGCCACATCCAACGATCTGGAGGAAATGGCGAAATTGCCACCGGAACTTGGCCGCCAGCTCACACCATTCAAGATGATGAGAGCACGCTTGGCCATCGAGCCTTCGATTGCCAGGGAGGCTGCGATGAATGCATCAGCCGAGCATCTGGCAAAGCTCCATTCTGCGATGGAGCGCACGCGGAATGCTGCAAGCTGGGAAGACTATGAAGGCAATGATGACGAGTTTCATCGCGCCGTTGCTGAAGCCAGCGACAATCTCTTGCTTCTGACAATTTTCGACCAACTGAACATTGTCCGAAGAGCCGTTGCCTGGGGCAACGTGACACGCACAACCAACAAGCCGCCTCGCAATCACTCAAGTTTTTCCGAACACGAGCTTATCACCAAAAGCATCGGTGATCGCGATCCGGCGGCAGCCTATGAAGCGATGCGGACCCATCTGAAGGGTGTGTCGGCACGTCTGTTTGAGGAGGCATAATTTCTTCGTCGTTGAATGGCAGTCCAGCGTTTTCGGCGAAGCAAAATCGGAAGAGATTCCGAAAATGAAGTTGAAACTGGGTTTGGGATTCACAAGGAGGAAATTATGAAGAACTTAATCAAAAAACTTGCCGGGGCCGCGCTTGCGTTGCCATTGGCTGCAGGATTGATGCTGTCACAGGCCGACGCTGCAAAGTTGAAAATTGCCTTGGCTGAAACGCCTTCGGACGAATTGGCAGCTTTCTTTGTTGCGCTCGATCGCGCCAAGAAAAATGGGCTCGACTATGAGTGGACCGCATTTTCTGACGAAGAGCTGGCAATTCAGGCCGTGCTCAGTGGCCAGATGAATATTGGTTTCGGAACGCCTTATGCTGCAATGCAGCGCTCGAAGGCTCCTATCCGGATAATCTTCCAGCTCTCTAAGCTGAAATTCTTTCCGGTTACGAGCAAGAAATACAGTTCTTTGAATGACCTCGATGGCGAACCTATTCTGTTGCACTCTCGTGGTGGCGGTACGGATTCGATTGCCAACGTGATTGAGGATAAAATGGGCATCAAATTTGGCAAGCGTTCGTATGTGCCTGGCTCTGCCAATCGGGTAGTTGCCCTCGTCGGTGGACAAACAGATGCTACCATCATCGACTTGTCCAACAAGAACAAGGTGACTGCCAAGTTCCCGGACAAATTCAACGTCCTGCCCATGTTCGAGGTCGATTCAAGTGACGAAGCTCTGTTTGCCAATCTTGACTGGATCAAGGAAAACGAAGAGCAGGTTGGCATTTTCGTTGACGCACTTGTGAGTGTCTGGCGTGACATGCACAAGGATCCGACGATCATCCGCAAGGAAACCGATCCGAATGGTCCAATTGGTCAACTGCCCCAGGAAATTCTGGCAGAACTTGACGGCTTCTACACCGATGCCGTTGCCGGTGGCCTTTATGATCCTGATGGTGGTGGTCGCAAAGCCGCGCAGGCCGATATGGAATGGTACTCTGCCGCTGGTCAGCTGACTGGCGATGCATCGACCCTCAATATCGAGGACTTCTGGTATCTGGCACCGCTTGACGCTGCCAAAGCAAAGTAAGTCTCCCTGTCACCACCGGTTTTGACGACGACCGGTGGTGGCTCTCTCTATATGGCCTATTTCCATGAATCGATCTCTTGTACTGAAACTCCTTTCCGCAATCATCGTTTTTGGTGCGTGGGAAATTGCTGGTCGCGTTCCGGTTAGCTACGCCTTCCCAACATTCATTGAATCCATGCAGGCACTGACCGCCATGACGCTGAACGGCAGCATTTTTGTTGCCTATGCAGAAACGCTTAAGCCGCTAATGCTTGGAGTGGCCATATCCGCCACGGCAGGCATCGGCCTGGGCCTTTGGATTGGACTCAGCAGTCGGTTTGAATGGCTGTTTTCGCCCATATTCGTTGTTGCGCAGGCGGCACCGCTGGCTGCGCTTATCCCCATTTTGGTCATGGCTTATGGAATTGGGCTGACTTCGAAAGTCTTTGTGGTTTGCATCATGGCTATGCCGGTCATTGTTCTAAACACCGCAAGTGCGGTGCGGAACACGCCAGCCTCGCTGAAGGAAATGGGTCGTTCTTTTTTGGCAACCGATCGGGATATTTTGCTGAAAATTATCATCCCAGCAGCTTCCCCGGTGATCTTCGCCGGATTGCGGCTTGGTATCTCAGCCGGGTTTATCGGTGCAATTCTCTCAGAATTGAAAATCACGCCAACCGGAGTTGGCGATATCATTACATTTAGCCGTTCCATCGCTGACTATCCGTCAATGTATGCGGCAATCTTCTCAATCATCGTGCTTGCTGTGCTGTTTCTGAACGGCCTTGAGCGGGTGGAAGCTTATCTGTTTGAAGGAAACAATCGTGGATATGTCTCAGATTAAGGATACTCTCGGCGACGCACAGGCCGTCGATATCGACTCGGCTGTTTCCGTTCGCAACGTGTCAAAGAACTATGGCGAAGTGGAAGCTCTGCGCGACCTGTCGCTTGAGTTCCCTCGCGGGCAATTGACTTCGCTTCTGGGGCCATCTGGATGTGGCAAGACAACCTTGCTCAAGATTATCGCTGGTCTGCTTGATGCGACTTCGGGCGAGATTGAGATTGACGGCAAAAAGATTACCGGACCAGGTGATGACCGCGCATTCGTCTTCCAGGACTTCGCATTGCTGCCCTGGGCCAATGTTATGCGCAACGTTTCATTCGGTCTTGAACTGCGTGGTGTGGCAAAATCAGAACGAGAAGACATCGCGCAAAAATACATCAGCAATGTTGGTCTGACTGGTTTTGAAAAAGCCTTTCCTCACGAACTCTCAGGCGGCATGCGGCAAAGGGTTGGATTGGCTCGGGCGCTGTCAGTTGACGCCCAGGTGTTGTTATTGGATGAGCCATTTTCCGCTGTTGACGAGCAAAACCGTCGTAAGTTTCAGGAAGATTTGCTGGAACTGGTTCGAAACGAGAATAAGACGTTTATTTTCGTAACTCACTCGATTGAGGAGGCGGTTTATGTCTCCGATCAGATTGCCATTCTGCTGCCCCGGCCCAGCCGGGTTTCCGAAGTCATTCGACCCAAGGAATTCAGGAGTACGGGTGTCGAAAACATTCGCCGATCCAAGGAATATTTGGACATTGTCGATCAGATTTGGTCTTCGCTGAGAAACTACGTGGAGTAATCGACCGTGACACTGTTTGGATATAAACTGCCTGGCATGTCATCGCTGATCTTGTGGGCTTTGATTTGGGAACTGGTTGGCCAATCCGGTTGGACATTCTTCATTCCGCCGCTGTCCGAGGTTTTTGTGACCCTGTTCAACGTCATAGGAACGCCCGCCTTTTCCAAAGCCATTTACGAAACGGCCTATGCGTTTTTGGCCGGTGTGTTCTTTGCGGTGGTCATCGGCATACCAGTTGGCATTCTGATTGGCAAAAGCCGGTTGCTGGATGAACTTATTCTGCCTTGGGTCAATATCTTTCTCAGCGCACCACTAACCGCCCTGGTTCCAGTGTTGATGGTGCTCTTCGGCTTCGGTATGAAGTCGATCATCATAACCACCACCCTGTTTGCGATCTGGATTATCATCTTGAATTCGCGTGCTGGTGTGAAACAGATCAACAGATCGCTGGTGGAGATGGCTCGCAGCTTTGGTGCCTCACCGCTCGACGCCTTTTTTAAGATATACTTTTGGGCGGCGCTTCCCGAGATCCTCGGCGGCGTACGCATCGGCGTCATCCGCGCGGTCAAGGGCGTGATCATCGGTCAATTGCTGATCTCAATTGTTGGTTTTGGCGCGTTGTTTGAGCTGTATTCCAACAACTTCATGATGTCGCACTTCTGGGCTGTCCTAATCGTGTTGTTTGCACTTGCTTTCACACTATCGGAGTTTCTTGCCTACCTTGAACGCCGGGTGAGTTATTATGCGAGCAGCCGATAATCAACGGTCCTCGATTTTGGAAGGCAAGTGACGTCCAGCTGTAAGGCTTTCCCAACTTGCAGCTCAAGCGGGAATTGCTATCGAGAACATACGGCAATTTCCGGCATTGGAGGGCTGCCTGTCCAGCGAATGGGCACCAGGAGGCGTGCTCTCGGTCATCAGCATTTCAGGCGATGATGAGCGCCCGGTCTTTGATACAATAAGGCCAGGAAGAACAGCGGCAGGGTTTTCGGATACCGCAAGTCCAATGACGATCTGCTCGACCAGTCAGGCTCACTCCCGTGCTTTGATGCAGCTGTGTTAAAAAGAATCCACTGATTCGATTTGCTTGCTCTCGCAACCAATTTGCTGTTCACCAAGAGGCCGCTTGCTCAGGATGATAACCTGGACACCACTGCGAACCATTTTTTCCATTGATCTGCGCACTCTAGCGCTGTTTCGGATCCTGCTGGGCATTTATCTGCTGCTCAATGTGTTGTCTCGGGCGCAAGACTTGGTTGCCCATTATACAGATTTTGGCGTTCTGCCGCGTCACATTCAGATTGGATTGTTAGCCGACGGGTCATGGTCGCTCCACATGTTCAATGGAACGGCAACTGCGCAGGCGCTGTTGTTCCTCCTCGCCGGGCTTGCCGCCATTGGATTGACCCTTGGCTGGCGCACAGGGCTTATGACGTTGATCAGTTGGGCGCTGCTGTTGTCGGTGCAGAACCGCAATATCTTCATTCTGTCCGGCGAGGACAATCTGGCTCTTCTTTTGACGTTTTGGGCCCTGTTCTTACCGATTGGCGCCCGCTATTCCATCGACTTTGCGCTGAGCCGCCAACACGGCAGCGATCCAACCTCAAATTCCTATTGGTCTTGGGCAACAGTCGCCCTGCTCTTGCAGGGCATGTCGATGTATTTTTTCAGCGCCCTGCTGAAGTCTGATCCGATTTGGATCCCTGATGGACAGGCCGTCTACTACGCGCTCAACCTCGACTACATGGCCACCTCATTTGCGCTTTGGTTCCGACAGTTTCAAACGCTAATGCAGGGACTGACTTACTATGTTTGGGTGCTGGAGCTTGTTGGGCCGATCCTCATCTTTTCGCCGATCTTTCATCGCCCGGTGCGGGCCGTGTTGATGCTGCTGTTCATCACCATGCATTTGGGGTTCTGGCTGTTTTTGGAGATTGGCCTTTTCCCATTCATTTCCATTGTCATGAACCTTACTTTCATGCCGGGTTGGATGTGGGACCAGATTGAGGACCGGCTGCGTCCACGAGCTGCTCCAAAAGTAACGATCTGGTATGATCAGGATTGCGGTTTTTGCTTGAAAATGTGCCATATTTTGAAGGTGTTCCTGTTGCTTCCCGGCACACAATTGAAGCCTGCGCAGCAGGACCCGGAAATTGGCAAAATTCTGGAGGCCAACAATTCCTGGGTGGTAACTCTGGGCAACGAACGGGCGTTAAAATGGGCGGCGTTTGGATTGTTGATCAAGGCGTCGCCGGTGTTCTCCCCGGTTTCGCGCCTTACAGGATGGGGGTGGGTCAATGCGATTGGAAACGCCGTCTACGAGCAGGTTGCCAGGCACAGATCAGGTCTGTCGCAATTGACCAGGGTCCTGATGCCTTGGCGCGATGGTCCACCGGGTCAGCCCATGGGCCGGATCGGTTCCCTGGTGGTTATCGGCCTGTTCACATTTGTCACCGTGCAAAACCTGTCAACATTGCCCAAACTTGGCATTTCCTTGCCTAGTGATTTTATCCAAACACGACAGGCACTTGGACTGTATCAGAACTGGACCATGTTCGCGCCTTATCCAGAATTGGACAGTCCGCGGCCGATCATTGAAGGGGAACTTGAAGACGGCACGATTGTCGATGTTTACCGGATGACAGTTGGAGCCCCGGCCGCGCGTTGGGACACCCATGCCGCCAAGGACTATGATACTGGCCGCTGGCGCAAGTTGTTGGCCAATCTAGAAGACGAGTCATATGGAGATGGCGACAAGGCTCTGGCGCGCAACTATGCCCGCTACCTTTGCAGGACTTGGGGCCGAGATCGCAGTGACTTGGCGCCACTCTCCTCATTTTCGATCTTGTTTGAGGTCCAGCGCACGCCACCGCCCGGTCAGCTTGCCGAGACACGTGTGAACAACGTCTGGCACCATGATTGTTTTGACACCCAATAGCCGACTGCGAATTTTCACATGCGGTTGTTGAGGTTTTATAAACCAGACCCACAAGTTCCCCAGCGCACTTAACATAACGTAAGCTCGCTTTGGCATACTCTCATACCTCACAAGGATGGGATTGATGCTTCGCAGTAAGATTCAAATTGTTTTGACATTACTAATGATGGTGATGTTGCCAACGGCAGCTTTTGCCTCGCAATGGGTCGCATCAAAGGTCACCCAACCCGCGCGCTATACGCTCGACAAAAAAAGTTGGGTCAAAATCAAACGCGGCATGAAGATCCCAAAACGCAGCTGGATCCACACTGGTAAGCGTGGTCGACTGATTTTGCGGCGGGGTAAGGAAATGATCATGTACCGCCCCAACACATTGGCATATCTGCGAAGCAGCCAGGCCAATGGCCGCAAAACCCACATTCAGCAGGAGTTTGGGTCGCTTCTGTTGGATGTCGAAACCCGCAAGCGCAAACACGTTACAGTCAGAACTCGGCTGCTTGCCGCTGTCGTCAAAGGTACTCGATTTGAAGTGAATGTCACCAAACGCAACGCAACTGTTTCGGTAAAACGGGGTGTTGTCGGCGTACGATCCGTCAAGAGCGGCGAAGCGATAGATGTTACCTCAGGTCAAAATGCCGGCGTTTCGTCTTCTTCGTCGAGCAAGATCTCGGTCAGCGGCCGAGGCGCCTCGAAGATCTCTCCGCTGTCACGAATCTTCAGCCGAAAACCAAACAGCAGTTCGAATAGCAGCAGATCTGACAACTCTGGTTTTGCCTCTAGCAGCGGCAACAGCAACGGTAATTCTAATGGGAATTCCAACGGCAACAGTAATGGCAATTCCAACGGGAATTCCAATGGCAACAGCAATGGCAGTTCGGAAGGGAATTCCACCGGCAGCGCAAACGGCAACGCAAATGGTAATTCCAATGGTAATTCCAACGGCAACGCTAATGGCAACGCTAATGGCAACTCCAATGGCAATGGCAATGGCAATGGCAACGGCAACGGAAATGGAAATGGCAACGGAAACTGATCGTTTCTGATGCTTATGAGTCACCATGCAAGGATCATTCACAAACCTTAGGAGCATCGCGGCCGCGTTGATTGTTTCCGTGGCCCTTGCAACGACTGGCTATCTCACGCCCATTCACCACCAGCTTACAGAGCTTCGCATGGAGCTTTGGCCGCGGCAGGCCAGTCAGCAGATTGTCTTTGTCGGCATTGACAAGAAGAGCCTGGACGCTGTCGGCGTTTGGCCTTGGCCCAGATCCGTTCACGCCCAAGCGATTGAAAAATTGTCAGAATTGGGTGCAGCAGAAATCGCTTTCGATGTCGATTTCAGCACACCATCCACCCCATCAGAAGATGAGCGATTGGCTGAAGCACTTCGTAATTCCAACGCCAGTGTTGTGCTTCCCACCTTCCTGCAACCTTTTACCATGGATTCTGGTGAAAGTGGATTGGCGCTGTCGACGCCAATTGAACTGTTTTCAAATGAGGCCTGGATCGCCAGTGTCAATGTTGTTCCGGAGTCGGATGGACTGGTACGCCACTATCCGCTGGCAAGCGAAATTGTCGATGAATTGGTACCGTCGCTGTCGTCCGTTCTGGCTGGTGTAGAACAGATCGATCTTTCTCACTTTCCGATCGATTTCTCCATCGACCCTCAAAGCATTCCCACCTATTCGCTGGCCGATCTTCTAAAGGGGGACGTATCTCGCTCAGCCGTTGAAGGAAAATCGATCCTCATCGGCGCTCATGCGCTGGAACTGCGCGACAATCTCAGCACACCTGTCTACGGCGTGATATCTGGACCAATCTTACAGATTCTGGCTGCTGAAACTCTTGTTCAGAAAAGGGTGGTTCAAGGAACGGGGCTGATTTTGATCCTTGGGATTATCGTATTGCTATCGATATTGGCCCTGCTGATATTACCACGCTTGCGGTTGGCGGTTCAGATGATTGTCATCATTGGCCTGGCGGTGGCTTTGGAAGGGGGGGCACATCTTGCTTTCCGGGATTTGGCAATCCAGGCGTCAACGGTTCCAATTTTGGCCTTCCTTGCGCTGATCGCTATTGTGCGAACCGCTGGGGACTTGGATGTGCGGACATGGCTGCTGCGTCTTGCCAAGGCCGAAGCCGCCAATACAAGGCAGGTGCTGGATCAAGTTTTCGAGGACAGTTCTGATGCCATTTTGATTATTCGCGAAAATGGCGAATTGCTGGAGCAAAACGCCCAGTATTCCATGCTGTTTGCAACATCGCCGGATGATCCCAAATCCGGATCGCCTGCGTTACTACCTCGAAAATTGAGCGAAGATGCGCAGCAGGCCATTCAGCGTTTAAAGGCGAATCCAGAAACGGCATCGTCGTATTCGGCGCAAGGCCGTTTGGAATTGAGGCAAACAGGCGTTAGTTCAGTCATCGACTACAGCGTCACCCCGTCGCAAGTTAACAAACCAGTCGCGAACTCTGAAGCAGAGATCGAAACCTTCTATATCGCCACGATAACGGCCCGCGACGTGACACTAGAAGTCGAGCAACGCGAACGGCTGGAATATCTCTCAAAATTTGATGAGCTTACGGGTGCTGAGAGACGGAACCGTTTCACAGGGGCGTTGTTGGGTAACGGTGAGGTTGAATCGCAAACCACAATTTTTACCATTGGGTTGCTGCGGTTTGATAGTTTGGTCGATACAATGGGGCGCGAAATTGGCGACCAACTCTTGTGTGCCCTGTATAAAAAGTTTTCCGAATGTAACGAATATATTGCTGGCGTTGCCAGGTTGGATCGCGCGACATTTGGTATTCGTCTTACGTCTGGAACCCCGAAAGAGGTAGTTACAGATTTTGCTCAGCAACTGCTGGATGACCTGGCGGATCCGATCATGATCAACCGTCAAGCGGTTTCGATTGATTGTTGTGTTGGCCACGCCACAGCAAGTATCCCTGGTACCGCCACGGCGTCAGATCTGTTGAACCACGCAGAATTTGCTTTGCGTGAGGCCGAAAAACAAGGACCCAACGGCATCGCAGCGTTTAATGCCCAGACCAATTCCAGACAAAGACGGGCGCGTGAACTCGAACAGGAGATGCGCGGCGCTCTCGCCGCCGGTGAATTCCATGTGGTTTATCAGCCGCAAGTTGAATCGATGACGGGGAAGCCGGTCGGGGCCGAGGCTCTGATCCGCTGGACCAATCCCAAGTTTGGTAAAGTGTCGCCAGTTGAATTTATCGAAATCGCAGAAACGACGGGGCTGATTCTGCAGATTGGTCAGTTCATTCTCAATCAGGCCTGCCGTGACGCCATGGCCTGGGACGAAGATGTCAGCGTTTCGGTCAATGTCTCTCCGATCCAGCTGTTCCGCGGTGACGTGGTTCAGGACGTGCGTAATGCTCTGAAAATCAGTGGCTTGCGGGCAGAGCGATTGGTCATCGAATTGACAGAATCAAGTTTCATCGGTGATGATGACGAACTTCTGCACAAGTTGGATTTGTTGAAATCCATGGGTGTCGCCATCGTTTTGGACGACTTTGGAACTGGCTATTCCTCGCTGGGATACTTGGCCCGGTTCCCGATGGATAAAATCAAGGTTGACCAGTCCTTCGTGCGAAACCTAGCCAAGAGCCCGACCAATCAGGCGATCGTGCGTTCGATCAAGGTTCTGGCCGATGGCTTTGACATCAAGGTGTTGTGCGAGGGGGTTGAAACCGAGAGCGATTTGCGTCTGGTCCAACAATTGGGTTGTCAGGAAATTCAAGGTTACTATTTCGGTAAGCCGCAATCGACCTTCGAAATGATCCGGTTCTTGTCAGAATCCGACAAACGCATTGAAGTGCAGGCGCCGAAGCTGGAAGTTGTGCAATAGGCCAAGTCGAGTCAGGCAAATTGGACCGTCAGCATCGATTCTTGCAACAGTATCTTTTCCGCTTTGTCGGGAGCGGGGTGGAGAATCTCCTATATTGATAAAACCGCAATGGACTTCAATTTGGTCCGGTCACCAGCCATATTTGCAGCAGGCCTGAGCTGCTTCGGTTATGCTATAATTATGCCGGCGCATTTGTAAAAAATCGCAACAAGCTGGTTTTTCTTCAATTCCAAAATTTTTGTTTGGGGTGCCCGGATGCGGCATCGAATTGATTGCCTCAATGGACGCGTAAGTTTATGATATAATTGATAATAAATGTCTGGGGCAAATACGTGCGCACCAATATTTCCTGGTTCAAACTTGACTTCAGTTTGTCAAATCTCTCTACGTTATTGGAGTTCATTTTTCCCCCAATGTGCGTTCTGTAGGCAGTCATCTGAGGGGTTTTGTCTGGGGCCACAGTTCCCACCCCACTATCCTGAACTTAAGCCGCGTTCATTCTCGCAGGGAGACTTTGCCGGATGTCAACGCTTGGGTCGGGAGATTCTTTGTCTGTCCTCAACGCGAAATATTGGACCGACTTGACTGTGATGATTCAGCGCCAATGGAACCAACCTGGTTGATTTTCTAACTAAGTGTTTTGATTCATCTTCATCATCAAGGAGTAAATGATGGGACAGAGATCAAAATGTCATCAGATTGAGCACCTGAACGCCATCGGTTTTATCGAAGAGCGCGAACAAGATCAGAACCGTGCTGCTGGTTTACTCGCTGACACCTGTTTTGCCGCGTTGGGTCGGATATGTTGCTCGCTCAAAAATACTCGGTCGCTCCACGTTGCTGGCGCCCTTTTTAATGTAGTATCGAAGAATGCTTGGGTGCCTCGATTGTCTGCTGGAAGTTGGGCGTCCAAGCTCAGCGCGCAATCGCGCTTCTATGTTTTTGACTTCGGTTCGGTCAGACCGGAAAGGCCTTCTTCGACATTAAGGCCGAGTTCTTCCCCAATTCGTTTTAAGGCCGGTAATTGCACGGCCATCTCCATGATCGAGTCCAGTGCCTGATTAACCGGTGGTTTGGTACTATCGCTACCTCCTGACCCGCCGCCACCGCTGCCGCTTAAATGGTTGATCCGAATGGAATCAATTTTTTCAGCAGGTTTGACCATCTGCTCAACAATTTTTGGAAGGGCCTCAAGACGGGCGATGTCGGCCTTGAGACTGACAATCTCTTTGCTGAAGACGTTTTCTGCCTCGTTGAGGGCCTTCTGACCTTTGGCGCGCGCTTCCATATCATCTTTCAGTGTCGAAATGCGCAACTTTGCCGAGTCGGCCTCTGCCTTGGCGTTTTGTAAAGTGGTTTTGGCTGCTTCTACAGCAACGCTTGCCTCGGTTTTGGCCTGCGCAATTAGCTTTTCGGCCGAAACTTCCGCTTCCTGCTCAGCCTGTAACAGGGCAATCTGCTTCACACGCTGTGCCTCAGCCAATGCTCTGGCGGTGCTGATGGCTTCCGCAGCTTTGATTGCCTCCGCCTTCGCCAGGTCCGCCGCAGCCAGTGCCTTGCTTTGATCCTGGGTTTTCTTGGCGACAGCAATAGTGCGTTCCTGCTCAGCCATTTCCAGTGCTTGGTTCTGGGCAATCTCCGCTTCGCGGATTGATTTCTCGCGGGCGATATCGGCCGTGCGGATATCTTGCTCCATCCTGATCCGGGCCTCATTCACGGAGATTTCGCTTTCTGCCTTGCGAGCAGCGACTTCCGCCAATTGGGCGGCACGCATACTTTCCAATACCTCAGCCTGTTTGATCTGAGCTTCTTGTTGCTCCAAGTCGATTTGCAACTTGCGCTTTGAGGCTTCCATCGAAGACCGGTGGACCGCGACTTCTGCATCAGAATCGATTTCGGCGCGCTCCTTTTTCGACTTGGCAATCACCTCAGCAAGCTTGCGCATGCCGACGGCGTTGAAGGCGTTGTTTTCGTCCAATGCAGAGAACGGCGTCTGGTCGAGGGCCGAAAGCGATACGCTTTCCAAGGCCAGGCCATTTCGTTGAAGCGGTTCACTGAGCATCGTGGCAACCCGGTTGACGAAGTCGGCGCGGTTTTCGTGCAGCTCGTCCATCGTCATCTGTGCCGCTGTCGCGCGCAAGGCGTCGACCAACTTGCCTTCTATCAGATCACGCAGCTTTTCGGGGTTGAAGGTCCGATCACCCAATGTCTGGGAGGCGCGGGCAATAGCGTCCTCGGTTGGATCAACCGACACATAAAATTCAGCTCCAACATCCACGCGAAGACGGTCCTTGGTGATCAGTGCGCTTTCCCCGGAGCGTCGGATCTCCAGCCGCAATGTCTGCATATTGACCCGGGAAACATCGTGGAAATAGGGAATGGCCAGCAGGCCACCATCCATCGCTACCTTGCGTCCACCGGCACCGGTGCGGATAAGACTGACCTCACGGGTTGAGCGCTGATAAAAATAAGCCGCCACGATAATGATGACCGCCAGAATGATAAGGGCGATGATGCCCCATGTGATGATCGTGTTCATATCTGAGTTTCCCTAAAGCTGGTGCATTTGGCAAAGGATGTTCGACGACATGCCGCCATCTGCCGGGATATTTGTGCCGCGGATCCAGTGTGTCATGTCCGACAGCAGAAATGCCACAATCGGAGCAATGTCTTCGGCTGTTCCAGGACGGTCCATTACTTTCATGTCTTCCTCGGCCCGCTCCCCCAAAGTCTCGATAAAGTCTTTCAGGATTGGGGTGTCGACTGGCCCCGGAGAGACGCTGTTCATGCGAATATTGCGATCTCGCCAGGTCCAGCGGTTCTGCATGGTCCAGCAGATTAGCGCTTCCTTGGAGTAAAAATAGCTGCGCCCGCCTTCATTGCCAACCTTATGTTCGTTGATGAATTGATCGACATTTTCAAAATCGAGATCATCAGAGGCCTTGATCGATGCGATTGCCTGAGGCCACCCGAAACCTGCCAGTGAGGCCAAGTTCACGATGGATGCACCGTCATTGAGCTTTGGAATCATCAGTTCGGTGAAATATTTCAAGCCCACCAGATTGACCAGCAGCACTTTGTTGGCGGGGGCTGTTGGTGGCAGGCCCGCGATATTTGCGATGCCGTCGATACGCGTTGGCAAAGCTTGAACCAGCGCCTTGATGGTGCGGCGGTCGGACATGTCAGCGATATAGAGTTCGTCGACATGATCATCCGTCTTGTTGACATCAATGCCGAGTACATCACCACCCAGCCGCTTGATCAGCCGTGCGGTCTCCTTGCCGATTCCGGAGGAACAACCGGTAACAACTATTGTCTTGTCTGCGAGGAATTTTCCACTTGCCCAGGGTTCTTGGTTCATCGGTATCTCCTAAAAGGCCGGTGGGATTTTTTTGCCGCCGCGTTCAATTGTGATCCAGCGGGTTTCAGTAAAGTTTTCCATACCCCAGCGTCCTCCGTAGCGACCAATCCCTGAAGATTTGGCGCCACCGAACGGCGCGTTGGGCTCATCATTGATGGGCGAGCAATTAATGTGAGACATGCCGGTATCCAGTGCCTGGGCGATTTCCATGCCGCGGTATTCGTCCCGAGTACACACGCCAGAAGACAGGCCGTATGGCGTGTCGTTGGCCAGAGCAATGGCTTCCTCGTCTGTGCGGAATGGAATGACTGGCGATACCGGTCCGAATGTCTCGTTTTGGTAGACCAACATGTCAGGTTTGATACCAGTCAGTATGGTTGGCTCGACATAGCGACCGTTGACTTTTCCGCCCAGTTCGACCGTTGCGCCCTTGGCAACCGCATCTTCGATCTGCTCGCGCACATTGTTGGCTTGTTTGTCGTTGATCAGCGGGCCGATGATGTTTTGCGGGTCTGCCAAGGGGCTTCCCACTTTCAATTTCGCGGCGCGCGCCTTGAATTTTTCGAGAAAGGGTTCGTAGACCTTTTCGTGCACCAGGAGCTTTTCAACGCTCATGCAGATTTGTCCCTGATGCATGAACGAGCCGAAATTGGCGAGCTGAGCTGCTCGATCCAGATCCGCATCGTCGCAGATAATCAGGGCGTCCTTGCCCCCTAATTCAATGCAGCATTTCTTCAGGTGCGCCCCAGCCTTGGCGGCAATTGAACGGCCCACGGCGGTTGAGCCTGTAAATGCAATGCCCTTGACCCGCGGGTTTTCAATGAGTTCATCACCGATTCCAGCAACATTGTTGCGCGAACATGTGATCACATTGAAAACACCAGCAGGCAAGCCAATCGCATCGCAAACTTCGGCAAAGAAAAGCCCCCCACAATAAGGTGTTTCCTCAGAAGGTTTGAGAATGATGGTGTTGCCAGCCACTAAAGGGAACGAGAACTGACGGGCTGACAGCAATGTGGGAAAATTCCAAGGACTGATAATCGATACAACACCCATCGGTCGGCGCACGGCCATGGAAATTTTGCCACTGGCAGAGGGTAGCATCTCGCCTATTGATCCGTAGGCTGCTCCGGCAGCAGCGCGAAAAATTTCCTGCAGCGCATGAGCTTCGTACATTCCCTTGCCAAACCACCCGCCGCCTTCACCCTGAACAGCTTTGACGAGATCGTCCTTACGGCGCTCGATTTCAGCCACGATTTTGAGCATGAACTCAGCGCGGGTGGTGAAGGGTAAGGCAGACCACTCGTGAAAGGCCTCATGGGCAGTGTTGATTGCATTGTGCGCATCGGCGCGAGTAGCATCGGCGACAGTGGCCCAGACGGAATCGTCTGCCGGATTCATATCGTCGAAACTGGAGGGAGGTTTCTTCCACTCTCCGCCTGCGAAGAACTTGTCGTACATGTGGGTCATTACTTCACCTCTTCACACGCTGCATGGTGCCATCGGTTGCCCGACGATAGACTTCCACGGTGGACTTCTTGAAGACCGGGATGGTTGGAAGATTTTCTTCGTTGTCTATTTCGGTTGCGCGGGCTGTTGTTGATGAGTTTAGTACCTTTTGAGTTGCTTCCTTGCCACCGAAGCCGCGGCCAGCGCTGCGGGCCCGTTGGGCGGAATCTTCAAAGGAACGCAGCAGGGTATTCAATTCAGGATCATCGTGCACAGGCACAACCACCCGGGTTGGAATCTCATTGAGTGCTGGTTTTGATATCGGTTGTTTGGTACTGGCCCCAGAAGGCAACGGAGTTGCAATATTCTGACTGGTTTGGGATGCACGAGAAACCATTGATGAAATGGCTTCATCGGATACCGGTGCCACATCGCTGTTTGTCAGGCCACCGAGGGAAATAAAGGTTTTGGACCCGTCGATGCTCAGCCCAACATCGTCGGCAGGTCTCGTCGCTTCTGCACTAACTCTCTCCGCTGCGTTCGTCGCCGCTGCTGCACCGCCGAGATAGGCAGCTTGAACAGCTGGATCATTGAGCATGGAATGGGCGTCGTTCTGGCCAGTGATAGCACCGTTCTCGATCAAATATCCACGGTCGGCAATGGCCAGGCTTTGCTTGGCGTTCTGCTCGACCATCAGCACCCCAATGCCCGTATCGCGCACTTTGGTCAGGTTGGAGAAGAGTTCCTTGCACAGCAGCGGAGAGAGTCCGAGGGACGGCTCGTCCAGCATCAGGATTTTGGGATCCGACATCATGGCGCGACCAATGGCGACCATCTGTTGTTCGCCTCCAGACATGGTTCGTGCAATCTGGCCATTGCGTTCTTTCAATTTGGGAAACAGTTCGTAAACCCTATTCAGATTGGCGGATTGTGATTTCCGGGCGTGTTTTGAATAGGCCCCAAGTGAGAGGTTTTCACCAACGGTAAGATCACCAAAAATGCCCCGACCTTCCGGAACAAACGCAATGCCACGTTCAACGATTACGTCCGCACCTTCGCCAGATAGAAAGGTGCCATCGAGGCTAACAGTGCCTATCACATCGCCTTCACTGGTCCCGGCGATTGCTTTGAGGAGGGAAGATTTGCCCGCACCATTGGCTCCCAAAATTACGACGATCTCGCCGAAACTGACACTCAGTTTAACGTCATTCAACGCCGGATGGGCACCATAGCGCACGAAAAGACCGTCAACCTCTAGCATCACTCATCTCCCAGATAAGCGCGGATGACTTCGGGGTCGGCCAACACTTCTGCAGGTGTGCCCTCAGCAATCTTGCCACCGGAATTCATTACGACACAACGATCGCACAAGGAGCGAATGGCATCCATTACGTGTTCCACCAAGATAATTGTGCGGCCTTCGCGTCGCAATTCTGAGACCAGTTCGATGCCGATCTGCAGTTCGGTCGGATTGAGGCCGGCGAGCCATTCGTCGAGCAGCAGGACCTCCGGCTCGGAGGCCAATGCGCGGGCAAGCTCCAAACGTTTTTGGTCGATATAGGTGAGTGAGTCGGTAGGTTGGTGCATCTGGTCTGCGAGACCCAGTCGGTCGAGCAGAGTTTCTGCGAAATACTGCGCTTCGTTGCCCCAACGGCGGCGATGGCCAAAGGCCGCACCAGCAATAACATTTTCAACAATAGAAAGGCCCGGCAATATCCGTACCAGCTGGAAGGTGCGTGATACGCCAGTTTGCGCAATCTTGTCGGCGGACATTTCCGAAAGGCGACGACCCTGCAGCGAGATCGAGCCAGAAGACACTTTCAATGCGCCGGAGATCAAATTCATCATGGTGGTTTTGCCGGATCCATTCGGTCCGATAATGCCCATGACTTCATGTTCCTTAACGTCAAAATTCATGCCGTTGACGGCGACCAATCCGCCGAAACGTTTTGTGACATTTGTGACCTGCAATAGTGTTCGTCCAGTGCTCATCACATGGCCCCAGTTCTGGCTTTGGCATAGGCCTTTTCAATCAGGCCAGCGAAGCCATTGGGGATTAGATAGACGATCAACAGAAATGCCAGTCCGAGCAGCAAAGTTGAATAATTGGAAAAATTGGAATTGATGTATTCCCAAATCAGCGTGAATGGGATGACGCCAACAAGCGGCCCCCACAAGCGCTTTGTGCCACCAAGCAGGGCCATGATAACAACCATAAAGCTGAGCTCAGGCGAGAACACCTGATTGGGCTCGATATACGAATAGCGAGGTGCGATGATCGCGCCGATCAGCGCTCCGAAAAACCCGGTCGTCGTGAACAAGACGACCTTCGAATAGGCGGTATTGATGCCGACATGTTTGGCGACCGATTCATCGTTACCAATGATCTGCAGAGCGAAACCCAGTTTTGAGCGCCCTAGCCACCAACCAAACAAATAGATAACGGCGGCGACAACCAGCAGCATCCAATAAATATGGGTGTCGTCGAAATCAGTCAGAACATAGAGACCCCGCGAGCCGAGAAAGTTGTTCTGAATCCAAGACACCAGATTGCGAACCATTTCCGCGAGTCCAAGGGTGAAGATAACGAAGTAAACGCCAGATAGGCGCAGAGTTGCAAAGCCGATAAGGGCTGCGAGTAATGCAGCCACAAAGGGCGCAATGGCCGTCATCAGCCAAAAGGATTGTTCATAGTCGCTCATGCCGGTGGCGACGAGGTAGCCGCCGACACCAAAGAAAGCCCCACTGGCGAGGGAAATATAGTGCGTTGGCCCGGAGAACAGTGCCCAGCTCGTCGCCAGTGCCGTGTACATGGCGGCGGTAACACCAATCGACATCCAATAGCCGTCTGCAACAAACGGAAACAGTGCCGCCAGAACCAGCAGCCCGGCCCCGATGGTCAAGCCAGCTAATCCCCCCTGATTCATTGGCTTCGCCTCCCGAACAGTCCCTGGGGACGGAACAGCAACACCAGAAGAAAGATGAAATAGGCGGCAACCAGGGTCAGGCCGGGATCAACAAGGGTGGCAACAGCTGTTTCCACTAGCCCCAAAATTACGGCGGCAATGATGGCACCACGAATATCGCCTACACCGCCCATTATCACGATAATCAAAGCCTTCATGGTGAAGATCACGCCGACCGACGCATCGAGTGTGATGAAAGTTGAAATGAGTGTGCCTCCAACAGCGGTCACAGCACCACCCAATGCAAAAGCGATTGCCGACATACGCGCCACGTTAATGCCGACGAGCTTTGCTGCATCCGGGCTAACTGATACTGCCCGCACGGCCATGCCGGGACGAGAATGATTGAGCCACAGATACAATAGAACCCCAATTAACACGGCCATTAGGAAGGCGACGAGACGGTTTTGGCCGACGGTCGTGCCCAGAATATCAAATGGATTGGCGAGGAATGAATAGGTGAAATATTCGCCGTGGATCGACACCATTATGCCGACCAACGCAAAGGAAATACCGAATGTGGCAAGAATGGAATCCACTTCCAACTGACCGGAATTCTTGGCGCGTCGCACCAACGGTCGAAGGAGAAAGCGATAGATCAACCAGTTACCGATGAAGGCCAGCGGTGCAACTACGACCATGGTCAACAACGGACTGATCTGCTGGGTGGTGAAGACAAAAAACGCAGCTAATGCCCCCAGCACCAACATTTCACCATTTGCGAGATTCATGATGCGGGCGACGCCATATTGAAGGTTTAACCCCATGGCGATCAACGCATAGGTGCCACCTAACAACAGACCGGAAATGATGATGTCCATACGAAGCCGCCAATTGCGAGAAGCGGCACGCGGGGAACAGGTCCGCGTGCCGATAACTTAGTCTAAATGACTTGGTTTAGTTCCAGCCTGACTTTTCGATGACGGAGACCGCACCGTCGACATTGACAGACGAGACACCTTTGAAGACACCGTCCTGCCACTGACCAACGGTCCAGAACTTGTTTGAGAACTGGTTCTCAAATTTGATGTCACCCATAATCGTGTCGAACGTGTTGTCCTTGATATACTGGGTTACAGCTTCCTTGTCTGTTGACCCCACACCCTCAATGGCCTGTTCAAGAATTTGCAACGACACATAGGTGTTGGCGGACGCCCAATAGTCGGCGACCTTGCCAGTGATTTCCTTATGGGCCGCACGATAGGCTTTCATCTTATCTGTCGTTGGATCAACACCGCCAGCGCCGAGTACACCGTTCACCTTGGAGCCGAACTTGCCACCAAAGGCTGGGAAGCAGGTCGCAACGGCCGAATAATAGGCCTTTACATCCAGGTTTTCGATGATCGCCTGTTCAGCCAGCGCGAAAGTGTCAGGTGGGTAGGACCAGGCAACAAATGCATCTGGATTGGAAGCTTTTGCGCCTTTCATCACCGGTGACATGTCCGGGGTGCCGAGGGGGTACGACTTATCGTAGACAAGCTCAAAACCAGCATCTTTGAAGATCGGGCGGGCTGCATCTGCCAGTTCAATGCCAAAGGCATCAGCAACATTGACCATGGCTACCTTGTTGCCGATCTTTCCATCGTCTCGCATCTTCACAAGGATGTCGCGAACCCCTTCAACGAAGGATGAGGTTGTACCCAGCGTAAAGAACAGGCTGGGATAACGCTTTGTCAGTTCCTCGATCTTGTCGGAAATTGCGCTGACGGCGATCTGCGGATAGCCGTATTTGGCGTAGATCGGAGCAGCGGCAATGTTGAAGCCAGTGCCATAAGGGGCAACGATGAAGTCGACCTTGTCCTGAGTGGCCAGCCGTTGAACGGCCTTGATGTGCTCGCCTGGATTGGTCTTGTCATCATATTCGACCAGTTCGATCATTTTCTGACCGTCTTTCAGCTTCAGACCACCGCGGGCATTCACCTGTTTGACCCAAAGTTCGATGTTGGGTCCCTGGGTGATGGTGGCACCACCTGCCAGTGGGCCGGTTTTGGGCCACACCGCACCGATCTTGACAGTGTCAGCTGCCCATGAAGCGGCCGTGAGCATGGTAGAAACGGCCAGACCAGCGGCCAGTGTTCCAGTCGTTTTGATGAGTGTGCGTCTTTTCATTTGTTCCTCCCTGGAATGCTGCGTCTGCGCGACTTCCATCGAAGTTGCCGACGCCAGACGAAAAATGTATCCATAAGTTCAGCCGGAGTTCAACAAGATTTGTGGGTGCCACCATATTTTCTATAGCGATGATTGCGTTTCCGATGGCGGAATTTGCCATTAAATGCCGAATTATGTATCCAAATTTACCCAAATTGATGCCAACAGCCTGGTAGCGTTGTGATTGAAAATGGCCTGAAATCTGCTGAGACGACCGTTGATCGCCGGGTGACTGCGACCCTGCGCAGCATGATTGTGGATGGCTCAATCAATGCCGGCGAGAAGATTAGCGAGGTTGGAGTTGCCAAGCTTTTAAATGTCTCGCGCACCCCGGCGCGACTGGCTTTGCGCACTTTGGAGGTGGAAGGGTTTATTCAAAAACGTGATGGTCGCGGCTTCACGGTCAAGGGCGTCGAGTTAGACGATATTTCCAAGGCACATCAGGTTCGCGGTGCATTGGAAGGATTGGCAGCTGGTCTGTTGGCTGAAAAGGGGTTGAGCGAGAAGGTAGAAACAGCCCTTTCCAAGTCACTGGAACTGACGTCTAGAGTTTTGGCGCCGACTCAGGAAAAGGGAGAGGTTATTGCCTCCTATCAACGCGGCAACACGCTGTTTCACAACACGATCATGGAATCCTGCGGCAACAGTTTCATTGGCTTTGCCTATGAGCGCATTGAAACTTTGCCGCTGCTCAAGCTTGGCGTGTTGGTTTACAATCAAGACAAGGTTGAACAGGAAATGCTGCGGTTGACGATCGGACATACTCAGCACATGATCATTTTCGACGCCCTCCAGCGAGGCAACCAAGCCCGTGCCGAAGCTATGATGCGCGAGCACTCCAATGCGACGGTTCTGTATTCAGAGCTAATTTGAACCTTTCGCGCGGCAAAAACCCGGTTACTGGCGCGGTGCTGGAACCCTCAAGAAACGCGCATCCGATGGCAATAGATTCAGGGTTGCAAGGTAGTGGGATGATGTCTCGGTCGGTGAATGGGCTGCCAGCCTCAATGATGCTACGCCGAATATCGCTGAGCACGATGCGGTCAGTTCCCCGCGTCAAACCCTTCGTTTCGAAATGGGGGCATCCGGCCAACCGTGCTGCGTATTGAGGTCAACGTGCTTTGGGACAGCGCAAGGCGGCCTAGTTCTTGTAAACTCTCTTTCAACGCACGTCCGTGCCATTGGATGGCGAGGAAGCTGCGTTAGACTGGTCGCCAGAGCAAATCGCCGGAAGGTGCGAACCTGAGGGGATTTGAAGAAGGAACTACAAAATTGTCCAGGGAGTCCGCTTGCTATCCTTTGCCTTCGGCATGTTATTCAAAAATACCTTGACTTGCGCAAGATCAAGCATGCCGTTCCTATCAGAGAGTGCCCACCTGAGGTCTAAGTTCGGGCTGCCCCTGGTGGCTGGGATCTTGGTTCTGAGATGTTGGCCGATCACAAATTCACAGTGGCTACTAAGGTTGATGTTTATTTTTGTGACCCGCAATCACCTTGGCAAAGGAGCGGCAAGTTTGCTGCTTTTGTTGATGAAGGCCATTCGATTTGCGCTGTGGCAGATCGCTTACGGGGTTCGCCTAGCAAAGTAGCATGAAATCCAGTGGCAACGTGCGATGCTGCTGGTGAAATAGGCAACCCATACCCACAAAACGATTGCGCCATCTTCTTCAAAGTAGCGGGATATGAGGGAGATTGCGCGAGATGGGTTTTGGCATAGCGAAGCGCCGCCATCTGGTGGCAAGTAACCGACGTAGGTCAACCAAAATCCGAGTGCGGAGAGAGCCGAGCATCATCGCCCTCTGCCCACCGCATGTCAGGCAAATTGCGCAACGCCATTGCCAAGAGAAAAGTCTTCCTTGGCGACTTCCAGGAGGCTGATGAAGATGTCCTCTTTGCGAACATTCAGTTCTACAGACAGATTCTCAGCAATTGTTGCATAGAGCGCTTTCTTTTGATCGACCGAGCGCCCCGCCAGAACCGTTATCTGGAGGATCATGTGATCATCTGATCGGTCGATGCCCAAGAAATCGCCGCTATTGTTGTAGCAGCTCTTACTGTGTTCGCTGATGACCGCAAACCGATCATGCTCTGGCGTTCCCATGGCGCTGCGCATAGCCAGATAGATTTGTTCCATCAGAGATTTGTGAAATTCAGGTGGCTTTCCTTCACGAAGCGAAATGCGGACAAGCGGCATGGTGTCTCCTTTCTCACGAGCGTCCTGCTCGTCTACTGTTGGGTGCATTGTAGGGCTGAGTGTAAACGGTGGAACAGGAAAACTGTATATCGGCGTTGCATGCACGTCCTACGTCGCTTGCATTGAGTTCAACAAGAAACTGCGTGGGCGCAAAATTTTGGTTATAGGCGGTTTGTTGCAATCCACCATATATTGCCAGTTGGATCTTTGATCCCAGCCATGCGGTCACCGTGCGGACGATCATTGGGCTTCATAATTGACTCTGCCCCTAAACCTAGGGCGCGCTCGTACGTCACATCAGCGTCTTCAACAAATAGATGCAATTGCGAAACGTTCTGGGAGTAACTTTCGGTTGCCTCATTCATCATGATGATGGAGTCGCCGATACGAAGCCGGGCGTGCATAACCCTGCCGCGATCGTTTCTGTCTTCCTTGACTATCGATGCTTCAAATGCGGCCAACAGGAATGCAATCAAAAGATCAGCATCCCCCACCGTCATGTAAGGTGTAACGGAGTGATAGCCTTCAGGCAGTTGACTTGGTTTGGTCAGAG
Source organism: Rhizobiaceae bacterium (assembly GCA_039969995.1). Lineage (GTDB taxonomy): Bacteria > Pseudomonadota > Alphaproteobacteria > Rhizobiales > Rhizobiaceae > Pseudahrensia. The sequence continues at coordinate 55,364 of JBDVMU010000017.1, forward strand.
TTATGCTCGCATTAAGACAAGTGGCTTGGTGATCTTTGGGGAGAAGTAGTCGGGATGCAAGAGAGAAACATGGAGCTTGTGAAACTTCGGATGCTGAGACCGTCAATTCGAATACCTTATCGGGTATTATTGATGTGTTTCGACCTAGGCAGTGAAAAGAATTGATCATGATCCACGTTTCAACTCACCTCATGTTTCAGGGCAATGCATCTGCTGCTTTGGATTTCTATTCTGCGGTCTACTCAGATTTTAGTCTCGAAGAAGTTCATTTGTACGATGAAAATGAACAGAGTGAAACTGGGACAATCGAGCAACCAAATGTCGTTCATTGGCGACTTCGAAAGTGAGGCGGCTCTGGAATTGGCCTTCGCCATTTAACGATGGATGGCGAGATTATGATGCCGCTCGAAGACTAGGGGGTCAGTAAGCGGTTCGGTTGGCCTTCGGATGAATTTGGCGTTTCCCGGCAGCTCAACCTGCCCAAGCGCTAGACTTGAATGTTCAGGTTTTGGAGATGGTAGCGAGCTTGCTGCTACAACCAGTCAGTGTTTTGCCATCGGTGACAGGCGTTTCTGAGTAATTTGTATATTTGACCACCAGCGGGTTGGAATATTGCCAAATGGACGGAGCGTCTTAAGGTGCCATGAGCAACAGCACTGGAACTGCGGCATGTCAAAAGATCCCCTTCTTCAACCGTATCAACTCAAACATTTATCTCTGAAGAATCGCATTTTTTCCACGGCGCACGAACCTGCCTATTCAAACGACGGAATGCCCAAAGACCGCTATCGGCTATACCACCGGGAAAAGGCCAAGGGGGGGTGTGCGATGACCATGACCGCCGGATCGGCTCTGGTAGCAGAGGACAGTCCAGCAGCGTTTGGAAACTTGCAATTGTGGCGTGATGAAATCGTTCCGTGGATGCGTGCGCTGGTGGACGATTGTCATCAATACGATTGCAAGGTGATGATCCAATTGACCCACCTTGGAAGACGCACCGGATGGAACCACTCCGACTGGTTGCCGGTCGTTTCAACTTCACGGATACGCGAACCAGCACATCGAGCTTTCCCAAAACCGGCAGAAGACTGGGACCTTGCGCGGATTGTGTCACGGTTTGCTGATGCTGCGGAGCGCATGAAGGAAGCTGGGTTGGATGGAATTGAGCTGTATGCATCAGGCCATTTGCTTGACAGTTTTTGGTCGCCGTCGCTCAACGACCGTGAAGATGAATATGGCGGCCCCCTCGAAAACAGATTGCGGCTCACGATGGAGGTGATTGAAGCCGTTCGGCAAAGGGTTGGTGCAGACTTTGTTGTAGGCATGCGCCTGACGGCGGATGAAGTCGAAGCAGGACGATTGAGTATTGAAGAAGGTGCCGAGATTGCACGATCGATTGCGGCAACGGGCAAGATTGACTTTCTGAATGTCAATAGAGGCTTGATTGAAACCGATAACAAGCTGGCGGACTATTTGCCAATTCAGGGCATGCCGACAATGCCTCACCTTGCAGCCGCTGCACGGATCAAAGCCGAAACAGGTGTCCCGGTGTTCCATGCCGCGCGGATCAACGATGTATCCAATGCTAGGCATGCCGTGGCTTCCGGACAGTTGGACATGGTTGGCCTAACCCGTCCGCAACTTGCCGACCCTCACCTGGTGCAAAAGGTTATTGACGGTCAGGAAGATCGGATTCGTCCCTGCGTTGGTGCGGTCTATTGTCTTGGCCGGATATATGAAGGAAACGAAGCCCTTTGCATCCATAACCCGTCTACCGGTCGAGAGGCGACGCTGCCCCATGTCATTGAACCTGCGGAGGCACCTCGCCGGGTGGTGATCGTCGGAGCCGGTCCTGCCGGGCTGGAAGCTGCCCGCGCATCTGCCGAGCGGGGACACGAGGTCACTATTTTTGAAGCACAGGACAAACCTGGCGGCCAAATTCGACTCATCACCCGCACCAAACGCCGCGCCGAAATGGCCGCGATCGCAGACTGGCGTGTTGCCGAGCTTGAACGGTTGGGGGTAGACCTGCGCTGCAATGTTCTGGCCGGGATGGACGATGTGCTCAACGAGAAACCAGATATTGTCGTGATCGCAACGGGTGGTCTGCCAGATCCAAACATTTGCAATGGTGGAAACCTGGCAACATCGAGTTGGGGTCTTTTGTCTGGCGACGTTTTGCCTGGTGCTGAAGTTCTGTTGTTTGATGACAATGGACAGGAACAGGGCCTCCAGGTTGCTGAACTGCTGTCGACATCAGGTTCCAAACTTGAAGTGGTTACGGCCGAACGCATGTTCGGCGTCGACGTCAGTGGCATGAACCATGCGCCGTACGGACGGGTGTTTGCCGAAAATGATGTGAAGGTAACCGTCAACGCGCGACTTGAGGCGATCGAGCGAGAGGGAAACCAGTTTGTTGCAACGATTGGGTCTGAATACTCTCACCGCAAGTCCAAACGTGTGGTTGATCAGGTTGTCGTCGAATGCGCCACCCATGCGCTGGACGAGCTCTACTTTGATTTGAAGTCGCTATCTCAAAATTTTGGCGAGGTTGACCATCGGGCGTTGATCGAGGGGGTTGAGCAAAAGACCAACAGCAATCCGGAAGGGCAATTCATGCTGTTCCGTATCGGTGATGCAGTCGCTAGCCGTAACATACATGCAGCTATTTATGACGGTCTTCGATATGCAAAAGACTTTTAGTCGCGGCAAGTGAGCTTGGGTCAGGACTCATTAGATCCACCAAATTATGATTGCTATGACCATGATTGCTGCCATGAAGACATCGGCTCTTCAATCATGCCCTTTGTCAGCCATCATGAGCGATCACCCTTCGCTACGACACACCGCATGAAGTATCGTGTTCAACCCACCTTTGGGTGCGCCGATATGGCGGGGAACGGCCGCTCGTTCGACAGGCCGCTAGCTGTCTGCTGTCAGGTGACTGAATGTCTGATCAGCCCCCCAATTAGCGTCCAGTGACAAAACCGGTTTTAGAGTGTTTTGGGCGGGCCATATTCACGCGGCGCATCGCGCCACTAGAGACCGTGTTGCAAACATAGACAATTCCAGAGACTACGCGCCGATTTTCAATACGTGGCACGCCGTGAGACCTTGGAAAGAACGCTTCTGCAGTCGACATCTGCACAGGAGCGAGCAGCAACAAATCAGGCATGGCAAATCTCCTTTGAACATCAACGCAAATTAAATGGCCATGCCTCTAATTTGGAATTGGTGGCAACTCGCAAAAATTAGCGAGGCCTAAATGGGTGACGCCGAAGCTGAGGGCTAGACAACCACAAGAAATCTTGGGACACTCTGTTTTTTGGTTGTGAATTTGGTGGGTAACATCATGAAACTTGGTCGAATTTTTAGCATTCTAGCGTCCGCGGTAGTCGGGCTTCTTTTAGTCGGATGCACGCATAATGAAAAACCAAGTACCACATTCACGGCTCCGAGCAACATGTTATATTTGCTATCGATTGAATGTAAGAATACGACGCTGGGAAGTAACCTTGACCAAGTTTACATCAAGGTCAACGGAAAGAAATCGTATCCTGAAAAGGGAGCCGCATATTCCATGACGCGTGGTGATGTTTGGGAACCTGGCCTGATACTCAATGCTGAGAAGAGTGGTACGATCGAACTGGTTGAGTACGATAGATGGACGGCGGATGAAAACATTGGTACTTTTAAGTTCAACAACATTCCCGTTGGCACACATACAGCAAAAATGGTCGGGGATAACGCGATTTATGAACTCAAGTTTGTGGTACTCGCACCAGACGAAAAAAGACTTCCAATAAACCCCTCATCAATTTCTAATACCGATAGCAACAAAATTACAAACAAAGGGTGATTGCGTTGTCGGCAGGGGCGTCAAGTAGAGTGGTGTAGGGCAAAACAATTTTGGCGAGTTGTCAGTCGTTGTGCCTTTAAACAAAAAAACCACTCTGCTTTGACTTATCCAGTTGTGTCGATTGAAGTCCACAGCCCTGATCAAATCTCGACACGTCAATATGCACGACTTGTACAGGAACTGGTTGCCAGTTTTAGTCTTGGACCAGGCGCATTTTGAAGGGGAGCGATGGTGGGGCAAACCGATAGCGAGCAATTGCTTGCCATAATTGTCGTCTTAACCTTTATCAAGAATTTTGATTTTTCACTGTTAAGTCAAACGGTTCCAAAGATCTTCTTAACGTAGATCGCGAGCCGGAAGCCACATGGTCTCGACTCTGGAATTGCCCCGCATCGCAGACTCGATTTCCACCTTTGTGCACTGGAGCGCCGGGTGCAATGGACCGCGCCCCAAAACCTGTTTGCAGAGGTCGGGCATATCGCGAGAGGGATAGAAATATTCAGCCTGTTCGCCTTTTGCCATCAGTTTAGCGGCCACGCCGCGATAGAATGCTTCAGCTTCTGCCGCTGACGTGAGGCCGACAGGCTGGATCGGTTTGTCGGGCAGTTGCTTGGCCAATAGCCGCCAATAGTCACTTCCGCCTGCACTGGAGTAGGCTGCACTGGCGCCACCGGCAGGTCTGCTCAAGGTAGCCGGATCATAGCGCACCACATTTTGACACAGGTGTCGGAGTGATTTCCTGACCGCTTGTGATGCAACTTTGCGTTTCATTATGGAATTGCGGGCTTTTGCGACGGCCTGCCTGCCTTCACTCCACAACCGGATCTGCTCAGCCCCATGTTGAACCAGGCAATTAAAGCGCCAGTCGTCGTTTACGAGATCGGCAGCGCGATGCCTTTTCCACGAAACGAGGTCCATGCTGAACTGCCATTCGATTTTTTCGGTGCCGCAGTTGGTCAGCGATCCTTTTGGTTCAGATCGTTGAACATGTGACGCCGAGTAGGTGTCACCGATCATGTGCATCATATTGCCGAATTTTCGCGCGCTTTGCGCATCACTTTTGTGGGCGAAAGACACGCACAAATACTGCGATGCATTGATCAGCATTTTGTTGCGAACGCTCTGATTGGTATCATACGAATACACATCCAGTGCCAGTCGATCGGGCAACAGGTCTTTTTCTGGCAAACGAATTGTCTGGCTCAGCGCCAGCTGGTCGGCTGCCGTGTTCTTATAGATAGGTCGCGTAGGATTGGGGCCACCGTGAATTGACTGGGCTGCGATCCTAATCGTCGAGACACCTCGTTGCGCTCCATAGGAACCCTGTTCAAGCCGTTGTTTGAACATCTGCAAAGTCGACCAGGAGAAGCGATCGGGTTCTTCAACACCGACAATGATCTTGGCCAATTGGCTGTTTGAAATGGCAATGTTGTGATTTGCCCGGCACAATTTAGCAGCATCGACAATCGATTTGGCGTGATTATCAGGGCTATAGCCTGATGCGGGTATGCTGCTGCCTGTTATGATCAGGGAGGCAACAATAAGCTTTGTCAGTTTTGAATTCATTGGATTCAGCCGGTCAGTTGTTTTTTGTCTGAAGTCGCTCAAGCCGTCAGTCCCTAGCCCAGGTTGGTGTTATGCCCATTAACAAACTTGCCTTGTTATGAAAGAGCCGAAAGCAAATCGTCACATCAAAATCCGGTTCATACTGAAACCCGTGGTAACTCTGACCAAGCAAGTAGAATAAAAAATCCGCAGGATAACTCCTGACATATTGCACGTGATGGTCCGATTGCCTCCAGGTTCAAGGTCCGGGGTTTATATCATTTCTGAGATTTACCAGGTTCAGGTATTGAGTGGCCGTCACTTTCGTAGCGCACTGGTCGCCCGAAAGCAGGAACATCGATCCGCCAAGGATTTGGTACGGCAAAGCGCAAAAGCTCTCTTTGAATTTTACCCAGTTGAGCTGTGCGGAGCGCACTAACTCTGTTTTATCGGCAGGAGCTATCGACATGACTTCACGGTACATCTCATTCAATAGAGTATCCCAAACCGTATACTCCCGGCTTACGCACTGCCTCATGCTTACGGTCGTTTGAACGGTGTCCCGATCTAGGCAGGCATCAGCGATTTTGCCGATACATGCCGACCCATCCCGAGCCGCATTCGACTCACGTTCTAAACAATCTTTGACCGCGGATTTTGCGTCAGTGTCCATTTGGGCATTGTCTTCGTCGCTGTTGCCATGAACTGGTGCGATTGGGTCTTCGGTGATACCTGAACCAGCTTGAGAACCGGCAGGCCAGTCGGCCGGGCAACGTTGATAAACGCCTTCAACGTCGCTGAACGCGCATAGAATGCCGCCCCACTGATAGGCTTCATTCATCTGACCATTCGCTGGATTTTGGTACAATATCTTGAACCAGGGGAAGCCGTTGAAAATCACGCCGGTGTTCTCCACCAGCGAAACAGGTTCGCCTTCTTTGAGTGAACCAACCTGGGAGAACTCCGTGCCAGCCCCGCTTCGGAGTTTCCCGCCCCAGGATGCTGCGGGAATGAGTGAATCCATGCCCGCACCGGCTTCACGCGCCATTTCAATCATTGTCTGAATATCGCCTTCACATTCAGGCAGGGTATAATCCCAGTTCGTCTGGTTGCTAAAACACAGGTTTGCAGGCTCGTCACCGCAGATGTCCTTGACATTGCGCAAGCATTTTTCATCCGTGCCTTGCGCTGAGGCAACGGCAGTTAAGCCACCTGTCCAGGCAAGCAAAATGCCTGAAATCAAAACAATCTTTCGAATTGCGTTCATGTTACCCCCTTGTAAATCTGCGCGAAATCCACGCCCCCCCCAACACGGACGCCAACTCAAGTAAACTGGTCAGCACCTGGTTGGATCGTGGCATGGCTCTACCCAATGCGCCAGAGCTTTTTCCGGGTGAACCGGGGAGAGATGGCCAAAGGCCTATCTGGCACGCCACTTAAACCATCGAGATGCAACTGGTTTATCCAGACCATGGCTCGCGGCGATCGACACACGGGACGCAGTGTTCCGTCATTCTCAATTCTTAGTACCAGCAGCGTAATCAACATCGAACTCGAGAAGGTAATCTGCTCTGACACGCGGTTTGGACTTGATTTGCAACTTGGCAGTTCGCGTAATCAAAGGTCAAAAACTGACACTGGGAGCGGGGTGGAAAATCTGTTCAATTCTATCTGGCCCCTGACATCGTCAAAGCGATCGTTGCAGGCCACCAACCTTCCGACCTGACGGCACTCAAGTTCAAGTCAGATTATGACCTGCCCCTTCAATGGGACGAACAACGGGTCCATCTAGGTTTTCCAGACCAATAAGGATTCTCACCAAGAGGTCACTGAAATGCCTCGGAGAGACGAAGTAAGAAAATTGCCCATATCTGGCTAAATAGCCCGTCTCACGAGATCAATATGGAGCTAACAGTACCGCTAAATCACGGAAACTAGGCCACTATTCATCAGGAGTGAAAGAACACTGTCACTGTGGTGACTGAGTGGTGGAGCTAGACGGAATCGAACCGACGACCTCTTGCATGCCATGGTGGAAATACATTTGTTTGGAAAGTGAAGCCGGGTAAATCAAACTCAACGAAAGTGAAGCTTGTTGGGCATTTGAAAATTGGGGTGAGCCGGGACGCGATTGTGGAACTTGGTTAAGTTAGATCGAATTTTGGTGAATTTGATCACGGTGACCCGATGGTGACCGAATGGTGAAAATGGGGGGAAGCCGCCATTGGTGCCTTTTAAATCACTTTAGCCGAAATCGTCGAAGCAGACGTTGAAATTAGTGGACCCGTGGATTGACGAAGATCAGCTTCTCTAATTGGTCGGTCTGGACAAGGTCATTTCCTTTTTCTTTTCGGATTCTCTCGCTTATCCGGGTCACGCTTTTCGTCGCAGTCTGATTGACGCTCGGTGATATCGCTGCACGCCTGTGGGAAATTGGTTGCGGAGAGCCTTGCTTTGAGGCGCGCTTCAATGTTGCGCAGCAGACTTTTAGGCTTCATCCACGCACCGCGTCCGGTGGGAGCGACTCCGTTCAAATGTGTTGGGCGGCCTTGATTATTTCGAAAACCTGTTCGTCGCTGAACCGTGATTGTCTCATTTATCCGTCTCCTTGTGAGGGACGAATTCTACTCAAAAATGCATGAAGAAACGGGTCTCAGGTCACTAACCGCGATTTGACTGGAACCGATCAGATCGAAGCTGTTGCCGACAATGGCTATTCCAAAATCCAAGAGATACTGGCCTACGAAGTGGTTGGTATTACCGCTACCTGCCGGACAGTTTCAAACATATACCCGTACCTGTCAGACCCTCCACAAACCCAGACAGTTCCCGGCACGGCAGGTGCTGACCATCCGTTCAAATCGAACAGTGATTTTTTGAAGCCGATGGGGTGTGAAATTTCCAAGCCGACTGACACGTCGGCCGGTTGAGAGTCTGCCAATTGAATTGAGACATCCGCCACGCATGAGCTCGTAACCGGATGAAAGTTGCAATGTTTCAGCGTGGCAACATTCGATACATTTGAAACTCTGTTGGCTTTTGGGCGATGCGGAAATGAAATGTTGGCGGGGCATTTTGGGTGGGCAAACAACGCACCACCCAGTTTAAGGAATAAAACAATGTCTCATACAATTCGCACTCAAGATTTTACCAACCACCGCATCACTTTGGCCGCCGCAACTCTGGCTGCACTGGTCACATTTGGCAATTCCGAAGCCTACTCAGCAGCCGTCCCACCGTCGGCGCCATCATCAACACCGGCATCTACAT